>JBARFA010000158.1:0-21803 GCA_049796755.1 Acidobacteriaceae bacterium
TCAGGCGGCGGCTATGGCGGCGGTGTGTATCAGGTGGGCGGCGGCGTTCGTCCGCCAGTGGTGATCTTCGCGCCGGAACCGGAGTTTTCTGAGCAGGCGCGCATGGCGAAATATCAAGGGCTTTGTGTTGTGGAAGTGATTATCGACGCCCACGGAATTCCGCGCGAGCCGAAAGTGGTGCAGCACCTGGGCATGGGACTGGATGAGAAGGCACTCGAATCCGTCAGGCAATATCGCTTTAAACCTGCCACTTTGGCCGGCAAGCCGGTAGCAGTCCGCATGGATATTTCAATCGACTTCCACATCTACTAGCCGCCGGCCAGCGCCCGTGCAGCCACCCGTTCTCGCACAAACTCTGTCAACGCGTCGTTCTTATACTCGGGCGGCTCGACAAAAAACTGCGGCTTGCTTCGCAGTAACGGCAGCCATTCCGACGGCCACGCGGGTTCTTCTGGAGCAGACAGTGTCCCACTCCACAACACTGCGTCCGCGCGATCCAGAAAATATTGTGCCGAGGGTTTAAAGTCCCGAATCGCCGGATCGAGCACCGTCAGATATAGGTCCGGCTTCAAAAACCGCACAATGCTGTTCGACTCCAGGATGGCGTTTCTCGCCTGCGCCAGCTCTTTTCGCACTCGCGGCATTGCTTCCGCCAGTTGACCCTGCCGGGTCCGCACCCAATAGGAACGCACCGCACCCGCCGCCAGAAATCGCGCGCTGTCGGTCCCGCTATTGGAGGAGTGTTCTTCCGTCACCGCGACGGTATGCGCGTCGGTCTCGCAATCGCAGGGCTCGCCATTCGCGGAGCAGATCCCATGGCCGAATTGCGTCACCTTGAACGCAGTCCACTCCATCTGCGGAAGGGAAGCGATCAGCCCCGCGACCACCGACGTTTTGCCGATGTTGCGTGTATGTCCGCCAACCACAACAATGGCCACTGCTCTATTCCTTTGCTTTCCGCGTCAGGTTCGCCAGCGTCGCCAGACTCTTCAAATAGGCGCGCAAGGGCTGCGCCGGTCGTCCCCAGAAAACGATGCCCGCGCCGCGCAATTTCTTCCTGCTCAACACGCCCGCGCCGCCCCCAAGGATCACACGTTCTCCAACATCGGCATGTTCGCCAATGCCAACCTGGCCGCCGAGAATCGCGCCATCGCCAACCTTGCTGCTGCCGGAAATTCCGGTCTGCGCGGCCATCACCACATCGCGCCCCACACGCACATTGTGGCCAATGTGCACCAGGTTATCGAGCTTCGTGCCGCGCGCGATCCGTGTCTCCTCCAGCGCTCCGCGGTCAATAGTGGTGTTGGCGCCAATCTCGACGTCCTCCTCAATCACCAACGTGCCCTGCTGCGGAAACTGCGTGTACGCGCCGGTTTCCACATCGCGCACGTAGCCAAATCCGTCCGATCCCAGCACACATCCGGCATGCACCTGCACCCAGTCCCGCAACTCCACGCCGGAATAGATCACCACCCGCGGATACAGCGTGCAATCCGCACCAATCTTCACGCCATCTGCCAGCACGCATCCAGCGCCGATACGCGTGCGCGCCCCAATTTCAACATGCTCGCCCAGCACCGCATACGCCGCAATCGAAACATCCTCCGCCAACTTGACGCTGGAAGCCAGAACGGCGGTGCGATGCACGCCTGTGCTGGCCTTCGCCGCCCGCAAGTATTGAGATGCCCTGGCAAAGGCCAACCGAGGCTGCGCCACCAGTAATAACGGCTTGTTCAGCGGCTTTGTTTCAGAGAGAAATGCCTGGGCGATCTGTGGAGTCACCAGCACTGCCGCCGCGGCGGACGTCAGCGCCTCCTGCAATGTGGCTTCGCTCTCAGCAAAGGTCAGGGAAGTCTGGGTGGCATTGCGCACGCTGGACACGCGCTCCACACATTCTGCCGCCGAGGATTTCTTATCGCCGGCCCGCGTCGAGTAAGGAACGTACTCCGCATGCAGCGCCTCCGCAAGTTGTCGCAACGGTAGCATAGCGCTATAGTAGCCGAGCGCCGCCCTTTCAGCAGGCTTTCTATTCTGTCGTGTTCCCACTGGGTAGGAATATGCGAGCCGGGTCCTAGTAAATCGCGTTTTCTTCCGCCGGTCGTGTCTTCCAGCGCCGATGCACCCACAGCCATTGCTCCGGATATTTCCGAATCACACTCTCCAGCGCGGTCGTAAACATCTGAGTATTCGCAATCGCATCGCGCTCCGTATCGCCGGTATCCACTAATTGCAGTTCAGGTAGGAAATGCAGCACGTACTTTTTTTCCGCCGGCTCCCACACCAGAAAGCCCGGCAATACCGCCGCTCCGGTGCGCAGCGCCACTCGCGCTACTCCCGATGCCGTACACGCTGCGTGCCCAAAGAAATCCACAAACACGCCTTGCGGCGGCGTCATGTTCGTGTCCATCAATACGCCCACGGTTTCCCCCCCTCGCATCGCCGCTATCAATCCCCTCGCAAAATCATCTTTTGGCAGCACACGATTTCCATGTTGCGTACGAATATTATTCACCAGCCGGTTGACCCACGGATTATCCAGCTTGCGAATCACCATACCCATGGGATAGCCCGCCAGCGAATGATAGAAACTGGACATCTCCCACGCGCCCAGGTGTCCCGTCAGTACCAGCACGCCAGTGCCGCGTTGTTTCGCCGCCAGGTAATGCTCCAGGCCCTCATAGCGGATAAATTGGCTGGCGCGCTCCAGCGTGTAGCCCGGCATATGACAGAATTCCGCCAGCTGCCATCCCAGTTGCCGATACATGGCGCGCAGGATCGTTTCGCGCGCGGCTTCCGGTTTCTCAGGAAATGCGAGCTCCAGGTTTCTCAGCCCCACGCGTCGCAGTCGCGGCGTGGCTGCATACGCGATCCATCCGATTGCGGCCCCGACTTTCCTGGCGAGCCCGCGAGGCAGCAGCCCCATCAGCTTCACCAGGAGCCACACGAATCCGAACTCGAATCTTTCCCGCATGGTGGATTGAATCGATTTTATTGGAGATCGCCGAACCTGGCCGGAAATCTATTCTCTCCGCCAGCCTCACAGCCCAAAGCCGAGCGCGTCCGCCATCGAGGAAGTCTCGGCGTCGATAGATTTCCATCGCCCTCCCGACTTCAAATACACTGCGTTGGCGCGCTCCAGCGCTGCGCGCACGTGAGGACAGATGTTTTCCGCGCCGACATGTTGCTCAAATCCCGCCTGCAGCATCAGCCGCGCGGGTTGTTCCCGCGCCCCGCAAAGAATCAATGTCCGCCCGGATGCATGCACTTCATCCGCGAATCGCTGCAGCGTTTGCAATCCCGTCGAATCGATCACCGTCATGTTTCGCAGGCGAAGAATCACCACCGGAGGCCACTCCGCCAGGTCTTTGCTGACGTTGGCGATCTTCTCCGCAGATCCAAATAAAAAAGGCCCGTGAATTCGCAAGATGACGACGTAAGCGGGAATGTCTTTATCCGGCAGCGTGTGATCCGATCCTTCCTCCAGATATTCGTCCGTGACCCGCGTGACCGTCGTCGTCGAAGTCACTTTGCGAATGAAAATCAGCGCTGCCAGAATCATTCCAGCTTCCACCGCGACCGTCAGGTTCACAAAAACAGTCAGCGAAAGCGTGACCAGCCAAGTGCCAATTTCCAGCCGCGACAGCTTCAGCAGCTGCGGAATCTCGTGCCATTCTCCCATGTTGTAGCAGACGACCATCAAAATCGCTGCCAGCGCGCTCAGCGGAATGAATTTGGCCAGAGGAGCCGCCACCAGCACCAGCACCAGCAAGGTCAGCGCATGTACCATCCCCGACAGCGGAGTTTTTCCTCCCGACCGAATATTTGTTGCCGTCCTGGCGATGGCGCCCGTTGCCGGCAGGCCTCCGAACATCGGCGAAAAAATATTTGCAATGCCCTGACCGATCAACTCCACATTGGGATTGTGCGTATCCCCGCTCATGCGATCCGCAACCACCGCCGACATCAGCGATTCAATTGCGCCCAGCATGGCAATTGTGATGGCCGGAGAGGTCAGGCTGCGGACCAGTTGATAGCTCAACACCGGCGCGTGGAAGTGGGGAAACCCTGAAGGAATGCCGCCGAAACGCGTCCCGATGGTTTCCACCGGCAACCGGAACGCAACCACCAGCAGCGTTCCCGCCACCATGGCGACAATGTACCCCGGGATCCGCGGCCAGAATCGCACCGCCAGAATAATGATCAGCAGCGCAAAACAGCTGAGCGCCGTAGTCAGCGGAGACATTGTTCCCGCACTGTGTACCAGCACCTTGAAGCGGCCGACAAAATCTCCCGGCACCTTACCCGTCTTCAGTCCGAAAAAGTCTTTAATCTGCGTGCTGGCGATCAGAATCGCAATGCCATTGGTAAAGCCGATGACCACCGGACGAGGAATAAATTTCACCGCCGATCCAAGTCCGCTGGCTCCCATTACGATCAGAATCACACCCGCCATCACCGTGCAGATGAACAGGCC
Organism: Acidobacteriaceae bacterium; assembly: GCA_049796755.1. Lineage (GTDB taxonomy): Bacteria > Acidobacteriota > Terriglobia > Terriglobales > Acidobacteriaceae > JAKAAZ01. The sequence goes on from JBARFA010000158.1 coordinate 4,475, forward strand.
ATCCACGCCGTAATGGTTCACGATGCCATAAATGATGACGACGAAGGCTCCCGTCGGACCGCCAATTTGAAGTTGTGAGCCGCCCAGCGCGGAGATCAGAAAGCCTGCGATGATCGCCGTGTAGATGCCAGACTGCGGAGACATCCCGCTTGCGATGGCAAAGGCCATGGCCAGCGGCAGAGCCACCAGTCCGACCGTCACTCCGGCAATCAGATCATGAACCAGGTCCTGCCGTTGATAGTTTTTTAGCGCAGCGACCGACTTGGGCGTCCAGTCTGCCAGGTTCACTTGGGGCCGTTCTTGCTGGACTCAATTTGCGATAGCATGTCCCGTACTTCAATCAACTGGTTGTTGAAGATCCTGCGGGCCGCATCGAGCAGACGAAAGATCTCCCGATCGCGCACCGAATAAAAAACATTTTGGCCGTCTTTTCTTGCGTTCAAGAAATTGCGGCTTCGCAACAGGGCAAGCTGCTGCGATACGCTGCTTTGCTCCACCTTCAACCGGGCGCTCAACTCATTCACCCCGACTTCTCCATTTCGCAGCTCATCCAAAATTCGTATCCGCAAGGGATGCGACAGGGCCTTGAAGAACTCCGCTTTGAACCGACTGATTTCAGACATATAGTTATATTATAATAAATGCATATATCTCTCGCCGACCAAAGGTAACTGCGGAGATCGCACCCGCGCCAAGCAGTTGCAATCTAAGGTTCCACTGCTCCTTCAGGCGATTCGTTGGCAACCGTTCCCCTGGATTGGTGCTCTAATATGGTTAGTAAGCAACAAAACAAGTACGCACGCCGCACGACGGTATGCGAGTCTGGAGCTCATCATGGATACGTGGAAATTTTGGATGGCATTTGGTGTGGGTGTGGCAGCTGGAGCAGCGGTGGCGCTCCTCTACGCTCCGCAACCTGGCGACCGGACCCGCAAGCAGATCAAACGCGGGTTGGAAGATGCATCGGATCAAATCAAAAGCACGGCCGAGGATTTCAGCGAGAAGGCGGAACAGTACGGCAAGCAAGCGGAACGCGTGATTCGTCGTGGACGCGAAGTCGTCGATGACACACTGACGAAGGCCGGCTCAGTTGCAAGCAAAGTCTCGGGATTCATTTAGAACGCTGACCAAAGCTGACATGCATCCAGGCCGCATCGCCCAATAAGTGCGGGCCGCAAGCCCACAAGCAGCCGACAGGCTCACAGCATCATCGAGGCTTGATATTTGGCTGACAAACAAAGGAAGCTCCGCCACGGCGGAGCTTCTTTTGTTTCTGCGTTGCTTTTTCCTAGCTGCTGGAAAGTGAAATCCCCTCCGAAGACCGTTCCGCGCCTTCGCTGCCAATCGGCCGGTAGAAAAGTTGATTGTTGTCCAGGTAGACCTCAAGGAATGCAGGCCGCTCCTGAATATTGCCGGCAATCAACGCCTCCGACAAAGGATCTTCCACGTACTTCTGCAGCGCTCTGCGTAGCGGCCGCGCCCCGTAGGTGCGGTCGACCATGGTTTTCTCCAGGATCCATTTTTTCGCATCTTCCATCACAGAAATCGTGATAGCTTTCTGCGCCAGGTTGGCGTTCAGCTGCTGTACCAGCAGCTCCATAATCTGGATCAGGTCCGCATCCGTCAGCGCCTGGAAGATGATGATCTCATCCAGCCGGTTCAGGAATTCCGGATTGAACGTTCGCTTTACCTCATTCCGCACCAGGTCTTCGACCTTCTCGGCCACCGTGTCTTCCAGGTTCGACTGGAAGCCGAGCCCCTGCCGCTTCTGCAGGTGCCGCGCACCGATGTTCGAAGTCATGATCAGAATCGTGTTCTTGAAGTCGACCGTATTGCCCAGACCGTCGGTCAATTGTCCATCTTCAAATACCTGCAGCAGGATGTTGAAGATGTCCGGATGCGCTTTCTCAATCTCATCCAGCAGCACCACGGAGTAAGGCGAGCGCTTCACGCGTTCCGTCAGCTGTCCACCTTCCTCGTAACCCACATAGCCCGGAGGCGATCCGATCAGCTTGGAGACCGAATGCTTTTCCATGTACTCCGACATATCGAACCGGATCAGCGCCTTGTCGCTGCCGAAAAGGAAATTCGCCAGCGAGCGCGCCACTTCTGTTTTGCCCACGCCGGTCGGTCCCAAGAACAGGAACGAGCCAATCGGACGATTCGGAGATTTCAAGCCGGCACGAGAGCGACGAATCGCCCGCGCCAGCGCCGAGATCGATTTCTCCTGCGAAATGATCCGCTTGTGCAGCTCTTCTTCCACCCGCAGCAGCTTCTGTGTCTCTTCCTCTTTAATGGAAGTGACCGGCACGCCGGTCCAACGACTCACCACATCTTCGATGTCCTCCCGCGTCACCACGCCCGCAGTCGAATCATCCAGATGGTATTTGTCGCGCAGAGCACGCAGGTTCTCGCGCTCCTTCCGCTCTTCATCGGAATAGAATCTCGCCTTTTCAAATTCATGATTCGCAATCGCGTTTTCCATGCGATGAACAATGAATTTGATGCGCTTCTGAATCTCCGTAATTTCTTCCGGCAGGGAAGTCTGGCGCAGTTTCACCCGCGCCCCCGCCTCATCGATTAAATCAATCGCCTTGTCCGGCAAAAAGCGATCCGGAATGTAGCGGCTGGAGTGATACACCGCAAACTGGATCGAATCGTCGGTATAGCTGACGGCGTGAAACTTCTCATAGCGATCCTTGATCCCCATGATGATCTTCACTGCGTCTTCTTCGTTCGGCGGCGGTACTTTTACCGCCTGAAAACGACGTTCCAGCGAGCGATCTTTCTCAATCGACTTGCGATATTCCGCAGGCGTAGTGGCGCCGATGCACTGGATTTCTCCACGCGACAATGCCGGCTTCAAAATGTTGGCAGCATCCAGCGAACCTTCCGCCGAACCTGCGCCCACCAGCGTATGTAATTCATCGATAAAGATGATGGAGTTTTGATTCTCCATCAGCTCTTTCATAATTGTCTTCAGACGCTCTTCAAACTGCCCGCGATATTTTGTTCCGGCCACAATCAGCGACAGATCCAGCCCCAGCACCCGCTTATCCGCCAGAAAACTGGGAACATCGCCATCCGAAATGCGCTGCGCCAAGCCTTCAACGATCGCGGTTTTGCCCACGCCAGGCTCGCCAATCAGCACCGGATTATTTTTCGTGCGCCGGCACAGAATCTGGATCACGCGATCCACTTCCTGGTCGCGACCCACCAGCGGATCCAGTTGGTTGTCGAGCGCCGCCTGCGTCAGGTCGCGCGAAAATTCAGCCAGAATGCTGGATTCACGATTCCGCGCTGCCTGCGGAGCCCGCTCCTGCGTCGTCTTGGCCAGTTCATCGCGAACTGTTGAAAGCCGGAGACCACGCTCCAGCAAAATCTCTGAAGCAAAGCATTTTTCTTCGCGCAGCAAGCCCAGCAGCAGGTGCTCAGTTCCAATGTGTTTGTTGGATAGCCGCTCCGCTTCTTCCGCGGCATACGCCAGAACTCGTTTGCACTCATTCGACAGCGGCAGATCCACCGAAGTCGAGACTTTCTCGCGAATCGTGGTGTGCGCCTCAATCTGTTTGCGAATGGATTCCACTGAGGCATGGGAGCGCAGGAAGCGATTGCTTAACGCCTTATCCTCGCGCAAGAGTCCAAGCAGCAGGTGCTCTGTTTCAATGTAGGGCGAGCCAAACTGGCTAGCCTCGTAGCGCGCAAAAAAGATCACGCGCCGCGCTTTCTCCGTGTACCGTTCGAACATATTCCCCCCTTGGCTCATGCCGTTCCTGTGCGGTCTGCATCCGGAACTGCGGTACGAACAATTGGATGCCCCGGCGTATCAGAGGATGCAATGCGGCTCTCTTCAGATGCCTCTCCCGACTCGCTGGAATGCAGCCAAACTTCGTGCAACCGGCCTTCGTGCAACCGGAGCGTGCGTCCACAACGTTTTGCAATTTCCATGTTGTGGGTGACGAGGATGGAGGTTAACCGATGCGTGTTGTGCAGCCGTTCGAGCAGGCCAAACACCGCTTCGGCCGTACGGTTATCGAGGTTGCCCGTTGGCTCGTCGGCCAGCAGTAACCGGGGTTGTGTGACCAACGCCCGTGCCAGCGAAACGCGCTGTTGTTCCCCACCGGAAAGCTCCCCGGCAAGGTGATGCACTCTGGCTTCCAATCCGACTTCGCGCAGCAGTTCCTGCGCTTTCGCAAAGGCGGACGGTTTCGGTTCTTCGCGTGCGAGTAGCGGCATCGCCACATTCTCCAAAGCCGTAAATTCCGGCAAAAGGTAGTGCAGTTGCCACACATAGCCAATTTCGCGATTGCGAAACGTGGCCGCCTCTCCCGCAGTTAATTTTCCTAGCCAGGTTGCTGCGAAGTATACGTCACCAGCAGAGGGACGATCAAGGGCTGCGAGCAGATGAAGCAAAGTACTTTTGCCCGCACCTGATTCGCCAACAATGGCGATCATCTCGCCCTGGCGCACGCTCAGGTTCAGTCCGTCAAATAAGACAAGCGGTTGCGTTCCGCTGCGATACTCCTTGCGCAGGTTTTCGACGCGCAGCAGCACCGTGTCGCCATCGCTCACTGCAGCCGATAAGCGCTCTTGTTCCAGGCCCTCATCCCCCGGGGACGAGGCAAAATCGCTGCTAAATTGGCGGGTCATCTCTTACTCCCATCATAATGCTCCAATAGGTATAAGACGCCACGTGTCTTCGGTCACGCGCAATGGGCCAACAGAATCAGTCGCGCGTGGCTAAGGGCTTGTTGACCCAGCCAAAGGGATGGCCCTTTGCTATTCTTCTCTCGGAGAAGCGAGGGTCCATCGTGACGGAATCCAGCGGCGGCATCGGCAATGTCATCCCGAATCAGGGCCTGGTAGAAATGGCGATGGCCTATTCCCGCAGCCGTATGCTTTGCGCGGCTGCACGTCTCGGCGTTGCCGATGCGCTTGCAGATGAAGTCCGCAGCGTTGCCTTCCTGGCCGAAAGGTGTCAAGCTGACGCCACATCGTTATACCGCCTGTTGCGCGCCCTCGCCAGCATCGGCATCACGGAAGAAACAACGCCCGAACACTTCCGCCTGACAGCTTTCGGCCAGCCCCTGCGAAAGGATGCGCCTCAGTCCGTCTGGCCAGCCGTTGTCTTCTGGTCGGATCTGCTTGCCGACAGTTGGTCGCTGCTTACGGACTGTGTTCGAACTGGCAAGCCTGCTTCTCAGGTCCGCGATCCGAACATTCCCTCGCGCTGGGTGCAGGATCCCGACTCCAGTTCAATCTTTCGCGCGGTCATGGGCACCGCTCCGGCGGAGGATTACGCGCCGATCGCACAGGCATGGGATTTTTCCCATGCCAAGGTGGTCGCCGATCTCGGCGGAGGCGGTGGGTCGCTCATTCTCGCTGTGGTGGCCCTCCACCCGCATCTGCGCGGCATGCTGGTGGACCTTGAGCCCAGCATTGACGCTGCCAAACCTCGCTTTGCGAAAGATGCTACGTCCTCTCGATGCGAACTGATTGTTGCCGACCTGATGCAATCCGTTCCGGCGGGTGCGGATGTCTACATGATCAAGCATGTGCTGCACGGGCGTCGCGACGCGGAGGCAATCACGATTCTCAAAAACTGCCGCGCCGTGATTCCGCAAGATGGCAGTTTGTTAGTCATTGAATTTATTCTTCCTCCGCTCGTCTCGCACGCGGACCCGCACCTGGAAGGCAAATTGATGAGCGACCTGAACATGCTCGCGGTCACCGGCGGACGAGAGCGCAGCGAGCGTGAGTGGAAAACGCTACTCGAGGCAGCGGGCTTTACTCTTAGCGGTGTATATCCGGTTGGCAGCGACACTCTCATGGTTCGTAACGTCGGCATCGTCGAAGCCAAGCCGGTTGCCTCATCTTCCGCATCACCCCAATGAGGGTTTGGGGGGGCGGGCAGCACATTCAAACCTTCGATTGGATTGGCTTGAGTGGGGTTTTCCATTATTTTGTCGGCTTCAAAGGGTTTTCTTTGTCCGGCAAAAACAGGCTGAACACGCTTCCATTCCAGCCAGGCCTGACGCTGCTTCGCAGCGTCAGCGTCCCGTGATGCCGCGACACGATCTCATGGGAGATCCACAATCCCAGACCCGTTCCATTCACTTCCTTGGTGGTGTAGAAGGGTTCAAACACGCGCCGCCGCACTTCCTCTGACATGCCATGGCCCGTGTCCGCTACGGTAATACGGATCCCGGAGCGCCTGGTCTTCCAGTCGATTGCATCGCGGGTGCAGAGGATCAACCGTCCACCGTGGCGCATCGCGTCCAGCGCGTTAGCGATCAGATTATTCAGCACCTGGCGAATATCGCTTTCAAAGCACCAAATTCGTTTGGTGGACTTGTACCGTGAAACCACTTCAATGTTGGAGTTGAACAACCGGCCCTGATAGAGATCGACGACGGAATTGATCAGTTCTTTGGGATCAACCTGGGTTGGATTCATCGTCTGCCGATGAAACCGCAAACTCTGCGTTGCGATGTGCGTGACCCGGGTCAATTCTCCCTGCGCAGTTTCCAGATAGCGTCGCGTGGTTGAAGGCAGCTGTTCGTGATTCAGCGCCAGGTACAGCAGGTTCGTCACGGCTTCCAGCGGATTGTTGATTTCGTGAGAAATGGAACTGGCCAGTCGACCCACGGCCGCCAGCTTTTCGCTTTGGATCAGAGCCTTCTCGGCGCGCTTTTGCGCCGTGATTTCCAGCGAGGCGGCCGTAATCGCGCGAATGGTTCCGTCCTGCCCATAGACCGGGTAGTAATTCACCGTCCAATACCGATGATCTCCGGGCTGCATGGGCAACTCGCCTTCCAGCAAATTGTTGGTGATGGGCTTGCCATCCGCGACCTGTTGAAACATTTCCTTCAACCCTTGAATCGGCGCGATTTCCGTCAAGGTTTTTCCGAGTATTTCTTCCATCGGCAGTCCTACGATTTCGGCCTGACGATCGTTCAGCCGCAGATAGCGAAATTCCACCGGATCGAACAGAGCCAGTCCAATCGGAGCTGTGCGATACACCGTTTCCAGTTCCAGACGTTGATGCTCCGCCTCGCGCTGGCTTTTCCGCAGCTCCTCCATCGCCAACTTGTGCTCTTCAATGTCGATGCAGACGCCAAGCCAGTAAAGTGTCTTGTTTTGTTCGTCGCGAACCGGCAGCCCCCGCACCCAGAACCAGTGATACATGCCGTCCGACCGCCGAATGCGGGTTTCCACTTGAAAATCGGTCTCTGTCGCCAGCGATTGCATCCACGCGCCCAGGGTGCGCATCTCGTCGTCGGGATGCACTGCGGCTCGCCATCCTTCGCCTACACTTTCTTCCAGCGACAGGCCGGTGTAATCCAGCAGCCGCTGGTTGGCAAACGTGACCATGCCCTGCGTGTCCGCCATCAAGATCAACTGCGGATTCAGTTCAGTAAAGGCGCGATAGCGCTGTTCGCTGGCCTTTAATGCCTCTTCGGCTCGCTTGCGCTGAGTGATTTCCTGAAAATAAACGCTGATGCCATCTTCGGTCGGATAAACGTGCATCTCGAACCATGCATCGTAGGTTTCGCCGTAGTATTCGAAATGGGCCGGCAGCCCCGTTTCCATCACTTGCCGATATTGGCGTTCAAGTTCCGTGCCGGCAAGTTGCGGCCAGATTGCCCAGATATTCTTCCCGATAAAGTCTTCGGCCCGCTGGCGGCTGCCCTGGACAGCCTGTTGATTGGCGAAGGTAAAGGTCCAATTGCGGTCGAGCGTGGCATAGCCGGCGGGTATATTCGCCAGCAATTCCGCCAGCTGCTTCTCCGCGCGTTGGGCACGCCGGAGCGGCCGCTCCCCTTGCTCGTTTGAGGAAGTCCTATTGTCTAAAGAGTCGAGCATGGGTAATTCGCACGGCTAAAGATTCGACCTCGATTTTACTCATAAATCCTGCGAGTCGTAATGCTCTCGTTTTGTTCCACTACCTCTAACGAATTCCGAGAATGTCGCATTTCGCATGCAACGCCAGGCGGTGCGCCGTGCCGCCGATAAATCCGCTCAAACCTCCCGGCTCGCGCCGCAGGCCAATCACCAGCAGGCCGGGCTGGACGTCGTCAATCAACTGAAGCAGTCCCTCGATCTCATTCCCTTCAACCGTTGCAAACCTGACGCTAACACCCGCTTGCTCGGCCGCTTGTCTGGCTTTGTGATGCAGGTCTGCGTAAAAAGTTTGCTTCTCCTGTTGCAGGATTTGGGGTACCTCCGGGGCCACGGCCGATACGTAACTAACGTAGGCAGGCAGACGCTCAATGACCGTTATGATCGTTAGCTCCGACCCTGTGAGTTTGGCTAATTCCAGCGCAGAACGGAAAGCTCGCCCAGCCTCGGCTGACTCGTCGAATGCCACCGCAATTTTCTTGAACATGATGGCGTACCTTTTCTCAGCAAGGTGAAAATGCGTCTCGGGAATTGGTTGCCTTAGCAACCATAAACGTCAAAAGCAGGGTGTTTAGTTGCTAAGGCAACTAAAAAATTCAGGGCGACGGGACAGCCTCAGATTGACGGCTTTTCCAGCTCCTTGCGATTCCAATCGCCAGTGTTTGCCCCCGCTTCATAGGTGCTCTGGAGAAATTCAAGCAATGCGGCTCGCGGCGAACTGGACTGCCGAAGGTCGTCGTACATCAGCAGAAATTCTTTTAGCTGCGGATGATAAAAGGTTTTTTCAGGCCGCACCGCCTGTTTTGAAAATTTTTCCGGTTCGGGCGCAGCATAAGCGTAGAACGCCGGCCCCGCAATTTCACCGCCTCCCGGCCACCATCCCGCGCTGATCACTTCATGCGAATAGGCCTCGCGCGTGATTGGATCCGCACCCGGACGCTCGGGCGCGCGACGTCCGGAAAACCGCGTTAGAGCCAGATCGAAACTCCCCCAGAAAAAATGGGACGGGCTCGATTTGCCGATGAATCGCGCGCGAAATTCCTTGAAGACGGAGTCGGCGCTGACCAGAATTCGCCAGAATCGGTTCGCGTAGTCTGGATCATAGGATTTGTGCTGCGTGTCCTGATCGAACGGAATCGGATTTGGAATCTCGACCGGCACCGGCCAGATTTTTACCTCAATGCCCAGCTCGGCGAGAGTCGACATCAGCATGATGTAGAAATCCGCCACCGACCGAGGCGCCAGCTTCATGGTTGCGCCGGTCGAATGGTTGGTCTGAACCGTCAGCTTGTGATCGACGAAGTCGAACTGTATCTCAAAGATGCCGCGCGCGTAGGGAATCGCCGAAGTGGTGAGCCCGACTGCGTTGACGTACAGCGGGACTTCCCACCAGTGATTTAACTTCGGGCTCAGCGCCAGACGCACCTTACCGACGATCTGCGACCACATATGCAGCGTGTTGCAGGTGTCCTGCCAGGCGTCTAGCGGAAGCTCCGGCCAATCTTCAGGACCGGCGACAACGATCTGTGGGCTCATGGTCTTCTCCGCAACAAGTGTAAGGTGTCGCGATTGCGAATCTACAGAAAATTTCTGGGGTTACTCGTACCGCAGCGCCTCGGCCGGAAGGATTTTTGCCGCTGAAGACGATGGATAGAGCGTTGCCAGCAGCGATACACCCAGCGCCACCGCGGCAACAATCACACCATCCTGCCAGCGTGGAGCGAAGGGCAGATAATCTAGCGAGTAAACGGCCGCCGACAGGTGGATGATGCGGTAGTGGCCCCCAACCCAGGCGAGCGCGTAGCCCAGCACCAGTCCGATGGACGTGCCAAGAATTCCGATCAGCATCCCCTGCCATACAAAAATTCGCCGCACCTGCGATGGCCGCACGCCATAGGACATCAGCACGGCGATGTCGCGCGTTTTCTCCATCACCATCATGGTCAGTGCGATCAGGATGTTCAACGCGGCCACGCACACGATGAGCCCAATCACAATAAACGTGACGGCTTGCTCCTCGCCTAGCGCGTGGAACAGTTCCTGATTCTGCTCCATCCAATTGGTGGTCATAAAGCCGCTACCGGCGGCCTTCTCAATCTCTTTTCCAATGCGGTCGGCGTGATACAAGTTGTCGACTTTGAAGCTGATGATGGAGACGATGTTCGGCTCGCCGAATAAATGCTGGATGTCTGCCAGCCGCGCCAACGCAAAGGAGGAGTCGTATTGGTAAAAGCCGGAATGAAAAATTCCGACGACCTGAAATCGTTCATACTTCGGCACCAGACCAAAGGGAGTCAACTCGCCTTGCGGGCTGGTCACCAACACACTGTCGCCCACGCCTGCGCCAATCTGATCGGCAAGGTCGGAGCCAAGCACCAGCGGCGGCAACGTGTCTGTCGAATCCTGAGCAGTTGCCGCAGTAACGGGGGCGAGGGGTGCTGCAGTTCCTTGCTTGATGTCGCCCAACAGACTGCTGACGGTGCGCTCTTCTTCGGGCAGAATCCCCTTGACCAGTGCGCCACCAGATCGAGCTCCGCGTGAGATTAACACTTGACCATAAAGAGCCGGAGCCGCGGCGGTGACGTGCGGCAAATGCCGCAGCCGATCGGTCAGGCTGCGCCAATCTTCGATGCCGTCGTTGGCCACTCGCATCAATTGAACTTGTGCGGTCGAGCTCAACAGGCCCTTTTGCAGATCGCGCTGCATTCCATTCGTAATCGCCAGCGCCAGAATCAGCGAGGCCACGCCTGCCGCCACCCCGATAATCGAAATTGCGGTGATGACCCCGACAACTGCCTGGCGACGCTTGGCCCTCAGATATCGACTGGCGACAAACAGTTCAAAGCGCATACGCTGGCTCGCTCATGGCTGCACGCACGCTTACTGGACCACCGTTTTCCCGGTGGCTGTGTTTCCCGCGCGATTCAACACTCGCACCGCAACGACGTGCTGCTGCGGAGAACCGGGCTGGACGGCCGGTGGAACATCGTTGCCCTCTGCGGGTTTCGGTATCGGAATGGTGAAGTCGTAATGCTCATGCAGAGAATCGCTGAGATTGCCGACGGGATCGACGTACTGCCACGCACCCGCATCCACCGAATAGTATGCGCGCGAGATGGTGGAAAGCTTGTCCTGCGCATCGAACACGACGTGGATCGCGCCTGAAGCTTGAGAGCTCATTGTCGCCTGTAAAGGAGAAAGAACCGGCGGCATAGTGTCCAGCAGGAATTGATCGCTGTCTTTGAATCCGGTCAACGCATTTCCCGCCAGATGCGATGGAGCATCCGTCGCGACGATGCGAAGCGTGTAATAGCCGTCCGGAATCCGATTCAGGTCAAAAGAGAGATACGTTTGTGAGACGTTCTGCGCGAGCGGCAGCCAGTTGGCCTCGTCCGTGCCGCGATAGTAAACGGAGTAGTGCAAATGATCGCCGTTGTCATCGTGAGCTTTCCAGCGCACGGTGGCCCATCCGTGGGTTCGCATTGCCATCAGCGGCTGCGACGACTGCGCTGTTTCGTAAACCACTCCATCGGTCGACTCGGCGGGGAAGTTGATTTGTACTGGAGTGATTTGCGATTCCTGGTTCAGACCGGGGACGACGCGCGCCTGCAGTTCTACAACAATGTCATCTACAACCGGCGCGACGTTTTGCGGCAGATAGTAAAAGCCAACCTGGCGGAGCGTCGCATCTCCGTGCAGCACGGCTTTCCACTGCAGATACCGGGCTCGAGGAAACTTCGGAGCTTCGCCGTTGGGATTGATCGGCTGCCAGTCGCTCCAACCCTCGGTCGGCTGCTCAATGTTGCCGACGCGAGCGAACAGGTCATAATGCCCGCTACCCCGTACTGCCGGACGACCCCAGACAGAACTGAATTTGGCATCCGCGACAGGGCTCACATAGGTGGAGTTGTCGCCTGATCCAGCGCTGCTCCCCGATAATCGATACAACTTGCCGGTATTGCTGGTGGCAACGTACAAACTATTATCCGCAAGCGCAAATGCAGTTGCGTCGGTGGCTTCCAGATGCGCCAGGTCCGCATAGGTGCCGTCGAGAAGAATGCGATAGAGATGCCCTTGATTCCCGCTGCCGGCAAGTAGCCCACTTTGTTTCGGATCGGCATTCTGCTGCCACGCCAACGCATACACGACATCGTGTGTCGAAGCCCAGAGGTGACGCGGCGCGCCGTCGGGAGAAATTTGATAAATGACGGTGCCTTTCGGGACCAGCGTGCTGTCATGCGAAGAAGCGATGGAGCCCGGCAGAAGAATTGTAATGCTGGCCGTCATGGTGGCGCTGCTGTGAACATTCAACGGCGGCAGTGTGGACTTGCCTTTCTCTCCCAGCGCGGCCACGTACAGGTTGCCTGCAGGGTCGAGCGCCATAGCTGGAATCTCCTGGTTCGGCGACTCAAACAGCACAAAGGCTTTGCCGCTGGGATCGATGCGATAGACCAATCCGCGGCCATCCGTGCCCGCATACAAAGTGCCGTCCTTGCCGAACAGCAGGCAGCGAATGTGTTGTTCGCTGCTGGAGAAAAACTTCTCAGGCGCGGCCCCGGGCTTCTTCAGGTCCACGCGATAAATATTCGCCGGGCCCCCGGTGGCCACATACATTCTTCCCTCGGCATCGAAGGCCAGGTCCCAGATGTACGTCACCTTTGGAGTCAGCGTGCTGGAATCGAAAACCACATCCGGTGCGGGCTCAGTTTTTGCCGGCGCTTGATCACCCTGCTTGTACACCGGACGCGGCGCGTTATCGATCTTCACTTCCGGTCCGTTGGGATCGATGCGATAGACTTTGCCGTTGGGCAGCGTGGCCGCATACAGCATTCCATCGGGCCCAATCTTTACCACCTGGACGGAAAGATCTTTCGTCTCCAGCAGCGGCGTGGATTTGCCATCCGGCGTCACCTTCAGCACCATCGCAGGTGAGCCGGTGCCTAGATATACATTGCCTCGCTTGTCGACCGCGACCGACCAAACATCGGACGCTGCCGTAGTCAGCACTTCGTTGGCAACCGGAGAGCTCTCCAACTGGCCATCGCTGCGGATGGCGACGCCATGAGGCGTTCCTGTTTCAAAACTTTCAAAGCTCGACTGTTGCCAGAGCTGCGTGCCCTGCGCCTGCGCAAGAACTGAAATGGAGAGAATCGCACTACCAAGAAGAAGACGGTTCCACATGCTGTGTTTGAGTGTACCGAATGCAGCCGTGTTTCAGCGTATCGCGTGCGGGTGCTAAAAAGTCGGTGGCAGGTCTGGCGCGACAGAACTCCTGCGCCTCGAGCGTCCGGTACACTCGGATTAGCACCGCCTTTGTTCGATGACGATACTCCAACTCATTAGTGTCCTGGTCGCGATTGCAGCGCTGTTCGGCTGGATCAGCGCACGCTGGTTGAAGCTTCCCACCACCATCGGGACCATGTTCCTGACCGTCGTCTGCTCGTTGTTTTTGGTGAGTATTGGTGAATACGCTCTGGGGCTTCGCCCGTGGGCGACCAACCTGGCCCGGCAGATCGATTTTGAACGCCTGATCCTGCACGGAATGCTGCCGCTACTGCTGTTCGCCGGCGCATTTTTGATGGATATCGAGTCGCTGATACGCGAGCGCCTGACAGTCGCAATCCTGGCCGTTGTGGGCACCGTGGCATCGACTTTCGCCATTGCGGCCTTGATGCACTGGACGTTGCCTGTCATCGGCATCCAGGCGCCGTGGATTCAGTGCATGCTGTTTGGCGCGCTCATTTCACCCACCGATCCGATTGCGGTGCTGGAGATGTTGCGTCGCGTCGGCGTACCCCACCATATCGAGGCGCAGCTGGCGGGTGAATCGCTGTTCAATGATGGTGTGGGTGTCGTCATTTTTGTCACCCTTCTCGACGCATCTCAGGGCGTCAGTTTATCCCTGCCGCATATCCTGGTTTCTCTGTTATTCAGCGTTGGCGGCGGATTTGCCCTGGGCATATTCCTGGCCTGGATCACCTTCCTCCTGATGCGACAGGTTGATGCATTCCAGGTCGATGTGCTGCTGACCCTTTCGCTGGCGCTGGGCGGCTACGCGCTCGCCCAGGTCTGGCATCTGTCGGGGCCTCTGGAGGCTGTTGCGGCTGCCATCGCGCTGCGGCGATTCAATATGAGTCATCCTGCCAAGCTGGTTGCGAACGAGCGAGTCGATGACTTCTGGAAAATGGTGGATGAGGTGCAGAACGGTGTGCTCTTCGTTTTGCTGGGCTTGGAGGTATTGGCGATTCCGTTTCAATGGTTCCTGCTCCGCTCTGGCGTCACCGCGATTGTCGCCGTGCTCGCGGTTCGGCTGGCGGTGGTGGCCGCGGTGCTGTATGGCATTCGTTGGACGGGGCAGGCGCGGGAAAGCTCGGTGGTGTTGCTGACCTGGGGCGGCCTGCACGGAGGTCTGTCGTTGGCGCTGGCTCTGGCGCTGCCCCTGTCGGATGGGCGCACCTGGATTCTGGCGACAACGTACATTGTGGTGGTGTTTTCGATGGTGCTGCAGGGAGGGTCGCTAGGATTTTTTCTGCGCCGCTTCAAACCCGTCGAAACTCATCCGCCTGCCCAACAGGCGCAGGAGCTGTGAGAAATAGGCGAACATCCACAGGCGCGGGGTGCGGAGTGGAAAAATATCCATCCGAGGAAAATTGTGGATCGCGGGAAAGTGGAATTTCGTATTCTGGAGGAGAAGAGCAGTTCCGCGGTACCTGTACCCCGGCCGAAATCGCGAGGTGCATCTCGCCGCGGGTCGCTGCAGCGACCGCGAAGGATCGAGTTCTGCTGGATATACCTACCGTGGAACTGCTCGAGCCCCGTACGTTGGCGGCGAATCCGACGGAGGAAGGTGAAATGACCGACACAGGGAAGAAGACGAAGGCCACCGTGAAGCCACGCAAGACCGCAACGAAAACAGAAAAAGTCGCTGAAGCAAAAGGCAATGTAGCTGAAATGGCCAAGCCGGCGCCATCGCGCGAGCAGATTGAGCAGTTGGCGCGGAAGTTCTGGGCGGAGCGCGGTTACCAGGATGGATACGCAGAGCAGGATTGGTTTCGAGCGGAGCAAGAACTGCACCATATGGCCTCCTGAAAGAAGACCTTCGAGCCAGGGCAGAGAGACGTGGAGAATCGGCCACTCGGTCCCCCGAGGCTGACACCTAGGGACGTTCTCGGACATCTGCGGCCCGACTGAAGTCAGGCACTCTGTCGCCAGAATGACCCGCGGCGGAAGTAATGTTGGCACCCGGCTCCATTCGCGCAACGGACGATTGAGTCGGCACCAGCCGATTGCCACCGATAATCACCCGCCTGCGCAAAAGGCGCAAGAACTGCAAAGGGCGATGATTTTCGACAAGCGTCGGAGTAGCCACATCTCGCAACGACCTGTTTGGACAAAAGCTCAACCTAGTCAGCGTTTCAAGAGTGAACTCAGTAGGGCATCAAGAATTATGGCCGCGATCAAGGATGTTCCCAGAAGGGATAGAAATAGCGTGAGAAAGGGCTCCACGGAGCCAAACCCGGATGGGTAATAGGACTCTTCAGGATTTTTTGAGTTTACCAAGATCGGGATTTTTTGACCTACCTCCTGTTCGACCAGTCGGTTTGCCTCGCTCGGGGCGAAACAGCAGTCACGAATCACATGTCCAAGGTAGCTCTTTGATTCGAATGTGTACGAGTACCACAACTCTGCTCGTATCGTTCCCTTATAGCCGCCCTTCGTCCGGTGAGTCGATTCAACCACGCCTTCAGCAGAGGTCCAACGCTTTGACTTTTTCGACAGCCGCAATTCCCGAATCCAATAGTAGGGTACTGACCAATACATAAAACTACCGCTATGGTCATTCGCGCTCTGCGTAGTCATCTCGAACATGATCGGTACCTAGTTTCCCAGCACGGCGCGATAGCGGACTTGGTTTTTCTTCAGCTTCGCCAACGCGTCGTTCACCTTCGCCATGGGAAAGGCTTCTGTAATCGCTTTGACTCCATGTCGCGCCGCGACCGTTAGCATTTCCTGCAGCATGCTGGGGCTGCCGCTGGGGCTACCGGCGAGGCCGCGCTGGCCGGCGATCAATGGAAAAGCTTGAACAGAAATAGGGCTGGGCGGCACACCGACAACCGCCAGCGTTCCTCGCGGACGCAGCGCGGCGATCAGGGTGTTCCAGTCAGGATCCTGATTGATGGTGGAAACGATCAAATCGAAGGAGCCGGCCAGTTTCTTCATCGCTTCGTTTTCGCGCGAATGGACGAAGTGATGGGCTCCCATCGACTTGGCTTCCGCTTCCTTGTTCGGTGAAGTCGAGAAGGCCGTCACCTCCGCGCCAAATACACGCGCGAATTGCAGCGCAAGGTGGCCGAGTCCGCCAATGCCGACCACACCCACGCGCGATCCAGGAAAAACTCCCGCGCTGCGAATCGGGTTGTAGACCGTGATGCCGCCGCACATCAGCGGAGCCGTGCCTTCACTTGGGAGGGCATCGGGTACGGGAATGGCGAAGCGGGCGTTGACGCGGGTTTTCTCGGCAAATCCGCCGTGACGATGCACGCAGGTCGGCACGCTTTGGGCGCAAAGGTTTTCGTCCGCGCGCAAACACCACTCGCAAGTGCCGCAGGAGTCTGCCTGCCAACCCACGGCGACGCGCTGACCCAACTTTCGGTCTTTCACCTGGTTGCCCATGGCCGCAATGGCGCCCACAATTTCGTGTCCGGGGATAAAGGGATACTGCGTGATGCCCCAATCGTTGTTGATCAGATGCAAA
The DNA here is from genome assembly GCA_049796755.1 of Acidobacteriaceae bacterium. GTDB lineage: Bacteria > Acidobacteriota > Terriglobia > Terriglobales > Acidobacteriaceae > JAKAAZ01. The sequence goes on from JBARFA010000158.1 coordinate 21,132, forward strand.
TCGCTGTGGCAGATGCCGCAATGCGTGATCGCAATCTCCACCTCGTTCGGCTTCAGTTCCGGTGCCTCGTATTTAAAGGGAAGGAGTTCAGCGCCTGCAGCATGGGTGGCGTAGCCATGGATCGTGCTCATCGGAGTCAGTTCTCTTTCCAGAGGGGTTCAGTCAAAGCGAAAAGGTGTACTCCCTAAAGTACATCACAACCGTGAGCCGGGCATTAGGGTTGGATGTCCATGGTCACGACCTGCGATCCGGTGACCGCCATATTCAGATGCTCAGACGCCAGCGCAATCGCGGTTTCACCGTCGATGGAGAAGCTGCCGTTGTTTTCCACCGGCTGCAAAACATTCGCCATGGAGAGCGGAACGGCCGGCAGATCCTGGCCTTGCACCATGGCCTGCGGCACGGGCGCAAGCAGAGTTGTGTACAGCAGATTGTTAGGATGCATTTGGTTCAGCCGCGCAATGGTCACTCCGAGTCCCAGCGGAGGCGCGGAAGGATTGGGAATTAAATGCAGCGTGTGATCGAGAGTGGTGCCGTCGCTAATCAGCAGGCGCACCGGGCCCGGCGGCAGCGTGGCCGGCAATGCGACCGTCCAGCGCAGAATGCGTTGCGGCGCGCGGTACGGATGAAGCGTCGCTTCCACGGTGACATGATCGCCGGCATGAACTCGGC
>JBARFA010000159.1:0-19305 GCA_049796755.1 Acidobacteriaceae bacterium
GGACTAAAGTCCGGGGTCTACCTGGAGCGAACGTTTTTGTGCGGCTAGTTCTTTTTGGCGGAGCTGGTGGTCGATCCCTGCGTGGGCCGTGGACGGGCTGCGAGGAACAGCGCGGGCACCGGCGCTCCCGCAGTACACGCCAGGTATGGATTGGCCGGCGCGGTTGTGGTGGTGGCGCAGGTAAGGCCAGGATTGACTGTCTGCGTGTCGGTCAACGTGGACGTGTTGATCAAATGGACCAGATCGTCGTTGCTGGTCGAGGCATAGAACGTGGTGGTGTCGGGACTGAAGGTGCCAGCCACGGGCGATCCGGCCTGTCCGGTGAGGGCGACAGGGACAACAGTGCCGGTGGTGGGCTGTCCGGCGGGACAGTTGCCTGCCGCGGATTGGGCCGCTGTGCATGGGACTTTATAGGCCGGCAGAGTATTACCTCCGGTCGCGCTTGTGGGTTCGTAGGTGACGAATGCCAATTGCGAGTTGGGCGAAACCACCACCTGGTTGATGGAGGATGCATTGGACACGCCCAGGCCGAACTGCTGGGGAGTGCTGGGGAAATTCAGCGCGGTCTTCAGCGGACACTCCCCATCGGGAATCTGAACGCCGATGTCCGTGAGCTGACCGCCGCTGGCTGAAGTCGCGCCGATGATGTGATATCCATCCGTCGTGGCGCCCAGTTCATCGGTTTGCACACCTACGGTGGCGGCATTGGGATAGTATTCCGTCGGGTTCACCGCAGTCGTGGGATCGGTCAAGCCGGTCGGCGGAGGTCCGGGAGTCTGTTGCGGGTTCGCCTGGTTCGGACCGAGGGCGCAATATCCAAAGGCCGTGGTGGGATCTCCAGCGGCGTACGCACCTACTCCTGGAATGGTGACGGCGACGCTGGTGCGGCTGGTGCTGCTGGGATTGATCGGGCAATTCCCTGTCTGACCATTCTCCGTGCAGATGTGCCAGCCGGTGAAGGTGTTGTAGGTGAAGAGCGTATTGTCGCCGGTGATGTAGACCGTCTGGCTGTCCTGAGTAAATTGAGCGGCGTAAGGTGGATGCACCTCGACCGAAGGATCGATGGGCTCACTGTTGCCATTGCAGGCGATGGTGGGCCCAGGCGCGCTGAAAGAGAGCAACGAAGCCGCAACATTGCCGATCGGTGGCGTGTAGAGATAGAAGAGTTGCCGGCAGGGATCATGAACCACGACCAGCGTGTCATTGGGAGCCACGGCCAGCACAGTGCCGGGGACACCGGGAGTCTGGGTGGTGAGCGTGGTGCCGGAGGTGGGCGAAATGGCCGCAATCATCAGCTCCGTCGTGCTGCCCATGAAGAGATTGTTGCCGTTTTCATCCATCACCATGGAATTCGGCTGGTAGGGCAAGCGGATCGGCGTGCCTACATTGCCGCTTTGGAAATCCAGCGGCACCAGGTTCAGCGACTGCGGACTGGCCATGTACAGAAGCGCCTGGCTCGGGCCGGGCGTATGAATATCGACCGGATTGCTGCTGATGGGCAGACCGGTGCTGAGGTTACCAATCTGGTTGACCGGCGCGGGATTGCAGACCGAGGGAAGACACTGGGCAACAATCGCCGCATCACTGGGATACGCCGGCGTGACTGAACCGGTGCTGCTGACCGGAATATTGATGGGATCGTTCGACGTGTATTGCAGCGGCAATCCGCTGATGGGGTTGTTGTTGGTGTCGAGGATTGTCGTGGTCAGCGGCTGAATGTTGCTGGTGTTGACGGTGACGCTGGTTTGTCCGGTGGTGCCGACGGTGAGCGAAATGCTCTTGGCGGGGCAAGTAAAGAAATATCCGGCAGTACTGGTGGCCTGGGCGATGGTCGCGTTGATGACCGTCGAGCCAGGCAGATGCGCGGTGGCGATGCCATTCTGATCGACAGAAACGACATTCGTGTTCTGCGGGGTGTAGACAAGGTGGCCGGCGTTGCAGGTGATGTCGTTAGCCGATCCGGAGGTGCAAGTGCCCGTGCCGGTGCAAACCGTGGCGGCCAGTTGGGCCGTCTGGTTCTGCGAGAGGCAACTATTCAGGGCGTATACAGGAACGTTCGTGGGCGAACCGGTGCTGGGGTTGTTGGGACACGTATGCACCGCACTTGCGCCGCCTAACAATACGCTGGTAATGGGAGGGTGAACGAAGACAGGAACCGGGTTGCTGGTGGCGCCGCCGCCGCTGGCGGTCAGGTAAGCCAAACCGCCCTTGGCGCTGTAAATTGCACTGCCGGGCTGGGGAGGAATGCAGGTGGTGAAATTGGGAACGCCATTTCCGGAATTGCGGTTCCATTGTCCGCCGCATACCTGACCGGAAGGCGAAACGTCAGCCAATGACAGGTTGGTGGTGCCGTAGCTGTAGGTCCTGACGGTGACAGATGTGCCTTTGCAATTAACGGCGGTCGGTGTCGATAGAGAGGCAACTTGCCCATAGCTCAGCGAGAGCCCGTAGACAGCAGGCTCGAGGTCAATCTTGGCAGGAGCAGTCAACTGCGCGCCGCTCTGGAAACCGCTGCAGAAGTTCGAGCCATTGTCAGCAGAAGAGCAACCAGTGGTAGAAAGACCGACGGGTAGGGATATAGCCAGGAGAACCGCAAAAAATACGAACCGCCGCATTGAACCTCCCCGCCGCCGCTTGGCGCGGACTGGCGGTTACTAAGTACAGCTATGGTGACTGTGTCAGCTATTTCATTTTAGAGCATTTTCGCTGGCACGGGGCCGGATTGGAAGCAATTCCCTGCAGCTTTTCTTCGCCGAAATGCGAGGCCCGGATTGCGGCCTGAAACCCGGGCTCAGAGTGATAAGGGTCGAGCAGGGCGGGATGTCGCTTCGGGGAGCTGCGAGTGACTCGACGCGGATAATTGTTGGCGCGGGGACTGACCTATCGGGATGCGGGAATCCGGATGGAGTTGGCGGTACAGTCGCGCACGGCCTGGCAGGCGGTGGGCTGCAGATTTTTGGCGAGGCAGAATTCGACACCAGAAAGATAGCGGTTGTGACAGCTGACTGCGATATCGTCGGACGACATGCCGGGATTGGCATCGGTGAACATCTGCTTGATCTCGTCCGCACTGCGGGTCGTGGTGCGTGTGGGACTGACCAGCGACGAGGGAATCCGGATGGAGTTCCAGGCCTTGCGAATGACGCCGAAGTATTGGTTGGCGGTGAGGCCGGAGCAGGTGCCGTGCGTGGTCCACTCATGCTGGATGAGGCGCGGGTCGGGCATGATGTCGAGCATGCTGGAGGGATTTGATAATCCAGGCTCGCTGGAACACGCCGATGGCCATTGCCCATTGTTGAACTGCGGCCAGAGGCCGTGGACGACAAATCCCGGATGAGCGCCACCGCATTGCTGCGCGTTGGGATGGCCGTGACAATATTCCGGAGACCACGAAAGCGTGAACAGATAGTAGTCGAAGTGGCCGCCGGGAGCGGGAATGTTGGCGGACTCGGCATTGGCGATGCGAGCCTGGGCGATTTTCGCAGCAGGCTGGGTCGCAGGCTGCTGACAGGCGGAAGCCAGGAGCAACGACAGCGCGGACATAGCCAGCAGACATCGACGCAACATGTTTCCTTCTCCTGCAACAAGGCTAGGAAAACGGGTGAAGCTTAACGAACCAGGTCGAGGACAGATTTCCAGGGCTTGCCCTGGCATTCCGCGACGGGCTTGCAAGTGATGTTGCCGTCGTAGGTGTTGACGCCATCCTGCAATCCAGGATCGGCTTCGATCGCAGCCTTGGCGCCGAGCGTTGCCAGCCGCAGCACGTACGGGAAGGTCGCATTGGTGAGGCCGAGGGTCGAAGTGTGCGGTACCGCCGCCGGCATGTTGGTCACGCAATAATGCACCACGCCTTCGAACACATAGGATGGATCGCTGTGGGTGGTGGGGCGAGCGGTCTCAATGCAGCCGCCCTGATCAATGGCGACGTCGACGATAACGGCGCCTTTCTTCATGGTGGAGACCATCGCCTTGGTGACAATTTTTGGGGCAGCGGCACCGGGAATCAACACGCCGCCGATGAGAAGGTCGGCATCGCGGGCAGCGCGGCTGACGTTGTAGGAGTTCGACGCGAGGGTGTAGACGCGGCCGTTGAAAATGTCGTCGAGCTCTCGCAGGCGGTTCAGGTTCATGTCGATGATGGTGACTTTTGCGCCCATGCCAAGCGCGACTTTGGCAGCGTTGGTGCCGACGATACCGCCGCCGATGATGCAGACATTTCCCGGAGGGACGCCGGGGATACCGCCGAGGAGAACGCCGCGACCGCCTTTTTCTTTTTCCAGATGCGCGGCGCCGACCTGCACCGACATGCGGCCTGCGACCTCTGACATGGGCGTCAGCAACGGGAGAGTGCCGGCTTTATCGCGGATGGTTTCATAGGCGATGCCGATCACTTTCTTCTCCAGCAATTTTGCGGTAAGCGCGGGGACTGGCGCGAGGTGCAGATAGGTGAACAGCACCAGGCCTTCGCGGAAATGGCCATACTCTTTCTCGATCGGCTCCTTCACCTTGACGATCATGTCGGAGAGACGCCAGACGTCATAGGCCGAGCCGACGATTTCCGCGCCGGCCGATTGGTATTCGTCATCGGGTAGCGAGGAGAGAGCTCCCGCATTGGTCTCGACGAGGACTTTGTGGCCGGCTTCTACCAGCGCTTTGACGCCGGCAGGGGTGACGCCGACGCGGCTTTCGTGGTCTTTTACTTCTTTCGGAACGCCGATAATCATTCGCTTCTCTCTTTTCTTATTCACCGTCTTCAGATGTTCCCGGGCGTACGCTCGTGCTTGTTACGGCGACGGGGCTATCGAAGCCCGGCTCTCGACCCGTCATCATTCAGATAGAAGGGTCTTGATATTCGCCTCAACGTTGTCCTTGCTGACCACTCCGACATAGACGGCAGCAATCTTTCCCGATTTGTCGATCAGGTAGGTGGCCGGGAACGCCTTCAAATCATATGTATCGATAAGCGATTGATCGCCCATGAGGATGGGGTAATTGATTTTGTACTTCAGCATAAAGGGCCGCACTCTTGCCCACGCTTGATTTGCATCTTTCAAATCTTCATAGGGTATGTCCATGGATACACCGACCGCGGTAAATCCCTTGGTTTTGTATGCAGCTTGAAGCGCCACGAAGGACGGAATCTCAAGGACACAGCCGCCGCAATCGGTGGCCCAGAAATTGAGCAGAACAACTTTGCCGCGATAGTCTGCTATCCGCGTTTTCTGCGCTTCAGCGCTCATCAGATCAAACGTCGGGGGGGCTTTTCGATTTGCAACGGGTATGAGCGTCGCGTGAACGTCGTGTTGTGCGCTCAGAGGCATTACGGATGCCGACACCAGAATGATGAGGAAGGTGGCAAGCCTGCCGAACGCATGGGGGAAAGTGCGTCTGGCCGTGGCGGGTGTTCCATTGCTCTGGGTGATGTTCATGGTTTCCTTCACTCGATACGAGGATACTTATTCTCCAGTATCGATCTGCGCGCGTTGCAGGCGATCGGAATAATCCACGTAGACAGACTTCCACGTGGTGTAGAAATCCAGTGCGCCGCTGCCGCCTTCGCGATGGCCGTTGCCAGTCTGCTTGACGCCGCCAAACGGGAGGTGCACTTCTGCCCCGATGGTGGGGGCGTTGATGTAGACGATGCCTGTGTCGATGTCACGCATGGCGCGATAGGCCTGATTGATGTCGCGCGTGTAGATGGCGGCGGAAAGACCATAGTCCACATCGTTGGCGATCTGAAGGGCGCGCTCGAAGGTGTCGAACTCCAGCAGGCTGAGCACCGGGCCGAAGACTTCTTCGCGGGCGATGCGCATGGTCGATTTCACTCCGCCAAAAATCGTCGGCGCGAAGAAATATCCATCCGCATAGGCTTTGCCCTGCAAGCGCTTGCCGCCGGTGAGCAGCTTGGCGCCTTCATCGATTGCGATTTTCACGTACATCGCGCTGGTTTCCAGCTGCTGTTGACTGACCTGCGGACCGACTTGAATGCCTTTTTCCAGACCATTGCCGATGCGCAGCTTGCGGGCGCGCTCGACTAACTGCTCGGTGAATCGGCGGGCGATTTTTTTGTGGATCAGGATGCGGCTGGTCGCGGTGCAGCGCTGGCCGGTGGTCCCGAAGGCTCCCCAAAGCGCGCCTTCGACGGCGAGGTCGAGATTGGCGTCGTCCATGATGATCATGGCATTCTTGCCGCCGAGCTCGAGCGAGCAGGGTTTGAAGCTGGAGGCCGCGGCCATGCCGACCGTGCGACCAACTTCACTCGATCCGGTGAGGCTGATGGCGTTGACGTCGGGATGCTCGACGATCGGCATGCCAACCTGGCTGCCGGAACCGGAGACAATGTTGACGACGCCAGCGGGTAGTCCGGCATCGAGCAGGGCCTGAACCAGGTTATATGTGGAAAGCGGCGTGGCTTGCGCGGGCTTAATGACGCAGGTGTTTCCGCAGACGATGGCCGGCAGCAGCTTCCACGAGGGGATGGCCATGGGAAAATTCCACGGAGTGATCATGCCGCATACGCCGACGGGCATGCGCACGCTCATCGCGAATTTGTTCTGCAACTCCGATGGCGTGGTGTTGCCGAACATGCGGCGACCTTCGCCGGCCATGTAGAAGGCGGTGTCGATGGCTTCCTGCACATCGCCGCGGGTTTCTTCCAGCACCTTTCCCATTTCGCGAGTCATGTCGCGGGCGTACTGCTCTTTGCGTTCGCTGAGGATTTCGCCGGCGCGGAAAAGAATCTCTGCACGCTTGGGTGCGGGCACCAGACGCCAGGTTTTGAAGGCTTCTTTCGCTGCCGCGACGGCGTCGGAAACATCTCTTGTATCAGCCGAGGGGAAGATGCCGACCAGGTCGCGATTCTTCGCGGGATTGCGATTCTCAAACGTTTTGCGGGAGTGGGCGCTGACCCATTTGCCGCCAATCAAATTCTTAAAGTTCGTGGTGGTTCGTTTTGCGGTTGCCATTGCCTTCACTGCTTTCTTTCCTGCTGAAATTGCAAGCTGCCCTTGCTGCCCGATAGAGGATACATCAAACGCTCCCTACCGGATGTGATTGCGGTTCTTAGGTAAAGGACGCATGTGCTGGGGAAAAACGGGCGGTCCATCGGCCAATAGCGATGAACAGCAGACCCAGCCCGAAGAATGCGAGCATCAATCCTACTGCGTGGATTAGAGCGCGCGACAATCCTATGGTATCGACATCGATGAAGTAGTACGGGTACCAGTGGGCGATAAATCCGCGCGCCAGTGTGTAGGCCATGTAGGCGACGGGAAAGGCGAGCCAGCGAACGGCGTCGCTCCAGCGAAGCGTAAATTTTGGCACGAGGAAGATCCAGAACGCGACGTAGAGGACGGGGACAATGTCATGCAGCGACACGTCGGCAACTTTTTGCGCGCCCTGCGGATTCCACATTTTGCGGAGCAGCAAGCTGTAGGTGACGCCGACAATGGCGATGTAGACGGCGATCGCCGTTTGGCTTGAGGGTCGCAGGAAAAATTGTCCGGCGACCGAATGTGGCGCCAGCAACGGAAGCGTGGTGGCGAGAGCGACCAGCAAATTGGTCAGGATGGTAAAGAAGCTGAAGTAGTTGATGACCGCGTGGAGCGTGGTGCCGGGCGCGGCCTGTTGCAACATCAGCAGCAACTGCAGCACCAGCGCAAACCATGAAACTGCGGCAATCAGCGCCAGGGCGCCGCGCATCGGTCGGGTGAGGCTGGTTGATGTGTTCAGTGATGTTTCGGCCATGAGCGTCTATCGGGTGGGAAGGGCGCGTTCAGCAAGAAGACTGCAACGGGCGCAGTCTTCTTTGGTTTGTGCCGCCAAATTACGGCCTACTGCCGTCCGAAGCGATAGACCATACCCAACATTATCCCTTGATTATGCGTGACCTCGCCGCCAAAATTGTCGATCAGCATGTTCGGAGACAGTCGAACCGCGAGGCCGGGACTCAAGTTGTAATCCAGGTAGATGCTGGCAATGGCAGCGCCGACATTACTGGCGGGATAGAAGCCCACCGACTGCGGCGGAAACGCGCCAGTGTTTTTATCGAAGTATCCATAGGCATCGCCCACTTGCAGCGCAGCGCTGACTGAAATTTTCGAAGTGCCATAAAAGCGATAGATGGGGCCGATGGTGAACGGGAACACGGCGAATTTGGCGTTATAAGTATTGTTGCCACCGCCATTGATGGCGCCGAGAGAGTTGTTTCCATACAGACCGCGCGCATCGGCGATGATGCCGAAGCGAGGATTGAAGTAGCGGGTTGCGCCCACGATCCATGCGCCCATGCCGGAGTTATGCAGATCCGGGCCGGGGCGAAAGCGCATGTACTCGCCGCCGACATAAAATTCCCAGCGATGAGTGTAGGTTTCTGTCACTAGCGCGGCTTCGCGGCGTTGCTTGGTTTGCAGGCGACGATTTTCCAGGCTGCGGCGAGTCGCCGGCGACTCCTCGGGAACAGCAGACGATGAAGATTTCGGCTGGAGTTGCGGGGTTGTGGCCTGCGCGTGCAATGGAGAAGCCATGCAACTGACAAAGAGCAGCAGGACGAAACATGCGAGGCTGAAGCCGAAAGAGCGAAGACCGGAAGCATCGGCGCGGCGCGGTGACATAGACCTGAAAATTGGCAAGGGAAAGGAATGGCTTCCCTGGGTGAACTGAGACAGCACTTTTTTCTCCTAAGTCTCCATTAAATCATTTAAATCATTTACGAGGGTTGAGGGACGTAGGTAGTCTATCTGTACTGCGAGGGAAGAAGCGAAAGCTGCGCACCGTTCTGCATCCAAACTTGTGTGATGAGGAGAGCATATGAGGTTTTTGCTTGGGCTGGTGATTGGGCTGGTGTTGATACCGATTGGCGTGTTTCTTTACCTGCACTATGGGAATCCTCCGGTCGCCGTCGCCGATGCGCCGCTCCCCTTTGAGAAGGAAATGGTGCGCATGCCGATGCATGCGCGAATTGCAAAAGACATGCCGAAATCCGCACCGATTCAACCCACGGCAGATAATTTGACCGCGGGTGCGCAGATTTATCGTCAGAACTGCGCCTTCTGCCATGGTTTGAACAATCAGAATTCCACCGTGGCGCCACATATGTACCCGCATGCCCCGCAGCTATGGCACGCGCACGGCAGCGACAATGTGGTGGGTGTCAGCGACGATCCGCCGGGAGAGACCTATTGGAAGGTTGCCAATGGAATTCGCCTGTCGGGAATGCCTGCGTTCGATCAGGTGTTGTCTTCCACGCAGATGTGGCAGGTAAGTCTGCTGCTGGCGAATGCGAACAAGACACTACCGCAGACCGCGATGGATATTCTGGCACAACCGCTGACCTTCACCTTGCCGAGTATGCAGCCGACAACGCCGCAGCCGGCAGTAGCAACTCCCCAGGCTCCAAAATAGGAGCGTTCAGAGGCCCGCTGCGACCGAATTCGACGACCGCCCCTCCGCGTTAGGGCGCGTTCATGACGAGAAGACGCGCCTGTTGCATCGGAATACCATACCTACCTCTTGGGAGCTTTAACTCCAGCGCTCGAGCCTTCCGACGATTGCACGTTGTAGTTAAAGCAGGCACGCATCTCCAGATATGGTCCGTGGAACTTCTGTGGAAGCGGCGGGTACTTTGACTTCTTGATCGCTTTCAAAGCGGCGTGATCCAGGGTGCGGTCTCCGGAAGACACTTCTACGACGATATCCCGCGGCTTCACTTTACCGTCGGGCAAAATCCTGAGCCGGATCTGCACCTGTCCCTTGGCCAAGGTCGGCCACCTTGCTTTTTTCGGGATCAACCCCAACCAATTGAGATTGGTAGTTATAGCCCAATCCTTCAGATAGGAGTTGAAATCCACGCCCGAGGTGGCTGAAAGTATTTCAACTCCACTCGCTCGATGCATTCGACAGACATCGGGCGGACCTGGCGCTTTGGATCTGTCGGCTGTGCTTTGACAAGACGCCGCTTGGCAGCAGACCAAGAGCGAAATTGCGAAGCTCTTCCACAGTGAGTTCATCGCCGCCTACAGGTAAATATCCGGAGCCGGAAGCACAGTGCATCGCCGATCAGCCACATAAAAACCAATGAGCCTGCAGCCAACATTCCTAGTGCGAAATGCTGTAGGTGAGGCCGGTATTGAACTGCACGGAATTGCCTTTGAAGCCCGGCGGCGGATCGTTCAGGTAGCTGTCAATCACACCCAGTGAAAAGGCAAAATTCTTATAAACCGGGAAGGTCGCGCCCACAGAGACGTTGGCCGAGTAGTCCGACGGGCTGTTCCACGCGGGGTTGATCGCGGCGATTTCAGTAAAGACAATCTTCCTGGGAAATTTGCGGACGTAGTTGTCGCCGAAGCTGGAGCCGATGAGGTTATTGGTGTAGGCAACCGCGGGCGGGATCGCGGAAAACGACTGCTTGGTGTAGTCGATGATGCCGGTCAAGTCCAGTTCCTGTTTGGCATCTTTGATGGCGGTATATCCGGCGCCACCGCCGTAGAGCTGTTGCAAATCCAATCCCTGAGAATAGTTGTGGTCCCACATGCCCTGCTCCAGCAGATAGAAGCGGGGGTTGAGATATTCATCCTCCTCAATGCCTGCATGGAAGATGTTGGTTTTCACCGTGGGTGTATTCGGCTGCGTGACTTTGCCGTAGTTGCTGCTGAAGTTCAGCAGGGTGCGTTGGCGCGCCGGCATCCAGGTGACGGCGGGAACCACTCGAGACAGCACGACACCGCTATTGATGCTAACGCTGTTCTGGGTGGAACTAACCGTGCTGACCCCAGCGGTAACGGCACCGGTGATGCCCTGGGTCAGACCTTGCTTCTCGTTCACGTTTTTATTGAATGTGGCCTCATCCACGATATAAGCAATACTTTTGACGGGAATTTCCTGGGTGCCGCTTGAGGTGGTCACGGTCAAGGTATCGCCCTGGATGAAGATAGTGCCGACGGGGATGTCGGTGTTGGCCTTTTTGCGTCCGACAGGCTCGCCGGTTTTAATCACCGCAAACGACCCCGCGGTATGAAGTTCTTTCAGCTTGGCCCACGGCACCTGCACCGTGCCGGCGTTAGCGCTGGCGAAGAAGATGGTTCCAGCGGCCTCATGATCCAGTTTTCCGGTGAGTGTGTCGCCGTTGGAAAATACCAGGACGTCGGGCTTCGGCTTGGCCGCCGCCTGGGCTGCTGGAGTTGAAAGTGCGGGGATCAAGCAACCGGCCAGGAGGAGGCACGGAAATATCGAAGTCATCTGGCTATAGCGTCGGGAGTTTTTCGCTAGAATTCGCATAGTTTTTGGTTTTCCTGGGAGTTTCGATGCAGCTAGGTTGGGCGAGTGTTGGTCAGCGCCTCAACTTTGGATGAGCCCGTACTACACTATGAAACGAGAGAGGGCGTGAAATGTCCAATGGATTCTTGCAAAAAATCGGTCGCGCGCTTTCAATTTTCGGAGTATCGGACCCGGAGGACGTGCGCAGGATGCAAGCCCGGAAGTCGCCTGCGAGAGTTGTGAACCCCGCGCCATCAGCGGCTCCAGCGGGCAGCTCAGTCGAGGCTGAGCCGCAGAAAAAGCGAACAGAAGACGAGTAAGAACGCAGTCTTCACTCCTCAGCCTGAGGGTGCGACTTTTTTGAGGGGACCACAAATCCGCGCGTTCGATGTGACTGGGAGACAATCCGGCTGCAAAATCCAAACGCCAGCGGGTAAACTGGAGCTATGGGGATTACGCGACAGCAGGCTCTGGACGCATTTGAGTCGGACGATCTGATTGGGCTGGGCATGGAAGCCAATGCCGTGCGGCGCAGGCTGCATCCGGAGGGCGTGGTCACCTACATCATTGATCGCAACATTAATTACACAAATTTCTGCACGGAATATTGCACCTTCTGCGCCTTCTATCGCCCGCTGAAAGGAAAGCTGGCGGCGGAGGGATACATCCTCGACTTCGACACGATTTACGACAAGATTCGCGAGACCGTGAAGATGGGCGGAACCGGCGTGCTGATGCAGGGCGGCCTGCATCCTGATTTGAAGATCGACTGGTTTGAGCGGTTGCTGACGGGCATCAAGCAGCGCTTCCCTTCCATCTGGCTGCATTGTTTTTCCGCATCGGAAATTCTGGCGATTGCGGAATATAGCGAACTGTCGGTGCGGGATACGATTGCGCGCTTGCGCGATGCGGGCCTGGATTCAATCCCCGGCGGCGGCGCGGAAATACTGGATGATGACGTGCGGCACAGGATTGCGCGACTGAAATGTGGCACGGAAGAATGGGTGCTGGTTCATCGGACCGCGCATCAGCTGGGCATGCGCACCACCGCAACCATGATGTTCGGCGTGGGCGAGACGTTTGAGCAGCGCGTGAATCACTTTGAAACGCTGCGCCGCCTGCAGGATGAGACGGGCGGATTCACCGCATTTATTCCCTGGAGTTTTCAGCCTCATAATACGGCGCTGGGCGGACGCGGCTGGGACGAAGCGACTTCCGTCGAATACTTGAAAGTGCTGGCGATTTCGCGCCTGTACCTCGACAACATCCTGAACGTGCAGTCGAGCTGGGTAACGCAGGGGCTGAAGGTACTGCAGATGGGCCTGCGTTTCGGCGGCAACGACGTTGGCTCGGTGATGCTGGAAGAGAACGTGGTGAAGGCGGCCGGAACAGCGAACCACACTACAGAAGAAGAACTGCGCCGCGTGATTCGCGATGCCGGATTCAAGCCGGTACAGCGCGATACCCTCTATCGCACGATGTTTTTGAATTAGACGGCATTTCGACTTGCGGAGCCAATCATGTCTCCGAGAATTTTCCTTCTGCTGAATCTCGCGCTCGGCTTTTACAACGTCGGGACAATCTGGGCGCATGAAGTCGACATTTTCCGGTCGTGGAAATTGGTGGGCGCGGATCGCTTCCACGAAGTGCAGCGCGTCCACTGGCGCAAAATTCCCTATTGGGTGCTGACACCGGTTGGACTGGGAGTTTGCGGCGCCGTCGCACTGATTTGGTATCACCCGGCGGGCTCGCCGCTCTGGGGAATCTGGGGCGTCTTTCTTTGCCAGGCACTCAGCCTGGTGTTGACTGCGATTTTCTGGGGACGGTGGCAGGCACGGCTGGCGCAGGATCCCCTCGGATCTGAAAGCGCATACCTGAAACAAATTCTGAAAACGCATTGGGTGCGGACGCTGCTGATTAATGCTTCCGCCGGATTTTTGCTGGCGTGGGTGATTGTGGTGCTGGGTTGATTTGAGATGCGCTGGTGGGAGCGGGGATAAATCCTAGAATTACTGTAGTGTGGACAGAGAAGCGGGTCCCTCGACTGCGATCCATCCGCCACGGCGAACAAACCTTCGCACCAGGTGGACGGCGCGATTGACTCGTGTCGACTGGTATATCGCATCCATGGCAATCTGAACTGCACCACCTGCGAGCTACCAAAACGATCCTGAAATTGAGCGCCAGCAAACACAATTGACAGATTTGCCTCGCTGACGGCATCCTTAAAGGTTTAGTCCGGCTGCCAGCACGCATTGGACAGCGCAGCGGAGGGACTCACGCCATGTCAACCCATCAGGAACAGTTGACTCCCGCGCAACATAAAAATGAGCGACTGGTCGCCGCGCGCCCATACCTGATTGAGCAGGACTGGGCCGCCTACACGCCGGATCAGCATGCCACATGGTCGGAGCTGGTGCGTTGCTGCATGCCGCAGTTGCGTCAGTACGCCTGCCAGGAGTATCTCGACGGCTTCCAGCAGATCGGGCTGCGAGAGGACAGCATCCCCGACCTGGGCGCCGTCTCCGCCAAGCTGGAACCGCGAACCGGCTGGAACTCGACCCCAGTCTCCGGCTACCTGCCCGCTAACGCTTTTTTTGAGATGCTGGCGGCGCGCCGGTTTCCCACCACAACCACGCTCCGCGACCGCAGTTCGCTCGAGTACACTCCGGAGCCCGACATTTTCCACGACGTCTTCGGTCACGTTCCCATGCATGCTCACCCCGTCTTTGCGGATTTTCTCCACGAATATGGCCGGATATGCAGCCACCTCACCGATCGCCCTGAGGATATGACTCGCATGGGCAGGCTGTTCTGGTTCACGGTCGAGTTTGGCGTGATCCGCCAGGAGGGTCGCACCAAGGTCTACGGCAGCGGATTGATTTCCTCTCACGGGGAATGCTCCTACGTGGTGGAGCGCGGCCCGGAAATTCGCGACTTCAATCTCGACCAAGTGCTGGAGCACGAGTTTTCCATCTCAGAAATGCAGCCGGTGCTGTACGCGGTGGAGTCGTTCCAGCAGATTTATGAGGCTGCGCAGGAAGCTGGCCGCCGCCTCGGCTAAAACTTTCACAGAATCGCAACCTATTTGTTAGAGAATTAGGTGTACCCTTGTCAGACCACGGAGGAAGTGCGTGCCGCGAATCCACTACCAGCAACAGCTGGCGCAACTAAAAGACAAGCTGCTCGCCATGGCGGCACTCGCCCAGCAAACCATGGATTGCGCGATGGATGGCTACCTCAAGTGCGACATGGTTCTTCTGCACCACGTTCAGGAAAACGAAGCGGCCATCAATGCCGCCGAGCGCTCTGTCGACGAAATGGCATACGACTTGATGGCGATGGAACAGCCCATGGCCATCGACCTCCGCTTCCTGCTCGCCGTCATCAAAATCAATGGCGACCTGGAGCGAATCGGCGACCAGTCCGCAAATATTGCCGATCGCGCTGCGGAGCTGTTACAGATGCCGCATGCCGATCTATCCGCGAACCTGCATGAGATGGGCGAGCTTACGGAGCAGATGATTCGCATCGCGCTACAATCCCTGCTCGATGGCGACGCCACCATGGCCAAATCAGTTCTGGCTCTAGATAACGATCTGGATCAGATGAACCGCCAGGTTCACAAAGCCATGATCGCCGCCATTCAAGAGCATCCAGAATGGACTGAACAAGCGCTCAACACCATCATCATTTCGCGCAACCTGGAGCGCATCGGCGATCACGCCACCAACATCGCGGAAGATGTCATCTTCTGGGTACACGGCGCCGACGTCCGTCACCAACTCAGTCTCGCTACCGATTAACCTGCCTCCGTCTGCCGGAGTTTCACCGCTCCATTGCTCTCGTCACCTGCCTCCCGAATCAAACCCCACGCGAAGTTATCTGTTATAACAAGCATGTCGCGAATATGACCCCCCAAAAGAAAAGCTCTCCTCCGCCTAAATCCAGGTCACGCAGGCAGGCAGCTCCGCCTCCGAAACCGATCGGCCTGCAGGCAGAACTGCGCCAGACAAAATCGTTCGCCAGCCTTCACGCCGAAGCTATTTTGAATATTGTCCGCACCTCGGCCCAAATGCAGCACGCGCTCCATCTGCAGCTGAAGCCGTACGGCATCACCGAGACGCAATACAATTCGCTGCGGATTTTGCGTGGCGCCGGACCCACTGGATTGACCTGTGCGGAGATCGCCGAACGCCTGGTCAGCCAGGACCCCGACATTACCCGGCTGGTGGAACGCCTGCAGCGGCAGGGACTGGTACGCAGAGAGCGGGGAGAAAAAGATCGTCGAGTCGTCCTGACGAAAATTACTGCCGCGGGGCTAAATCGCCTGAAAGAAATGGATCCGGTGGTCGACAGCACGGTGCATGCACTGCTGTCCCATTTTTCGTCATCGCAGTTGAAAACGATGATCGATCTGTTGGAAAGGGCCCGGCTATTCGCCGAGCCCTCGAATCCAAACGGATAGGTTTGCGCCTTAGGGACGAAGTCGACCTATGTTGATTTCCTGCACCGTCGCCTTGCCTGTGCCAGTATTCACGGAGGGCTGCTTCAACAACTGATGGTGCAGGCAATACAGCGCCAATTCAAGCCGGTCAGAGACTCCCAGCTTGTCGTAAATCTTACGCAGGTAATTCTTCACCACCTGTTCCGTGGTGCCAATCTTGTAGGCAATTTCTTTGTTGCGCATGCCCTGCGTCACGCAGCCGATGATTGACAACTCCTTGGGCGACAGCCGCGGCTGCAGCTTCGGATTGGTCAGGTTGTTAGCCTCGGTGCGGTAGGCCTCGATCACCCAGCTAACGGACTGATTGTCGATCCAGGTTTCTCCGTCCGCAATCTTGCGCACGCAGCGAATCAGCAGGTCAGGAGAGATCGAGCGGGAAATGACTCCGCGCACACCGCGACGATACAGATCCACGATGAACGTTTCACTGTTCTCGCTCACCTGAACAATCAACTTCGCGTTTGGAGCGCGCTTCAACATGTCAGGAATCGCTTCCGCCTGGCCGGAGATCATGCCTCCGTCCAGCAGCACTATGTCGGATGGATAACGTTCCAGCGCAGCCAGCAGACCGGGATAGTTCTCGGCCTGCGCCACCACGCGCATGTCATCCTCAACGGCAAAAATCTTGCGGATTCCTACCCGGTAAATGGCTTGCGAGTCCGCCAGCAGAATGCGGATTCCGGCAGCCTCTTCGGTGGGTCCCGAAGAACTTTTCTCCGGGACAGCGGTCAGCCCGGACTCAGGCGTCGAATCGGAGCTGGAGTTCGAGTTCATAAGCTTCTTCGTTGCATCGGCAGAAATGACAGGCATGCTTTGCCTCAGGAGAGCATTTCGTAGTTATCAATAACGGTGGCAACTTCTACTTGTTCTGGACTTCTTCTGTAGGATCGGATCACTCGTCCACAGCAATGTACCCGTACGTCCTCGGAGGTCCCCAGCGTGGCTGAGGGCATGATCATCTCAACTTCAATGGCGCTTCCCGCTTCCAGAATGCGGGAAAACGAAAGCAACAAACCGCTGGCGGAAACGTTGATTGTCTCGGCTTCCTCTTCGCCTTTTTCTGTTTGAATCTTTACCTTCATCCGCACCGGAAACCGTACGGAATTTCGCAATTCCAAAACTGAGCCAGAGTGAGAGAGAGCGTTCTTCTGGACTGGTTCGTGCACGGGAGATCACTCCAACTCGAATTTGATCAGAGCCATATGGGCTCTCTCTGCAAGTGTGTTCTGAGAGACCAGAATACATGGATCAGTCACTCTTGCACAGTTACTACTAAGAGTCACGACGGTAACTTAACAGTTATTACTGATAACAGGCAAGGCTTCATCGGGCAGTAATGCAGAAAATTTTTGATGAGATCAAAAATTAAAATGTTAAGCCTTTTGCCATGAATGATTTAGCGGACCCTTCCCGGTCCCGATCGGATAAGCGTGCCGCAGCGCACCCGTAACGTAGCGCTTCGCATTGGCGACCGCACCCCAAGGCTCATCCCCCAATGCGATTCGAGCCGCCAGGGCTGACGAGAAAGTACACCCCGTCCCATGGGTCGAGCTGGTCTCCACCCATTCCCCAGGAAACCACTGGCACACTCCGTCGATCAAGAGTAGATCGTCCGGTGTCTTCGCATGGCCGCCAGTCACAACAATTTTCAATGCAGGATTTCCACAACGGGCCGCCATCCGATACAGTTCCTGGGCGACTTTCTCGGTTTCTTCCCTTTTTGTCGGCGCCGGCGCTCCGGTCAAAACCGCCAGCTCTGCCAAATTTGGAGTGATCCAATTGGCTCGAGCCAGTCCGGCTTGACGCAAGATCGCACATCCTGCGGAGTCCAGTAAGTCCTTGCCAGAACTGGACTTCATCACCGGGTCCAGCACAACTGGCACATTTTTCTGGTCTTCCAGCCACGTCATCACCGCCGCTGCGACCGCTCCGTTTCCCAGCATTCCCACTTTAATCGCGTCGAAGCGTACATCCCCGGCCAGACAGTCCAGCGTCTCAACCACGGTGCCTGGATCCAGCCCAATCACTTTCCGGACTCCAAGGGTGGATTGGACGGTGAGCGCCGTGATGGACGCCATGCCGTAGACTCCCAGCGCGGCAAAGGTTTTCAAGTCCGCCAACACGCCTGCACCGGCCGAGGGATCATAGCCGGCGATCGACAAAACGATGGGCGGTGAGCTTGCAACGGCTGCTGCATTGGAACTGGAAGACGAAATCGCCTGGTCCGCTCCCGCAGTGGAGCGCTCTGGATCGGGAGACTGACTGGGTGGAGGCGGCAAGGCTTTTCCTGCGGTTCGGGACAGCCGACAAAAATCAGGACAGAAGCGTTTCTTAGTGGTACCACAAATATCGCAATTTTGCAAGATAAATGTAAATGTAAGTCTATTTTTTTCATTGACTTAGGTAACACTTTGCCGATAGACTCAAAGGAGTTTGGCTATGGGAATTTTGAACCCAAATACGACCTCGAACAGTGCAGACGGTCAGCTGTCCATCCGTCGCGCTGCCTCCATTGCTGCCGGCTTGTTCTGCGGCGTTACGTTGACGCTGCACTGCGTCCAGGCGAATCACGGACCGGCGTCTGTGCTGGCCGAGGCAACGCCGTCGACCACCCGTGCCGCAGTAGGCAAGGCAAAGCCGACCGCAGTTCCCGCGAAAAAGGTTCAGGATTGGCATCAGATCGGCCTGGCCTCCTGGTATGGACGCGAGTTCCAGGGGAAAGAGACTGCCGACGGCGAGTCGTTCAACATGTACGACCTGACCTGTGCCCATCGATCCCTGCCGCTCGGCACCTGGGTCAAGGTGACGAATCTCCACACCCGCAAGTGGATCGTCGTGCGTGTCAATGATCGTGGCCCGGTGCCCGATACCCGCATTGCCGACCTGTCCTCTGAAGCCGCCTACATGCTGGGCATGCGAGCCCGCGGTGTCACCCGCATCCGCCTGGACGTGATTGACCCCAAGGCCGCCATCGAAATTGCCCGCCTCGACCACATAAGGATGGCCCGCGAGGCCGCCGAACAATCCACCATCGAAACCGGCAACTAAGAGTTCCCTTTTCGGGCTCCCGAAAACGGCGGATCGCCGTAGATAAAGTCGATGACGAAGCCGAGTTTCTCAGCGAAAAAATCGGTGGACACTTTCAGGTCGCGAACGTACAGGTGTGCAGCCACGGAGGTGAGAATCGGCTGAGAGCGCGGGTGCGTCTGAGCCATCGCGTGCAATCTCCTTTCGTCATCGCAGCGATTGCTTAGCCCGTTTTCTCCCCACGCCGGGCAAAAAAACAGAACCCTATCCCAGGCGGGATAGGGTTCACATGGTTTCACGCCAAATCAAAACCTCGACGCTAGAGCTTTTCGTGGAACTCGCAAGCGGAGCAGGAGATGTACACCCCGCCCGGCACGCCGCGTTCCCGATCCTTGACGCGCTTCACAATGCGGGTCGGCTTGGAGCACTTGGGACAATCCGTGCTCTTGGTGGTATCCATTTCCTTTTTACGGTCGCCCGTTTTCGCAATCTTTGCCATGATCTTTCCAATCTCCTTC
>JBARFA010000160.1:0-8125 GCA_049796755.1 Acidobacteriaceae bacterium
CTGCTGCGCTTCGGCCAGGTGACGGCGCTCGCGATCAATCACCAATTCTGAATTGTCAATGAGGGGCATGCCGTGTTCCGCAGCAAAGGCCTCCGCGCCCGCGCCGACGAAATAGACGTGAGGACTCAGGTCCATCACCAAACGAGCGGCATGAATGGGATTGCGGAGTCGCTCCACGCAGGCAACGCCGCCGGCGCGCAGGGTGGCACCGTCCATCAACAAGGCGTCCAATTGCACATGGCCTTCGCTGGTGAGGAAGCTGCCTCGGCCGGCATCGAAAGCTTCATCGTCTTCCATGACGGCGACGGCCGCCTCGACGGCATCGACAGCCGACGCACCTTTTTCCAGGAGCGCGTAACCCGCAGCAAGAGCGTTGGCTACGCCTTGTCGATGCGGCTCGACCAAATCGTCCGGGATGTCCCATGCGCCGCCATGAACGGCGAGGACGGGTGCAATTTTGAAACTCACGGAATCTATTGTAGTGGCTGGAATGGCGGTGGATTTTTTCTAGTTTGTGAAAGAATTTGGTTGCTCAGGATCGATAGGTTTCGTTCCATGGGCTGGAAGATTTGAGAGACTTCATCGAAGAAACGGTGCGCGGGCGTACGAAATGAAAAAGCCGGTCCCGGTCGCCGCGGCGACTCGGGATGACAACTGTTCGTTCCCACAGCGGTGCGGGGCACCAACTGTCAATCGACCAGATCGGCTAGGCGAGGGCGGTGGGCAGGTCGGGGTCGATGGTCAGGATCGAGTCGGTGCAGGTGAGTTTGAAGACGTCCAGCAGTTGCTTGCGGGGCGCGACCAGGCGCAGTTGGCCGCCGACGGTCTTCATCCGGCCATAGAGCAGCATCAGCAGGCCAAGGCCGGCGCTATCGGCATACTCCACGCCGGACAGGTCGAGGATCAGCTTGCGGGTACCGTCGTAGGCCAGCTTGTTGATGGTGGATTCCACTTCATGCAGGCGCATGCCAAGATTCATTCGCCCGTTAAGTTTGACTAGAACGGTGGTGGCATCGATTCGCTCGACTTCCGCGTCCAGGTTCATGGTGATCGGCCCTCTTTTTCGCAACGTGCTGCCAAAGTACTGGTTCTAGTGCGACGTCAGCGGACGGGGGCGAGGCGACGTGTCTGCTCATATGTATAGCGGATGCGGTGAATCACTGTAATTGTGGAAAGAACGGCCAGGACCCAGAGGACGGGCGCCATGGCTCCCCAGCGGTTGAAGAGGGCGCCAAGGATAATGAGCACAACGCGCTCCGGGCGCTCCATAAAACCCACCTTGCAGGAGCCGATGAGGGCTTCTGCGCGGGCGCGAGTGTAGCTGACCATGAGGGATGTGACCATGACAAAAGCGGCGAGAAAAACGTAGAACAGGCGGTCGGCGCGGGCATAGTAGACCAGCAGGCCGAAGAACAGGGCGACGTCGGAGTAGCGGTCGATCACGGAGTCAAAAAAGGCGCCGAAGACGGTGACCTGCTGGGTTTGGCGGGCGACGCGGCCATCCACCATGTCAAAAATGCCTGCCCCAATAATGACCAGGCCGGCGTAGGCAAACATGCGGACATTATTATGGGGCCGGGCATACCCGAACAGGAAGGCTGCGCCGGTGTTGATGACCAGGCCCATGAACGTAAGGACGTTGGGGGAAATGCGCGTCAGGGCCAGACCATCCACAATCTTCTGCAGGATGAAGCCGCAACCTTTACCGAACGCGCTTGTCCAGGTCATTTCAAACCGCCATAGGGGTACGCTGCCGCCGCACGAACGAGACTACTCTTTGTTGTCGTGGATGGTGAGGAGTTCGAGGATTTCCAGCTCGCGGTTGCCGTTGGGGGTAACGACAGTGGCGACATCGCCCACCCGCTTGCCCACCAGGCTGCGCCCGATTGGCGACGTGGTCGAGATGAGGCCTTTGCTGACGTCGGACTCTTCACTGGTGACCAGCTTGTACTCGATCTTCTCATCTTTGGAAGAATCATAAACCAGCACGGTAGAGCCGAAGGCGGCGCGATCGCGGGGAATGTTCGACAGGTTGACCAGGGCAAGCTCTGACATGCGCTGCTTGAGCTGGCCGAGGCGCGCGTTGACGAACACCTGGCGCTGCTTGGCCATGTGGTATTCGGCGTTCTCGCTGAGGTCGCCGAGCGAGGCGGCCTTCTTGATTTCCAGGGGAAGCTCGTGCGTCAACTCATGCTCCAGCTGGCGAATTTCGGCTTCCAATTGCTTCTTAATATGTTCCGTCATGGGATTATCCGGGACCGCATAGATACAACAATAGATACGCGAAATCCCCTGACACCGGGATGCCACGGCATCGGTTTATTGCAATCTAACTATTATACCGATGAAGTTGGCGGGTTTTGAAGAGGTCTGGGGAGCGGCGGTAGCGCAACGTGAAGCGTGAAAGACGGAGTGTCGCGACCGAGGAACGGGATTTATGTGGTGTGCTGCGATTGAAAAAGCTCCGCCACTCGGTCCAGGGTGTCGATTTCTTCGATCGGCTTGTCGGGGCGTAGACGGAGGATGCGGGGAAAGCGGAGCGAGTAGCCGCTGTCGTGTCGATCACCCTGCATGACGTTATTGAAGGCGACCTCGATGACGATCTTCGGCTCGACGATCAATTGGTTGCGGTTCGATTCCACGGTGTGGTCGAGGAACCACTGGGTCATGGTGAGGATTTCTTCGTCGGTGAGGCCGCTGTAGGCTTTGCCGACGTTGCGCAGGCATCCACCATCGCGCACGGCAAAAGTGTAGTCGCTCAAGACGGCGGCGCGGCGGCCATGACCGTACTCGACAGCGGTGACGACGACATCGAGCGTGGCGAGTTCGCGCTTGAGCTTGATCCAGGCCGAGCCGCGTCGGCCGGGTTGATAGGTCGATTCGAGGGATTTGAGCATCAGGCCCTCATTGCCGCGCGCCTGGGCTGCGGTGAAGGCTTCTTCAATTTGTTGTGGAGAGGTGGCGTGGGAAATCGGGGCTAGTTTCAAGCGTGGGGGGAAGTCTTTGCCATCTGTAACTGTGTCGGTGGCAAATAGCGTGGGTTGCGGAGATTCTGCGATTTCATGCAGGAATTTCGCATCGACGGATTGCAGCGCTGTAGATGTCCAGGCCTCCAATTGCTCGCGGCGAAGGCGCAACGGGGCGTTTAGGAGCAGGTCGTCGCCGTCTAAGAGCAGGTCGAAGACCATGTAGACGACGGGTGTTTCGGCGCGCATGGCAGCAGTGACACGTTTCCGGCTGAGCCGCGGCTGGAGCGACGTGAACGGAAGAGCGCGATCGGTGGTGTAATCCCATGCGAGGATTTCTCCGTCGAGGATGGCCGGAGTTTTGACGGCGGAAAACCATTCGGCCAGCTCTGGGAAGCTGGCGGTGACGTCTTCGCGGGTGCGGGTGAAGATGCGCACGCGACCGGGCTGATGGGGATCGCCACAATGCAGCTGGGCGCGCATGCCATCATATTTGTCTTCAATTTGAGCTGAGAATTTTGTTTGTGGCGAAGATTGTAGCGGCCCTTTAGATGTGCGTTCCTCCGCAAGTCCGCTTGGGTCCGTGGACGATGGAATCGCCGGCTCGCTTGTCTTGCCCAGCTCTTCGCTCACCTCGGCGGCGAAACGGGCATAGGCTTCTTGTGCATTGGCAGCGGGGGTGGCGAGCATAAATCCGAGAGGATGGAACATTTGAAAACGCGCGGTGGATAATGCGTCGCGACGGGCGAGATCGACCACTTGCGCGAGATCTCCGAGCAGCATTCCGGCATGGCGCACCGTCGCGATGTCCCGATCTGTCGCCGCGGCAATGGCTTCTTCGACGAGGCTTTGCTTGACGCCGGTGCGCATGTCGCCGGTCATCAGCTTGATGAGATATTTTGCTTCCGGTGGAGAGAGCGATCGCAGCAGGTCGACCAGTTGCGCCGATTTTGCGGCTTGGGTTCGCGCGGTCGCCAGTGAGTCGACACGCGCGGCAATGTCTGCCAGGCTGAACTGCTTTGCGGTGACGTGCGCTGCCTGCAGCAATTCCTCCGCGGCTGCGCCCAGATCTCCGTACTTGCGATAGACAGCATGGAATCGATCGCCGTCGGCGTGGGAGACGGTCTCGAGTGCGCGCACAATTATCTGTCCGCCGACCTGGAGCTTGCGCGTATCGGCTTCAGGAAAAACCGCTCCAGTGAGGTATTGGACGGCGATGCCGGCACTGACTGAGTCGAGCGAGCGCAAGTATTGCGACATGGCGGCGCGCTTGGCAAGCTTGCTGCGCGTAGCGGCCAGCGCTTCGCATAATTCTGCAAACTTCAGCCATGTGGCATCCGCTCCAGCCATCGAACTGATCTCCTTTCTCGCTCGCCTGGCTTGCCAGGAAACGCGCTACCATAGAGCAGGCAACATCCTATGCGGCTGACAGACATCTTCTCGCGGAACCTATCGCGCGCAATCCGCACCCCTGGTGAGACGCACTATTAGCGGCTCCCGCGCCTTATGATGTTTTCCGTTCGCCCTTCGCTGCTCGAAACTTCACTCAATTGTCGCTGAACTGGCCGATTTCGGCGTACGACACAAATGGCCATGGACATGAAACATGCTTGAACGACTGACACAAATTGAAGCGCGCTATGACGACCTATCTGCCCAGATGGCCAACCCGGCGCTGGTCTCGGATCAGCAGCAATATCAAAAGGTCGCCAAGCAACATCGCGATCTGCAAACAGTAGTGGAAAGCATTCGCGAGCTGAAGCGCATTGAGCAGGGTATCGCCGACGCCAAGGCGATGCTGAATGAGCCGGACCCGGACATGCGCGCCATGGCGGAGGAAGAATTGGCGCAACTGGAAGCGGAGCAGCCTGCGGTGGAAGAGCGAATTCGCGTGCTGTTGCTGCCGAAGGATCCGAACGATGAGAAGAACGTGATTCTGGAAATTCGCGCAGGCACGGGCGGCGATGAAGCTTCGCTGTTCGCGGCGGAACTGTTCCGCATGTACACGCGCTTTGCGGAACTGCATCGCTGGAAGGTGGAAGTGCTCTCCATGTCGGAGTCTGGCGTGCGCGGCATGAAGGAAGTGATCGCAATTATTGAGGGCGAACGCGTGTTTTCGCAGATGAAATATGAAGGTGGCGTGCACCGCGTGCAGCGCGTTCCGCAGACGGAAACACAAGGGCGGGTGCATACTTCCGCGGTGACGGTGGCGGTGTTGCCCGAGGCCGAGGACGTGGACATCAAGATTGAGGCGAAGGACCTGCGCATCGATACCTTCTGCTCTTCAGGGCCCGGCGGGCAGTCCGTGAACACCACGTATTCCGCGGTGCGCATCACGCATTTGCCGACAGGAACAGTGGTGAGCTGCCAGGACGAAAAATCGCAGATCAAGAATCGCGAGAAGGGAATGCGGGTGCTGCGATCGCGGCTGTACGAAGTGGAAATGGAGAAGCAGCAGCAGGCGCTGGCGAAAGAACGCAAGCAGATGGTGGGAAGCGGCGATCGCAGCGAAAAAATCCGCACCTATAATTTTCCGCAAAACCGGCTGACGGATCATCGCATCGGCCTGACCATCCATCAACTTTCCGAAGTGATGGAAGGCAAACTGCAACCTGTTGTCGACGCCTTGATTTCGCATGATCAGGCGGAACGACTGAAGCACGACGCGGCGACTGTATGAGGGGTATGTTTGCGGAGTCGATGACCATCGGCGATGCGATCGTCTGGGGGACTTCCCTGCTGGATGAGTCCGATTCCATTCCTGCGGCGCGCAGTCGTGCGGATGCGATCTTGCTGTTGCGTCACGTGCTTGGAATTCCCCATGCGGAAATGTATGCGTATCGCGAGCGGCCGCTGACAGCGCTACAAACGGAGGCCTTCAACGCGGGGATACAGCGACGTTTGCGCGGCGTGCCCGTGCAGTACATTATCGGCGAGCAGGAGTTTTTTGGGCTGCCGTTTCATGTCACGCCGGATGTGTTGATTCCGCGGCCTGAGACGGAGCACCTGGTGGAAGCTGCGATCGCTCGGCTGAAAGATTTGCCATCACCGCGGATTGCAGATGTCGGCACGGGATCGGGAGCGATTGCGGTGGCACTGGCGCATTCGCTGCCGACCGCTGAAGTGACTGCTCTGGATATTAGCCCGGCGGCGTTGGCGGTGACAGCCGGAAATGCAAAACATAACGGAGTGGCTGCGCGCATTCGATTTCTCGAGTCGGATTTGCTGTCCTCCGTTGTGGACGAGCACTTCGATGCCATCGTGTCGAACCCGCCGTACGTCGCGGACTCGGAACGCAAATCGCTGGCCGCAGAAGTACGCGAGTATGAACCGGCACAGGCGCTGTTCGCCGGTCCTACTGGGTTGGAAGTATATCGGCGGCTGGTTCCGGATGCGCTTCCGCTGCTGCGATCCGGCGGATGGCTACTGATGGAAATTGGCCAGGGTCAGCGCGATGCTGTGCGTGCGTTGCTGCCGGGTGCGGATTGGGATGGAGTGGAGTTTATCGCCGACCTGCAAGGGATTCCCCGCGTCGCGATGGCACGGAAGCGGTGAGAATTCGGAAATCACCCAAGATCAAAGGTCAGCCGGCCTTCTTTGTCTTATCCTGCCGAAACGCGACGGCAGCCTTTTCCGCCAGCCAGAGCTTCATCAAAGACTGATACGGAACATCCAGCCTGCGGGCGTGGCCGCGAATCGTCGTCAGCAGATCCTTCGGCAGGCGGAGCGATATGGTCTGCGTGGATGGCTGCAGATTACGAAATTCTGCAATCTGGGCCTGGTTCCAATCCACAAACTGGGTACTGTCGTTGTCGGCAGCTTCCCAAAAAGCGCGCTCCCGCGCCTCGCTTTTAAACTTCGGTATCGCCTTTAAGCGCCTGCTCATAAAACGGTCTCTCCTTTCGATGCATATCGCGGGCCGAAATCGGACGAACTCGTTTCTCCGCATCACGTAAAGTAAAGGTCACATGCAGCCAACGGTCTGCGTCTGTTCGTCCGAGCGCATGGTAGCGCATTTCGCTGAAACTATGTTTGCCATCAGGAACCAGTAGCAATGGAGCATTCAGAAAAACCTGTTCGACCTCTGCCTGGCTCACGCCATGCTTTTCATTTTTCCTGGCATTGCCCTCGTCCCAATCGAAAGCCATGGGCTTACTGGCGTCCATGGAAATGATTGTATATGTTTACAATATACAAAATCAAAATTGATACATTGTGGGATATGCTGTCCCCGCCCTGCCGAGGCGAAAGGCGGACGTATTGCGGACGCCGACGCTGCGTTATGATCGAGCAGCATTCTTACGAGGGTCGCTATGAACGACGAACGGCGCGACAGCAGACGGGTTTCTCCGCTGGAGATGAGCGGTGAGGAGTTTCGATCTCTCGGACATGTGCTGGTGGATCGCATTGCCGGCTTTCTCGATTCGCTGCCACAGCGAAAAGTAACGACCGGCGAATCGCCGACAGAGATTCGCGAGGCGCTGGATGCGGACCGCCCGTTGCCGCAGCGAGGCACAGATCCTGCGCAACTGTTGGGTCACGCTGCCGACTTGCTGATGGAACATTCGCTCTTCAATGGGCATCCACGATTCTGGGGATACATCACCTCTTCTGCCGCACCGGTGGGGGCGCTGGGCGAATTGTTGGCGGCGGCGGTGAATCCCAACGTGGGCGCGTGGCTGCTGTCGCCCATGGCCAGTGAGATCGAAGCGCAGACCATTCGCTGGGTGGCGGAAATGATCGGCTATCCGGTGACATGCGCCGGCCTGTTTGTCAGCGGCGGCAACATGGCGAATTTTGTGTGCTTTCTTGCTGCGCGACAAGCCCATGCGGAGAAGAATGTGCGCGTGCAGGGAATGGAGGGCACGCGGCTGCGCGCCTACTGCTCAAAAGACACGCACACGTGGGTTCAAAAAGCCGCCGACATCGCGGGCCTGGGCACGGATGCGATTCGCTGGATTGCGACCGACGGCCAAATGCGGATGGACGTTGGGGCGTTGCGGAAACAAGTACTGCAGGACAGAGCCGCGGGCGAAACACCCTTTCTGGTGATCGGCAATGCGGGTTCCGTGAGTACGGGCGCGATCGATCCCCTGCCGGAGCTGGCCGAAGTGTGCCGCGAGTTCGATTTGTGGTTCCACGTGGACGGCGCGTACGGC
>JBARFA010000161.1:0-19472 GCA_049796755.1 Acidobacteriaceae bacterium
GGTATACCGGTGGCGGCGGTTTCAGCGGTGGAGGTGGCGGAGGCTTCCATGGCGGCGGTGGTGGATTTAGCGGCGGTGGCGGCGGTTTCCACGGCGGCGGAGGCGGTGGCGGACACCACTAATCGAAAATCTCCCGCGACACAAAACAACAGCAGCCTGCTCGATGCAGGCTGTTGTTGTTTTAGTGGGTCTGCGCTGTGGATGGAAAGAGAGACATGCAATACATCCGCAACGCTTCGCTCCAACGACGATCGAGTTTAAAAAACTCTAGCTACCTCGTCTTCCTTACCGAACGCGGTATAAAACGACCCCATGCGATGGAACCGTCGCTCGGATAGTGCTGTCTGTTTTTTCCATCTTGCCAGTCCAGAGATTTTCCAGCGAATAGCCGCCTTCCTTTTCTGGAAGACCAACCGCAGACAGACCAACAGAAATTGTCTCCGCGTGATTCCCGGTGTTGAACAAGCCGACAATGACGTCTCCGTTGGCTTCCTTCTTGGCGAATACCTGCTGCGTGCCGGTATTGACAATCCTTTTGGCTGCGATCGAGTCCTGATCCACAGCAAGAACAGCGGTGTTCTTCATGTACTGAAGGTCGAGTGGATCGAGGTGAGTGAGATCGACACCCAGCAGAAGAGGTGACGCTCCGAGCGCCCAAAGACTCAACTGGGTCTGGCGTTCGACTGGAGTCAGTCCGTCGTTGCTGCCATTGCCGACCTCGATGGAGTCATAGTCATTGAACCCTCCCGGACCCGCGTACGGCTGCCATTCGGCGACATAGTTGAAGCGCTTCGCGACATCGTTCCAGCTTGTCAGCGGATAGCTGCTGCCCTTCTTCTCGCAGCCATAGCATTCCACGTCAGGCGCGAATTCCCACTGATTCGCGTATTTCATCAACGTCGGCGCAATCGCGCGTGTGTAACTTCCCTGGGTAACATCGAGAACCATCGGCCGCCCGCTCTGCCGAATAGCTTCTGACCATGCCTTGATGTCGGGCACGTTTTCATTGGTCATGCCGTCGATCTTGATGTAGTCAACACCCCAGGACGCGAACATATTAACCCATGAGTTGATGAACGCCTGGGCTCCGGGCTTGCTGTAGTCGATGCGGACCATGCCCTTGCAGTTGTAGTTGTTCTCCGCGATCGACGGTTCTGCAATCTGGGCTGCCGTGTAGTTTGTGCCTTCGATCGGCGTGTTCTTGACGACAGCCTGTTTGGAAATACCCGGCGTGACGTAGATTCCGAACTTCATTCCGAGGCCGTGGATGTGGTCAGCGACGACCTGAATGCCATTGGTCTCTCCATTGGGTGGAAATCTCGACGCGTCGATGACCCAGCGGCCATAGGAGTCGACGTTGGGACCTTGAGGGCCCGGACACTGCTCCCAGAAATCGTCAAGGTTGATGTATTCGTACCCAAGCTTCTGCAAGCCGGAGTCTTGCATGGCCTGCGCCTGGGCTTCGAGCTTGGCCGCCGTCGGTTGCTCGCGAATGAAGCTCCAACTGCTCCAGCCAAGCACCGGCTTCCGCTCGACACCGTTATCCTCTGCCCTGGCGTTCTGCGCACAGACCGCGAAAGCGCCGACGATCAAAAATACGGCCACCAACGCAGCTGAAAGTGTTCGTCTAATTTTCCGCATAAGAATCATTCCTTCTCCGCAAGAATATGCGCCCAACCCCGTTTTCATTTCCCCAGCCGCATCGGAGATTCTGAGCTATGGATTTGAGATTGTCTTGCGCTAAGTACTGCAACCCGGTTGATTGCCTCCCCTAAACTGGCCAACATCAGGGCGTAGTCTGGGAGAACGCTCTTCAGTTCGCTGATGGCTTTTCGATGTGATCAATCACAATTGTCTCTATTGGTCCCTTTCCAGCTTTCAGATCAAGGCCAATCGCCCTGAGCGAAGTCAGAATTGAAGGAACGAGATCATCACGTGAATCGTCGTTAGAGTAGCGATATTCGAAATCGTAGGTCCCCTTGAGACCAGTCTCATCTAACACAGGGTGGAGCAAATATCGACTGAGTCGTGAAGACAGGAGGGGCATCGAGATATTAGCCCCGGCGACGCCAGTTCCATGGATCGCACCCCCCTCCGGGCTCCCAACCCATGGCGGACCGTCAGTATGATCAGGCGGCTTCAATTTCAGTTTTGATCGGCCAAGAATCAAACGATAAACCGTGCCTGTTCTGTTTGCGATATGAAACTTCAACTGATATCGATCAATCAGGAGGGCCTGCAACATCTGTCTCTGCTCACCTGTAAGAGGCAATTTGAGCGAACGAGAATTTGCATTACTCGAGTTTGAAGGCGCTGGAGGTAGGACAGCAATATCGTATTGATCATTGCGGGCCCAAGAGGGGGCACCCAATATCTGGAATTGCTGAACGTCAAAAGCATACGCCATCAGCATCACTGTAGTGCTATGTCCAACTGTCACCTTACCACCTGGATACGTTAACACTCCGATGATTCCAGCCAGTGGATTCGAGGGTTTTATAGTGGCAACTTCAAATTCAGGCAACGAAGATTCCGTAGGTGCAGCCTGCACTCGTGTCCCGCTAGGAGCATGGGATTGGCAGAATCCGGCCGTCGCCGTAGCGACGATGATGACAGTTGTGCGCAGCAAGTTGCGACAATCTACTGTTCGTGACCCTCCAATCATGGAAAAATTATCCTTTCCTGATCCATCCGACCGTGGTGACAATTTGAGAAAGTCACACATGTCTTCTTCTCGACAACGAATTTGCTCTTTCGACTTGCTTGGTACAAACTTGACAAGCCTTCCACATCAGTGTTGAACGCGGACTTCGGTCTATTCCACAGTAGCTTTGCGTGGCATTCCATTATCCCCGAAAATGTTCAATCAGCGCCGCGATCGCAGCCGCCGCGTCGGCGTGCGCCAGCGCGCGAGCTTTTTCAGCCATCGCAGCGAGGCCTTCGGGGTCCTTGAGAAGCTGAATCAGTTCTTCGAGCAGCCGCTGCTGTGTGAGTTCGGCTTCGTCGATCATGACGGCAGCACCGGCCTGCACAAACACTTCGGCATTGCATCGCTGATGATCGTCGGCGGCTCGCGGAAATGGGATGAGCAGAGACGGTTTGCGTGCCGCCGCCAGTTCTGCCATGGTGCTGGCGCCGCTGCGGCACAGCACCAGGCTGGCAGCTCCGAAACGCGCCGCCATGTCGTCGAGGAACGGCTCTACTTTCCATTGGTCGGCCCACTTGCCACGCAATTCCGGCGATTGCAGATAGGCCTGCTCGGTTCCCTCCAAATGTCGGGCTCCACTTTGATGAAGGATGGTCAGTCCGGGTACAGCGGCGAGCAGATCGGCCGCAATCTGCGGAGTGATGCGATTGAGCATGCGCGCTCCCTGACTACCGCCGAATACAAGAAGTTGCGGAGGCGCATCGAGCGGACGCGGCGGAAGCTCGAAGAATTCCGGGCGAACCGGAATTCCAGTGACATGACCATTGCGAAAATATCGCAATGTATCAGGAAAGTTGACGGCAGCGGCCTGCACCCATCGACCCACCCAGCGATTCACCATGCCCGGAACAGCATTGGGTTCGAAGGCAACCCGTGGCGTGCCGCTCAAAATGGCGGCAATCATCGCCGGACCGGAGGCATAGCCGCCAACGCCAAACACAATATGTGGTTGAAATTTACGCAGCAGACGCCGGCACTCCAACACTCCCAGTGGAAGTTTGGAGAGTGTCGCCAACTTCGTCAGTAGGTTTACCTGATTTAGCTGGCCGACTTGGATCAAATCCAGCGGAAATCCTGCGGCCGGGACGAGTCGAGTTTCGAGGCCGCGCGCTGTGCCGACAAAGCGGACCTGTGCGCCGTAGGTATGCACCAACTCTCGCGCAACCGCGAGCGCCGGGATGACGTGGCCTCCACTGCCACCGCCGGCGATCAGTACGCGCAACTTTCCGTTCGCCATGCGCGTCAGTCAATCTCCCTGGTGATATTTAAAAGCACACCCATACTGACTAACGTAAAGAATAGCGACGTGCCGCCCGCGGAAATGAATGGCAAGGCAATGCCCTTGGTGGGAACCAGTGCCAGCACCACGCTGATGTTGAAAAATGCCTGAATGACAATGGTCGCAGTGATGCCGAAGGCAAGAAAGCGTGCGAAGGGATCGGTCGACAGCAGCGCCGCGCGCAGCCCGCGATAGGCGAGCAATAGAAACAGAGCGACCACAAACAGCGTCCCGATCAGCCCCAGTTCTTCCGCAATGTTCGCAAAAATAAAATCGGTCTGCGGCTCCGGCAGATAGAAGAGTTTTTGCCGTCCTTCCATCAATCCCACGCCACGAATGCCGCCAGCTCCGACCGCAATCAGCGATTGCAGAATGTGAAAGCCGGTGCCGAGTGGATCTTTTTCCGGATTGAGAAACGCGACCATGCGCGCGCGACGCCAGGCGACATGGAACAGCATGTAATACAGAATCGGAGAGGCTGCCAGCAGAGCCAGCGCCAGATATCTGATCTGCGCGCCGGCAAGATACAACATCAATGCGGTCACAACGGCACAGACCAACGCCGTGCCGAGGTCCGGCTCCTTCAGGATTAATGCGATGAATACCAGGCTGGGCAGCGCTGCGGGCAATAACGCGCGCCGCCAATCCTGCAGCTGGTCCACACGATTCTGCAGAAACCACGCAAGAAACAACACCAGTGCGGGCTTGGCAATTTCCGACGGTTGAAAGCTGAAGATGCCGAAACGAATCCATCGGTGAGTGTGGTGTGAATCGCGCATCAGGAATGTCGCCAGCAGCAGCAGCGTGGTGACGGCAACGCAGGGAAAGATGACGGATGGACTGTTGTAATGGCGGTAATTCACGCGCATCAGAACCAGCATGGCAAGCAGGCCGACCAGCGCCCATGCAGATTGCCTCACGACAAATTCATACGGAGAGCCGTAGGTTGCCTTGGCCATGACCGCGGACGCGGAAAAGACCATGACCAATCCAAACAGCACCAGCAGCAGCGTGATGATAAACAGCCACTTATCTACGCCGACACGTTTTGCCATGCATCCACACCTTGCCGCGTCAACACGTATTGTTTAAAACACTGTCCGCGATGCTCGTAATTTTCAAATTGATCGAAGCTGGAACAAGCGGGCGCCAGCAAAACAATTTCGCCGGATTTCGCCTCCGACGCTGCCTGATCGACAGCGCGCTCAAGAGTCTGACAGCGAATCACATCGACCGTGCCGGCAATCTGGCTCTCGATTTTTTCCGCGGCGGCGCCGATGGTATAAACAGCGCGCACGCGCTCCTTCAGCAATGGGTTCAGCAAGGTGTAGTCGGAATTCTTATCTTTGCCGCCGAGGATCAAGTGAATCCCGCCCGGAAATGCACCGATGGCCTTCATGGTGGCATCGACGTTCGTTGCCTTGGAGTCGTTGTAAAACTCCACCCCACCAATGCGAGCAACAAACTCCAGCCGATGCTCGACAGCGCGAAACGCACCCACGGCCTTGCGAATGACTTCGTTGGAAATTCCTGCCAGCTTCGCGGAGCACACCGCGGCTAAAACATTTTCGACGTTGTGCTCGCCTTTGAGAGGAATTTCGCTCAGCGGTAGAACCGGCTCCGCGGCTGCCTGCTCGCTGGCGCGCCAGACAACGTTGTCCTGATATACGAAACTTCCCTGCCGCACCTGTCGCCGTGTGCTGAACCAGAACACGCCGGCTTTCGTTTTGCCCGCCATCGGCTGCGACTCAGAATCTTCCGCATTCAGCACCAAAAAATCTTTCGCCGTTTGATTCTCGAAGATGCGTTCTTTCGCCGCCACATAATTTTCCATGGATCCGTGGCGATCGAGATGGTCAGGCGTGATGTTCAGGACGACGGCAATGTTGGGATGAAACTCGACGATAGTTTCCAACTGGAAGCTGGAAACTTCCAACACATTCCAGGTCTCGGCGGTGCTTGCCGGAACCAGCGAAATGACAGGCACTCCAATGTTGCCGCCCACCTGGGTTGGCTGACCGCTGGCGCGAAAAATTTCTCCACACAACGCCGTCGTAGTTGTCTTGCCGTTCGATCCAGTGATGGCGAGAATGTTGCCTTGCAGAAAACGCGACGCCAGTTCCAACTCCCCAATGACAGGCGTTCCAAATCCGCGCGCCTGCGCCAGTTCCGGCGTATCGAGCGGAACTCCAGGGCTGACGACAATCCAATCCTGACGGCGAAATGTAAGCAGGCCATGACCCCCCGCCTCCACCATCACGCCAACATCGAGCAGCGCGGGCAATTCATTCGCCAGCGCTTCCACGCTTCGCACATCGGACACGGTGACTTGCGCGCCTTTTTTTCGCAGAAAAATAGCGGACGCCAGGCCGGACTTTCCCAGCCCCACCACCAGGATTCGCTTGTCCTTTAACTCCATCATCGAAATCAATCTCCGCCGCGATTCGATTGTCCCATGTTTTTTCCGCTCCTGTTTCCCACAGTTTCACACAGCCGCAAGAGCGTCTTCGCGGAGTTAACGCAGTTTCAGCGTAGTCAGCGCAAACAGCGCGAACACCAGGGCCGCAATCCAGAAACGAACAATCACTTTCGACTCCGACCATCCCATCAGCTCAAAATGGTGATGGATGGGAGCCATTTTGAAGATGCGCTTTTTTCGCAGTTTATAACTTCCCACCTGCAACATCACACTGAGCGCTTCCAAAACGAAAACTCCGCCGATAAACGGCAGCAGCAGCTCCTGCTTAATAATGACCGCGACCGTGCCGATAGCGCCGCCCAGCGCCAGCGAACCGACGTCGCCCATAAAAACTTCTGCCGGGTGAGCGTTGTACCAGAGGAAGCCAATGCTGGCGCCGACCATCGACCCGCAGAAAACGGTCAGCTCAGAAACCATGGGCATGCGCTGCAGGCCAAGATAGTCGGCGTAGACCACATTGCCGCTGATATAGGTCAGCGCTGTCAATGCGCACGCTGCAATAATGGCACAGCCGATGGCCAGACCATCCAGGCCATCTGTCAAATTGACAGCGTTGCTGGAGCCGACCAGCACCAGCACAGTGAACAGCACGAACAGCAGAAACGCCAGTGGGCCAAGGTGGGGAATGTGGTGAATGGAATGCAAAACTAGATCGGGACGGAAACGCTTGACGAACGGAACCATCAGGCGCGTCGAGTATTCGCCTTTGCTGCGCAGCAACAGAAGAAAAACCGCGATCAGGGAAGCGACACCGATCTGCGCCGTAAATTTGACACGCGCGGTGAGCCCCAGGTTTCGTTTGTGGACCACCTTCAGGTAGTCGTCGGTAAATCCGATGCCGCCGAAACCGACCAGCGCCAGAATCGCCAGCCACACCAGCGGGTTGGAAAGATCGCTCCACAATAATGTAGGCACCAGAATCGCGACGCAGATGAGCAGCCCGCCCATCGTCGGAGTGCCGGCTTTCTTCTGGTGATCTTTGGGGCCATCCTCGCGGATGTATTGGCCAATCTGAAATTCGCGCAGTTTTTCAATCAGGTAAGGGCCGATCAGCAGGCCGATCAAAAGCGCGGTGAGAGTGGCAAAGGCAGTGCGGATCGTCAGGTAGCGAAAGACGCGGAACGCGTGGATGTACACGAATAACTTCTGGTAAAGAAGCCAGTAGAGCAAATGACCTCCGCGCTGCCGTCGTTCCTGATCGTAATTTGTAGAGCGCTTTTCTCAGGCTATAGTAACCGCTGCCGCAACTCCAGCGCGTCACCGCAAAGAAACATTCCGCAGATTTGTTCCAGCGGAGACAACGGGGGACGAGGGTGAGGGGTTTCGCCTGCCTCACCGCGTGATATCTCTCCAGGCTTCTTGCATGCAGTACGTTGGGCCAGAAATAGAGGGATGTCGCGTGCGCCGTGAATCACAGCCACGACCTCGATGGACCGGCCTTGAACACGATAGATAACCAGATAGGCGGCCACCGGCCAAAAAAGGACTGGGAACAAGGTGAGGTCCTCACGCCGATGGCCCATGTTCGGATTCTGACCCACTGCTTCAAAGGCGTCGAAGAGCTTGTCGATCCAGCGGTCGGCGGCATCGACATTGTCTTCGGCTATGTACTCCCAAATAGCATTCAGGTCCGCTTCAGCGGCGGCGCTCAGAACATATTTCTTCATGCACTCAGCCGCTTGCGCTCCCGAGACTTCCGTTGCAAGCGATCACGCACCGCTGCCGGACTGACGCGCCCTCCGCGATCGAGAGATGCCAGACGTTGACCAAGTTCCTGATTGAAAGCTGCAATCTGGGCTTCTCGCGCCCGGTCATGTTCTTCTAAAAGTCGCAGAGCCTCGCGCACAACTTCGCTGGCCGAGTTGTAACGTCCCGACTCCACCTTGGCGCCGACGAATTTTTCCAATTCGGGGGTAAGAGACACGTTCACGAGAAATCTCCTTGGACGCAATATCGATTTCAGGATAACAATCTATGACAATCTTTGGCAATGCGATGTATGCCCATTCCCCATGCGGCGCGCGTTGTGGCGCTTCATCCCACCCTAGCTTCGCTAGGATGGGGTACCCGGCAATTAGTAAACGCAACCCGACATATCGTTACCGATCGCCTTCAATGTGTGAGTCCGCAATAGAGCACTAAATGACCTCCAGACACTCAGCCC
Organism: Acidobacteriaceae bacterium; assembly: GCA_049796755.1. Lineage (GTDB taxonomy): Bacteria > Acidobacteriota > Terriglobia > Terriglobales > Acidobacteriaceae > JAKAAZ01. The sequence goes on from JBARFA010000161.1 coordinate 8,630, forward strand.
CTCGGTCAAGCGTGGTAAATGTGGGCTAGTAGAATCACGTTATGCCACGATGCCTATTCTGTCTTCGCGAAGGGAAAGCTGAGACTGCTGATCTCACGGACGAGCACGTTTTCCCGGCTGCACTTGGTGGAAACCTAGTCGTTAGAGACGGCAGTTGCGTCGGTTGCAATCACGGGAATTCCAAATTCGAGCAAGCACTCGCTATGGAACTGAGGCCGATCAGAACGTTGCTTCAGATTCCTGATCGTTACGGGAAAGTGCCGCACACGACTGCGACAATTATCAGTCCTGTGGAGACCTACAAAGGGCGCGTTGAAGCGGACGGCAATATCGTACTCAAACCGCTTGTCACAGAGGAGAAGAGCGAGAATGGCGAGCGCGAGTTCGTGCACCGATTCTTGACAGATAACCAAAAAGAAAAGCTTAGGGAGCAGGCGAAGAAAAAAGGGCAGCACTTGATTGAGACAGGGCCAGGAGATCCCGTCAGGGTGGAAATACATATCGGCGGGGATCTGATGGTCATCGGCTCCCAAGCGGGCCTACGTACTGTAGCCAAGATTGCTTACGTCGGGCTTGCGCACCTCGTCGGCACCAACATCGCCGCGGGCGATGCATTTCGTGAGATACGACAGTTCATTTTGGAAGGTAAGCCCGAAGGCGTTGCGCAGATCTTCATCAACACTCGCTACCTCGAAGCTTGCCAACAAGGACCGCATCAGCATTCGATCGTGATCGCGGCTCGGTTAGATAAACATCGGGTAGACGCCATCGTCCGACTCTTCGGAGAGCTAACGTATTTTGTAGTGCTGTCGGATCACTACGACGGCGCGGACTTCTGCAACACGCTTGTATATGACGCGTATCGCGGCGAAGTGAACGGAATACTATTCAGCCATGAGCAAGCAGAGCTGCTTCAGACGGAGGATGTCGCGACAAGCAAAGAAACAGTTTGGAATGACCTGGAGAACTTCGGAACAAATTTTTGCGCATTCTTAGAACGGGCGGTGAAGCAGAAACGGTTGAAGGATATCGCTGCGCAAAAAGTATAGGATCTCGAAGTTTAACGCAAGTTATAGAAGGGCACCCACTAGCTGAGGTGAGGTCGGGTGCGGATCTCGGTATTACTCCTCATAAACGCCGTTAGCAGAGGCCGCGATTTTCGATTCGCGCAAAATCGCCAAAGCAATTAGGCAGCGAGCCATCATTTTTTTGCGGCGGCGCGCTGGCGATAGTAGTCGACGCCAAACTGGCCGATTTGCCAGAGCCAGATCATCGCGGTAATGGCCACGACCCATAGCAGCGCGGTGTAGAGGTTGTGGTTGATAGAGTTGACGTTTGCGCCATAGCGCGCCGCATCGGTCAACGGATGCTTCAGCAGCACCCAGGCGCGATCCGGCGCTTTGAACAACACCAGAACGGCAATCAACCCGATGGTCTTGACCGTCATATGTTGCAAGGCACGTGACTTTTGCCAGGTGCCGCGCAGCAGATCGATCAAACGCCAGGCGAGCTGCACCACGTTCAACGCCACAATGCACCAGAAGACCTGAGCCCACACCGGCGCCAATTGATACGGCGAAACGCGCAGGTAGGCGGCGCCCGGACCCATCAATAGATAAGGATGGTTTGGAATCAGCAGCAGCCAAATCAGCCAGAGAAATCCGAATACCACTTCGGCTACGGCATGGGCGCGGCTGCGGGGACGTTTGCCTTCGCAGCCTACCTCCCCAACCGTGGGCAATTTCGAAGGCGACCAATCCAGCTCGGATACGGCTTTCGCCGGAAATTTCTCCGGCGAGCGGGCCATCGTGTACTCAATCGCCGCAAACACAGCGGTGACCCACGCGGCAGTGATGATGAGAATCCCAGGCGCCTGGAACACAGCGCGGACTACGGCGGAACCACTCGGAGAATTGGCCACGATCGTCACCGCGTTGATCACCGAGTAGATGACCAGGCACCACAGCAACGCCAGTCGCATCACCCACCAGTACATGGGGAAAATCGTCGGACCGATCAGATACTGCTGCGGCTGATAGCGAGCCGCCATCACCATCGGCGGTCCCAGGTGCTTCAGCCATCCCTGCATTTCCTCCGCGGTGAGGGGCCGGCCCAGATCGGATTCCTTCTCCTCCACCTGAGATTCCAGGTTCGCTTTGAGTTCCGCGAGAATGTCGTCCTGCCGCTTCCAGGCAGGTATTTTTTTACGGCTAACAGATAACGGTCGAGAAGATTCATGGTGTCTTCCTAATGTCTTTCCAGAATGTTTTGGATGGATTTGTTCAGCTCACGCCACTCATGCAGCAACTTGACAAACAGAAATTCGCCGTCGTTCGAGAGGCGGTAAAAGCGCTTGTTGCGTTTCTCTTCTTCCCGCCACTGGCTGATCAGTAGCCCTTGGCTTTCCAGTCGGCGCAGCAGCGGATAAAGCGTGCTTTCGTCGATTTCGAGGCCATGTTGCGCCAGCGCTTTGCGGAGCGTGTAGCCATAATGCTCCTGCCGCAGCTGCGCCAGAACCGCCAGGGTGAGGCAACCGCGTCGAAGCTCCAGGCGAAGATTTTCAAACACGTTTTCGGGGAGAGTCATACTGCTCCTCATACACTGTACATCAACTACTGTATTACATACAGTGTATGACGTCAAGTAAATTCGAAAATTCGACGACCGGCTCGCTGCCGGACACCCGGGATCATCTGGCAGGCAATTTAGGTGGAAAGCGGTAGAATGGTGGTAGCCCCCTATGCGGGGTCAGCCCTCTCGGCGCTGCAATCTGTGCGGTTTTTTTTGCCAGAAACGGGTTTTTCACCCTCCTTGTCCGTGAAAAACCCCACAAATCCAATTAGAATCAGCGCGTTAGATCATTTTCCGTTCTTGCATAATCCTTCAATTGCGCCGCATAATCCTTCAAATACGCTGCATAATCCTTCAAGAATTTGGCTGGTTTTCCCCAAAAACGCTTCCACCAACCCGCCTATTTCCTCGTTGCGATGGGACCGCGCAGCAAAGCGGGCAAAAGCACTGAATTCGGCGTGATTCGCCATTCCTGAATCGAATGAGCAATCGAAATTTAACAAATCAACGTCAAACTCGATGCGACAATCACAACCGAACGGAGGGTTTACCCATGAAACGCCGAATTGTTCTTGTTGCAGTCACAATGTTCCTATTGGCCAGTATTCCGCTCTTTGCAAAGAATGGTTCTTCAGACACATCCGCTGACTATTCTTTTTGGGTCGATTATTGGGCAAAACCAAAAGTGGATCTCTTCGGCCCCCAGGAGCAAGCCTTTAACGAAAACGTGCACCAAGTCGCGTTCGCCCATGATCGCTTTGACCACGCTTTGGACGAGCCCACCCTCAATGCGAATGTGCAATGGTTGAAGGACCATGAAAATGTTCGCTTTTATGTCGAGGGGTACGCCTCCGCCACTGGGAGCGAGGTCTACAACCTGAACCTCTCGTCACAACGAGCAGAGTGGATCAAGCATGAACTGATCAGCAAAGGCATTGCCGCGGATCGGATTGTGCTGGCGGTGCCGTGGGGCATGATGTATCCCGCTTGCACGGAAGATGTCGAAGACTGCCATGCCAGAAACCGGGTTGTCCGGTTTACGTACGATCCAAATTAAGAGAACCGCTCGGTCGATGACAATCGACACAAGCGATCACGACGCTTGCTGGGGGCGGCGGCGTCAAGGGTGAGTCGGCGCGGCAGGGCTCGCGCCGGCCTGAGGGTGCGGGTTGGCGAAATAGCCGGCTCGGGTGCGGACGGACAGCTTGCCGAGTCCTTTGGCTTTGGCCTCGACGCGGATGGAGCGATAGCCTCCCCGGCTGATGGGATCGGTGGGGTGATAGCCGATCACATATTGATGGCGAATATCCTGAGCCACTTCGGCGGCGATGGTGTCAACCTGATCGAGCGACTTGGGAAAGAAGGCGATGCCGCCAGTTTCGTCGCTGAGCGTCTGCAGGGCTTTGCGAGCGCGGCGACTCTGGCCACGATCCGACTCGTCGTAAAGCAGGCCGATCGAGTACACGATGGGGCCATTTAGATCCTGAATACGGCGAACGGTTTCTGCCAGCGTGGCACTGGAGCTATTGTCCTCGCCATCGGTGATGATGAGAATGACCTGCTTGGGGTGCTTCGCCTGTTTCGCAAGATGATCAGCGGCCGCGATCACCGCATCGTACAGGGCTGTGCCACCTTCGGAGTCAATGTGTGAAAGACCCTGGCGAAGGAGGTTGATGTTTGACGTGAAATCCTGATCGAGAAATGCCTCGTCGGAGAAGTTCACGATGAAGGCCTCGTCCTGCGGATTGGAAGCCTGGATCATATCGATTGCGGCGCGATTGACCGCGGCCCGTTTTTGCGCCATGGAACCGGAGTTGTCGATCAGAATGCCCAGCGAGACGGGAACATCTTCCTGCCCGAAGGAGGAAATTGTCTGGGGCACATTGTTTTCATAGACGGTTACGTCCTGCTTCTGCAGGCTGGTCACCAGACGCTGATGACTGTCGACGACGGTAGCGTAGAGAACCACCTCAGTGACGGAAGTCTTGTAGGTGAAAGGCTGGCTTCGTGCCGTGGCTACGGTTGGCTGTTGAGTGGTGGCTTCCGGCGCGGTTTGAGCGGAGCCGTTCGCGGCCTGCTGAGACATTGCGGGGTAGACGCCAAACGACAGGAAGGCGCCGATGGCCAGTAGCAGGACAAAGTGGGACGGCTTTGTGTTGCGAACCGGCATACGATCCCTTATACAAAGAAGCTGCAATGGATGGCGTGCAGCATCTTAGGATGCCCAGCACCAAAGGCTCACGGTGCGTGCTGGATCCGATTGCAAGCCTTCATCCACCATAGTCTTATGTCTGGGTGTCGTGGGCAAGCCTCGACGCTTGAAGTTGGTCTTTCTTTTCACGCACTCAGCGGCCTGTTTCACAAGCGGGCCCCCACTCCTGCGATAGAATCGGGAATGACAGAGTCGCATATGATTTGCTCGCCGAAGCGAGTTGCGCCTGAATTGACAGGAGTTCGCCCTTACCATGGCTCGCATTTATCCTTTTCGCGCTTTCCGCTACAATCCCGGACTGGTCCGCGCTGAAGACGTGGTGACCCAGCCGTATGACAAAATTTCGCCGGCCATGCAGCAGTCGTATTACCAGCGCAGCCCGTACAACCTGGTCCGGGTGATTCTTGGACTGCCGGAGCTGTTCGATTCCGAAGAAAACAATGTGTATACCCGCGCGGCTGAAAACCTGACCGAATGGCGGAAAGAAGGTGTGCTGAGCCAGGACAATGAAGCGGCGATTTACGCCTACAGCCAACGCTACGAAGTTCCTGGCGCGCCGGGAACGGTGGAGGAGCGGCGAGGTTTTATTGCGTTGGGCGAGTTGGTCGACTACAGCCAGGGAATCGTTTTTCGCCACGAGCGGACGCTGGCCAAGCCGAAGTCGGACCGTTTGAATCTACTGCGGGCGACGCGGGCCCATTTTGGCCAGATTTTCATGCTCTATTCGGATCCGGGATTGACGGCAGAACAGCTTCTGTTTGCCAGCCCGCCGACACCGGATATTGAAGTAACAGATGAATACGGCGTGTTGCATCGCGTCTGGAAGGTCTCTGAGCCGGGCAAAATCAACCTGCTGCTGAGCGCCATGCAGAACAAAAAGCTGATCATTGCGGATGGCCATCATCGCTATGAAACTGCGCTGAACTACAGTCGCGAACACGCGTCGCAGGCAGCCGATGCGCGGACGGAGCGTCCGGCGGGAAATTTGCCGCAGCCGCCCTATCCCGCGGCCGCCGCCATGATGACGTTCGTAAACATGGACGCCAAGGGTCTGACGATTTTGCCGACACATCGAGTAGTTCACGGACTGAAGGATTTTGAGACTGCGAAGTTTCTGAAGCGTGCGGTGGAATATTTCGATGTGCGATCCCTCTCGCACGCGCTGGATGTTCCGGAAATTCTGTGCCAGCTGGCCGAGGCGGGAAAGACAGGCACCAGCTTTGTCGCGGTGACGCGAAACGGCAATCATCTGTTGACTGCAAAGAAGGCGGCCATCGAAGCTCGCCTGACCGATCAGCCGGAGCGCCAACGACGGCTCGACGTGGTGCAACTGCACTCGATCGTGCTGGAGGATGTGCTTGGAATTTCTGCGCAGGCGGTGCTGGATCAAACCAATCTGCGCTATGTGCGAGAGGCCAGCGATGCCATGCAACAGGTGCGCGCGGGAGATGCGGAGATTGCATTCCTGATGAATCCGGTGACGCTGGACCAGTTGCGGGAAGTGGCATTCGCGGGCGATGTGATGCCACAGAAGTCGACCGACTTTTATCCAAAACTGTTGAGCGGTCTGACCATCTATGCGTTGGATTAGCAAGGGACAGACCACGGAGACAAAACGGCTGACACAAGGACCGCTGAAAGCGCGACGCGACGATTGGGCTGGTCTATCTCGTTCGGCGGCGATTGGAATATTGTTTGGCTGCTGCGTTTGGGCAGCGCAGGCACAGCAGTCGCAAACGCAGACAGGCACACAGCCCGCTGCAACCCCACCTTCGTCAACATTACAGGTGCCGCCCGCTGCGCAGGCGACACCAGCCCAGGCGAACATTCCGGCGGCTACACAGCCGCGACCGACGGAGTTGCGGTATCTTGTGCTGCTGGACCCCGCCCACGGTGGGACGGACACGGGCGCAATGCTGGATCCGGCGACGCCGGAAAAAACCTATACCCTGGCGCTTGCGGAGCAATTGCGAGCCGCTCTGAATGCGCGCGGAGTCCGCACCCTTCTGACTCGTACCGCGGACATGACGCTCGACAACGACGCGCGTGCGACGACCGCAAATCGCTCCCACGCATCCGCCTGCATCTCGTTGCATGCGACCTCGACGGGAAACGGCGTGCACCTGTTTACGTCTTCCCTGCCTGCGATGACGGAAGCTGATCCTCGCCGCGCGTTCTTGCCCTGGCAGACGGCACAGGCGGCGTATGAAACCTCAAGTTTACGGCTGGAGTCGGACGTGGATGCAGCCATGACGCAACAGCACATTCCGGTGCTGATCGCGCGAACATCAATCCAGCCGCTGGACAGCATGGCGTGTCCGGCGGTCGACGTTGAGGTGGCCCCGCAGGATGCGAACACGCCGTTGAGTGACGCTGGGTATCGACAAAAAGTTGTGGATGCGCTGGATGCCGCGCTGGTCGCGTGGCGCAGTGATTGGAGGCAACAGCCTTGATCCCGCGCTACCAGAAACTGATCTTGTGGGTACTGCTGGTCAGCTCCGTGCTGATGGCGGCGTATTTGATTCGGATGCGCGCGCGTGCCCAGGACCGGCTGGCTGCGATTCCAGATTCCGCGCCGATGCCGATACCGGTGGAGACAGCGCCGGTGCAGGTGACGCTGCTGATCGCGAATGACGAGGATGGGTCGCTGGCGCCGGTCGAGGAGCAGCTTGCGCTGCCGGCTGAAACCACGACGCGCGCGCGAACGCTGTTGAACGATCTGTTCGCGGAATACGCCGAGCCAAGCTCGCCGCATCCGCTGGCACCTGTAGTGGCGGTCGATGATGTGTTTCTATTGCCAGTTCCAGAGTCGAACGCGGCGCATCCGCAACAGATGGCCGTCATCAACCTGGACGGAGGTTTTGTCGACCATCATCCATCGGGTATCTTAGTGGAGAATCTCACCCTGTTGTCCATCCTGGGAACGCTGCATGCGAATTTTCCGCAGATTGCGCAGGTCAGATTTCTGGTCGATGGGCGTCCGCGAGAAACGCTCGCCGGCCATGCTGACCTGAGCCGAACGTATCTGACAGCGAACGACGTTCCGGAAGCTGCGGGGTCGAATGCGGCCAGTCCTCAAGACGCGAACCCGCCCACAAAACAACCTGCGGAGAGCCAGCCATGACAGCTCCTGACAAAATTCGAATCGGCGTGTTCGATTCTGGATTTGGCGGCTTGACCGTGCTGCGCGCGTTGTTGCCACAGATTCCGACTGCAGAATTTTTCTATCTTGGCGATACAGCGCGATTGCCGTATGGATCAAAATCGCAGGCGACAGTCGCACGCTATGCGGTGGAGAGCGCGCAGTTGCTGGAATCCTATGGCGCGGATTATCTCGTGATTGCGTGTAACACTGCCAGCGCGTTGGCGCTCGACGCGATTAAGGCAGCCGCGCATGTTCCCGTGCTTGGAGTCATCGAGACTGGCGCCGATAGCGCCGCAGCTGCCAGTGCAACCCGCGACGTATTGGTTCTGGCCACGCAGGCTACTGTCGATAGTCACGCATATGCGCGGGCCTGTGCCGCGCATGGCCTGCGGAGTGTCGAAAAAGCCTGTCCCTTGCTGGTTCCGCTGATCGAAGAGGGATGGGTCGATTCTCCTGTGACACGGGACGTGCTGCGGATTTATCTGGAGCAGGCGCAGACGGAAGCGAAGACGGCTGGAATGACGCTCGACACCGTGTTGCTCGGCTGCACGCATTATCCATTACTGCGAGGGCTACTGCGAGAATCCTTACCGATAAACGTAACGATTCTCGATTCCGCGGAGAGTACTGCGCAGCGCGTGCGCGCACACTTGAAGAGTTTCAAGTCGTTACCTGCGGGCACCACAGACGCCGACAACCCGAGCGTCCCCGCCTGCCACTTCTTCGCTACAGATTCGGTCGAGAAGTTTCGCACTCTGGGCAGCCGATTTCTTGGCCGACCGATTGAAAAGGTCGAACTGATCGATCTCGGCGGATAAATTGCATGGACTGGTATTCTGCGTAAGGCAGTCGCCTCGGGCGACCTAACGAGCAATCACGGAGGAAGCATGTTGCAACTGAACGGTCGCATTGCGGTGGTTTTCGGTCTGGCGAACAAACGCTCGATTGCGTGGGCTATCGCGCAAAAGCTGCACGAGTCCGGATGCAAGCTGATCATCGGCTATCAAAACGACCGCATGAAGCAGGAGGCGGAGGGACTGTTGGCGGACCTGCCTGGGGCTGAGGCGATGCAGTGCGACGTGTCGAACGATGCCGAAATTGCGAGAGTCTTTGAAGATCTGAAGCAACGGCACGGCAAGCTGCACATCCTGGTGCACTCGGTGGCGTTTGCGCCGGCGGAAGACCTGAAGGGTGATTTTCTTCAGACCACGCGAGAGGGCTTCCGCATTGCACACGATGTCAGCGTCTATTCTCTGATCGCTTTATCGCGCGCGGCTGCGCCGCTGATGACAGAGGGCGGCAGCATCATGACCATGACCTACTACGGCGCGGAAAAAGTAGTGCCGCATTACAAGGTGATGGGTGTGGCCAAGGCGGCGCTGGAAGCCACGGTTCGCTACCTTGCCAACGACCTGGGCAAGCAGAATATTCGCGTGAATGCCATCTCCGCCGGACCCATTAAAACCCTGGCTGCGCGCGGCATTGGCAATTTGGGCGACATGCTGAAGTACCATGCGGACCGTGCGCCGTTGCATCGCAATACGGAGCAGTCGGAGGTCGGCAATACAGCCGTTTTTCTGGCGTCGGATCTGGCTTCCGGAATTACCGGCGAAGTGATCCATGTCGACAGCGGCTACAGCATCGTCGGGTTTTAAGAAACGGTTTTCGGCGGATGTAACGTCAGCGTGATGCGGCGGTCATCGCCATGCAGAGTTTCGATGACGATTTCGCCGTCGCTCCGTGAAGTGACGGAGGGAAATTTTTCTCCCCACTCAATTAGCAGCACGCTTTGCGGCGTCATCAGTTCTTCCATCCCGAGCGTATCCAACTGGCGCTGATTTTCGATTCGATACAGATCCAGGTGATAGAGCAGAATGGACTCGCCGAGTTTCGCGTGCTCCACGCTGCGACCCGCATATTCGTGGATCAAAGTAAAGGTGGGGCTGGTGACTTCTTCCGGCTCGGCGGCACCGAGCGCGGCAGCAATTCCCTTCACCAGCGTGGTTTTCCCGGCACCTAAACCTCCGCGCAGCAGCACCACTTTGGGGGGGTCGAGGAACTTCGCCAGTTCTCTGCCTGCCTCTATGGTTTCCTCGGCAGAGTGAGTCGTGAAGACGTGAACATTTTTGCTACCAGGTTGTGCGTCGCTCACCGCTGTCCCTCCTGAAGCCAGGTAAAGTTGTCGCGATCGACGGGAGTTTGAATTGCCTGCGAAAGATGCTGCAACATTTCCGTCGCCAGCATGGTGTGTTCGTCTCGCTCGCGCGCAAACAGATCCGCCGCCGCGCCATGTAGCCAGACAGCACACTCCACGGCTTGTTGGATGCTTTTTGGAAATTGCGCGACCAGGGCTGCGACCATGCCGGTGAGAATATCACCACTGCCGCCTTTGGCCATGGCAGGATTGCCGCTGGTGTTGACCGCGATGCTGCCATCGGGATGCGCCACCAGCGTGCGCCACCCTTTCAGGACCAGAGTCACGTGGTGTTCGATCGCAAAGTTGCGCGCGGTTGCGAGGCGATCCCGTTCGACATCGGCGATCGTGCAGTCACGCAGGCGAGCCATTTCTCCAGGGTGCGGCGTGAGTATTAAGGAGCGCTTCGATCCGTCCAATAAATTGGTGCGGCCTTCAAATGCATTCAGCCCGTCGGCGTCGAGCACGGTCGGCAAGTCGGAATGAAGTACCAGCTCGCGGACAAACTCGGCTGTCTCCGGCTCGCGGCCAAGACCGGGGCCGATGGCCAGAGTTGTTATTCTGTGCAGCATCGTGTTCATCTTCGCGGGATCAATATTGTTGATTGAAATCCCGCCGCTGGAAGACTCCTGCAAGAACAGCGTCATCAATTCTGGAGCGAAGCCGGCAACGATGGCTGCAATACTACGAGGCACGGCCGCGGTGGTGAGGCCGGCGCCGG
>JBARFA010000162.1:0-9818 GCA_049796755.1 Acidobacteriaceae bacterium
GGATGAAAATCCTGCGGTCGCGCCGCGGGAGTTTTGCGACCACCGTTTACGGGACGAGTGTAGGCGACCTCGGCAGGCCTGCCATTGTTTGCCTTGGCAAACTGCGAATGGTTGCCTTGAGCTTGCCTCACCAACTGGCGCTGCGCTGGAATCGCCCCGAAGCGACGAGCCTTGGCCGCATTCAGTTGCGACTGATTCGGGCGAACATTCATCCCGCCTTTCCCGCCGTTATAGCTGACGCGGGTACGGTTGTTATAGCTGACGTTGCGCGTGTAGACGTAGCGAACGTTGTTATTGACGCGCGTAATGGAGCGGTTGTAATAGAACGCGCCGCGGTTCCAGTAGCCACCTCGATAACCGTTTCCGAAATAGCCATAGCCGTAATTGATGCCACCGTAGAACCCGACATACGGTCCCCAATAGCCGTAATGCCAGCCATAGCGGCCACCCGTGAATCCCCAGTATCCCGGTGTCCATAGCGCTCCTACATACGGCGCCAGCACCCACGCTCCCGGCACCCAGTAATATCCGGCCGGCGACCAGAACCAATATCCCGGCGTCCAGATGTAGTCATTGCCTGGGCAGTAAGGCTGCTCGTATTCCGGCATCGGCGGCGGCGGCTCAGGAGCATAGACCTCCTGCTGATCTGCGGCCTCATCGTAGTCGCCTGCGGCGTAGCCACCCGCCTGGTCGTACCCAGCCTGATCCTGCGGCGGAGGCGGGGGCGGCTCATTCTGGCTGTACTGCTGCGGTGCGGTCGGCTGCGACGAGTCAGACTGATCCGATGGAGCTTGCGTCGCGGTGGACGCGGCGCCATTGTCATAGGCAGACGCGGCGTTGAATGGCGCGTTGTTCGCGTCGGAGGGATCGCCCGGATCGTTCTGGCTGGCTAAGGGCTGGGTTGTTGAGACCGGGCTCGGTTTTCCGTGGCAAGCCGCCACACCGAAAAGAAGCCCGACGCAAAGAGTAGCTGTAATGACTGACTTGTGGGGGGTCATTCGATAGAGTCTCCCGGCATTAAGATGCATGTTTATTCCCGCTCGCAACTACCCTTGCAAATATTTCGCGGCTCCAAATTGCCACAGTTCACAGGCAACCCCCTAGCTCCGGCCGGCAACTCGGATGCGACTCTCGTTTGTCATGCCAAGCGATGCACAGTAGATTGATAGACGCCTGTCGGATCGAGATTTTCTTGTCGCGAAAGAAGGAGGAATGATTATGTCTAAATCGTTTTGGCTCGCTGGTTGCCATGGCCGACTGAAGCTTTACTTTGCCGCAGCGGCGGTTGCTGCAGGTACGCTGCTGATCCTCGCGCCCAGCTGTTTTGCTCAAGCCAGCACCGATACAACCGCTCCCTATTTGAATCCGGCGGTACCGATCCAACAACGGGTCGATGACCTGGTATCGAAGATGACGCTGGAAGAAAAAGTTTCGCAGATGCAGAATCATGCGGCGGCGATTCCGCGGCTCGGCGTGGCCGAATACGACTGGTGGAGTGAGGCGCTGCACGGCGTCGCCCGCTCCGGATATGCGACCGTGTTTCCGCAAGCCATTGGCATGGCGGCAACCTGGGATGCTCCGCTGATCCACGAAGAAGCGCACACAATCGGCATTGAGGCGCGCGGACGATACAACTCCGCGGTGCGAGAAGACAATCACTCCATCTTTTTTGGCATGGATTTCTGGTCGCCGAACGTGAACATCTTTCGTGATCCGCGCTGGGGTCGCGGGCAGGAGACATATGGCGAAGATCCGTTCCTGACCGGACAGCTTGCCATTCAGTTTGTGACCGGGCTGCAGGGCGACGATCCAAATACGTATCTCGCTATCTCCACTCCGAAGCATTTCGACGTGCATAGCGGTCCAGAACCGGAGCGGCATCGTTTCAACGTGGATGTCTCTGCACACGATCTGGAAGACACCTATCTTCCGGCCTTTCGCGCGGCCATTGTCGATGGCCACGCCGACTCCATCATGTGCGCTTATAACGCAGTGGACGGAGTGCCGGCCTGCGCCAACACCATGTTGCTGCAGAAAACGCTGCGCGACGACTGGAAGTTTAACGGCTATGTCGTTTCTGACTGCGGTGCGATCGGCGATATTGCCAACGGACACAAATATGCGCCGTCGATTGAGCAGGCCTCTGTCGACGCTGTGCGCGCCGGAACCGATCTGAGTTGCGGTGACGAATATGCCACGCTGGTCAAAGCGGTTCACGATGGGCTGATTAAGGAAAGCGAAATTGACGCAGCCGTGAAGCGATTAATGACCGCGCGCATTCGAATGGGAATTCTTGCTCCGATGAAGGACCAGCCCATGCAGGCGCTGAATCGCTCTGTCGTTTTTGCGCCGACACACGCGCGACTGGATCTGAAAGCCGCCGATGAGTCGATGGTTCTGTTGAAGAATGATGGCGTGTTACCGCTCGGCGCGAATGTGAAGACCATCGCGGTGATTGGGCCGAACGCGGCCGCGCTGGCAGCGCTCGAAGGCAATTACAACGGAACGCCCATCGATCCCGAAACTCCACTGATGGCATTCAAAACGCTGGCTGCGCAAAAACGTTTTCGCATTTTCGATGTGCAAGGCGCGCCCTACGTGGAACAGATGTCCTTACCTGTGCCGCCGAATGTTTTCCGCACTGCCAATGGCGCGGAAGGACTGACGGAATCTGTCTATCCGAATTCCAAGTTTTCCGGGCCTGGCATCACGTCGACAACGGACAACATCGACAGCAATTGGGATGCGGCGAGCCCCTATCCCAACCGCATTCCGCGTAAAGCATTTTCTGTTCGGTGGACTGGCACACTCACGCCGCCAGCCGTCGGCGACGTCATGTTCCAGGTCAAGCTGACCGACTGCTATCCCTGCGACAACATTGAAAGCTACAGTGTCTGGATCGATGGCAAGCAGGTATCGTCCGGCACTTCTCAAAACAAAAACGAACACGACAATCCTGCAGAGTTCAAAGTACATTTTGCCGATACCAAGCCGCATGAATTTCGCATGGAATATTCGCATCAATCTCCGGTGTTCGGCGCTGGGGTCAGTTTCAACTGGCAACCGCCGGTGGATGCGCTGCGTCAGGAGGCGGTCGACGCCGCGAAGCAGTCCGACGCGGTGGTGGCCGTTGTAGGAATCTCTCCGCGGCTGGAAGGGGAAGAGATGCCGATTCACATTCCGGGATTTTCCGGCGGCGATCGCACTTCCATCAATCTGCCGGATGTGCAGGTCCAGATGTTGCAGGCTGTCGCCGCTACTGGTAAGCCGCTCATCGTGGTGCTAATGAATGGCTCCGCACTGGCGGTGAACTGGTCTGCGCAGCATGCCAACGCCATTCTTGAAGCGTGGTATCCCGGCGCTCGCGGCGGCCAGGCGATTGTCGACACACTGCTCGGCAAAAATAATCCAGCAGGTCGATTGCCGATTACGTTCTATAGCTCGACCAATGAGCTGCCGCCGTTTACGGACTATTCGATGGCCGATCGCACCTATCGCTACTTCCATGGATCGACGCTGTACGGTTTTGGATTTGGCTTGAGCTATTCACAATTCAAATTCGACAAGCTGCATGTGTCGACAGAGAAACTGAAAGCGGGCGATCCTCTCACGGTACATGTGGACGTCACCAACACGTCAAAGGTGGATGGCGACGAAGTGGCGGAGTTGTATCTCAACTACCCGAAGACTAAGACCAGCCCCATTCATGCCCTCGCAGGCTTTGCGCGCGTGCATGTAGCAGCCGGTGCGACAGTCCCCGTGCAAATCAAAGTGGACCCGCGGCAATGGAGTCAGGTACTGGAGAACGGTGACCGGGTGATTTTGCCGGGAACCTACACGCTGTTCGTCGGCGGCAGCCAGCCAGGAACCGATGCCAACGGCGTGTCGACCACGGTGAAGGTCGCGGGAAAGAAAAAGCTGCCGCGATAAGCTGCGCGCAGAGGCAACACGCATGAAAAAGGGCAGGCTCCGCGCCTGCCCTTTTTGCATCACAGGAAACTTCGCGGCCTAGCGGAATGCGGAGTTCCAGTTCTTAATCAGGTTGCCGACATTCAGCGTGCCGATTCCAGTGGCAAAATCCCAGCCCTCTCGGCTACCGTAGGCCTTGGAGTATGCCTTACTCGTCGTCGACAGCACACCATTCGTTCCGGATGGCTTGTAGCAGTTAAATGAGCCGAGGCAATTCACATCCATGTCGCCCTGAGCAACGTCATGAAATATGCAGGAAGACTCGCTGTCCTTCCCAAGCGTAGCGATGCAGGAATTTTTTCCGGTTCCGCCAAATTCCAACTTCGCCAATGCATAGTACACATAGTTTGGATTGCCCTGGGGAGAGCCCTGCGACTGGTTCACCAGCGCCTGCACACCAGCTACGATGGGAGCGGCAAACGATGTTCCGCCGGCCCCGGACCAGTTCGCAGGATTGCCGGTGCATGGCGCGCCACCAGCACCAGTCGCCGGATCGGAATAGCAGAACACGTAATAGTGTCCCCACACGCCGTTACCGGCAAATAGTGAAACGTCCGGCAAGTCTCGGACATGATCGTTCGGGTTGCCGAAGACGCCTGCCTGATAGATCGGTTTGGCGTAGCCCTTGCAGCTGCCGCTGACCGCCGCTGTGTTTGCCTTGGGCGAAGTCTCGCCGTACGCACAGCCACTGGGACCGCCGCTTCCGGCTCCCGTCGTCAAAAAGTACATCTCACCAGTAGCGGAGTTGCAGAAGCCGTCTTTTCCGTATGGAACGTTATAGCCCTCGATGTTCGTGATCAATGTGCTTGCACAGGAATCGTTCCACGCGATCTCCGGGATGTAGGACTTCGCCGAGCCATAGATGGAGTTGTTGGTCGCGTTCCAATACTGCGTATTGGTCCCGGCATAGCTATCGCCGAAGTCGCTGCCACCGACCGCTACGTTGTACGGCGTCGAAGCAAACCCATTCACCGCGATACCGTATTTCGCTGTCGGCTGGTCAGTGTCGCAGCTGGCTGCCCCGCCATCGCCCGAGGCGACAAAAACCGAAACGCCCTCCGCAGCCGCCTGTTGATAGGCATAACGATAAGTCGCGTTGCCTGCGGCACCCAACGCGGCCTCACACTCGATATAGGTGATGCTGACAATTGCGGGTGGAACTCTTTCGTCGATCAATGCCTGCAACGCCAACAGACCTCCGAAGGTGGTTTTTGAGTCGGCGCAGGAAGCCAGCACAATCGCCGCGTCCGGCGCTGCCGCGCTTGCATACTCAGCATCAAGCGTTGACTCGGCATCGTTTCCGACAACCACTCCAGGATCCTTGCATCCGCCGGGATGAATCTGAGAGAAGGACCCGTGCGTGTATTTGCTCAGGCCGAAAGCCTTGCGGAAGACATACCAGTCGTTCGTCGCATACACGTCGCTGTCTTCAAGCAGAACCACTTGCTGCTTGTTGCCGGTGATTCCTTTGCTGTAGACACCATCGAAGTTGTAAATCGTGTGGAGATCGTTGGGAACCACTAACTGATAGGACGAGTTGACGGTGAAGCCCGGCGTGGCGCCCGGCGATGAAGTTGCGGCATTTGTTTCCTGCGTTCCGTGCGGTACTACGGCTCTCGAGATGGAATCAATCCGTCCTGCGCTAATCATTGTGTGCGCGGGCCTGGGGCGAAAATCGTTCAACGACGACACACCAACAATCAACTTCGCAAACTCCGCTGGTACCTGCGGATTCCGCATATTCGCAAAGTGTTGTTTGCCATTCACGATCACATTGTGCAGGGCAACGTGCATCGCTGAGGTCACCTGTGCGGCGGTTCCGGAAAAATCGATCACCAAGCCGCTCTTGGAAACGCCGTTCACTTGCAAGCCGTAACTCTGCAGCCACTGCGTGACTTTTTGAATGTCTGCCGGATCCGGTCCATATTGCTGTCCTATTTCTTCGGCGCTCAGCCAGTGATGAAAATCGGGATTGCCGGGTTGGTGCATGGCCTCCATTCTTGCTGCCAGCGCAGCTTCTCGAGCTGCGGGGCGCTGCAACTGCAGCAGCATATGGTTCAGTTGCATACTGCCATCGACCGCGCCTTGATCGATCGCCGTCTTCACGTCCGGACGGACATTGCCGGGCAGAGTCACCAAGGGTGGGGCGGCCTGCTGGGCCGAAAACCCCACGGCAGGCAGGGAAACAGCGAGCAGTGTCACTGCGGCAGAGATTCCAAGACAGCGCGCAGCCGTACGGAGGAACAATGGATTCGTCACGTGAGTGGCCTCGAAAAACGGTTAGAGTCTTAAAAGCCTGAGATTGGTCGACGCTCTATCGGCGTCTGTCGAACCGGTGATGGGAGAGCGGTATTTGCTGCAGACTTTCGTCAATGTGCTTTTTCATCGGCGTGTCCACGACACGAAAATCGCGCGATGAATGCACAGATAGATGCCACGCGACGCGACGGCGTTGCACGGCAGGTTGTGAGGCTGAACGCATCGCAGCAGATTCGCCTTAGATGGCTGTGGCGATTTCGTCGAGGATGGCTTGCGCCGCTTTTGCTGGATCGGCGGCCTGCGTAATCGGTCGGCCAACAACGAGTTGGCTGGCGCCGGCTCGAATAGCATCCGCTGGAGTTGCAATGCGTTTTTGATCGCCAGCCGCGGCGCCCGCTGGACGAATGCCGGGCACCACCAGCCTGGGTTGCGCGCCGAGTTCTCGGCGCAGCATCGCAACTTCCTCCGGAGAGCACACCAGTCCGCGAATCTCCGAATCAATCGCCATGCGTGCCAGACGGAGTACTTGATTGGCTGCCGTAGTTTCGATTCCGACGGCGGCAAGCTGTGCGCGATCCATGCTGGTCAACACTGTGACAGCGAGCAGTTGCGGAGCATTCTTTGTCGCGGCCGCAGCCTCTGCTGCTGCGTGCAGCATGGCGGGGCCACCAGCTGCGTGAATCGTCAGCAACGACGCGCCCATCGATGCCGCGGAACGAACCGCACCCGCGACCGTGTTGGGAATGTCATGAAATTTCAGATCGAGAAACACGGAGAAGCCTTGCGCGGTCAGCTCTTCCACGATTGCGGTGCCTGCGGCGAGATACAACTCCAGGCCAACTTTTACCCATCGGCAGGTGCCGCGAAGTTGTGCCGCTAATTCTCTCGCCTGCGCGGCTGTGGGAACATCCAGCGCAACAATCAAGCATTCTTTTGCGGCAGCGTCTTTTGCGTCGGCGCTCATCGCTGCGATTGCTCCACCGCACGCGCGATGCGAAGCACGGTGGCTTCATCGAAATGTTTGCCGAGAATTTGTGCGCCAATCGGCAGGCCCGCAGAGGAGTTACCGCAGGGAACTGAGATGCCGCAAATCCCCGCCAGATTCGCGGTCACGGTGTAGATATCCGCCAGATACATTTCCAGCGGATTGTCGGTTTTTTCGCCGATCCGAAATGCCGGCGTCGGAGCAGTCGGAGTCAGAATCGCATCGACCTGGGTAAATGCCTCAAGAAAATCGCGCGTCAGCAGCGTGCGCACTTGCTGCGCCTTGCGATAGTAGGCATCGTAATATCCCGCACTCAACACGTAAGTCCCCAGCAGGATGCGGCGCTTTACTTCCTTGCCAAATCCCTGGTCGCGCGTGCGGCGATACATGGTGCTCAGCGTGGATGCATCTTCCGCGCGCAAGCCATATCGCACTCCATCGAATCGCGCCAGGTTGGAACTAGCCTCGGCGGTCGCGAGCACATAATACGTGGCGACGGCGTAGCGGGTGTGCGGCAGAGAAACCTTATGCAGCGTGCATCCGGCAGCTCGCAACGCATCCGCAGTTTTTTCTACGGCAGCGCGGACTTCGGGATCGAGTCCCTCAGCAAAATATTCATCCGGAATGCCGATGCGCAGACCTTCTACCGGTGTGTCTAATGCTGCCGCATAATTCGGCACAGGCTGGTGCGCGCTGGTCGCATCCATTGGATCTGGACCTGCGAGCACACGCAGAAGAATGGCTGCGTCCTCCACCGTATGCGTGAACGGGCCCACGCGATCCAGCGACGAAGCAAACGCAATCAACCCGTAGCGCGACACGCGGCCATAGGTCGGCAACAGGCCCACGACGCCGCAGAAGGACGCAGGCTGGCGAATCGATCCGCCGGTATCTGTGCCGAGTGTGGCCACCGCCATGTTCGCTGCAACGGCTGCTGCGGAGCCTCCGCTGGAACCACCTGGGACTCGATCGAGTGCGCGCGGATTGTGTACCGGCCCATACGCGGAATTTTCGTTCGACGAGCCCATTGCGAACTCATCGCAGTTCAACTTGCCCAGCAACACCGCGCCTGCCGCAGCCAGCTTGGCCACCGCCGTGGCATCGTAGGGCGGACGATAGTTTTCTAAAATCCTCGAGCCTGCAGTTGCGGCCGCACCCTGCATCACCAGAACATCTTTAATGCCAATCGGGACACCGGCCAGCGGTAGCGCTTCTTCATTCGCCAGGTCACCCGACTGCGCCAGTTCGTCGATACGATACGCCTGCGCGGTGGCACGCTCGCGGCTCAGCGACAGCCATGCGTGAATCTTCGGATCTTCCTCCGCAATGGTGTCGTAGTACGAGTCGGCCATTGCAACCGCGCTTGTTTCGCCGCTGACGATCGCGTGCCGGGCGGAGCCAATGGTGCGTGGCGCATGCGAAGTGAGGCTGGAAGTGGACTTCGGTTCTACCATTCTTTTCCCTTACGAAAATTTCCTACTGCGGCTTGCGAGAGTGGCCGTCGAGCTTACCGCTCAATCACCTTGGGAACTTTAAAGTAGGCGCCATCGGTTTCCGGCGCCGTCGCCATCACTTTGGCGCGATCGAGCGAGGGACGAACTGAATCGTCGCGCAGCACGTTGCCAGCATCCACCGCTCCTGCGTGACCGGCATCGCCATGCATGACGGCATTCACCTGCGTCATTGGCGGGACCTCGCGGGTATCGAGCTCGTTCAACTGGGCGACGTGGCCAAGAATGGCATTCAGGTCGCGCAGCATGTCTTGCTGCTCGTCTTGGCGGAGTTCCAGCTGCGCCAGTTCCGCGACGCGCAATACCTGCTCCAACGGCACCGGTTCGGGCTTCGCGCCCTGTGCAACCTTCTCCGGCGTCTGCGATGTGGACTGCATGTTTTCAGATTCCTTTTTGTTGATCTCGCTTCCGCTAGTATAGCGAGAACCCTGTCTGATACTGGATTTGCACGAGAGAATGGCATTTCGTGCGCAACGAAACGCGGTAGAATTTGTCTACTCTCAAGAGGCAACGAAAGCGCGCATTCAAGCGGGTTTCAGGAGTATCCTCAGGCGAAAACCGGCGAAAATCGGCCAATTCCATAAGAAAACCGAGAAAAACCGAAGAAAACCTGTGGAAATGCGCTGTTTTCCGTTGACAAATCCTGCGGAAAGCCGCAAGGTAAACGGCGGAAGGGTTTCTTTAGACCCGCGTCAATGCTCGCGATCCTCGCATTTTGTGCGACGCTCCAGGGGCAGTGACACGGTCGACAGAAGTCAAAACAAAAGCCGCAGTGGCACAACCACTGCTGGTATCAGGAGGAAGACAAACTATGGCAGCAGGTATGACCAAAACAGCACTCGTTCGGCATCTGGCCGAAAAACTCGAATTGACGAACAAGCAGGTAGCAGGATTTCTGGATCTGCTGGCGGATACCGCCGTCAAGGAAACCAAGAAAAATGGACTTTTTGTCATTCCAGGACTGGGCCGTCTGGTGAAGGCAGAGCGGAAAGCCCGCATCGGCCGCAATCCGCAGACCGGGGAAGCGATCAAGATCAAGGCCAAGACCGTGGTCAAGTTCCGCGTGGCCAAGGCCGCCAAGGATGCAATCGCGC
>JBARFA010000163.1:0-4793 GCA_049796755.1 Acidobacteriaceae bacterium
ATGTCGGAGGGCGCGACAATATCCGCTCCGGCACGCGCAAGTGAAGCTGCGGTTCGGGCGATGAGCTCGACGCTGGAGTCATTTTCGATCTCGTGAGCGCCATTGGCAGTCTCTCTGACGATGCCGCAATGACCGTGCGACATGTATTCGCACAGGCAGACGTCGGCAATCAGCAGGGTGGAATCGAGGGCGCGTTCGCGCTTCATGGCGCGCAGAGACTGCTGGACGATTCCGTTCTGATCCCAGGCGCCGGAGGCTTCCTCATCTTTGGCGGCAGGCAGGCCGAAGAGCAAAAATCCGCCAATACCGAGTTTGGCGGCCTCGATGGCATCCTGAATGGCTTGATCGATCGATAAATTGAAGACGCCCGGCATGGAGGAGATGGCGCGACGAACACCTTCGCCGGGGCAGATAAACATGGGCGCGATCAGCGCACCGGGATGCAGCCGAGTTTCGCGCACCAGGGCGCGCATTGGCTCAGAACGGCGAAGACGCCGCATACGAATCAAAGGGAAATCCATGCTGCGTCTGATTCTACCGCGCAGGCAGGGCAGCCATCCGCCTGCAGCGATTCTCTGCCGCCGTTACAGCCGCGTTCGTCGTCAATACCGGGGCGGCCCCGGGGGAGGGGGTGGCGGGAACGCATTCCGCTCGTCGGACAATTGCGCGTAGTTCTGGTCCGCCGACTTTTCCAGGAGCACCCACAATGTGTAGATTGCCAGGATCGTACCCAGGATCGGCTTGAGCAAAGTCAGCACAGCGATAATGACGGCGAAAATGCGGCCCCAGGACTGGCGGGTCAGCAAGGCTAAGCCAACGGCCAGCGAAAGGATGGCGCGGCCGAACACGATGATGGTGATGAAGCGCAGGATCCAGCCTCCGGGGTGGAAGGGCGACATCATCCATGCATCTGAGCCTCGCATCCATGCGCCGCCGCCTAGAGCCATATGAAAGAAAGGAAGAAACAGCAGCCAGCGCAGCACACAATAGATGGCGAAAACGACCCAGAGAATGCCGAGCGTGTGAACATGCCGGGCGACGCGCGAATACGCAAACGGCACCATGCGAGGGTAGCCGCCGGATGTCGGCGGTGGAGCGGCTGGCGGCGTCACGCGCGCCACGACATTCGGTGCACCACAGTTTGGGCAATGCGATTCTGTTCCGACCGGCGCCCCACATTGGCTGCAATACATATCGAACCCCCTCGGTTCCTGCTTTCGAGCCGCTTTTCCCTCGAAGATACGCCGGTGGAGGCGATTTCGTTCCCACTTTTCGCAAAGAATCGGGCGAGGACTGGCGTCACTCGAGGAGTCGTGATAGCTGTCACTGTGGTGCGTATGATCCAGGCGGACAATCGAGAGTTGATCTCGCCGCTCTGCCTCCGGGCACGGAGATTCGGGAATTGTGTCCCCGCGAAGACAGCCCACGAACCGGCGGATGCGGCGTAAGAGGGAGCCTCTTGCTTCGACTGAAAATTGCGAAGCCACGGATCGTGACGCTGCGCCGTGCGTCTCAGATCCTCTTCCTCGCTCTATTTGTCTTCCTGCTGATACGGACAGAGTTTGGCGGAACCATCGGAACGGGCAGCGACATCCGCATGCGCTGGCCGGTACGCCTTTTCTTTGAGCTCGACCCGCTGGCCGCGCTATCGAACGCGCTGGCAACGCATGCGCTGTATCGAGGCATGTTGTGGTCGCTGCTGATCCTGCTGCCGGTCATGTTTCTAGGACGTTTTTTCTGTGGCTGGATCTGTCCGCTGGGATCGCTGCACCACTTTTTCGGGAACCTGAAATCCGAACAGAAGCGCGGGAAACAATGGATCGACTCCAATCGCTATAAACCCTGGCAGCGAACCAAATATGCGCTGCTCATTATCGGGCTGGCAGCCGCTGTCTGTGGCAGCGGGCTCATTGGCTGGCTGGATCCATTCAGCGTGCTGACGCGGTCGATTGGACTGTCGATTCTGCCGGGGTTGAATTACGCGGCGAATGCAACCGTGAGTGGGTTGGAACACAGTTCTTTCGGAGTGATGCAGCTGACCGGCCGGGGATTGCATGCGGCCCTTGCCGCGACGATTTTGAATTTCCGCCAACCGCATTTTCGGGCCGGGGTGTTGCTGGGGCTGATTTTCTTCTTTCTGCTGACGCTAAACCTGCGGGTGACGCGGTTCTGGTGCCGAGCGCTTTGTCCGCTGGGGGCGATGCTGGGCGTGGCGTCGCGCTGGTCGATTCTAGGGCTGCATAAAGATGCCGAATCCTGCGACCAGTGCAATCGCTGCCTGCTGCATTGCCAAGGTGGCGACAATCCTATTGGCGGCGTGCCGTGGCATAAGGCCGAGTGCCTGATGTGCATGAACTGTGTGGACGCGTGTCCGCATCAGGGGCTGGAGTTTCGGTTCTTTCGCAAGGAAGCAGAGGTCGCCGGACCGAATCTACCTCGCCGTCGCGCCTTGGCTGCGCTGGCCGCGGGAGTGGCTTCAGTTCCCTTGTTGCGGGCCAATACGGCGTTGGGCAAGAGCCGGGATGAACACCTGATCCGGCCACCGGGCGCGCTGGACGAGACCGACTTTCTTTCCCGCTGCATTCGCTGCGGAGAGTGCATGAAGGTGTGCCCGAACAATTCTCTGCAGCCGGCCCTCGCGGAAGCCGGCCTGGAGGGAATATGGACGCCTACCCTGACGCCGCGGGTTGGATATTGCGAACCCAGCTGTGTGCTGTGTTCTGAAGTTTGCCCGACCGGAGCGATCTGGAAGATCACTCCCCAGGAAAAGGGATGGGTGGTGGGGATTGACGAGGCTGCAGGAGCAGGCAAACATTCTCCGGTGCGGTTGGGAACAGCATTTTACGATCGCGGACGCTGTCTGCCTTGGGCGATGGCCACCAGTTGCATTGTGTGCGAAGAGTGGTGTCCGGTATCGCCGAAAGCAATTTACCTGCAGGACGCGGAAGTTGTGGACGCGGATGGCAACAAGAAGACGGTGCAGCAGCCCCACGTCGACCCCAGCCGTTGCGTGGGCTGCGGAGCATGTGAATATGCCTGCCCGCTGCAGGAGCATCCGGCTGTCTATGTGACAAGTATTGGCGAAAGCCGCTCGGCGAGCAGCCAGATTCTGCTGACCCGCGACAAGAGTTAAGGAGTGAATCGTGAGGATTGGAATCAAGACAGCGGCGTCGTTGCTACTGCTAATAGGACTCATGGGCATTGGCTGTAGGAAAAAGACGGCGAATCCGTTTCCGCCTTCGGGAGCGGTGGCGGGTTGGCAGAAGACCGGCAACACGCAAACGTATGCGGCTGCCAACCTATGGCAGTACCTGGACGGAGGGGCGGATCAGTACGTGAACGCAGGAGTGACCACGTGCGCGACGTCGGACTACAAATTCCAGGGAAATCTGGAAGCGGTGGTGGACGTGTACCGGTTTAAAACCGCAGACAGCGCGAAGCAGTTGTTCCATGCCGATCCAGCAACGAACAGCCAACCGGGGCAGTTGGGTGATGAGGCGCGGGTCTACGGGCAGAGCGTCGTGTTTCGACAAGGCAAAGTACTGGTGAGGATCGTGGCCTACGAATCCGGACCAGGAACCGCGGAGGCTCTGCTGGCGTTGGGAAAAGGCGTGCAAGGGCGACTCTAGATCGAACTTCGATCCAGGCCGCAAAAGGAGGAAACGATGAGGAACCGGCGAGAATTTCTGAAGGAGATGGCGGCGGGTGCGGCCATTCTAGGAGCTAACAGCAAGTTTGCTTTGGCCGCGGTGAAGACCTCAACGCGAGCGATCGGGAAATCTAAAGTCGTGATCGTGCGGGATGACAAGCTGCGCACTCCCGGACCTGGACCCGACCCGGCGCGGGTGGCGGCCATGCTGGACCGCGCAATGCAGACCTATGCAGGCAGTCGTGACGCCGTGGACCCGTGGAAACGAATCGTGCAACCGGGCCAGGTGGTGGGGCTGAAAGTGAACACCATTGCGGGAAAGGGACTTTCGACCAACATTGCGCTGGTGGAAGCAATCTGTGTGCGATTGCAGCAGGCGGGAATTCGAGCCGGGGACATTATCGTGTGGGACCGCACCAATCGCGAACTGCAGCGGGCCGGATATACCCTTTCAACCGATCCCGCCAAAGTGAGGTGCTTTGGCACCGACAGCATTGGATATGAAGCGGCACAGTTGAGCTTCGGCCAGGTGAACACGCAGGTATCGAAGATCCTGACGCAGTGCGACGTGGTAATCAATGTGCCGATTTTGAAACACCATGGAGGCGCCGGCGTGACCATGGCGATGAAGAACATGTATGGCGTGATCAAAAACCCGAACGAGCAGCATGGCGGCGGCTGCAATCCGTATGTCGCGGATCTAAACGCCATTCCTGAGATTCGCAATAAATTGCGCTTCATTGTCGGGGATGTGATGACGTCGCAGTACCACGGTGGGCCCGGGTTCAATCCTGCCTATACATGGAACTATGACGGGTTGATGGTGGGAGAAGACCGAGTCGCGATCGATTACACCGGCTGGCAGATCATCCGGCGCAAGCGGGCGGAGATGGGGATGCCGACGCTGGAGGAAGCAGGTACGCCGCCACTCTATATCGAGACAGCCGCAAATCAGCAACACCGGCTAGGAACGGACGATCCGGCGCGCATCGCGCTGACCGAAACCACCATGGCGTAAGGAGAGACATGCCAGCCAATGAGCCAAAGATGAGCCGTCGCGAGGCTATGCTGCAGTTGCTGCGGCTGGCGGGCGTGGGAGCGGGAACGGCGGCAGCGGCCTTCTGGTTGTCGCAGCACAGCAGGC
>JBARFA010000164.1:0-17649 GCA_049796755.1 Acidobacteriaceae bacterium
GAAGGTTGGCAGCGACACGCCGCTGGAGCGGGAGACGGGGGTCGAACCCGCGACTTCGACCTTGGCAAGGTCGCGCTCTACCACTGAGCTACTCCCGCCCTTACTGCATTGAAGTATATCGGGATGCTGCGTATTGGGTCAACGCAACTTCAGTCGCGCCCTGGTGCAGCCAAATTGTCGACATGGATTGCAAAGGCATACGATACAAAATTTGAGCCAGCTTAGATGGCGTCGACGTTTGCGCCATCCGCATTGGGTATTCTCAAGAATGCGCTGAAGAATGGAGACATGCATGCATTGCGGACGTCGCAGCCCAGGAACATTGATCAACCGGATCGTGCTTGTGACGATTCTTGGATTATTTTCGATGGCTGCCGCAGCCGCACTGGCCGCCAGCGGAGCCAAGCCGAATTTTGGCCCGAACGTTCTGGTCTTTACCCCATCGATGCCCGCGGCAGCCATGCAACAGCAGATTGACAAGGTCTACGCCATCCAGCGGAGAAACGAGTTTGGCCCGCAGCGCAATGCCCTGCTCTTCCTGCCCGGCAAGTACCACGTCGATGTCCCGATCGGTTTCTACACGGAGGTGATGGGGCTCGGCGCCTCCCCGGATGACGTCGAGATCGACGGCAATCTGCATTCCGATGCCAGCGAAGATAACAACAACGCCACCACAACATTTTGGCGCGGTGCCGAAGGGATCGCCGTGAACCCTCCGGGCGGTTCGATGCGATGGGCAGTCTCGCAGGCCGCGCCGTTTCGACGCATGCACGTGCGCGGCAATATTGTGTTGCATCAGTTCCACGGTTGGGCGAGCGGTGGATGGATGTCCGACGACTTGATTGATGGCACCGTCGATGCAGGACCGCAGCAGCAATGGATCTCCCGAAACACGCAGTGGGGCAAATGGACCGGCTCCAACTGGAACATGGTCTTTGTCGGTGTGCCCGATCCTCCAGCAGGCGAGTGGCCGTCGCCGCCCTACACCAAGATCGCGCTCACTCCCGTCGTCCGCGAGAAGCCGTTTCTGCAGGTCGACGCGGCGGGAAACTACAGCGTACGAGTTCCATCGTTGCGTAGAAATAGTTCCGGCATCACTTGGCACGATGGAAGCACGCCGGGGAAATCGATTCCGCTCGATCATTTCTATATTGCTCGCCCCGGCATCGACACGGCAGCCTCCATCAACGCGCAACTAGCGAAAGGGAAAGACCTGCTGCTGACACCGGGCATCTACGACCTGATGCATGCCATCCACGTAACGCGGCACGATACCGTCGTGCTGGGGATGGGATTTGCAACGCTGCGACCCATCAACGGCACACCAGCCATGACCACGGCGGATGCGGACGGAATTGTTATTGCGGGCTTGCTGTTCGACGCTGGCCCCATGCAGTCGCCGGTGCTGTTGCAGATTGGACCGGATGGAAGCAAAGCCCGCCACGCGAAAGATCCCATCTCCCTGCACGATGTTTTCTTTCGCGTGGGCGGCGCCGGAGTGGGTCGCACCCTGATCAATCTGAAGATCAACAGCAATGACACCATCCTCGACCACACCTGGATCTGGCGCGCCGATCACGGCTCCGGCGTGGGTTGGGGTTTGAACACCAGCAACAACGGGCTGGTGGTGAATGGCAACAATGTCACGGTCTATGGACTGTTCGTCGAACATCACCAGCAGTTTCAGGTGCTGTGGAATGGCGAAGGCGGACGAACCTATTTCTATCAATCGGAAATTCCCTACGATCCGCCCAATCAGGCGAGCTACACAAGTGCGCCGGGTGTCAAGGGCTGGGCGTCCTACAAAGTTGCCGACAGCGTCAAGCACCACGAAGCATGGGGGCTGGGAATTTACAGCGTCTTCGAGCAACCCGGTGTGGAGTTGACTCACGCCATCGAAGTCCCAAGGCGGCCGAATGTGAGATTTCATCACATGATCACGGTGGCGCTCGGCAATCATGGCGCAATCTTGAACGTCATCAACAACACCGGCGGATCGACCTCAATCCGCCCGCGCGTGACGCCAAAGGTGACGAATTACCCATGAGTGATTTTCTTTTAGAGCGCGATTAAACGGCGTTCGCGGAATTCGCTTCGAGAGCCGCGTGTGTTTCAGCGTCCAGAAGTTCTCCGTCGCGCATGTGCAGAATGCGATCGCCAACCGCGGCTGCTTCCGGATTGTGCGTGATCATCATGACCGTCTGCTTCAACTCCTGATTGGAACGGCGCAGCACCGCCAGCACCGCATCGGAGTTTTTTGAGTCAAGATTGCCGGTCGGCTCGTCCGCCAGCACAATCGCAGGACGCCCAATCAGCGCGCGTGCGATCGCGACCCGTTGCTGTTCTCCGCCGGATAGCTCCGAGGGCCGATGATGGAGGCGCCCGCGAATTCCCAGCAATTCCGTCAGATGTTCGAAATAGGTCTTGTCGAGTTTCTTCGAGCCTGAAGCAATCTCATGCGCTAACACGATGTTGTCCATGGCGCTCAAAGTTGGCAGCAGGTTGAATTTTTGGAAGACGAATCCAATTTTATGTTTGCGCAGGCGAGTGCGTTCCGCGTCGCTCAACGAAGCAAAATCGACGCCATCAATCAACAACCGCCCGGTGGTCGGACGTGTGAGGCCGCCAAGACTGTAGAACAGAGTCGATTTTCCACTGCCGGAAGGCCCGACGATGCTGACAAATTCGCCCGCAGCCACGGAGAATGAAACCGATCGTAGCGCGTGAACTTCTACTTTTCCAGTGCGATAAGTTTTTCCGAGTTTCTCGGCAACGATAACGGGCTGCATTCCCACCTATTGTACCGGCTGCGCGAGAACGGCACATGGAACTCGCCAGCATCCGTTCCGTGCCACAAAAAAGCCCAGCACTTCACGACCGACCGCCGAGATCCTTGCGCAGAAAGACTGTAGCCTGGGGGTTATCGTTATACCGTTCGCAGGAGAGATAGCCGCGCTTGCGATAGAGAGCAATCGCTGCCTTCAGGCCGTCATGGCTGTCCAGGTAGACCCATTGCAGCCCCTTGCTGCGCGCGAAATTCTCCAGCACATCCATCAGCTTGTCTGCGATGCCATGGCCCCGCGCCGTCGGCTGCACATAGAGGCGCTTACATTCCGCCGCGATCGGGATGGAAGCGAGCTTTCGCAGCACGACGCATCCGACGGGATCTTCTCTCTTGTAAGCAAGCCACACGCCGGAGTGTGGGTCGTCAATCATCTTCTGGATCGCACCCGGAGTGTCCCGCTGAACCACGCTCACCGCCTCGTAATATTCCTGCAGTAGCCGGATCGCATCGGCGTTCGACTTTGACAGGCGAACGATTCGAACCGCGTGCTTTTCTGGATCATCAAGATATGCCATGAGTGGTGGAATCTGCGAAGATGCCGCGTATTCGCTACGCGACAACCTGCTCTCGCATCGGCTGCCGTTCCTGCGCAGGCTGCGGAGGAGTCATCTTCTTGGGACCGCGTTTGCGAACCAGCAGCACTCGTACCCGCTCCAGCAGCTCCTGCGGGGAGCACGCGCCTTTGGGCAGAAACGCATCCGCGCGGGTGGTGGGATCAAATTGCTTGATGCTGCCGCTGACCAGTACAGCAGGAACCCAGGGCGCAATTTCCTTCAATTGCAAAATCAAATCGTTTCCGTTGCAGTGCGGCATCACCAGGTCGGTGATGACCAGGTCAACTCGGCCGCAATCGTACAATTCAATGGCTTCCTCGGCGTTCTTCGCCGTCAATACGCGGTAACCACGGGTCTCCAATACAAACTTGCGGACGGACAAGGCCTGATCATTGTCATCGACGCACAAAATCACTTTTTTTGGACGCATTCATTACTCCCTGCTAGCACTACACCGCGCGCTCCCAGAGAAGGAAGCAACGTGGTTCAGCCGCAGTCCGCTGCAAAAAACACAGCACTCCCCGTGAGCGCCAGCACCGATCCTCGCATACCACGCGAGGCGCCGGATTACCAATGCACTCTATGCGGTTCGGGTCGCTTTTAGCGACGCGGACTGCGGGGAACGAAAAATCAGACACACTTTTGCCTGCCGCGCCATCATCCAAACCGGTAGCATTCGCTCGGTAAAAAAAATGCGAGTGAATGGAGGGTTTCTCAGCGGAATCTGTCGCGAATGCGCTGTGTTTTCCGTTCCAAGTTCAAGTTGTGTGAATCAAAATAGGCGAAAGAGGTGCGCTTCTGTTTCCATCAACGCTCGCCTAGAGTACGAACCAAAACCGCTGCGTGTAAATGGCGAAACTTCGGTGAAATTCACACAATTTCAATCTAGACTTGCACCGGTTGCGCCGACACGCAGAAATGACGGGGCCACTCGCCCACACTGCCTGTTGAAAGCATGTGCATCGCTCTCGGAAAAGCCGCCGCTATGCACTGCAAACTGGGCGGCCCTCAGCGCAATAATCCCGCGGATATGCGGGCGCGGATTTTCATGTCGCGCGAATCGCGTCGATTGCATCCTAAATTGCACGAGTTCATTCATGACACAATCCTCCATTCAACTTTCTGCGACCCGATCGAAAAGTCCGCTGCTGGCCGCACTGCTTTCCGCATTGCTCTGTGGCCTGGGTCAAATCTACGACGGACGATTTCTGCGCGGCCTCGTCCTGATCGCCCTGATGATAATTTTGTGGGCTGTGGGCGGCTTGCTGGGCGCGCTCACCTTTGGGCTGGGCATGCTTCCCTTCGCCATTGTCGCAGGCGCGCTGTGGGTCTTTGGCGTGGTTGACGCGTACGCGGGGAGCCGCAGAATCCATCGCGTCGGCGTCAGAGCTTAGGCTTTTCCGACGGCGGTTCCCACAACTCAATTCGGTTCCCTTCTGGATCGATAATCCAGGCAAAGCGACCGTATTCATCGTTCTGCTGACGCAGATCAATCTCCACGCCGGCGTCTTCCAGTTGGCGCAGCAGCCCTTCCAGATCGTCCACTCGATAATTCACCATGGCCTGCTGCGGCCCAGGGCCAAAATGTTCTGTGTTCGCGGGAAACAGAGACCACACCGTGTTGCCGATCGTCTCGGGCGAATCTTTTTCACGCCATTCAAACTCGACCCCACCGTACGGCGTAAGCGTCATACCCAGGCGATCCTGATACCACGCTGCCAGCAGATCCGGCTTTTGCGCCTTGAGAAATATTCCGCCAATTCCGGTCACGCGAGCCATCACGAAATCCTTTCCACGGTCACAGCGGTGCCGTAGGCCAGCACTTCTGTCACTCCCTGCTGAATGTCATTCGCGTCATAACGGGCGCAGATGATGGCGTTGGCGCCATGCTGCGCCGCGTGCTGCATCATCAACTCGAACGCGTCCTCGCGGGTCTTCTCGCACAGGTCGGAGTACAGCGAAATATTGCCGCCGGCCAGCGTTTGTAGTCCCGCGCCGATGGTTCCGAAGATGGAGCGTGAACGCACCACAATACCGCGCACCACCCCGAAATTTCTCACAACGCGAAACCCTGGCAACTCCAGCGCCGTGGTCACCATACTCGGGTCCACCATAGGATTCACAGCCATAACGTCCTCCTCCACATACCTTTTAGGCGCAGTGTACGCCGGATGGAAACCCTCGCCGCCACAAAATCGACGAGAAAATAGCGCTGTCGATTCGCAGTTCAAACCGCGGCAGTGCCATACTGGAAGTTGACACAGGAGGGCTTGCCATGGAAGAACGCGACTTTTACAACGAAAAACCAGAGCAGCGGCCCCATACTCTGACCTGCCCGCACTGCCGCCAGGCGGCGGAGTATCAGCTGAACTGGCTGGTCCGGCGCAAGAAGAACAGCATTCCGCCGCGCGCCGATGAACGTGACCGCGCGCGATTTGCCAAGGCGCAATCGTACATGGTGCTGCGGGAAGATCAGGTTGCGTGCCAGAATATTCGCTGTCGCAAGCGTTTTGAATTGGCAGGCATCAAGTCAGTCGCGTTCATTGACGCCTAGCCCACGATGAGCGCCGAAATCGATCCAAAAAGCGAAGCCGTTCCTGCTCAGAGCGATCCGCGCGTGTATTTTGCCGCGGAACGAACTTTCCTTGCGTGGATACGCACCGGCCTGGCCCTGATGGGCTTCGGGTTTGTCGTTGCGCGCTTCGGGCTCTTTCTGCGCGAGCTGAGCCTGAGGAATTCGAGCCTGCCGCAAGTATCCACCCACACGACGGGCTCTTCCGTGTGGCTTGGTACTGCGCTCGTCATTGTCGGCGTGTTCATCAACCTCAGTGCCGTCATGACACATATTCGCCAAGTGAAGCAGTTGCGCAGCGGCGAGTGGATTGCCGGACGCATCTCGAAGACCGCGGTTACGCTGGCGCTAGTGTTGAGCGCTGCCGGTGTTGGACTCGCAATCTATCTGATTTGGCTATGGTAAAACTCGCCCGCGCCAAGGAATGACTCGAACCGGAATGAAATCCAGTACTCGTCGATCGCAATCCCTTGCTGCCGGAACACGTGCCGCGCTGGTGCGCGAGCTTGCTGCATTAGGCAGCCCCGCACGCGCCGCCGGAGCTGCCCGGTTTTTCAAAAGCGGCGTGGGAGAATACGGCGAAGGCGACAAGTTTATCGGCATTCCTGTGCTTGCCCTGCGCAGCGCAGCACTCCGTTATCGTACGCTTCCCTTGTCTGACCTTGCCCTGCTGCTGGCATCCGATATCCATGAACACCGCCTGGCTGCACTCGAAATTCTGGTCGCTCAGTATGAAATTGCAGCGGAAAAAGAGCGCAAAAACATTGTCGAGTTTTATCTGGCCCATACCGAAGGCATCAACAATTGGGATTTGGTCGATGCATCCGCTCCCTACATTCTTGGTGAACATCTCAAGAATCGATCGCGGCGCGTGTTGCTTCGCCTCGCGAAATCAAAGTCTGTATGGGAGCGGCGCATCGCCATTGTTGCAACCCTGATGCTGATTCGATATGGCGAAACTGCCGACACATTTCTGATTGCCGAAAAATTGCTCCGCGACCCGCATGATCTGATCCACAAAGCAGTCGGATGGGCACTGCGAGAGGCCGGCAAAGTTTCCCAGCCCGACCTGCTGGCTTTTCTGGAGCTCCATTACGCGTCCATTCCGCGAACCACGCTGCGATACGCGATTGAGCGCTTCCCGCAACAACAGCGCAAACGAATGCTCGCCGGAAAATTCTGACGCGGGCGGCTGCTATCCTTGAGGCAGGCGGCCGCTCCGCACTCCGCAGATCAAGGATGTACCGCACGCTTGCCTCCCATTCTCAACGGACAATCTCTCCGCAAGGCGTACGGTGCCACGCCACTGTTCGACAACATCGCGTTCACGGTTTCTGAAGGCGACCAGATCGGCGTCGTCGGGCCGAATGGCTCCGGCAAATCCACGCTGCTTGAAATTCTTGCAGGCAACATTGAGCCCGACTCCGGCGAAGTTTCGCGACGGAAGCTGGCGCGAGTTGGATACATCGCGCAGAACTCCGAATTTGCTGCCGAAGACACGATCCGTTCGGTGCTGCAGCAGGCACTCGTGCGAATCCGCGCTCCCCATGCCGAACACCAAGCGCGACTGGCAGAAACCTTAGGTCGTGCAGGATTTGAAGACTTCGATGTCCGCGCCGCTACGCTGTCGGGCGGATGGCGCAAGCGTCTCGCCATCGCGGAAGCGCTGGTGCAGCAGCCGGATGTCCTGCTGCTGGACGAGCCCACCAACCATCTGGACCTGGCCGGAATTGAATGGCTGGAGAAACTGCTGCTGAACGCCTCGCTCGCCTATGTGGTGGTAAGCCACGATCGCTATTTTCTGGAAAATATCGCCCACGCCATGGTCGAACTGAACCGCATGTATGCCGAAGGCATCTTCACCGTCCGCGGAAACTACAGCGAATTCCTGGAAAAAAAAGATGAATATCTGCTAGCGCAAACCAAGCGGCAGGATGCGCTGGAGAACCGCGTGCGCATTGAAATTGATTGGCTGCGGCGAGGTCCGAAGGCTCGCACCACAAAATCGAAAGCGCGAATTGACAGCGCCAACAGCATGATTGGAAATTTGGCAGACATGCGCTCGCGCAGCCAGACTTCCACGGCGAACATCGACTTTTCCGCGACCGACAGAAAGACCAAGCGCTTGGTCGAACTCGAAGGCGTCTCCTGCAAGATGGGCGAGCAGGTTCTGTTTAACAAGCTGGACTTCATCCTGACCGCCGGCATGCGACTTGGCCTGGTCGGTCCCAACGGAAGCGGCAAAACAACGTTGCTGCGGCTGCTGCGCGGAGAACTGGAACCAGATGCCGGCGAGATTCGTCGCGCGCAGAATTTACGCATCGTCTACTTCGACCAGAATCGCCAGCTCGATACCAACCTGACCCTGCGTCGTGCGCTGGCCCCGGACAGCGATTCGGTCATCTATCAAGATCGCGTCCAGCACGTCGCCTCCTGGGCGGAGCGGTTTCTATTTACCAGCGAGCAACTGAATCAGCCGGTCGAGCGACTCTCTGGCGGCGAACGAGCGCGGGTCCTGATTGCCAAGTTGATGCTGCAGCCTGCGGACCTGCTGTTGCTGGACGAACCCACCAATGATCTCGACATTCCCACGCTGGAAATTCTGGAAGAAAGCCTGCTGGAATTTCGCGGCGCGCTGGTGCTGGTGACGCACGATCGCTTCATGCTGGATCGGGTTTCAACGACAGTGTTAGGTCTCGACGGCCTCGGCGGCGCGGAACGATTCGCCGACTACTCGCAGTGGAACGCGTGGAAAAATGAGCGTGGCCAGAAGAAAAACTCTGAGCTTTCGCCGCGATCGACCGACAGTGCCGACAACACAGCGAAACACACCTCGCAAACCTCTTCGAATCAGATCAAGAAAAAACTTTCCTACCTGGAAGCACGCGAATACTCGACCATCGAACAGGAAATTGCCGATGCGGAACAGCGGCTGCAATCGCATCGCGACACGATGGACGATCCTGCCATTGCTACCGATGCTGCGCGACTGGAAAAAGCCATGGCGGATGTTGCCGAGGCCGAAGCGCGCGTCGATGAACTCTATTTGCGATGGACCGAGTTAGAAGCCAAGCTGAAATAACGCGGCGCAGAATCAACTTCTGTTGACGCCGCTTGCGGAATAAAAAGTCAGGGAGTGCAAAACGTACACTGCACTCCCTGTATCCCTACAAAAACGTCTTTGGATGTTGGCGGTTAGGCGTGTCTACCGGCCATCATCTCAACTCCAGAAAACTGTTCGATGATCGATCGATTAAATGCCGGAATGTCATCCGGCTTGCGGCTGGTTGTTAGATTTTTGTCGACGATAACCTGTTGATCGGTCCATTCTGCGCCGGCATTTTTCAGGTCAGTCTTTAGGGATGGCCAGGAGGTCAGCTTGCGTCCTTTCACCACGCCAGCTTCAATTAACAGTTGCGGGCCGTGACAAATCGCGGCGACCGGCTTGCCGGAGTCAAAAAATTTCTTTACGAAGTTGACGGCGGCGGGATCCATGCGCAACTTGTCCGGGTTCATCACTCCACCTGGAATCAACAGCGCGTCGTAGTCATCTGCTTTGGCCGCTTTCAGTTCGCGGTCCACTTTCACTTTGTCACCCCATTCGGTGGACTTCCATCCCTTGATTTCGCCGTCATGGGGAGAGATCACTTCAGTTTTGGCGCCTGCTTGCTCCAGTGCTTTTTTAGGCTCCGTCAGTTCCACCTGTTCGAACCCGTCCGTGGAGAGAATCGCGATTTTCTTTCCCGAAAGATTGTTCATGGTTTGTACCTCTGCTAAGTAAGAGGGCGGAAACAACACAATCGTTGCCGCTATGTCGGGAATAAAACATTGCGAAAATAAAAATGTCTTTGGGCTCTTACAGTTCCCACCAGAACGTTTGTAAATTTTCTCCGGTCACATCGTGCGCAGCGCCGGGGGGCGGAAGAATGAGCGAAATATTTTTCTCTGCGGCAGCGGTCATCAAACGTTCAATCGGCTCCTTCCACGGATGAAACGCCAGATTGAACAAGCCCCAGTGAATCGGCAGCAAAAGTTTTCCTCGCAAATCCAAATGCGCTTGCGCTGCGTGGATGGGGCCCATGTGAACATCCGGCCAGTCGGCGTCGTAGGCGCCAATCTCCAGCATGGTCAGGTCAAAGGGCCCGTAAGCATCGCCGATGGCGCGAAATCCCGGGAACATTCCCGAGTCTCCTCCGAAAAAAATATTGTGCCGCGGTCCGCGAATCACAAACGAAGACCACAGCGTTTCATTCCTTCCCCACAAACTGCGTCCTGAAAAATGCCGAGCCGGCGTCGCCGTAATGCTGCCATCGGAACCAAGGGTGGTTGACTGCCCCCAGTTCAATTCTGTAATTTTCTCGGGCGCGATTCCCCAGGATTCCAGATCTTTTCGCAAACCAAGAGACGCAATAAACCGCGTTCGAGCATTTTTCAGCAGAACAGCAAGCTGCTCGATGGTGGCGCGATCCAGATGATCGTAATGATCGTGCGAGAGCAATACAGCGTCGAGCGGCGGCAGATCCTTCAGTGCCAGCGTGGGTGGATAGAACCGCTTGGGTCCGGCAAACGAGACAAACGACGCACGCTCACTCCAAACCGGATCGGTCAGGATCGTCATTCCGTCGATTTCAAGCAACAGCGTGGAATGGCCCATCCAGGTGACGCGAAGTCCCTGCGATGGAGGCGCAGCATAGACCGAGATATCCGTTCGAAAAGGCCCGATCGGCTTCTTAGGATCTCCGCGCCTGCGCTCAAACAGCAAGCGGCGAATCATGTGGGGCGCCCTGGCGCTTCCCATCAGGCTTGTTGGCACCGTGTTCAGAAATTGATTCCCCAGCATTTCTGCTGGACCGAAGACTTGTGTGGCAGGTTCCAATGTTGCAATCAGTTTCGACATAGTTGGGTCACGCGTGTGCGACCAGATAGAGCATTTGTTTAGATGCAGAAACCGTCAGCATGATGCAACACAATGCGCCGCCATTAGAAGACTGTAACGTCGATCTTTCCCGCGCGGGTTTTCGGCTAGTCCCTCCCGGGTTGCAACCTATCGCGAGACAGCTTCGCGGGTCTGCAAGAATTCCGCATAGGGCCCTTTGAAGTCTTGAATCTTGTGATCCTCAAAGTTCCAGATGCGGGTCGCCACCTCATCAATCAATTCCTGATCGTGGGTCACCAATAGCACCGTTCCCTCAAACTTCTGCAGCGCCTGGTTCAACGCGTTAATCGCCTCGAGATCCAGATGGTTCGTCGGTTCATCGAAAATAAGAAAATTCGGCTTCTGCATCATCAGGCGGCAGAAAAGCAGGCGTGCAGCTTCTCCTCCCGACAACGCCTCGGTCGGCTTCAGGCCTTCTTCGCCGCTAAACAGCATCTGCCCCAGCACGCCGCGAATATCTTCCTTGGTCGCCTTCGGATCGAACTGATGCAGCCAGTCCGCCGCCGTCGTTCCCTTTTCGATGGTCGAAGTATGATCCTGCGCGAAGTAGCCGATCTGCGCCTCGTGGCCCCACTTCACCTTGCCGCTGTCGATATCCTTGCTGGGATCTTCTCCCGCCAAATGATCCAGCTTCGGAGCATGCGCCAGCAGAGCCTTCACCAGCGTCGTCTTCCCCTGACCGTTACGACCAATCAGGCAAATTTTTTCTCCGCGCGTCACTGAAGCGCTGAATCCATTGATGACCACGTGGTCCCCATAAGCCTTGCGCACGCCTTCCGCTTCCAGAATATGTTTGCCGGACGGGCGCAGTTGATCGAATCGAATATAAGGGCGAGCAATATTCGATCGCGCCAGCTCACTGGTTTGCAGCCTCTCTACTTCTTTTTTGCGAGAGGTCACCTGGCTGGAACGAGTACCGGCAGAAAATCGCGCGATAAATTCATTCAGCTGGGCAATTTTCTTTTCGCGCTCTTCATTCTGCGCTTCCAGTCGCGTCCGCACCTGCGTCTTGGCCAGCACCATATCGTCGTAGCCGCCGGTGTAGGTGATGATGGTCTGATAATCGATATCGGCAATGTGGGTGCAAACATTGTTGAGAAAATATCGATCGTGCGAAATCGTGATCAGCGTGCCTTCGCGGTGCGTCAGAAAATCTTCCAGCCAGTGGATCGAATCTAGATCGAGATAGTTCGTCGGTTCATCCAGCAACAGCGCCTGCGGATTGCCGAAAAGCGCTTGCGCCAGCAGCACACGCACCTTCTGGCCGCCCTGCAATTCGCCCATCTTGCGCTCGTGCACATCATTCGGAATATCGAGGCCCTGCAAAAGAATGGCAGCGTCACTCTCCGCGGTATATCCGTCTTCCTCGCCGATAATGCCTTCCAGCTCGCCCAGACGCATTCCGTCGTCATCGTCCAGCTCAGGCTTTTCGTAGATCCGGTCGCGTTCCTCCAGAGCCGACCACAAACCTTTGTTGCCCATGATGACGGTATCGATCACTCGATAGGCATCGAACGCGTACTGATCCTGACGCAGAACACCCAGCTTTTTCGGGCGCACCACAACGCCCTTCTGCGGTTCCAAGTCTCCGCTCAGGACTTTCATAAACGTAGTTTTGCCCGCTCCGTTAGGCCCGGTCAGGCCATAGCGGCGGCCCGCGGTAAATGTGGTGGATACATCTTCGAACAAAATCTTCGAACCATAGCGCATGCTTACATTGCTGACAGAAATCATATCTGTCCTTGAGTTTTTCACATTTGCCGCGGAAACGGGCACCGAACGGGTTGGAAATGCCCCGTAGAGATTGGCTGATTTCGTTTTCGTTTGAACGTCAACTATCATTCGAGCAGTCCAATCAATCGCGTGAGACGACGAAAAATGAACGGAGTCGCGCCTCAACACCGGGAGCAGATCCCGGAAGGTCTTGAAAGGAAAGCAGGAATGAACGATACCAAGCAACTTGACCTGAGGCCGCGTGAGACGTGCCGATGGGACCTTGTGAGCCTCGGCGAGGTGATGTTGCGCCTGGATCCAGGCGATGAGCGCGTGGCCACGACGAGAAATTTCCGAGCCTGGGAAGGCGGCGGCGAATACAACGTGGCCCGCGGCCTGCGTCGCTGCTTCAATCTGCGCACCGCCATCGTCACCGCGCTCGCGGATAATCCCGTCGGCCGGCTGATTGAGGACATGATGCTGCAGGGTGGGGTCGATCTTTCACATCTGCAGTGGGTTCCCTACGACGGCGTGGGCCGCACAGTTCGCAATGGATTGAATTTTACCGAGCGCGGATTTGGCGTGCGCGCGGCGCTTGGCTGCTCGGATCGTGGACACACCGCAGCCTCTCAACTGAAGCCGGGAAGCATCGATTGGGACGAAATTTTCGGCCGCGAAGGCGCGCGCTGGTTCCATACCGGCGGCATCTTCTGCGCGCTCTCAGAAACGGCGCCGCTGGTCGCGCGCGAAGCCATGCAGGCCGCGCATCGACATGGCACCATCATTTCCTATGATCTGAACTATCGTGACTCGCTCTGGAAATCGATTGGCGGCAAGAAGCGCGCCTGCGAAGTGAATCGCGAATTGGCCGGCCTGGTCGATGTGATGCTGGGCAACGAAGAGGACTTTACGGCTGCGCTGGGATTTGAAATCAAAGGCGTCGACGACAATCTTGCGGACCTCGATACAGCACAATTTCGCGCCATGATTCATCATGCCGTAGCCGAGTATCCGAATTTTCGCGTTGTGGGAACCACGCTGCGCCACGCGAAAACAGCAACCCGCAACGACTGGGGCGCAATCTGCTATTACGATGGCGAGTTTTACGAAGCGCGACCCATGCCGGACCTGGAGATCTTCGATCGCGTCGGCGGCGGCGATTCTTTCGCTTCCGGGTTGATCTACGGTCTACTGAGCGGAAAGGGCCCGCAATGGGCCGTCGACTGCGGTTGCGCCCATGGAGCCTTAGCGATGACCACCCCCGGCGACACCACCATGGCAACCTTCAACGAAGTGGAGCGATTGATGCGAGGCGCATCCGCGCGTGTAATTCGATAGCGAGCGATCCACGCGCGTTAAGCAAACAAGGAGACTTCTGATGGACAAATCGAAAATCATGCAGCACATGCACGAACTGGGCCTGGTTCCGGTGCTTCGCGCCTCTTCCGCTCAGGAGGCCATCACCATTGCCGACGCCATTATGGCCGGCGGCGTCAACATTCTGGAAGTCACAATGACGGTCCCCGGAGCCATCCGCGTCATCGAGCAGCTTGCGAACCACCACGGTTCAAAATTGCTCCTCGGCGCAGGAACAGTTCTCGATCCGGAGACGGCTCGCAACTGCATTCTTGCGGGGGCGCAGTTCATCGTCAGCCCCGCACTCGACCTGCGCACTATCGAGCTGTGCCGCCGTTATAGCGTGCCCATCATGCCGGGAGCATTGACGCCAACTGAAATTGTTTCCGCGTGGCAGGCGGGTGCCGATGTGGTGAAAGTATTTCCGTGCAGCGCCCTCGGTGGCGCGAAGTATTTAAAGGCCCTGCAGGGGCCGCTGCCGCATATTCAGCTGATTCCCACCGGAGGCGTTTCCCTGGCCACAGCCGAGGAGTTTCTTGCAGCGGGCGCGTTTGCCTTAGGCGTCGGCGGCGACCTGGTGGATGCCAAGGCTGCCCGCGAAGGCCGAACCAGCGTGATTACAGAGAACGCCCAGAAATACATCAGCATCGTCAAGAAGTTTCGCAGCGCAAGCTAAACCGACATCCATAATCGGTGCTTGGAGCAGGAATTTTCACGCCCTTTCTGCAAGCCGACCTGTATCTTGGGATCATTGATCCGGCATCACACTGGAGCCGGATCGAGCTGTGCCACGGCCTTACAGCGTCCCATACAAACGACGCCGAAATAAATCGACAACAGGACCAAATATGACCACTCAACTAGCCGAAGCTACGGAAGAACTGCGCGAGGACTGGCCGTCGCTGGGACATGCCGAGCGCCTGAAGCGGTTCCGTGAAATGCATACCGGAGAGAAAGCAGATTTCTTTCTGGAGCTGAGCGCGCACGACCAGTGCGATCTTCTCCTGCGCCTGCCGCAGGATCAGCGCCACGTCTGGATTCGCCTGCTGGCGCCAGACGATGCCGCGGATTTGCTGCAGGAAGCCGGGCCCGAACATCGCGATGAACTGCTTGCGCTTCTCGATGAGGCCACTCGAAAAGAAGTCTCTGCCCTGATGGCCTATAAGGAGGACGAGGCTGGCGGCTTGATGAGCCCGCGGTTCGCGCGCGTTCGACCCGACTCCACCGTGGAAGAGGCAATCTCCTATCTGCGAAAGCAAGCTGCGACCGTCGAGTCCATCAACTACGCCTACGTGCTGGATCATGACCAACGTTTGCTGGGTGTCGTTTCATTGCGGGAGCTTTTCTCCGCCGATCCCAACAAATCCATCCGAGAGATTATGCATACGGACCTGATCGCCGTCCCGGAGGAAACCAGCCAGAAAGCGGTCGCCAATGTAGTTCGAGACAGCCGACTGACAGCCGTTCCTGTTCTCGACAAACATGCACGCATGGTCGGCATCGTCACTGTGGACGATATTGTCGACGTTGTCGAAGAGGAAAGTGCTCGCGACATTCAAAATCTGGGCGGCACAGAAGCCTTGGATGGACCCTATCTGCACGCGCCATTTTTTGAGCTGGTCCGCAAGCGCGCCGGCTGGTTGATGATCCTGTTCGTCGGCGAAATGTTTACCGCAACCGCGATGA
Organism: Acidobacteriaceae bacterium; assembly: GCA_049796755.1. GTDB lineage: Bacteria > Acidobacteriota > Terriglobia > Terriglobales > Acidobacteriaceae > JAKAAZ01. Next base: position 15,663 of record JBARFA010000164.1, read on the forward strand.
GCTTTTTCGAAAATGAAATTGAACGCGCCGTCGTGCTCGCGCTGTTCCTGCCCTTGATCATCAGCAGCGGCGGAAATTCCGGATCGCAGGCGTCAACCCTGGTGATCCAGGCGATGGCCGTGGGCGATGTTCGTCTGCGCGACTGGTTCCGGGTGATTCACCGCGAATTGTTTGTCGGCCTGTCACTCGGCGTCATCCTGGGATGCATCGGGCTGGTGCGCATCTTTGCCTGGCATTTCCTCTTCAACATGTACGGGGCGCAAACATTTCTGCTGTCGCTGACAATTCTGTGCGCGTTGATCGGCGTGGTGGCCTTTGGATCCGTCGCCGGCGCCACCTTGCCGTTCATCCTGCGCCGATGCGGCCTGAATCCGGCGACCGCCTCAGCGCCATTTGTGGCGACTCTCGTCGACGTCACCGGGCTGGTCATCTATTTCTCAATCGCCAGCGTGATCCTGCTGCGCCCGCACTGATGAACGCAGCCGCGTCGAGAGCCGCGAACTTATCGGCTTCGCCCTCGACCATCTCCGGCCAACTCCGTTACACTACTTGTCGCCGCCTTTCATTCCGCGGATACTTAATCCTGAATATCTATTTAGGCTACTGGCTATGTATTCTGCCTACCAAATTTCTATGTCTTGCCACAATGATGGACTGTCAATTGTAGATAGTCCTGAAGCGTCCGCGTAGATGGGATTCAGCAAAGGAGATACACCATGAAAACCATCATGATTACCGGATCCTCATCCGGCTACGGCCTTGAAACGGCCCGCTATTTCCTCTCGAAAGATTGGAACGTCATCGCAACCATGCGTACTCCCCGTAAGGACATCCTGCCACCATCGCCAGCACTGCGCATCTTGCCGTTGGACGTGACGGATGAAAAGAGTATTGCCGCGGCCGTCAAAGCGGCTGGTCCGATCGATGTCCTCGTCAACAATGCGGGCATCGGTGTCGTCGGCGCTTTTGAAGCAACCCCGATGTCGCACATTCGCAAAGTCTTCGAGACCAATACCTTCGGTGTTATGGCGATGACGCAGGCCGTGATTCCGCAGATGCGCGAGCGGCGCTCCGGTGTGATCGTCAACGTCACATCGAGCACAACCCTGGCGCCCTTCCCGTTGGCGGCAGCCTATACCGCGAGCAAGCTGGCCATCGAGGGCTTCACCGGTTCGCTGGCTCACGAGCTCGAGTATTTCAACATTCATGCGAAGCTGGTCGAACCCGGATACGCTCCGACAACCAGATTCACGCAGAATACCGAGCTTCGCGTCGAAGACCTCATTCCGAAAGCCTATGCCGACTTCGCCGCCCCGATCTTCGCGGCGTTCGCACGACCGGCTCTGACCACGAAGGAAAGTGATGTGGCCGAGGCCGTATGGCTGGCCGTGAACGATGCCAGCGGCAGGCTTCGCTTCCCGGCGGGAGCGGATGCGGTAGCACTTGCAGGCGCCGCGCAATAAATGCCGCCTACCACAGCGGTGAGGGACGAGCGGATAGTGTTCACGATATGTTTCAACATCGCTGTCGGGAGTTGACGAAGAGCGCGGAAACTGGCGGACTGTCCAAAATGGCGTGCAGCCCTGATTTGCGAAAAGCCAGGAAATAAGAATCAATAGTGGCTCGGATTATTGTTCATTATCAACACTGTTCACCACCCATGAAAATTCTGGTTTGCATCAAGCAGGTTCCGCAGAAAGACGCTCCGCTCAAGTTGAATGCGGAGGGCACCTGGATTCGCGAGGACGTTCCCTATGAAGTGAACGAGCCGGACGCCTACGCGCTGGAAGAAGCCCTGCGCCAGAAAGAAAAGCATGGCGGCGAAGTCGTGGTTATTACAGTGGGTCCGGCGCGTTCGCAGCAGGTGCTGCGCGAAGCGCTGGCGAAAGGCGCCGACCGCGCGATTCACCTTGTGGATGATTCCTTTGTCACCATGGACGCTGTCACTACTGCTCGTGCGATTGCTGCGGCCATCGAAGGCCAATCG
>JBARFA010000165.1:0-12942 GCA_049796755.1 Acidobacteriaceae bacterium
CTTCCGAGCCGGAAGCATCGCAGCCTGCCGCGACGACTCCCGGGGCTCCTGCCGTCATTACGTTGCAGGAGGCAATCGATCGGGCGCGTCGCTATTATGCCCAATACGGAGCGGCCATGATGAATGCCGAACTAGCAAAGCAGGACAGCGTGCAGGCTCGGGCGGCGCTGCTTCCCTCGATCAGCTCTACCCAGCAATTTCTGGGCACAAACGGGGGCTCCAAGATTCCGACTGGACGTTTCGTGACTAATGATGGCGTACACGTCTACCGGTCCTGGGCGGTGCTTCATCAGGACTTGCCGGCAGGTTTCTTCACGCTGGCGCCCTTTCGCAGCGCCGCGGCCGGTGCTGCCATGGCGCAGGCACAGGTGGAAATTGCGAAACGAGGGCTGACGGTGACGGTGACGACTCTGTATTACGGTGACATCGTTGCGCATCGTGAAGATGTCAGCGCCCAGCAAAATCTGGATTCGGCGACGCAGTTTCTGACGACTACGAAAGAACTGGAGAAGGGCGGAGAAGTTCCCCACGCCGATGTTGTGAAGGCGCAGCTGCAGTTCGATCAGGAGAAGATCGCGCTCCAGGAAGCGCAGTTGGCGTTGGGGCGAGCGCATCTGGCACTGGCTGTGCTGTTGTCGCCGGTGCTGGATGAAAATTTCACAACCGCGGATGATCTTGACAATCCTCCCGCGCTGCCGTCGGTCGATCAGGTGGATGCACTGGCGCAACATGCTAACCCGTACCTGCGCTCGGCCATGGCTGCGCTGAAGCAGGCGAAGGTGAATGTTTCGATCGCGCGTGCAGGATTTTTCCCAACTTTCAGCCTGGATGTGGACTACGGCATTGAGGCCAATACTTTCGCGCTGAACAGCACGGACGTCGCTTATCGGCAATTTGGCCCACAGCCGAATCTCGGCTATTTCGTCACCGCAGGCATGAATATTCCGATATGGAATTGGGGCTCGACTGAAAGCAAATTGCGTCAGGCAGAATATCGGCGGCAGCAAGCGCGGGTGGAGTTGTCGCAGGCGCAGCGGGAGGCGCTCAGTAATTTGAGTGCGTACTATAACGAGGCCAAGGTCGCCCGCGCGGAGCTTGCAACGCTGCAGCAGGATGCCAATCTGGCTGCCGATTCTTTGCGGCTGACGAAGTTGCAGTATAAGGCGGGGGATGCGATCGAGCTTGAGGTGTTGAGCGCGCAAACAGCGCTTTCATCCGCGGAAAATGCATTGGTTATGGGCGAGGCTCGTTATCGAGTGGCTCTGGCAACGCTGCAGACCTTGACAGGAGAGTTTTGATGCATCGGGCGAAAGAGGCGCAATCTCTCAGACTGGCCGCTCGGAGTGAATCTGAAGCGTATCGGGTGCGACTTCGAGTCTTCTCAATCGGTGTGGCGATGATCGTCGCGTCTTCACTGATGGCGATGTCGTCCGGATGCAGCAGTGAGAATACGGTGCCCCCACCCGAGCCGGTTGTAAGTGTCGAAACCGTACGTGCGAAAGTGCAAAGCATCGCCGATGTGGTGACTGCGGAAGGCGTGTTGTATCCAGTGCATCAGGCTTCCATCTCTCCAAAAATTACGGCGCCGGTACGCAGGTTCTATGTGCAACGCGGCGACAAGGTCCATCGCGGGGAACTGCTGGCGGTGTTGGAGAACAAGGACCTGAGCGCTGCCGTTGTGTCGGCGCAGGGTGAGTACGATCAGGCGCAGGCGACGTATGCTTCGACCACTTCTTCTGCGTTGCCGGAAGAAATTCAAACCGCAAATTTGAACGTGGTGAACACAAAGGCGAACTTGGCGGCGCAGCGGAAGCTGTACGACAGCGAGAACAAGCTGTACCAGCAGGGTGCGATTGCGCGCAAGCAGTTGGATGCGACCGAAGTCGCGCTGACGGCGGATCAGAGCGCGTACGAGACAGCGGAGAAGCATTTGCAGAATCTTCAATCGGCAGGAGTTTCACAGCAGAAGAAGGCGGCGCAGGGACAACTTGAACTAGCGCATGGACAATACCTGGGCGCGGCCGCGCAGCTGGAATATACGGAAATCCGCAGCCCGATCGATGGCGTGGTTGCGAGTCGAGCCGTCTATCCCGGCGATATTGCACCAGCAGGGACGCCGCTGTTGATTGTGATGGACACCTCGAAGGTCGAGGTGCGGCTGCATGTTCCGCAAGAACAGGCGGAGTTGTTGCAACTGGGACAGCCGGCGACGATTCGGGTTCCGGGGCTCGACAAAGATGTTCCTGCCAAAGTGACGGTGTTGAGTCCTGCGCTCGATCCGAACAGCACCACGGAAGAAGTGTGGGTGGAGGCGGACAACCGGAAGGGCGAACTGAAACCAGGAACGACGGCGCAAGTTTCGATCACAGCGAAGACCGTTGCGAATGCGCTGGTGATTCCTGCGGCTGCGGTTTTGACGGGTCCTGACGGCAAAACTTCCGTCATGGTGGTGAAGCCGGACAATCGCGCGTATGCACAGGATGTGAAGACGGGAATTCAGCAGGGTCTGATAATCCAGATTTTGAGCGGGCTTCAGCCGGGCGAGCCGGTGATCGTCAGCGGACAATATGGCTTGCCGGATAAGACAAAAGTGAAGGCCACGCCCGCCAGCACCAGCCCCGGCAAGAAGGCAGAGGCATAAGTCGATGCCGGATACTCCATTGAGCGGGCAAGAGCCAGAGCAGCGGGCCGATACGGACGCGCAGAGTGACGCGTCAGTTCGGCCCGAAACACGCCCGCGCGCGAGTGGAGATGCAGAAAACCCTGCCTGGTTCGTCACCTATTCAAAAGCTGTGATCACGGTGATCGTTGCATTGTCGCTGGTAGGCGCGTTCATGGCGTTGAGCATTCCCATCGCAGTATTTCCCACGACAAATTTTCCGCGCGTATTGATCGCCATCGACAACGGCGTGATGCCGATCGATCAGATGCTGGTGACGATTACGCGTCCCATTGAAGAAGCTGTGAACAGCGTGCAGGGATTGCAGACGGTGCGATCGATCACCAGTCGTGGCACGGCGGAAGTGGATCTCTTTTTCGACTGGAAGGTGGATATGTTCCAGACGCTGCAGCGGGTGAACTCCGCCATGGCTGCAGTGCAGACCTCGCTGCCTCCTACTGCGAGAATTGAGGCGACGCGGCTGCGCTTTTCCAGTTTTCCTATTCTTGGGTTTGGTCTGACGTCCAACACGATGCCGGCGAGCCGTTTGTGGGAAGTGGCGACGTACGACATGAAGCCGCGATTGAACCGCGTGAACGGCGTCGCAACGGTGCTGGTGCAAGGGGGCGAAGAGCCGGAGTTCGACATTATTCCCGACCCGGCAAAACTGCTGCGAGCCTCGGTGACGGTGACAGAAATTCTGGACGCTGTGCGCAGGACGAACCTGATTGAATCTCCCGGACTGATTGCGGAACATCACGACCTGGTGCTGGATCTGGTGGACGGGCAGGTTCACGATCCCAGTGAGATCGCCAACATCGTAATTAAAAACACCTCGGCAGGTGTGCCCGTTCACGTTGGCGATGTGGCCGAGGTGAAAGCTGGCGTTAAACCTGTGTATACGGTGGTTACGGCGGACGGCAAACCCGGCGTGCTGCTGAGCATCAACCGCCAGCCGGGTACCAATACCGTTGCGGTGGCGGATGGAGTGTATGCGGAGCTGGCGCAGATCAGAAAAAGTCTTCCGCCCGGAATTGACATCTCCGTGTTTTACGATCAGGCGCAGTTGGTGAAGGAAGCCATTGCCAGCGTTCGCGATGCGATTTTGATCGGCATCGTTCTTTCGTGTATTGTTTTGATCGTTTTTTTGCGGGACTGGGGAAGCTCGCTGGTGGCGGGGATGGTCATTCCAGTGACGATCGCGCTGACCTTTGTGGTGCTGAAGCTGCTGGGGCAAACTTTTAACTTGATGACGCTGGGTGGCCTGGCCGCCGCGGTAGGGCTGGTGATCGATGACGCCATCGTGGTGGTGGAGAACATCGTGCTGCATCGCGATGCGGGTCAGGGAAGGATGCAGGCAGTTCAAAGCGCGCTGAGTGAACTGAAGGTGCCGCTGGTGGGCTCGACTCTGACGCCGGTCGTCATTTTTCTGCCGCTGATTCTCATCGCCGGCGTCACTGGAACTTTCTTTCGGGCCTTGGCGATTACGATGGCATCCGCTTTGATCTCGTCGCTGTTCCTGGCGCTGACGTGGACACCGACACTGAGTCAATATTTTGTTCGGCGCAAAGATACGGTGCGACCGTCGGAGCGAATCGGCGCATTCGCATCGCACGAAGATGAAACTCGGCGGATGATGGAAGCGGAAGAGGCCAGCATCAGCGGCTTCATGAAGCGCATTATCGGCGGCTATGAACGCCTGATGACTATGGTTCTGGTTCGGCCTTGGTGGCTGGCGGCCTTCGCGCTGGCGTTGATTGTGATGTCTTACTTTTCGTACGCATCCCTCGGTTCCGATTTGTTGCCAAAGATGGATGAAGGCGCTTTTACGGTGGACTATATTATGCCGCCCGGAAGTTCTTTGGCGGAGACAGACCGTGTCGTTGGTCATGTCGTCCAGATTATTCGGTCTATTCCGGAGGTGAAGGCAACTTCGCGGCGAACCGGATTGCAACTGGGCTTGGCGGCGGTGACGGAAGCGAACACCGGGGACATTTCGGTGAACCTGAAACTTCATCGCAGCCGCGATATCTACGCCATCATGGACGAGGTGCAGGACAAGGTGAGTCGAGCGGAGCCGGCGCTGGATATCGACTTGCACCAGACGCTGGAGGACATGATTGGCGATCTGACGAATGCGCCGCAGCCAGTGGACATCAAGCTGTTCAGCGAAGATCCGGATCTGCTACGCCATTGGGCGCCGATTGTTGCAGATAAAATCTCGAACGTTCCGGGCGTTGTGGGAGTGTTGAACGGAATCGACGACACCATCAGCAGTCCGGAGACGGTATATCACATTCAACCGACCGTGACGGCGACCAGCGGATTTACTCCGGAGGAGGTTGCGACGGATGCGGGTGCATTGCTTCAGGGTGAAACGGCGCCCACGCCGTTGGTTGTGAACAATCGCGCGTATGATATCCGCGTTCGATTTCCGGAGCAGAATCGCGCGTCCCCACAGGCCATGGATAACACCATGCTGGTCAGCTCCGCGGGAACAACAGCAACACTGGGTGCGCTGGCGACCGTTCAAAATCTTCCTGGACAGACAGAAATTCTGCGGGAAAACCTGCAGCGATTAGTGGAAGTTTCTGCGCGGCTGGAGGGAACAAGTTTAGGGAAAGCCATTGTCGGCGTGAAAAAGGCAGTGGCGTCGTTGAATCTGCCGCCGCAGATTCGCGTGGAATATGGAGGAACCTATGCGACACAGCAGCAGTCTTTCCACGATTTATTGATGGTGCTATTTGCCGGCCTGCTACTGGTGTTTCTGGTGTTGCTGTTTGAGTTTCGATCGTTCGCCGCACCGGTGTCGATTCTGGCCTCGGCGGTGCTGTCGACGTCGGGGGTGTTTTTCGCGCTGATGATTACGGGAACCGAATTCAACATTTCCTCGTTCATGGGACTCATTATGGTGGTGGGTATTGTTGCAAAAAATGGAATTCTGCTGCTGGACGCAGATGTGAAATTTCGCGCGCTGGGAATGTCTCCAAAAGATGCGATGATCCAGGCTGGCCGCAGACGGCTGCGCCCCATCATGATGACCGCGGTGGCAGCGGTAGCCGGGATGTTCCCGCTGGCGCTTGCGTTGGGCGCGGGTTCGCAGATGCTGCAGCCCCTGGCCATCGCGGTGATTGGAGGCATTCTTATTTCGATGGTGCTGTCGCTGGTGATCACTCCGGCAGTGCACTATTCCATGGCCGGTCAAAGTTGAGTGTTGATGGACGAACGATGCAGGCGATGAAGGCTTCCGCGGTAGAAGGTCTAAGGTGAACGTAGAGTCTATGCGAGTGCTGATTGTCGAGGACGAAGAACGCTTGGCGGAGAATATCGCTGCGGCGCTGCGTGAAGGACCGGGCTACGCCGTGGACATTGCTGCTGACGGAGAAACCGGTGCGTATCTGGCGGAGCGAGGCGAGTATGACCTGATTGTTCTGGACCTGATGCTGCCGAAGATCGGCGGTCCCGATGTATTGCAGCGACTGCGGAAGAAGGGTCAGAAGGCGCCGGTACTGGTGCTGACCGCGATCACGTCAAAGGCATCCATCGTGGAGTTATTGAATTCCGGGGCCGACGATTATGTAGGCAAGCCGTTCGATCTGGGTGAATTGATGGCGCGGGTAAAGGCGCTGGTCCGGCGCGGCAAGGGCGTCAGCCATCCCTTGATTCGTGTGGGAGATCTGGAAGTAGACACGATGGAACGCTGCGTGCGATGTGGAGGCGTGGAGGTGGAACTGTCGCCGACGGAGTATCGCATTGTCGAATACTTGAGCCATCGGCCGAGTGCGATTGTTTCCAAAGAATCGCTGCTGGAGCATCTGTACGACTTCAACTGGGAACGCCACTCTAATGTGATTGAAGCGCACGTGTCGAACTTGCGCCGCAAGCTGAATCGCGGTGGAGAAGAGCGTTGGATTGAAACTTTGCGTGGACGCGGATATCGGCTGACAGCCGCGCTGCGGGAGACGCAACCATGAGACCTTACTCGTTGACGCGACGTTTGGTTGTGACTGTACTGCTGGTGGAGTTGCTGCTGGCGACGGCGGCGACGGGATTGGCGTTGTTGTATGAGCGGCAGCAAAACCTGCATTCGTTTGACTTGATGTTGCGCGGACGGGCCGATTCCTTGTTGGGCGCGGTGCAGGACGCAGAGGATGCCAATGACAATGTGATGCTGAATCCGAAGGCGCTTGATCTGCAGCGTGGCGACTTGTATGAAGTCCGCAATGAGTCCGGGCACGTTGTGGGAAGTTCATCGAACTGGAAGGAAGAGGTTGAACAGAAATTAGCGCAACGCGAGAAGGCGCACAATTTCCGCTTGGATGGAAAATGGTATCGCGGGTTTGCGCTGCATGGGGTTCGACAAATCGATCAGGACGACAAGAGCCCGGGAATTGCGCGTCCGGTCGTGATCTTTTATGCCTCGTCGCTAAAGCCTTTCTGGGTGGCGATGAGCCACGCGGCAAAGTTTCTGGTGATTTCAAATTTTCTGATTCTGCTGTTTACCGCGGGAACATTACTGATCCTGCTGCGGCGAGGGATGGCCCCGCTGCAGGAGCTGGCGGGAGCTGCGGCGGGTATCTCTTCGAACTCCTTGCGGTTTCGCGCACCGCCGAATGCATTTGCGGTGCAGGAATTGGCCGTGCTAGCACGTGCGCTGGAGTCGGCAATGAGCCGGTTGGAGCGCGCGTTTGTGCAGCAGCAGGTTTTTGTTCACGATGCTGCGCATGAGTTGAAGACGTCGGTCACGATCATCAAATCGTCGCTGCAGTTGCTTACCTCTCGCAAGCGAACCGCGGCGGAATATGAACGCGGTTTAGAAATGTGTCTGTCGGACTGCGCACGTTTGGAGGACCTGGTGCAGAAATTGCTGCTGCTGGCGCGGGTAGAGCAACCGCGAGAAGAGCCGATCGCTAGCGCGAAGACTGACCTGAGCGAATGTGTACGCGAAGTAGCGAATCAGATGGAACCGCTGGCTTCAGTGCGCGGAGTGAACCTGGTCGTTGAGCAAAATCAAGGCACGATGGCGCGCATTGCATCCGATGATTGCGTGACGCTGGTGACGAACCTGGTGGTGAACGCGCTACAGCATACTGGCGCTGGGGGCACCGTGCTGGTGAATGTCCTGTCGCGTGCCGGTGCAACGGGCTTTCGCGTCGAAGACAACGGTGAGGGCATTCCCGCGGAAGATTTGCCGCACATCTTCGATCGCTTCTATCGCGGCGATCCGTCGCGTTCGAGAGATACAGGCGGAACTGGATTGGGGCTGGCGATTTGTAAAGCGCTGGCTGAAGGTGCCGGGGGGCGGATCGAAATCACGAGCGAGGTTGGTCGCGGAACTATCGCCGAGGTGACGTTTCCGGGGCTGGATGAGAGAAGAATTGTCCGGCGCGTTCAGGAAGTTCTCAGTGATCGATAGGTGCAACGATATCGGCGGACCGCCGAATATTTCAGGTGGCAAAACAAAAGGAGAGCAAAGATGAAATTACACGGATTGATTTGCCGGAGCCTGCTGCTGGCTGCAGGCGCAATGTTGGCGGCTACAACGGCCACGGCGTTTGCGGCGGAGGGGCCATTTCACGTTGAGCATATTTGGCAGGTTGGCGGTGAAGGAGGGTGGGATTACATCGCCGTCGATCCGCAGACAAATCTTCTCTACATTACTCGCGGCGATCATGTGCAGGTGATCAATCGCGAGAGTGGCCGGCAGGTGGGGGACATCACCGGGTTGCATCACACGCATGGCGTGGTATTCGCCGCGGGCGGCAATGGATATATCAGCGATGGCGGCGGCAACCAGGTCGCGGTATTTGATCGCAAGACATACAAGGTGATCCGCACCATCCCCGCGGGAACCAATCCGGACGGTATTGTGTATGAGCCTGTCACGCGCACGGTATGGGCATTTAACGGACGCAGCCATAATGTAACTGTGATTGATACAAAAGACGACAAAGTGCTGGCGACACTGGAGCTTCCCGGCAAGCCAGAGTTTCCGGTGGCGGATGGCAAAGGGAATGTCTACGACAACATCGAGGATAAAAGCGAGATTGTCCACTTCGACGCGCGATCGAGAAAGCTGCTGGCGACGTGGCCGATTGCTCCAGGCGAAAGTCCATCCGGACTAGCCATTGATCGCGCTCACGGCATTCTCTTTAGCGTGTGCGACAACCAGAAGATGGCGATTGTATCGACGAAGACAGGAAAAGTGATTGCGACGCCGACGATCGGAGATGGTCCGGATGCTGCCCGCTTTTCTCCGAACGGCCGATTCGCCTTCAGTTCGAACGGCGAAAGCGGAACGCTGACAGTGGTTCACGAAGACTCCCCACAGCATTTTACTGTTGTGCAGAATCTTCCGACGGAAAAAGGCGCGCGCACCATGACGCTGAGCCCGGATGGAAGCACGGCCTATTTGGTTACCGCGAAATTCGTCTCGCGTCCCGCAGCCGCGCAAAATCAGCCGCATTCGCGCCCACCGATGATTCCGGGGAGTTTCACCGTGATCGTTGTCGGCAAGTAGCGAAGTTACGAGTGGTGGATGAAGGTGCCGTCCTGCAGTTCCGCCATGGCCTTGCGCAACTGCTCCTGCGTGTTCATGACGATGGGACCGTACCAGGCTACTGGCTCCTCAATCGGCCGGCCGGAGACCAATAGAAAGCGGATGCCTTCGGGCCCGGCCTGCACGGTAATTTCGTCGCCGCGGTCGAACAGAACCAGCGAATGATTTCCGATGTCATACACCGGCGCGGCCTCGGGTTTCGCCACGTGCTCGGTGAGAACAGCCTGCGGGTTGGAGGCGTCGCGAAACGTACCGGAGCCTGCAAACACATAGGCAAACGCGTTGCGCGTGGTTTCCACTTTGAGGCGCTTGCGCTGATTTGGGGCTACAGAAATATCCAGATAGTTTGGGTCGGCAGCCACACCTTCGACTGGGCCCTTCTTGCCCCAGAACTCGCCGCAGATAACTCGCACCTTGGTGCCGTCGTCGTCCGTGACTTCCGGAATCGCGCTCGAGGGAATGTCCTGATACCTGGGAGCGGTCATCTTGAGCGATGCCGGAAGATTAGCCCATAACTGAAATCCATGCATGCGCCCTAGAGCGTCACCCTTGGGCATTTCCTGGTGCAGGATGCCGCTGCCTGCCGTCATCCATTGGACGTCGCCTGCGGTCATGGCGCCCTTGTTGCCGAGGCTGTCGCCGTGCTCAACCGAGCCGGCCAGGACATAGGTGATGGTTTCGATGCCGCGATGCGGATGCCAGGGAAAACCGGCAATGTAATCCGCGGGATTGTCATTGCGAAAATCGTCCAGCAGCAGAAACGGATCGAAGTCCTTGGTCTTGCCGAAACCGAAGGCGCGCTGCAACTTCACACCCGCGCCCTCCAGGGTGGGCTTGGTTTGAATGACTTCTTTGACAGGGCGTAGGGACATATCTTCCTCCTATTACAGCGGCATATATTGGATGCTGGGAGGGCGCGTTTGATTCAGTGCCGGCGGCACTGTCATTGCACCGAAATGAAACCTATCGCCGGACCCTTTCGCATGTTGCAGGATGTCTCAGCGCACCAGCATAATCGGGGCTTGCCAAAATGTAGCTCGATGTCCTGCGGGATCAAGAACGCTGACCTGGCACCGATATTCTCCGGGCGCAAGTTTGCCCAGGCCCACCTGGAAGCTGAGAGGTGTGACGCCCAACCGGCTGCCCGCTTCCGGCATCATCGCGATCGGGGCGGTGTCAAATGCCTTCTTCTGATCCCGATATAAGGTTACGTAGGCAAAGAGGGGAGTGGTGGGCTGCGCGGCCTTTGCGTCTGCTGCAACGCGTGGGGGTGGCCGATAGGCCTGCACATAAACGTACATATCCTGCTTGGTGTTGAAGACGCGTGTCACGCTGGGGATCAGTTTGTATCCGTCCTCGACCAGCGGATTGGCCATTTCATTTTTTGATTCCTGCTTGCCGTTGGCGGCGTTGTAGAGCGAGTTCCGTACGTCGATGCGCTGACTGCTTAAGACCACCGAGCTGATGGCGACGCGCCTGGTCACTTTATTCAGATCGGGGATGGTAAAGGTGGTTTGATAGGTGCCGATCCGTCCGGTCTCGTCGTCGCGCGCTAGAAACTTGATGGAATATGTTCCGGGAAAGAGAGTGAATCCGGAGTCGTATTCAATCGGGCGGCGCGCCAGTTCCGCCGCGGTGGCATCGCTTAGTTTGATGTTGACATTGTCACGAACATTGCTGACCGTCATGCCGCTGGTTGTGTCTTTTACCTCGGCAACAAAATCGATCAGCGTGTGCTCGGCCCCGAATTTCTTCGCCAGCGCCAGTTCACGGCCGGGAATCTTCACCACGATGGGCACAAAATATTCGGCGCGATCGAGTTGGAAATAATCGATCTCCATGGAGATCGTGAGGTCCGTAATCGGGTCGCCCAGCATGAGCGCGTCCTCAAGCTGTCTCTCCTTGTCGACGGCGGTAAACTTGCTGAACACTTTGTTGGCGTAGTAGCCGCGGCGGTATTCGAGCTTGGCGTTGGGTGCGGAGTTCACCGTGATTTTCACTCGCCGAAATCGCCCATTCTCTGCGGTATTGGTCGTGTAGTATCCGACGATGTAATAGTCGGAGATCGATCGCTGCGCCTGCACAATGCCGCGAGTCAGGTCATTGTTGTCGAACAGCGCTTTGCCGCCGGTGTCGCCGCCCAGCGCATACATGGTGTCCTGCGACTGCTGGAAGTTGTCCGTCACCGCCTGCGCCGCCGTGCCGGAATACACGCCGGCATTCCCCGGCGAGCCCTGAGTCGCGTCGCCTAGCGGAGCCTGCGCCACGAGTCCGCGCGCATCCACCGGCCAGAACGTTACTCCGGCGCGAATGGCGGCATCGACAGTGGCGTGCAACTGTGCCTGGTTATCGATGCCGTTCAGGCGCATTCCGCTGGCAAAGTAGATCAGCGATTTCTTCTCGTTCATTCGGCCAAGCATTCTTGCAGCGGTCTGTAGCGCAGCAAGCTGGCGGTCGGTGTTGAAGATGTTGAACTCGCTGTCGTCCTGCCCGAAGGCCGCGCCGGTATCGGCACTGCTGGCGTCTTCAATGGACTCCACGGAGCCTTGGCCCTCGCCTACGATCATTGTCTGCAGAATGCTCAGCAGGCGATTGCGGTCAGCGGTAAAGTCCTGCAGCACATCGACGGAGCCACCTTGAAATCGCAGGATTGCGACCAGGTCAGCGGAAGTCATCTGGGTGCGGACAAATGTTTCGGCGGCAGCCAGCGCGCGCTCCTGATCGTCCGGCGGCATGGCACTCATATCGAAGTAGAGCGCCAGCAGGCGATGACCCTTGTACTGCGTGTGTCCCGGAATCTCCGGCGCCAGCTGAGTTCGGTCGAGTGTCTTATAGATGGTGATGCGTTCATCGTCCGGCGGGGTTGCGGGTGCCGGAGTCATAGGCAATTCCTGGTGCACGCAGATTTTGACAGTTTGCGGCACGCCATCCTCGGTCACGGTGAAGTCCTTGGCGGTGAGCCCGGTGATGAAATTGCCTTTTTTGTCCTTCACCACCACGGTCTCGACCACCAGATGCGAGCTCACCGTGAGGCTATAGGTAGTACTCTGGCCGGGCACCGCATTCGAGCCAATGGTTTGCGCGCCCGCGCCGAAGCCTGTGCTCAAGGTTGCAATCAACAGCCATGTTTTTAGTTGGCGCATGATTAAAACCTCAACCGGGCGGTGACCTGCAGAGTGCGCATTTCATTGGCCGACGCCGGAAGTCCAAAGGTGGTGCTGTTGACCGTCGAGTTCCATGAAGTGAAAGCCACATGATTCAGCAAGTTCGTCGCATCTATCCGAATATCGAGATTCAAGGTGGTGCGCAGTTGAAAGGTTCGCGCCAGCGCCGCATCCAGGCTGAACTGATCGGGCCCCGTAATCGAATCGCGTCCCGCTGTGCCCCATTGTCCCGCAAGCGGCGCTTTGTAGGCGGCCACATTCAGATGGTAGCCGTCTGAAGCCTGGTAGATTGGCGCACCCGTCAGGTCCGGCCGGATGGTTCCGGTAATGCCCGTGCCCGGTACCGCCGCTAGAAATACCGGCGTCTCCGGCAGGCCACTTCCGACATTGATCAGGCTGGTGACGGTCCATTCCTTCAGCAGCCGTCCCCTCCAGCCGCTCAACAGCGTGTTGCCGCCGATTCCCATGCCGGTGGTGTACTGGATTTGCGCCTTCAGCAGGTTCCGCTGATCGAAGGTGGATGGTCCGCGCTCGCCGCGCAGATTCAGCCAGTTTTGCGC
>JBARFA010000166.1:0-24285 GCA_049796755.1 Acidobacteriaceae bacterium
GAGCTATCCCAAATGAAGCCCGTAGTGGGAAAAGTATTTCCCATGTTGGAAACGATTGGGGCATATCGTTATCTCGAACAAGCTCGTCATTTTGGCAAAGTTATTATTTCTTTAACATCTGAGAAGTAACCAAATCCGCCTCCAATTCCGACCTACTAAATCTATTCAACGACTTAGAAGCGACCCATCTTCAACCATCATTTTTCTTGCTGTTCGACGACGCCGGTTGGCATTCGTCTTGCATCTATTCCTGTGTAGCGAGCCCACGTTGTCAGGGTACGCAACACACCGGGAGGCGCGAGCAATCTACGAAATACAGTAGAGTAGCTCGCGAAGAGAGAAATGACGTCTTGGCTACGCGCGATCTTCGATTTCTTCTATGAAATGTTTTTTGGCTGCAGTCACGGCCATTTAACTCGACCATTCACGCTGCAGGCATCGAGCTATAAAGTCTGCCTCGACTGCGGACGGCATTTCCCCTACTCATTGGACAAAATGCGGATACTGCATCCGTGGGAAATCGCCAAACAATCTTTGGTAGAGCCTGTGTCGATATCAGTCGAATCAGGACTCTCCGAGCGCACAGAGTACAACCGCACAAAGGCGGTCGCGTAACTGTACGAAATTCCATTCCTCTGCGTGTTGTCGGCGCATTAGAAGCTGCCTCATAACCTCGAATTCGCTCGATACGACCGGACATGAGACTCGCAATCAAAGCGGCACTCCGGTCGCCGATCGAAGTCGCGATGCCACACATGAGACAGCTTCAGGAATCTGCTTCGCTGAACTTCTGCCGGACTTGTTACACTATGGCAACCCCGAAACCAAGGTGTTGCCATAGCGGCTTTTTTGCCATCTCGCATTGTTTCTATCGAAGCCCTGACCAAGATCTACGAGGGTAGGCAGCGAGTTGTTGCGGTCGATGGAATCGATCTGTCTGTACCCGCTGGCGGAATCTTTGGTCTGCTGGGACCGAATGGCGCCGGCAAAACCACCACCATCAGCATCTGTACAACCCGATCTCTTCCCACTTCCGGCCAAGTGATCATTGCAGGCTGCGACGTTGTCGCGAGACCCGCCGTTGCGCGGCGCCAAATTGGTGTGGTGCCGCAATTCAATACCCTCGACCGCTCCTTAACCGCCTTTGAAAACCTCTTCTTCCACTGCCGCTATTTCGGAATGAGCGATTCACGAGCCAAACAACGTGCGGAGCAATTGCTGACGCAGTTTCGCCTGGCGGATCGCGCCAAGGCCTTCCCGAACGAGTTATCTGGAGGGCTGGCCCAGCGACTACTCGTTGCACGCGCCATCGCGCATCGACCCGCGGTCCTTTTCCTCGATGAGCCCAGTGCGGGCCTCGATCCACAAAGCCGCCTGGCCATGTGGGAATCGGTTCGCAGCCTGAAGGACCAGGGCATCACGGTATTGATGACGACTCACTACATGGAAGAAGCGGAAGAGCTGTGTGACCGCGTCGCCATTATCGACCATGGAAAAATTCTGGTTGAAGACACGCCAGAGAAACTGAAGAACGGGCTGGGAATTCAAACCGTTTACGGCCTGGATGTGCAGCACGTCGATCAACGCGAAGAATTGGCCAACATGCTGCGATCCGTATCTGGCGTCAGCTCTGTCGAGACAACCTCGACTGGTGTGAGAGTGTATACGCAAGGTGCGGAAGGTCTACTCTCGACTATCGTCACAGAGGCGCAAGCGTATGGACTGCGCGACATTTCCATATCCGAGCCTTCGCTTGAAACCGTGTTCATCCACCTGACAGGGAGGGAGCTGCGTGAGTAATACCGCCAGCCCTGTTCCCGGTTCCGGTCAACATGGTTCCCCTTCTACGTTCAACCTCTACGTCCACGCGTTCTGGGGGCTGTTGCTGCGCGACTTCCGCGTTCTACGAAGAGAGCTGGGCCCCTTCTCCGTGCGAGTCATCATGAACCCGCTGCTGTTCCTGTTCGTCTTTACGTATATTTTTCCACGCATCGGCCAAAGCTTCGGGAGCGCGTCTGGTTCCGGCAGCATGAATTTTGGCACTGTATTACTGCCTGGGCTGATGGCTGTGGCAATCATGTTTACAGGGATTGCTGCGGTTGCGTTGCCGCTCTCAACGGAGTTTGGCATCACGCGCGAGATTGACGATCGAGTGATGTGTCCGCTTCCTGTTGCCGGTGTGGCGATTGAAAAAATCTGCTTCAGCGCGCTGCAATGCATGCTCTCCGCGGCGATCGTATTTCCTCTGGCATACTTCATTCCATCGGAGCCAGTGCATGTCCACGTCAGCAATTATTGGCTGCTGATCGCGGTGGTGATTCTGGCGAGCGTGGTTTCGGGGGCGCTTGGCTTAACCATTGGCACCACAGTTGAACCAAAGCAAATCGGCCTTATCTTTTCCGTGGTGGTCGTGCCGATTACATTTCTTGGCTGCGTGTATTATCCCTGGGCGCTGCTCCACTACATTCCGTGGCTGCAGTATGCGGTGCTGCTGAATCCCATTGTGTATATGAGTGAGGGCTTGCGAGCCGCTTTAACGCCCGCCCTACCACACATGCCGGCATGGATGATTCTGAGCGCGCTGGTTCTTTCTGTGTTCATTCTCGGATGGGCGGGAATCCGCGGATTCCTGCGCCGAGTGATCGGTTAAGGTTTTCGAACTAGGCTGAGTACGAATCCAGGATAGGCAGCAATTCTGCAGGCGCATATTGCGGCTCCGGCATTTTCAACTCCGGCATCGGCTTCGCTTCAAATAGCTTGCGGCACGGAATCGCCAGCCAGCGCGCCATGCGAGTTGCCTTCTGGCGACGCGCGCTGTCGGTTGAAATTCCCGTCTTGGCGTACATTTGCCGGTACAGTTTGGAGATGAATAGGAATGCCAGCCGACCGCGCAATGTTGGCACGCATTTGGATCGTTTCCAGATCGCCGGCATGCTGTAAAAACTATCCCAGACGCCCTGCGTCCGCTCGCGAATCTCCTCCGACGACATGATGCCGTGAGGGCTGAACATCTTCGGTCGAATCGCCGCTGGAATTAACCAGTGGCGCGTGATTGGAATGCCGCCGACATGCATGACATTCTCGCCAAGATTCTTTTCCCATCGATCGAAATCGATAGTGCCGGGGAATGGAGTTAACATCACGAATTGGGCGAAGGTGATATCGGCGCGCTTGGCCAGCTCTGCAGTCGCGGCGAACGTGTCACGACGATCGGACGACAGCCCAAAGATAAATGAACCCAGAACGTGAACTCCGTGCTCTTTGAAAGTCTGCAGCCGCTTCACCAGGTTGTCGCCGGAGAGATTGAAATCTTTGAACACGGCCTTCAGCCCTTCTGCAGTTGCGGATTCAACGCCGACCAGAGCCCCCTTGATATTCGCTCTCCGCATGGCGTCGAGAAACTCGACGTCCTCGCCGGCTTCCATTGTGATCTGGGTGAAGAACACCATATCCTTCGGCAGCTGCGACAGCTTGCTCATCAGCTCAAATCGCTCGGCGCGAATGCCCGTCAATTCTGCTACACGTGCCGTATTTCCCTGCTGCTCCGCCAGTCGAAGATCGGCGAGGCTGACGGGATAGAAATTGTCGTCAGCGAGCGCAATAAATCGAAATCCCCGGCGGCGCAAGTCGACGATCTCGCGTACCACCACGTCCGAGGTGCGCGGTCGCG
Source organism: Acidobacteriaceae bacterium (assembly GCA_049796755.1). Classification (GTDB taxonomy): domain Bacteria; phylum Acidobacteriota; class Terriglobia; order Terriglobales; family Acidobacteriaceae; genus JAKAAZ01. The sequence continues at coordinate 3,671 of JBARFA010000166.1, forward strand.
GCTTTTGGCCATCTGTGCGCCAGACAGAGCAGAATGAGCAGTGCTTTGGGCATCCGCGGACGGTCTGCACCGATGCCCACATGTATTTATCCCGCGGAGCCAGGTCCCAGCGAGCCGGCAGAAACTGGTCGCCGGAGATTCTGCCACCGTCATACACAGTCTGTGCAGTTCCAGCGAGCAGATCGGAGATCACTTTCCCCCAGACCACATCCCCATCGCCCTTCACAATGGCGTGAGCGCCGCCAAGTTCCATGGCTTCATTGGGATACAGCGAGGCGTGAATGCCGCCGTACACCACGAAGGCGCCACGTTCGCGGGCGATCTTGCCCAGCTCCATGCCACGTAGGGCGTTGCCGGTGTGGATGCCGATTCCAACGACATCTCCGGGCTCGATGCTCTCCGGCTGGAATGGCGCCAAGGTCTCGTCTGTAATGATGGGATCGCCGTATCGGGAGGGGGTGGCTGCGGCCAGAACGTATAACCAACGGGGGGTGATGACTCCGATTCCAAACGAGGAATCGCTGGGGTTCACTAGATGAACATGCACTTCGCGAGAATCTCCTTCTGGTTGGCAATACCGCGCACAAGCGAAGGAAATCTTCGGATCAAACTACCGAACCGTCCGACCACCACGAATGGAGATCGGAAAGGTCCTATACCTGAAGGGAATCAAATCCCACGAACGCTACAACCTTATCTTGGAGTATGGGCTGGCTTTACAAGCATTGTCAAAAATTCGACATTATGGTTGTCATTTTCTGACAGCGGAATTTCGACGTAAGCCGCGAAGTTAAAAGGCGGAGGGCTCAGGAATTGCCCGCCAAAACTTTTCACTTCGCGGTCGTCTCAGAACGGCGGAATGCCCCACAAGAATTCGAATTTAGTGGGAAATGTCGCCTCCCCAGGAAAACTGCATGCCGGTTCGAAAACTAAACGGCAGCCCTGGGTAGCCCAGCGCCTGCTGGTAATGCTGGCTCAGCAGGTTATCGAACACGGTGTAGTTGGAAATATGCCGGTTGATCCGGAGATGCGTCGTCAGGCCCAGAATCTGATAGGCCGGATCAAGATTTTGATTCGGCAGCAGCAGCGTCGTCCCTCCATCCGCATCGGTCAGGAAGGTGCTGTCATCTCGCCGGCCAACAAAGTTTCCCGTCATCTCCGCATACCAGCGACTGCGCGCATAAATCAGCGCGTAGCTGCCACTATGCTTGGCACGACGAAAGGGACGATTCCCAACCAATGGCGAGTAGGCGCCTATCGGCGTGTTGGGATACTTGGGGTTGTAGGACGGTGAGGCGTTGTCGCTCGAAAATGATTTGTTCACGGTCGAGTTCAACAGAGTGTATCCGCCGCGGACGAACAAGCGATCCGTGATCCGATATTCCGCGCTGGTTTCGACTCCCTGGGCGTTGAAGCTGAGCGAGTTGATGTACGCCCCGTAAGATGTGTTGGCAATAATCTGCTCCACCGCCGGGGGTACGCCCAGTTGTAGCAGTTCTGGCGCATCGACAAACTCAATTTGATTGGTGAAGTTGTTGTGATAGTAGCCGCCGTGCAGCAGTGCGCGGGTTCCAAACATGTGCTGGTCGACACCGGCTTCATAGGTGCTGGTTTGCTGCGCGCCCACCTGCGTAATCCCATGCTGCGCGATCAGCTGCTGGCCGTCGGGCAGCGATTTCAACACGTCATAGATGGAACCATTCTGCTCTGCGATCGTCGGCTCCAGAATCCCCTGCGAATAATTGAATCGAAGCTTGGTGCCGCTGAGAAGTCCGGCAGCAGTTGGCTTGGAAAAGTAGTATGCCGCCGTGGCGTGAGGCGTGGGTTGAAAACCGAACACCGTGTAATCGGGCAGGTCGGCGCCGGCGCTATAGTACAAGCGATTCGCCAGATTTCCAGAGGTCTGCACGATCGTATCGTAGTTGCCTCGACGTGCCGTCTGCGGAAAATAGTCATAGGCGGTGTAGCCGCGTTCTGACTGATATCGAAACGCCGCAAAGGCCGTCAATTTATCGCTGCTTTTGTAGTTTGCCTGGCCGTAGAAATAGTCCTGGTTAGTCAGCGTGCCGTTGGTTCCTGGATAGGTTTGATTGGCGCAGGAATAGAATGCCTGCCCACTGGCGCTGGTTCCATTGGCACCGGAAATCGTTACCTGTTTACCCAGGTATTCTGGCTGTCCCGGATTTCCCAAATCGTCATAGCAGTTGAAGTTGTTGGGATTGTCCGTCAGGATACCGACCGGCCCTGGATCCGTATTGAGCGAGCGCAAGCGAACCAACCCGTACTGCGCTGTCATATCCAGCTTGTCGCTGGGACGATCTTCGAAGACGGCGCTGCCGTATAAATCGTGTTCCTTCAAGTACTGCACGTCAGGAATGCCGTAAAACAGAATGGCATTGGGTTCGCCTGTCGATGCCGAAATGCGATGCGCGGTGGCTCGCACCTGCACATGCGGGGTGAGCGCATATCCCAGATTGGCCACGGAAGAAACGTTATGAAACGTGCTGTTCGGATAACTGTTTGACGTGTCGATGCGCGCGAAATCACCAAAATAATCGAACGCATTGTGCACCCCGCCCAGCGAAGCTTCCTGATGATAGGTTCCGAAATTTCCGGCATCGATGGCATATTGCAGCAGCGGTTTTGCTGTCGTTCCACGCGCCGTCGTCAGCGCGATGACACCAGACGAAGCATTGGCCCCATACAGCGCGCTGTCAGATCCCCGATAGACCTCCGCCTGGCTGATGCCGTTGGATGCCAGATAGGCGAAATTCACGCCCCCGCCGATGTCGTTGATCGGAATGCCATCCAGCAGGACGTCGGTTTCGTTGGAATTGCCACCCATTTCAAACAGCGACGTTGCCGCACCTCGCTGCCCGCTCGTCGTGAATTGCAGACCGCTCACCAGCCGCAGCGTGTCCTGCATGTTGATTGTGTACGGGTAAAGCGACTGATCGATCACTGTCGTCGAAGCGCCGGACTGCATCTCCGGTGTTGGAGTTCCGTTCGCCGTTACGGTGACCTGCTGTTGCAATTGGCCAAACTGCATCGCTACATCGGCATAAGAAGTCTTGTTCATTGCAACGAAGATATCGTTGCTCTGGGTCGCGTTGAAGCCGTTGGCGATGACACGCACGTGATAGCGTCCGGGCTTGTAGACATACACGATGTAGCGTCCACGGCCATCAGTACGTCCGTGAGATTGAAGCATCACCCCAGTGGGCGTCATGATGTCGACGCGCGCGTTATAAACCGGCGCTCCCAGCGGATCTGTCACAACGCCCGTCACGGTTCCAGCGATCGTTCTTTGCTGCACAGGAGCGGCGATTAATTGAGTCGACCGTAGAAGCGGTGAGAAGAAGATTGTCAGCGCAAAAAGCAGCGACGCGGGTGGAACGGTGCGCAAGCGCCGAAACACACGAAAGAAAAAAATGAAGCCAGTCATTCGATATCCCCTCGGATCGTTGCATGAAGCCGGTCTCCTGACTCACGCTTCTTCAAGCTTAGGCACCTTCCCAGACGTTGCCGTCCAGTGGTTGCCCGCCTCGTCGGCGGGCTTTGCCCTGCTCTCGCGCTTACAGTTACGGGGTAGTGGCGGAATTGCACCGCGCTTCCCGACACTTCATGGATGGTGGAAACAATGCGCCAGCCGCGAAAACCAGCCCGGCACCGGACATCGCGCACTCCTTCGCGAACGAAGAAATGCGCGCAGCGAAAATGCACAACCACACTCGAAAACCGGGAATGCGTCGACCAGCCGAGGTTTGGCTGGAGCGCGCTCCCTTCGGTCCTCCCATCGAGACCGAAAGACAGCTATAGAAAACCAGGGACAATAGGTTCCCTGATTTTGCCCTTAGGGCGACCCTGGCCGGTCTCCTGACTTACGCATCAATTGAGCTTGGCGAACCTTCCCAGACGATCGCCGTCCAGTGGCTGCCCGCCGCAGCGGGCCCTGCCTTGCTCTCCGCGATTACAGTTACGGGGTAGTGGCGGAGTTGCACCGCGCTTCCCGAACACCAAGGGCCAAAGCGTTTCCTAACACGCTACGGAAACAACTCTAATGAGATATATATCGGGATCGAATCTCCCCGTCAAACATCGAGGAGAGAATTTCACGCGAGCGTCTTTGCGGGGAGGACGCTAGCCGGCCACGCGAGGACCGCGCAGCCGGCTAGTCGTCATGCTCTCGATACATCTGCGTCGCTCGCTTATTTCTTTACGTGATTGGCGACAATCATGTGCTGCACTTTGTCATAGACGTTCCGGGGCAAAATCCCTTTCGTTACAAGCTGGTTCTTAGAGCTATAGGGACGTCCGGCAACAATTCTCCTGGCATAGGTATCGCCGATGCCGGGCAGTGTTCTTAGTTGGTCGACAGAGGCGGTGTTGATGTCCATCGGACCCATTTTCGTCGCGGGCGACATTGAGGGGCTGTTCCTGGTGGCGGTTTGAGCGACCGCCGCAGTTGTCGGCAATGCGGCAAGCGCGAATAAAAGAGCGGCGCCACAGAGAATGTGACTTAACCGTTTTTGAAGGTGCATCGTGATTCCTCCCATTGGATCTGAAATTGCCGTTGCAACAACACGTTAACCACCGCGGGTTGCCACGTCAATCGGAAACATCGGTAGCGGTGAAAATTTCTTCATCTGGCGAAATTAAGCCGTCAGGCTGTTACAGCCCGGGGGGGAGCCTCCCCGTTAGAGGCTCGTCTGTAACGATTCAGACGTCGAAACTCCGGTGCCAAACTTGACACAATCCCGTCTTGTTTCTTATCCTCAAGCCATGCAGATGAGTCCGCTCCATCGCCATCATCACCATCATCATCACGTGGCGAACGTGTCAGCGGAGCATTCTGAGCAGGATTTATAAGATCCTCAACAAGTTCAGAAAGTCACCGTCCCGCTGATGCGAACCGCATCCGCGGGTTTTTTGTTTTCATCCACAGGATACCGATAAGGACGATTCACGATGAGCGAAACAGTCACCTCGAACCCCGCAATTGACTTTACGAAGATGGACGGACTTGTACCCGGTATTGTGCAGGATGCCGCAACCGGGCAAGTCCTGATGGTCGGATTTCTGAATGAAGAAAGCTATCGTAAAACCCTTGAAAGCGGCTTTGTCACCTTTTGGAGCCGCACTCGTCGCAAGCTATGGATGAAAGGCGAAACCAGCGGCAACCGCCTTCGCATCACGGACGCGGCCACAGATTGCGACAATGACACGCTGCTATTCCGCGTGGTCGTTGAAGGCGACGGATTGGTCTGCCACGAAGGAACCGTCGGCTGCTTCACCAAGCCGGTCGCGATGCCCTCCGCCGTAGTCAAAGAAAGCGAGACCCGAGCATGAGCCAGAAACTGCGGCTTGGAATTCCGAAAGGCAGTCTGCAGGACGCGACGATCGCATTGTTTGAGCGTGCAGGATGGCGGATTTTTGCCAACGGCCGCTCGTATTTCCCCGGCGTCGACGACCCGGAAATTGAATGCATGCTGATTCGTGCCCAGGAAATGGCTCGCTACGTAAATCATGGCGCGCTCGATGCAGGACTCACCGGCAGCGACTGGGTTGCGGAAAGCGGGTTGGCCGTGGAATCCATCGCCAGCCTTACCTACTCCAAACAGAGCCGGCAGAAGGTGCGTTGGGTGCTGGCCGTGCCGGAGGATTCGCCGTACCAACGTGCGGAGGATCTAGCCAATAAAATCATCGCGACGGAGCTTGTCGAAGCGACCAAGAAATACTTCGCCAGCAAGAACGTTCCAGTCCAGGTGGATTTCAGTTGGGGCGCCACCGAGGTGAAGCCTCCCGTGCTGGCCGACGCCATTGTCGAGGTGACGGAAACGGGAAGTTCGCTGCGGGCAAATCGACTTCGTATTCTAGAGACCGTGCTCGAAAGTGAAACCCAGCTGATCGCCAATACCACGGCGTATAAGGACCCCTGGAAGAAAGACAAAATCGACAAGATCGCACTGATGCTGCAAGGCGCGATTGCCGCGCAAGGACAGGTCGGATTGATGATGAATGTGCGCGCGAGTGCTCTGCCTGCAGTGTTGGGTGTTTTGCCGGCGTTGAATTCACCGACGGTGTCTACGCTGAGCGATGCGGAGTGGGTCGCTGTCAATACCATTCTCGAAGAGCGTTCCGTGCGCGACGTGATTCCGCGGCTGAAAGCGGCCGGGGCGACAGGAATCGTTGAATATCCACTGAACAAAATTGTTTTTTAGAGCATTTCGAGACCGATGAAACTGATACGCACCTACGGAAAAACTGCCGCTCAAGCGGAAACCATGCTGCGCCAGATTGAAGAACGCTCGGACGCAGCGACAGGTCGACTGGAGCCTGCGGTGAAGCGCATTCTTACCGACGTTCGGCGCAAAGGCGACGATGCGCTGCGGCGGTATGCGGAACGGTTGGATGGTCTGGAGCGCTCGGCAAACATGCGGGTCGCGCAGGAAGAGATGGCAGCCGCGTGGGAGCAAACTCCCAAGGAGCTGCGCAAATCAATGCAGGCGGCAGCTGCGAATATCCGACGCTTTGCCCGCTGGCAAATGCCAAGGGATTGGACTCGTAAATTGCCAGGTGTCCAGCTCGGCCAACGCGCCCTGCCGCTCGAGTCTGTTGGCTGCTATGTTCCCGGCGGCCGCTATCCCCTACCCTCGACTTTGCTGATGACGGTGATTCCTGCGCAAGTCGCCGGGGTGAAGCGCATTGTCGTCGTCTCTCCGCGTCCGGCTCGCGAGATACTGGCAGCGGCTCACTTGGCCGGAGTCAAGGAGTTGTATCGCATCGGCGGCGCGCAGGCGATTGCCGCGCTCGCCTACGGTACGGCCAGCATCCCGCGGGTGGATAAAATTGTCGGACCCGGAAATCTCTATGTCACCACGGCAAAGAAACTGGTCGCGTTTGAATGCGGCATCGATATGCTGGCTGGCCCAACAGAAATCGTCGTCGCCAGCGGAAATGGTAAACCGCAGTGGATCGCCGCCGATATGGTTGCCCAGGCCGAGCATGACCCAGAAACGCTCGCCGTCCTTGTCACCAGTAACGCGAAGTTGGCGCGAGAAACCGCAAGAGAAGTGAAAAGCCAATCGTCCTCAAACAAGCTTGCCAGCCAGGCGATCGCCAGAAACGGTTTCATTTTTCTGACAAAATCGACGAATGAAACTGCAACTGTGACAAATCGGTTGGCGGCGGAACATTTGACCATCGATAACCAAAACGATCTCGCCTGGGTGCGGCATGCGGGATCGATTTTTATCGGCGCGAACACACCTCAGAGCATGGGCGACTACATCTCTGGCCCGAATCATGTGCTTCCTACAGGTCGGTTGGCACGCGTCCGCGGCGGATTGAGCGTCTATGACTTCCTTCGCCTGGTCACGACACAGGAGTACACGGCGGCTGGGCTCGCAAAACATGGCCCTCATGCTGAGCGACTTGCCACAGCCGAGGGACTGCTTGGACATGCGGCTTCTGTGCGAATTAGGGGCACCGAGAATGGCCGCAGGAGGAAGGCTCGATGAGCATCGATCCCGCGTCACCCGTGCTGCAAAAACTTCGGCCCCGTGATGCGGTAGAGCGCATGCACGAATATCACCCGCCACTGGCTGGGCGGGATGGATTGCGGCTCGACTTCAACGAGAATACATTGGCCCCTTCCCCGCGTGTTCAGGCGGTGTTGCAGCGGATTGCGGCGGAAACGCTGACAAAATATCCGGAGCGCCATCACGTCGAGCAGGTCGTTGCGAAACACTTTGGCCTGACTGAGGACGCGGTGCTCCTGACCAACGGAGTAGATGAAGCGATCCATCTATTGTGCGAAACCTACCTCGAACCGGAGGATGAGGTTGTCATCGTGACGCCGACGTTCTCCATGTACGCCTTGTACGCGGAAGCGACGGGCGCGCGGATTCGCGAGGTTAAAGCCGATAATACGCTGCAATTTCCCCACAAGCGGGTGCAGCAAGCCGTTGGGCCATCCACACGGCTCATCATGCTCGCGTCGCCCAGCAATCCGACGGGCGCAGTGGTTGAATCGTCATTTGTATTGGAACTTGCCGCAGCGGCCCCGCAGGCTGCCCTACTCTTGGACGAAGCCTATTATCATTTCCACGGCGAGTCAGTCCTATCTGCAACCGGCACTGTGACAAATCTGTTTGTGGCTCGCACATTCTCCAAAGCCTACGGCCTGGCCGGCCTCAGGATTGGGCTTCTTGTCGGCCATCCAGAGGCTATGCGGTTTGTGCGCAAGGTTAGTTCGCCGTATAACGTCAATTCCATCGCGCTTGAATGTCTGCCAGAAGCATTGGCGGACGAGGCCTATATTGTCTGGTACTCCGACCAGGTGTTGCAAAGCCGCGCACTTGCCGAGCGCGCATTAACGCAGCTGGAAGTTCCCTACTGGCCGAGTCACGCCAACTTTATCCTGATGAACATCGGCAGCAAACATAGGGCGTTCGTCGACGCGATGCGACAGCAAGGCGTGCTGGTGCGAGATCGCAGCAGTGATCCTGGTTGCGATGGCTGCGTCCGCATCACCTTAGGGACGGTCGAGCATACTGAACGCGGATTGATCGCATTGCAGAACGCTTTAAAGGAGACTCGATGGCAGCCCGAAAGCTAGCCGGGCGCAGTGCGACGCTGCGGCGGCATACAACCGAAACGCAAATCGACTTGAAGCTTGCCATCGATGGCCAGGGCCGTTACAGAGTCGACACGGGCATCCGGTTTCTTGATCATATGCTGGAACTGTTCGCCCGCCACGGCGGATTCGATCTCGATCTAATCTGCAAGGGAGATCTGGATGTCGATCAGCACCACACCGTCGAGGATATCGGTATTGCCCTTGGAGAAGTATTTGCTCAGGCGCTTGGCGACAAAAAAGGAATTCTTCGCGCCGGTTATTTTCTGATGCCGATGGATGAGACCCTCGCGGCCGCGGCAATTGACCTGAGCGGACGGGCCTCCTACGTAATCGACACCAAGGTCCGCATGCGAATTGTGGGCGATCTGCAGACCGAATTGCTGCCGGATTTTTTTGAAGGATTCGCCCGCGGCATTCGCGCTAATGTGCATCTGAAGGTTCTCTACGGACGCTCTAATCATCACAAGATTGAAGCGCTTTTTAAGGCATTTGCGCGCGCCCTGCGGTTTGCCTGCTCGCGCGACCAGCGGATGAAGTCAATGCTGCCCAGTACGAAAGGCCTGCTGTAGTGGAGCATTTCGCATGAGTGCCTGGAAAACAGTCGTCATCGATTACCAGACCGGAAATTTGAATTCGGCCTGCAAATCGCTGCGCACTGTCGGTGCGGACCTGCTGGTCACTCAGCATTCCGAGGACCTGAAGAGTGCGGCGCGAATCGTATTGCCGGGCGTCGGACACTTCGCATCGACTGAGCGCCTGATGACCAGCGGAATCGGCGACGCCGTGCGTGAACGAGTCGCCGAGGGCGTCCCATTTCTCGGCATTTGCGTCGGCCTGCAATGGCTGTTTGCGGGCAGCACAGAAGCTCTAGATACAACTGGTCTCGGGGTATTCCCTGAGGTTTGTGAGCACTTCCCTGCCGGTATCAAGTCACCTCATGTCGGCTGGAATTCTCTCGAATTGGTGCGCGATTCACGACTATTGCGCGACTTGCCGACCTCGCCTTATGTGTACTTCACGCATTCCTATCGGGCTCCAGTAGTGAATGCAACTGTTGCTGTTACACATTACGGAGGCGCTTTCTCCGCCGTTGTCGAGAAAGACAACTGGATGGCAGTGCAATTTCACCCTGAAAAATCCGGAGCTGTGGGATTGAAGATTCTGGAAAACTTCATGAAGGTGTCCGGATGCTGACCCGCCGAATCATTGCTTGCCTAGATGTTTCTGCAGGGCGCGTTGTGAAAGGTGTTCAGTTCGTCGACCTAGTCGACGCGGGAGATCCGGCAGAATTGGCCATGCGTCACGCCGCGGGAGGTGCAGACGAAATTGTCTTTCTCGACATCACCGCAACCCACGAAAAACGCGCCCTTCTTCTTGACGCTGTGCGACGAGCCGCCGATCAAATCTTTATTCCGCTCACCGTAGGCGGAGGCATCCGAACGCTCGACGATGCAATGCTGGTGTTCGATGCCGGAGCAGACAAGGTCAGCGTCAACTCCGCAGCGCTGTCGCGGCCAGAGTTGATCACGGAAATCGGCTCGCGTTTCGGAGGGCAGGCTGTGGTTGTGGCCATCGATGGCCGCCGGAATTCCGGCAGCCCAGAAAACGCCGAGGTTTACGTCAGCGGCGGTAGAAAAGCCACTGGATTAGGGGTATTAGAGTGGGCACGACAGGCCGAAGCCCGCGGCGCAGGAGAAATCTTGCTCACCTCCATGGACTCGGACGGGATGCGCAATGGCTTTGACTGCGAATTGACTGCCGCCGTCAGCGCGACGGTGCAGATTCCTGTGATTGCTTCCGGAGGCGCCGGCAACGTGAAACATTTTGCCGATGTATTTACACGGGGATCGGCCGACGCCGCACTGGCTGCCAGCATTTTCCATTTCGGAATTTCCGATGCGCGCTCCATGAAAGAAGAATTAGCTGCGTTTGGCCTGCCGATGCGCCTACCTTGCTGATCCGTTCCTATGCAGTAGAATTCCCATACACTAGAAGGATGAAAATGGACTTGAGGTCGTCATGCTGATCCCGTCGATCGATCTGATGGGAGGCCGCGTTGTGCAGTTGGTCCAGGGAGAAGATCTCGCGCTCGGGTTCGATGATCTGGGATACTGGATCGATCGCTTTTCGGATTATCCGCTGGTGCAGTTGATTGATCTGGATGCGGCCAAGCGACAGGGCGACAATCGACGCCTGATTGAAACCATTGTCCGCCGCCTGCCATGTCAGGTTGGTGGAGGCATTCGCAGCAGCGCGGAAGCGCAAATCCTGTTGGACATGGGAGCACAGCGCGTGATCTTCGGTTCTTCTCTGTTCAATGGCCGCGTATTGCCAGAGGCGATCGAGCGTGAAAACACTGCTGCCGTCACCAATCTGGTGCGCACACAGTTTGCCGAAGAGCTTGCCTTTTCTCTGGGTGTGGAGCAACTGGTTTTCAGTGTCGATACCAAAGACAGCAAAGTTGCAGTTCGCGGATGGAGGGAGAAGATCGAACTTCGGCCGCAGGATGCAATGCAGCAGTTGGAACCGTTTTGTGGCGCGTTCCTCTACACCCACGTGGACACGGAAGGCACGCTGTCTGGATTCCCGATGGACGTTGCGAGGAGCCTTCGCCGGCAGACGCGGCGTCAGCTGATTGTCGCAGGCGGTATTCGCGCGCAAAGCGAAATTGACGAGCTGGACGCCGAGAACATTGATGCGGTTGCAGGAATGGCAATCTACACAGGCCTGATGAAGGCCTGAATCGCGCGGAGCAGCGCTACATAACTCGATTCGCGCGGACGAATATCAGGAAATCGGAATATCTCCGGTCGGCTCATTCGGCGGCAGCGGCCACGGGTCGGCGGGAGCGATGGGCACCGCCGGTGGTGGCGGCGTCATATTGCCAAACCCTTCCTTCCGCACCCGCAGATCGTAATAGCAAAGCGCGGTCGCGATGCCGATGAACACCATCACCAGCGCTGACATGACGATACTGACCACGCTGATCACCAGGAACAATAAGGCCATTCCCGGCCCCATCCCCATTCCTATACCCATTCCCACAGGATGGTGATGGAAGGGATTGAATGCCAGCATTTCGACTGGAACAAGCACCGCGTCCAAAACCAGGTATGCCCCGACGATGGAGAGCAGCATTGCGTACAGCCTGCCCTTGCTGCCACGGCTCAACTCAACCGAGCGCCGAATGGAACCTGTGACCGAGAGATTCTCCGCGAGAGCTGCGGGAATCGATAGGGCATATCGCGCATACAGCCAAAGCAGAAATGCGAAATAGAGACCAACCCATAACAGCCCCAACACCACAAACATCGCGATGAATCCGAGCGACGCGCCGTGGCCGAGCGCGAACGGGACATCTCCACTCGCGTGGTGAAACCCCCCAAACAGCAGCGCAATCATCAGGAACACGATGAGCGACGCAACGCAAAACAACAGCCAATAGCCGATGCACCGCACAATGATCAGCAGCGCAACTCCGGTAAGCTTGCCGGCCTTGCCTGCGGCCAGCTTACAGGCTTCGCCGACTGTCATGGCAGTGCCTGAGAGCCTCGCGCGTGTCGCCACAAAAAACGCGCCCTGAATAATCATCACAAAAATGAAGAATAGAACTCCGCCGATGACAAATATCGGAAACATAAGCAGAGCGCCACCAACCGACGGCGGCGCGCCGTTCGACCGAATCATCCAGAATTCGCTGCCGCCGAAGATTCCCATGGCGACAATGTGGACGCCGATCAGGATCAGAACAATTCCGAAGAAAAGTTTGAAATTCTCGCGCAAAAGCGTGAAGGTCCGCTCGAACATCTGCCCGGCCGTAATCGGGCCGTAGATGTTGGACTGAGAAGGGTCGGGAAGAATCGCTGGCTCGCTCATATTTTTTGTCTTTGCGCGCAATGTAGCACAGCTCAGGCATCGGGTCGAAGAAAAAAATCAATTATCAGGCTACGGCTTAGTCGAGTGCTAATGCACCATGCCCGGCAGAGCCTTGACCAGGTCGTTCAGGGAATAAATCTCGATGGCTCCGTCATCTAGTACAGCCATTCGCTGGCCATCCGGAGAAAAATCGACATTCCGGCCACCTGTGTATGCCGGAGAGGTCTGAAATGTGGCCATGCGTACCCCGGAAAGCGTGTCGTAAATATTGATGTCCTCTCCGGCAACATCCTCTTTGGTCAGCGGATCCAGCGCAGCATGGGGGTGATTAAGCCGTAGAGACTCGATGGCAAAATGGGACCCGTTCGGGATTGGAATCAGCCTCGGGTAGTACTGCTCGGGCGCGACAGGAATCTGCCAGAGCAGCGAACCTTCGAGATCGTACCCCCCAAATTCTTTGTGGTCGCCTTTGGAACAGGTCGTCGCCATGAACACGGTGTTGGATATGGCCCGGATGAGCGGCGGGCATAGAGAGTGAATGGTGGTGATCTGGCGCTGGCCGCCATGGAAAATCTTCATATTCACGACCCACTGATCGTGAGGCGCCGTCAAAACTTCAAAAAGGCCATTGTCGATTACGGGAATCGCGCTGGGAAACGGGACTTCAGCGCGGCCGATGATGTGCAAGGGGTGTAGCCGGATGAAGCTGATATTGATGTGCTGGGCGTTTGTCTGTTGCGCCAGCACCGATGGAAGGGCCCCGCTGTCCTTGCTCTGCGCGTCGGGCTTGACTTTCTCCTGGACAACGACCAAGGAGCGATCGGGAGCAAAGCTGACATCCTCCACAGTTCCGATCGTTCGAATGAGTGGTTGGGGGTTCAGATCCGCGCCAACGGTTTCCAGTTGCTTGCACCGACGCAGCAGGAGCTTGCCATCGCCTAAGCCCCAGAGAAAATCCATAAAATCGTACAACTCCCAGTGCGTCTGCTTCAACACTTTCCCAGACGGCAACTGGAACACCACCGCCTGCACCATGCGCTGAACGTCGGAATCGGGGCAATTGTCGTCGCGCTTCAACAGGACCGGAGTATTGAATGCGAACAACAAATGGTCAGCATCAATGAAATGCAGTTCAACCATCGCGTAATAGTAGAACGCGGGCAAATCTCCCGGGGGCAGATACCCTAGCGGAACGACAGGAATCCTAACCTCGGGATGTAACGGAGTCTGGTTCGCCTTTGCGCCGTGTATATTCGTCGCCGTCTGGGCATGCATCGCCGGCAGCCAGACCACGAATAACAGCACCATCGCGCACGCCTGAAATACCGCAGAACGATCCGCGCCAACCGGCCCGCCTATTGACTTCGTGTTGGCGTCAGTTTCTGATGGTAAGGCGCTTATCATCTACAGAAACACGTTACGCTCTCAGGCGAAAGGAACCAAGAAGCATGGTCACAAAAGCAACTGTAAGGTCAGCGCTGGTGCTCGCGCTGGCCGCCACATTCCCCTCGTTTTGCCTTTCGGCCAATGGTCAAAGTTCCAAAACCCCCGCTGCGGCGTCCGCGACCGCGAGAATTTCGCCTATCCCTGGCTTCGATCGCTCGATCATGGATACGAAGGCCGATCCATGCGCCAACTTCTATCAGTTTGCCTGTGGCAAGTTTGCGGAAAAGTATCCGATTCCAGCCGATCTGCCGCTGTATGACCAGGGTGAAAATCTGGACGAATACAACAGACAGCTATTGCACGGCATTCTGGAGCAAGCTTCAAAGCAAACTTCCGGCCGTTCAGCGAACGAACAGAAGATTGGCGACTACTATGCGAGTTGCATGAACACCGACGCTATCGACGCCGACGGGCTGAAGCCATTGCAGCCGGAGCTAGATAGAATTGATGCGCTGAAAGACAAGAAGGAATTGCCAGCGTTGCTGGCCTACTACCAGACGATCGGCATCGACGCTTTCTTCGACCTTAGCTCCATGCAGGACTTTAAGGACGCAACCAAAGAAATCGCTGTGGTCGACCAGGGCGGCCTCGGACTTCCGGAAAAGGATTATTACCTGCGCACTGATCCGAAGAGCGTGCAATTGCGGCAGGAATATCTGCAGCACATGGCCAATATGCTGCACCTGTATGGCGAGCCGACTGACAAGGCGATGACGGACGCGAAAGCGATCCTGACACTTGAAACCTCCATGGCCAAGGCATCCATGGGAATGACCGAGCGGCGTGACCCTTACAAAACCTACCACGTTGAGACTGTGGCCACGCTGGCTGGAACAGACCCTGGCCTCAACTGGCAAGCGCTGCTGCGCGATGCGGGCACACCACCGATCCAAACCTTAAACGTGGCGAATCCTGCCTATTTCCAGGCGCTCAACGGCATCCTGGAACAGACCGACATGGCAACCATCCGCAATTATCTGCGGGTCCACCTGCTGGACTCCTTTGCGTCACGCTTACCCACTGCGTTTGATGACGAGAATTTCGACTTCTTCGGCCGAAAACTTGTCGGCGTCCCGAAAATGCCTCCCCGCTGGAAACGCTGCGTTTCTGCTACCGATGCGGCCCTGGGCGAGGCGCTGGGCAAGGTCTACGTGGAAAAGTATTTTGCCGGCGACAGCAAGCAGCAAACGTTGGCGATGGTAGAGTCCATTGAAGCCGCGATGCATCAGGACCTGACCACACTTTCCTGGATGAGCCCGGAAACCAGAGCCAAAGCGATCCAGAAGCTCAACCTGATCACCAATAAAATCGGGTATCCGGACAAATGGCGCGACTACTCCAAATTGACGATTCGACCCGGTGACGCGCTGGGAAATTCCATACGAGCCCGGGAATTTGAGGCTGCGCGGCAACTGAACAAGATCAACAAGCCAGTCGACAAGAATGAGTGGGAGATGTCGCCGCCGACGGTGAATGCCTACTATGACCCAAGCATGAACAACATCAACTTTCCTGCCGGCATCCTGCAACCTGCTTTCTACGATCGGTCGGCTCCGGAAGTTGTGAACTACGGTCATATCGGCGCGGTAGAAGGTCATGAGCTGACCCACGGATTTGACGACGAGGGTGCCAAATTCGACGGCAACGGCAACCTGAAAAACTGGTGGACGCCGGAAGACAAGAAGCAGTTTGAAGCCCGTACCGCCTGCATTGAAAGCGAGTACAGCAGCTTTATCGCTGTCGATAATCTGCACGTGAATGGCAAGCTGACACTGGGCGAGAATACCGCCGACAACGGTGGCATCCGCCTGGCTTACATGGCCATGGAAGCCTACGCGAACCAGCATCACATTGACCTGATGAAAAAGATGGGCGGATTCTCGCCGGAGCAGCAGTTCTTCATTGGGTACGCGCAGAATTGGTGCACCAACGACCGGCCAGCGTTCATCCGTCTGATCGTTCAGAGCGATCCGCATTCGCCCGACCAGCTCCGCGCCAACGGCGTGGTACGGAACATGCCGGAATTTGCGCACGCCTTCAGTTGCAAGAAGGGTGCGCCCATGGCTCCAGTCGATCGTTGCCGCGTCTGGTAGCCTGTCTCCAGCTTTTCCCCGGGGTGCGGCCGCAAGGTCGTGCCCGCTTTGTTTCTGTGTGACACGAAATTCAACGATGCAGACCCTTCATCCATCGCGTTCACGCGCGGCCTTCGGCTATGCTGCCTGTGCAATGGCTGGCGGCTTGTGGGGAACGGGATTTTTCTTCGGCAAAATCGCCATGCGCGAAATGAGCTCAGCGCACATGGTGCTATATCGTTTTCTTTTCGCCTGCCTCGGGCTCAGTCCCATTCTGTTGCGCGGACGCCCGGGTTTGGATGCGCGCGGCTGGCGCATCTTGCTGATTGCAGCCTTCCTCGGCGTGCCTGTGCAGTTCCTGCTGCAGTTTGCCGGGCTGGCCCGCACCACGGTTTCCCATGCCGCGTTGATGGTGGGTACATTGCCGGTGGTGCTGGCGGTGGGCGCCAGCATTTTTGCGCATGAGCGAATGGACAAAGTGGGATGGGTTGCCCTGGCGGTTTCCTCCATCGGCGCAGCCTTCATCGCCTTCGGCCACTCCGCTCCGTCTGCTCGCGGCGACACCCCCAGCATGATCGGCGATCTGATGATCGTCGTATCGCTGATGATTTCGCTTGTATGGATTTTGATGAACCAGCGCCTGCTGCGGGATCATTCTCCACTGATCGTCACCGCATATGGGTTGATGACAGGAACGGTCATGCTCGCGCTCTGGGTGTTCGCGGTCGACGGACCGCCGCCGATTCATATCTCGCTGGAGGCGTGGCTGGCGCTGGCCGCCAGCGGACTGCTATGCACCGCCAGCACCACGCTGCTGTGGAACTGGGGGTTGACGCGTGTGCCTGCTTCCAGGGCCGGCGTGTTTCTAAACCTGGAGCCAATGATCGGCTCGATGCTCGGCGTCACCGTGCTGGGCGAGCATCTAGGGCCTGCTGCGTGGCTGGGAGGAGCGATGATTCTGGGCGCGGCCATCACCCTGACTTCGCGACACGGCAGCCATGCCGAAGAGGAGCACCTGCTGGCCTGAGTTTGCCGGGATTCCATGTCAGCGAGCGGAGAGCGCTCCAGCGGTTCTGGCTGGATTGCCGATCTTAGCCAGATCGATCACCAGCCGCTCCAGCACCATGCCCTTGTCCGGCGGAGACGAACGAATCTCCACGTCGGCGCGCGCGATGCGTTCCAGCATCTGCATTAAATCGCGACGCGATTTGTAACGGCGCGCCTGCCGAATCAGCTCATCCACGGCGAATGGCGCCACGCGAAAACCCGGCCACAGAGCCTGCCAGATTCCCCGCGAATCGCGCACATTTTTCTCCAGCATCACCAGCATCTGGCGGAAGGTGCGCGCCAGCATGTGCAGATGCCCGATGGCACCGTCCTCACCGCTCTCGCTGGCGTTGAGAAGTCCGTGAAGCAACAGCAGCGCCCGCGCGGGATCATGCGCGGAAATCGCATCGGTTAATTCATACAGCGACCGCTGCTTGGCGGAGACTACCATCAGTTCCACATCGGCCAGTGAAATTTTCTTTTTCCGATCGACAAACAGCGTCAGCTTTTCCAGCTCGGAGGACAGTCGCATCAGGTCGCCGTGCAGCGCATCGACCAGCTCCCGCGCCGCATTGGGCTCCAGCTCTACGCCGCGCGCTTCTGCTGATAAAACCAGCCAGCGCATCGCATCCTCATCTCCAGGCTGGCTCAGCTCAACAATGCCGCAGTGATCGCCGAGGGTTTCGCGGATGCGCTCATAGCGATCTTTATCCTGCATATCCATGCGGCGCACGTCGCTGGGAATGTGCAGATGATCGGCAACAAACACCAACAACGCCTGCGGATTCGGCAGAGTCAGATACTTCTGAATGGCGGCAAATTCTTCCTTCTTCGCGCCGCGCTGGTACAGCAGGCGCAAGTTGCGCACAAAAATAGTCTGAAACGGCGCCATCAACGAGGGCGTACTCACTTGATCGAGCGCGTCGAATACACTCGCCTCAGCAAGGTCCACCTCGGAAACGCAGTATTCGCGAAATTGCGGATCGATCAGCAAGTCGATGATTCCGCGCCGCGATTGCTGCTGCAAATACGCTTCATCTCCAAGCAAGACATACCCTGGCCGGCGCGCATCCGTGGCAACTTCCTTCAGTAGCCTCTCCATGGCAAGAAATCCGCCGTCCAGCTTCGAGTTAGCTTCGATGCGTGTCGCCATTGCTAAAAAGACTCCATCAGGTCGCTCACCAGCGATTGCGCAAAATCTCGCGCGATTCGCTGCACCGCGGGCGAATCTTCCTGAATAAAACTCGAGAGGTCCGCCGTCTCCTGATACTGCTCGTGGAAACGGAAATTGTCGTTGCTATAGAGGATCTTCCCCGAAGCATCTTTCAACACTGCACTTGCGGTAATCGTGACCAGGAAGCTGGAGGACTGTCCGGTCTGCGCGTTATAAGTGAGCGGAGTAATTGTTTGCGTCAAAATTGTGCCGCGAAGGGTGGCGTCGGCGACGTGCGGGCGATTGCTCTCAGTCACCCGATCTTTGGTCCGGCTGGTCAGTTCGCGAACCACGGCGTCCGTGAATGCAACCTCCGTATGGTAGCTGATGACATCGGTCTGGAACATCGGAACGTCGATGGTCCCAATGTCCGGCGGCAAGTGAGTCGCCGGACCCGCAGTGTGATAGCCGCACCCGGTCAAAATCAGCAGAAACGAAGCGGCAACGATGGCAATTGGACGCATAGAAAGCAGACAAGAACTTTCCTGATTGTACGTTTTCGCGGGACGAGTTGCCGACCGCACCGCCACTCAAAATTTCTCTCGAGGTATCCCACAAGAAGAAAGCAGCAGCCAGTGGCCGCTCCTTTCTTGTTCACAATGCATCCACGCAGCAGACTTTATGCCGGAGAGGGCTGCTCACCTGCAAATCCAGGTGCGCGTCCAGCGTCCGGTTTCAGGACGTGCTGCACGTCGCCACCCGTCCCAGTTGGCGGCAGTTCAAGCGGCGGCAAATCTTTGCCTTCGATCAGTAGCTTCAACTCCGCTGCGTCCAGCGATTCCCGATCCAGCAGAGCCTTCGACATGCGATGCATCAGCGGCTGGTTGTTCTCCAGTAGCGAGTGCGCCGACTGATAGCCATTGTCCACCAGCATGCGGACTTCAGAGTCAATCTGGCGTGCCGTCTCTTCACTGAAGTCGCGATGCTGCGAAATTTCGCGACCCAGGAAAATCTGCTCTTCCTTCTTGCCGAAGGTCAGCGGTCCCAGGCGGCTCATTCCGTACTCGCAAACCATCTTGCGGGCCAGTTCCGTAGCCCGCTCAATGTCGTTGCCAGCGCCAGTGGTCATCTGGTTCAGGAAGATCTCTTCTGCGCAGCGACCGCCCATCAGGATGGCTAACTGCGTTTCCAAATACTCCTTGCTGACCGTGTGCTGCTCGTCTTCCGGTAGTTGCATGGTCAAGCCCAGAGCCATGCCACGAGGAATGATGGTGACCTTGTGCAACGGGTCCGCATGATCGCGAAGTGCAGCCACGACCGCATGACCGGATTCGTGATACGCAGTGGTGCGTTTTTCCTCGTCGGTCAGCAACATCGACCGGCGTTCCGCGCCCATCAGAACTTTGTCCTTTGCCGACTCGAAGTCGTACATGGTCGCAACTTTGCGGTTCGCCCGAGCAGCGCTGATGGCAGCTTCATTCACCATGTTTGCCAGGTCGGCGCCGGTAAATCCTGGGGTTCCACGAGCCAGCACGCGAAGATCGACATCATCCGACAAGGGCACCTTCTTCACATGAACCCGCAGAACCTCTTCCCGTCCACGTACATCGGGGCGACCTACGATCACGCGGCGATCAAAGCGACCAGGACGCAGCAGCGCAGGATCCAGCACATCCGGCCGGTTCGTCGACGAGATCAAAATGACGCCATCGTTTGACTCGAAGCCGTCCATCTCGACGAGCAGTTGGTTCAGCGTTTGTTCGCGCTCATCGTGACCGCCTCCCAAGCCGGCTCCACGATGACGACCAACAGCGTCGATTTCGTCGATGAAGATGATGCAGGGAGCATTCTTTTTGCCTTGCTCAAACAGGTCCCGAACACGGCTGGCACCAACGCCGACAAACATTTCGACAAAATCTGAGCCTGAAATCGAGAAGAAAGGAACGTTGGCTTCCCCGGCAACGGCACGCGCCAACAGGGTTTTGCCGGTTCCTGGAGGCCCGACCAGCAGGACGCCCTTCGGAATGCGACCACCAAGCTTCTGGAACTTGGGAGCATCACGCAAAAACTCGATAATCTCCTTCAGCTCTTCCTTGGCCTCCTCTACCCCGGCCACGTCCTTGAATGTCACTTTCTTCTGTTGCATCGACAATAATCGGGCCTTACTTTTGCCGAAGGACATGGCCTTGTTGCCGCCCGTCTGCATTTGCCGCAGCATAAAGAACCACAGCGCGCCTAACAGAAGGATCGGAGACAACTGCAGCAGGATATTGAACCATGCGCTGCCCTGCGAATCCTTAATGGTCACGCTGACCTGGTGGTCTTCCAACACCTTGTACATGTCGGGATAATTCGACGGCACGATCGTATGGAAATTCTC
>JBARFA010000167.1:0-6531 GCA_049796755.1 Acidobacteriaceae bacterium
CGAGGGTCCATGGTGCGGGTGTCCGCGCCTTGCAGCAGCACGACGCCGCTGGTGGGTTCATCCAGCCGGTTCAGCATGCGCAGCAGGGTACTTTTGCCGGCACCGCTGGGGCCCAGGACGGCGAGAACCTGTCCCTGGTCGAGACGAAAGCTGACATTGCGCAGCAGAGATTTTGGGCCGCCCGGCTGATCGACCGTTCGGGATAGATCCCTGGCTTCCAGTGCGGCTGCGTTAGTTGTCAAGGATGGCCCCGCTGGTAACAGGGCCAGTTTAAACGGATGCCATGAAGTTCCTCAAACTGGATCTTGGTTGGTAGCGAGCCGGATTTCGCCGAGACGAAGATTCCCGACCAAAGCATGCAGGTATCGTTATCGGGGCCAGACCTCTTGCGATGTTCTCGAGGATTGGGGTGGTTTTGCCGTGAAGTATGTTGCTGCGTGTGACGGGGCGGATCGGCGGCCGGCAGTCATCAACCTCGATGAGTGAATAGGCATGAACTCGACAGCTGACTCCGAGACGGTCAGTGTGCGGGGCCAAGGTGCGATCGAAGAAGCCCTGCTTTGCCGTGAAGGTATCAGAGCTCTCCGCGTTAGTTCGCCGCATTACCTGGTGTCAACCTGATTGAACCGCTTCGCGCTCAGGACTCCATCAAAGCTTGGTCGGTGTTGCAGAAAGACCAGTACCCACAGGACGGCGGCTAGGATGCCTGGACCAATCGTTGCTGGTGCCATCGTGAGATGGAAGGCAAGGATGTTGAAGATTTCAGCAGCCAAGAGGACGAGCGCCAGCGGTACGAAGTATCCAGAGAGCAGAAGCAATCCGGCTACGAGTTGGACAGCGAAGAAGAAAGCCGAGAAGTGGGATGCAGAGATCGCGATGAAGAATTGCAAAACTAACGGGTTCGGCGGCGGAGGCTGATGAATGAAGTTTAGGAAGCCGTTCAGCCCAAATACAGTGAACATGATCCCGAGCAGATAACGAGCGACAATCTCTACGATTCTCACTGCACTCCTCCTGCCGAAGCCTTCGCCAAGGCTTGGGTGTCGATGTACTCCCGGATTTTTGTCAGTTTGCCATTTCGAACGGTGATGTCGAAGACCCAATCGTCCTTGAACGTCCTAGCGGTGGCCTTGATCTTCCCAGTAGCGACTCCAACGACCAAAACCCGGCCTCCCTGCGCCACGAATTCCGGAGGCTTCGGGTATGTCATCTCTATCTCTTCGACCGCCTTGCGCAGCACAGCCGCCACACCCGCGTGCCCACGATGCGTTCCAGCCAGCGGCCAGTCCTCGCCTGGGACGATCCACTCAATGCCTTCGTCAACCAGCGCCAGCAGTGCTTGCTTGTCGCCGCTCCCTATCGCTGCAAAGAAAGTTTTTACAACCTTCACATTCTCTTCGTTGCTCATCGAATCTCTCCTGTCCTTCGTCAAGTGCGTCCGCATGAATGGAACCGTTCGCAATCATTCCTCTCGGCCGCAATCACACAATCGCAAACCGATTACTGCTGCTTCTTGAACACATCCTGAAAGATCAGGTGCCCCCAGGTGCCCCCGCGTGCGTGCACAAGCCATCCGCCCTCGTTCAGCTTGCCTAGCTTCACGGGTGCGAACCCCAGTTCTTTAGCCACCTCCGCCACGGGAGCGACCGCATCGTCATCGTCGCTCGACAAAAACACCACCCGGTATCCTCCCTCGACCTTCGGATCGGTCGCCAGCTTGGCCGCACCCAGGTGATTGAAGCCCTTCACGAACTTGGCGCCGGCGAACGACTTCGCTGCGAACGCTGACGACGGGAGACCGCCGAGTTCCTCAAGCGGGATGGGAAATGAATTCATCGCGTCGATGATCGTCTTGCCCTCCCAACTCGGCAGCGCCTTCGCAACATCTCGATGTTCCCCAAACGGAACGGCCAGAAAGATCGTATCCGCTTTGAGCGCTTCCTCCAGCGACTTGGCAACAACCTTCGGCCCAATCGCACGAGCCTGCGGTTCCAGCTCTGCAGGCGGGCGGCGGCTCGCGACGGTCACATCAATGTACTTACGCGCAAACGCGTGGGCCAGCGCCTGGCCGATCTTGCCGAATCCAACAATTGCGTAGCTCATGCTGTTTCTCCGATCTTGTGTGAGAACCAAAGTTTGAGAAGCGTCGTCCCGCGACTGGCCGTGCTGGAAAGCGCGCCGCAGGACTCGCGATTAGACCTGCGCCATGCCGCCAGCGACGGCGAGCTCGACGCCGGTAATGTAAGAACTCTCATCAGAGGCGAAGAATGCGACTGCTGCCGCGATTTCTTCGGGCTTGCCTCTGCGGCCGAGCGGAACCTGTGAAGCGAATCCTGCTATCGCTTGTTCGAGCATTTCAGGGGGGATGCCCGCTTTCTCAAGCGCCTGAGTTTCGATGGGTCCGGGGCTTACCGCATTCACGCGGATTCTGCGGTCTTTCAGCTCCACGGTCCAGGCACGCAGGAAGCTGCGCACAGCCGCCTTAGCCGCGGCATAGACAGCAAAGGTTGGCAATCCCATTACGTTTGCGACCGAAGTGTTCAGGATGATCGAGCCTCCATCTTTGAAGAGGGGAATGGCCTTCTGCACGGTGAAGAATGTTCCCCTCGCATTCAAATCGAAGGTCTTGTCGAAATGAGCTTCGGTAACCGCCCCAAGTGGTGCGACTTCACCCCAGCCGGCATTTGCGAAGAGTGCGTCGATGTGCCCGTGTTTCTCTTTCACGACGGCATAGAGCCGGTCCAAATCCTCCAGGCGCGTTATGTCGCCCGTGACCGTCGTGACGTTTCTCCCGATAAAGGCTGCGGCCTCTTTCAGCTCTTTCTCGCGTCGACCGGTGATTACAACGTGCGCGCCTTCTTCAACGAAGCGCTTGGCTGTGGCTAACCCAATCCCGCTGTTTCCGCCTGTGATGACTGCAACTTTTCCTTCAAGCTTTCCCATACTTGCTCCTTTTCGTAGTCGTATAACATCCGATACATAGGAGTAGATTCCTTTTGAGGTGGACGGGAACTGCCCAAGAGTCCAAATCTTTTGTCTATTCGTCCACGCAAGGAGGCCGCAATTGGACCCGATAACAGACGTCTTTCGCACACTGCACGTAACGGCATTCGGTCAGCACAGGCTAGAAGCCACCGCCCCATGGGGACTCAAAGGTGGAGGAGTCGAGACCGAAGAGAAGGCACCGAATACCGGCAAGAATCGGCCACCGGCAGAGTTGGCGCACTTTGCTATGCTGTCGCGTGGTAACTGTTGGCTCAATGTCGATGGCACTACGGAGCCGATTCCACTCACCGGTGGCGACTTCATCTTGCTGGCTCGTGACACCTCGATCGTCATGCGCGACAGCCCTCGCACATCACCGAAATCGACTTTTCGTGAGGTCGCCGCCAAGGCAAAAAGCAACGTAGCTCATTGCGGAAGCGGCGGCGCACCAACCACCATCGTGTGTGGGTCTCTTAGTTTCGACCGCGCCAGCCTGAAACCCGTCTCTCAGTTATTACCAAACTTCATTCTGATCAGGGCCGATCAGGCACGCACGTTCGCTCTTCACAACACCATGCAGGCACTGGCGTCAGAGATGGCAGACCAGGTGCCGGGGTCTGAAATCGTTGCGACGCGCCTTGCCGAAGTTCTCTTTATCCAGGTGCTCCGGGCGTATATCGCGTCGGAGCCGGAACGCAAACAAGGATGGCTTCGGGCCGTTTTCGATCCTCCCATCGGCACTGCCCTGACTACCTTTCACGATCGTGTCGGCGCGCCATGGACAGTCGAGTCTCTCTCCGAAGCAGCGGGCATGTCTCGTTCCGCATTCGCACTGCGTTTCAAAGATCTGCTCGGACAGACACCGCTGGAATACGTAACCGAGTGGCGGATGCAGAAGGCGATGCAGCTACTCGAACAGCGTGACAAGAAGCACGTCGACGTTGCTCGATTAGTCGGTTACGAGTCCGATGCGGCATTCAGTAAGGCCTTCAAGCGGGTGGTTGGAGCCAGCCCAGGGGAATACCTCAAACGTGGATTGGAAGACCACAGTCAGTCCCAATAGACACCGTTCTCGTCAGCTGTGATCTCCATGAGCGACAAATCGCCGAATCACTCATGGACGCCTGATCGGTAGGCTGGGGTCGGAGTAATCACTGAAATCGGCTAGATACGCCGACTCGCAGTCATCATGGGATGACTGGCGGTGGTCTATACGGGTAGGAGCGGCAGGCGTATTGACGCAGGTTAGTGACTGGAGAAGGCGGCGGAGGGGGATGGGTTGGGGCTGGCTTCGGTTTGCCTTATATCCATGCGTTCGATGAGGCCGTTGGCGATGGTGTAAACGTGCCAGACCTGGCTCTCTGAAAGAACTTCGCCGACGAGGCTCTTGACGAGCTGATGTACTTTGACGTCGGTGATGCCGCCTTCGCGGTCGATCACTTCGATCGGGTCGACGTGAGGATCAAACTGCTTCCACTGACGGGTCCAGTAGGCGCGAATCTCGTCTTTGCCGTCGGCGCGACCGCCTTCGGATGCCCTGGGCCAGCTGACGTTCTCACTCATGAGGGCCAGCACGCCATCAATGTCGCGCCGGTTGAAAGCAGCGTAGGCCTGAGCGATAAGGGTGTGTGTATTTGCCATGGGTCCTCTCCGACGTAGATGTGTATACCCTACACCGATGCGCGAAATGCTGTGGAGGCTCGATTAAAAGAGGAGGCGACTCTACCTGGGCCGCGGGAAGTGTGCAGGATCATATGTCGCGATGGGATGGGGTCGTATGATGGGCGTAAGTCGAGGTCCCGGCGAGGGTTGGAAATCGCGGGCGTCAGGAGACTATTCCGATGAAGGAGTCGTCTAAACCTCGTAGATTCTGAAGGGTCGATGCGGGACGATAGGATGATCTGTCGCAAACCATGGAGGGTAGCGAGATGAAACTGAGGAACAGAGTCAATTTGCTGAAGGTGAGCCTTTTGGCTCCTGGGTTATTGCTGTTGACATTGGTACCGGCGGCGCGGGCGCAGATGCATGGAGGCGCGCCGATGGGCGGAGCTCCGAACAATATGAACAACCCCAACACGCCGCCGAACGGGATGCAGCCGAATGGGCCGATGGGTGCGCTCAGCAACGACCAGATGGCCGAGCAGAATATGTTCGGGAATCTTCGCAGGAATTTTGATGTTGAGAACGATATGAGCAAGATGGCGATCAAGAACAGCAGCAACGACGACGTGAAGAAATTCGCGCATCAGGTAATCAGCGAAAATCATAGCCTTTCGAATGATCTGTTCATCCCAAACCCGAACGGCGATATGATGATGCCGCCGGAATCGGTGCCCAGCGAGACAAAAAAAGCCGAAAAAGAGATGAAGAAAATGACGGGGAAGCCCTTCGATCAGATGTACCTGGTGCAGATGGACGCGTACGTCAAGAATGACCAACAGGTAGCGAACAAAGGCGAAAGCGCGACAAAAATGTCTAAGGTGAGCGAGGTGGGAATGCGGGTGCAGAACCAATCCGAAGACCGCGAGAAACAGATTAGTACGCTGACGCAGGAGGACGGTTTCAAGATCCAATAAATTACATGCGTTGATGAGAGTGTGGTGAATGCTGCGCGGTTCTTAGGTGGAACTTTCGCGGGGGCGTCGTCGTACAATCAGGGTGAGCATGCGATCGCAAGGATTACCACGGCTTCCCTGGTTAGATCGAAGGCGGAGTTTGTCCTTCGATAGCCCCGGGGGCCGCATCCGACTAGACCCACCGTTCTCTGAAGCGCGAAGGGTACGAGCGCGAGTAGGCTTGTGTGCTCTGCTGTTGCTGGCGTTTCTTCCCTGGCTGACGGTTTCTAGTCTTCGTGCGGAGAGCATCAATGACCTGAAGCCTACGGGCTACGTCAATGACTTCGCCGGAGTGTTATCACCGGATACCCGCAGCCACCTGGAACAGTTGTGTACCGAGGTCGACCAGCAGGCGCACGCGCAGATTGCCATCGTCACCATCCATACCACCGGCGACGACACGATTGACGATTATGCAGTTCGCCTGGAAGAAAAATGGAAGGTCGGGCAGAAGGGTACGGATCGCGGCCTGCTGTTTTTGCTGGCGACCGACGATCACCATTACAGATTTGAGGTTGGATACGGGCTGGAAGGCATCCTGCCGGATGGCAAGGTAGGAAGCATAGGTCGCGAGATGGTGCCGTATCTGCGCGAAGGCAATTACGACGCGGCGGTCACGATGGCGACGCAGGACATTGCCAACGTGATTGCGCAGGATGCCGGCGTCACCCTCAAAACTCCTATCGAAAATGTTGGACCTGAACCGCAGCCTCATCCCCGGAGCGCGGTGAAAGATATTTTGCTGGGGCTGTTCGCGATATTTGTGTTGATTTCGCTGTTGCGATCCGGGCCTAATGGCTGGGCTGGATTTCTGCTGGGCATGTTCCTGGGGAACATGATGGGCGGGGGCCGCGGCGGCGGGGGCGGTTTGGGTGGCGGAGATGGCGGCGGCGGATTTGGCGGATTCGGCGGGGGTGCTTCCGGCGGTGGT
>JBARFA010000168.1:0-24143 GCA_049796755.1 Acidobacteriaceae bacterium
GCACAGTCCACCATTACTCAGGACGCTTCCTTCCTTCAGTCGCATCCAAATGCCAAGATCCTGATCGCCGGATATTGTGACGATCGTGGATCGGCAGAGTACAACCTGGCACTCGGTCAGAATCGCGCTAACGCTGCGAAGACTGCTCTGGTGCAGGCGGGTGTCGATGCCAGCCGTGTTCGTACCATCAGCTATGGCAAGGAAAAGCAGTTCTGCACGGAACAGAATGAAGCTTGCTGGCAGCAAAATCGTCGCGCCCAGTTCAGCCTTGATCAGTAGAGGTTGCCTTGTCGCACGAAGAATGCCGCAGATGCATTCGCGGCTGATCAAAAGCCGCACCCCTGGCAGCACTTGCATGGACCATCGTCCGGCAGGTGCTGCCGTGGATTTTGAAACACTCATCCTAATTGCCGTACACTTTTGTTGGAACCAGAATTCAGGCGTACTTCGCGCCTAGAGCGGGTGTCGCATGCGTACATTTCTACGAGTTTCCGCACTTTCGGTTTGCGTTCTTTTGCTGGCCGCTGCGCCCAACGCATTTGCTGTCAATAAAGACATCATTGCGCTGCAGGCCCAGGTGCAACAAATGCAAGACATGATGATGAGCATGCAGCAAGCGAACGACGAGCGCTACGCCACCATGCACAACCTGCTGCAGCAGACATCCGAAAGCGTTGGCAAAGTCGCCTCACAGATAGAGGCGATGCAAAAAGCGGCGCAGGATCAGCAGGGTGCGCAAGGGAATTCCCTGCAACAGCTGTCCGGCCAGATGCAATCCATGAACGACTCTCTGGATGAGCTGCGGGCCCGCCTCGATAAGCTGGATAAAGAGATCAATTCGCTCTCATCACAACAGTCCTCTCTGGCCGCCGGTCAACCCATGGGCGCTGGACAAGCGATGGCGGCGAACGGCCAACCGGGTGGAGATCAGCCACAGGGCGCATCGGATCAGCCGCCAGCCCCGCAGGCGCCTCCGCTCGATCAGCTGTATCAATCCGCCGCCAGCGATTACAACGCCGCGAAATATAATCTGTCCAGCCAGGAATTTGCCGACGTTATCAAGTTTTATCCGCAAAGCCCGCAGGCTGCCAACGCTCAGTTCTACATGGGCGAAATCGACTATCGCGCTGGAAATTACAAGAGCGCCATTGATAACTACTCCGCTGTGCTATCGCAGTATGCGGGCAGCTCCAAAGCTCCCACAGCGCAGTTGCGCAAGGCGGAATCCGAGCTGGCCCTGGGTCAACGCGAAGCCGGCATTCACGATTTGCGCGGGCTCATTCAGCGTTATCCGCAAACGCCGGAAGCGATGCAGGCGCGCAGTAAGCTGAACGGCATGGGAGTTCACATCTACGCCAAGCCCGACGCAGGACACCCATAGACACCGCTCAACCTACGTTCTACGCACCCGCTTTGCGAGGATTTCAAAATTTTTATGACGAAGACAGGCACGACCTCCGCGCAGTCAGACGCCGATGAGAACAAGGGCGTCGTCGAAGACTCTTCCCCACGCCAACCTGGAAAGCCGCAGGAATCTCAGGAGTCAATGAGCGGGCAGTTGGGCCATCGCAACGCCGATGACCTGACCAACGGCAACGATTCCGACTTCCCTGAGCCCGGCGCCACACCGGAGCACAGCGGCGAACACAAATAGAGATTCTTGTTCGCATCTCGGCGGCTTGCGAGAGAGAATAGCGCATGGTCAGCTACCCGCCCAACGAACGCACCCGAGTGACGCGACTACCGAAGCGCGCTGTCTACGATCAGGCGCAAGTCCACGCCATCCTGGATGAAGGATTTTTCTGCCAAGTCGGCTTCACCGTCGACGAGCAGCCTTACGTCATCCCCACCGGCTATGTCCGCGCCGGCGAGAAACTCTACATCCATGGCTCGGCCGCAAGCCGGATGCTGCGCACGCTCGATCAGGGCGTCAAGGTCTGCGTGACAGTCACGCTGGTCGACGGATTTGTTCTCGCCCGCTCGTCGTTCCATCACTCCGTCAACTACCGCTCTGTGATGATTCTGGGGACGGCTCACCTTGTCCTCGATCGCGACGAGAAGATGGACGCGCTGCGTCGCTTTACAAATCACATTGCTCCCGGCCGATGGGATGAGGCACGAGTGCCGACGGACCAGGAATTGAAAGCCACCAGCGTGCTGGTGTTACCGATGGAAGAAGTCTCCGCGAAAATGCGCACCGGCCCACCCATCGACGACGAAGAGGACTACGAAATCCCCATCTGGGCCGGAGTGGTTCCCATTCACCTGCGCGCCGGCGAACCGATTCCTGACGATCGCATCTCACCCGCCGCCGAACCCTTCGACCTCAAAAGACTGACAAGATTTTCCTGAGGGTTTCGCCAAGATATAAAAATTTGAAGGTCAGCGGAGAATAGCTCGCTGCTGCAATCTTCCCGCTTCGCTTCCGACTGACCTTCAATGTCACGGCGACGAAGACCATCTACTCCTTGTCGTACACGGCCGTTCTCTTGTTCTGCTCGTGCATTGCGGAGGATGTGTTCGTCAGAGTCTTGCCATCATGCGAGACCGTCAGAGTACCCTTGACTATCGGCTTGCCGTTCAACTTTTCTACGAAGCTGAATGATCGGGCATTGATTTTTGTGGCTGCAAGCGTCAAACCAGCCGGAACCGTAGGACCGACCGGAGTCACATCTTTTCCGTCGAACGTCAGGTCAAGCCTGGCTTTGATCTCCGGCAGAATCCACGCAATCCCGTTGGGACCGTTGGCAGCAAACTCCATCATCGGTGAGGTGGACTCCTTCACTTTCTCGCTCTTCCACGTTCCCAACAACCCGTTTGTCCCTGCCGTGCGGGTATACACCTCGGTATCGTGGAAGGCTATCCCGTCTGGATTGGTGCCCGTCGAAATCACAGTCATCGTCTTTCCATCCTTGGAAACCTGCATGACGTCCGTATCCAGCAACATGTCGTTGCGACGATCTTCTGTGGTCCACGTGGAAGGTCCAGTCTGTTTCCAGGTCACGCTGGAATCGAACGGCGTTTTATACGGCTGTCCATCGGTTTTGAAGGTGTACGATCCAACCCCCGTCGTCTCCTTCAGCATGCCGTCTGCAGCGGTGGAATACGTGACCGTATCGCCGGTTAAATGGCTCTTCGCCTGATTCAATTTCCACTTGCCGACAAAAGCACTTTGTGCGCTGACAAGCGTACAGCAGCTAACCATGGCCAACAAGCAGCCGGATGCGATTCGAAGTTTCATTGTGAATGGTACCTCCAGGTATCGTCATCAATTCGGAGAATGATGCCAAACTTTGGGGTAGTCGCGTCGATCCCGATATGATCGCTGCGATTATATCCACCCCGCGTAAAGCCTGAAAAGGCAGTTCGCGCCGGGATTGAGTTTCACAGCCCAATCGCAACTTCAGTCGCCGTCGCGTGCTAGAGTCGATTTTGTGGCTAGAACACCTCAGGAAATGCAACGTTTCAACAGCAAGCCAACGACTGCAAGCGGCCGACATACCCGCAATACGCCGCCTCGCGACGATCCCTCGAGTCAACTCGGTCACGCGGAAGTCGTCAGCGGCCGATGGCTGGTGAAGGCAATCCTGATCGTCCTGGCGGCGTCTGGCGTCGCGCTGTATCTCACCATCTGCCTGCTGTTTTATCAAGGACAGTGGCAGTTCGCTTTCTTTCCGCCGACAACAGTGCAGCCCGATGCGGCGACCGTCGCCGCAAACAGCGGACTTCCCATCACAGACGTTCGCTTCGACACCACACAGGAAGGCGTCGAGCGATTAAATGGATGGTGGATTCCCTCTGCGTCTTCAGGGATAGCGCCACTTTCGAATTTTGTGGTTCTGTTCTGTCCCAATGGCCATACCGATTTGCCGGATAACGTCGACGCTCTCAAGGCATTTCACGCGCTCGGCGTCAATGTGTTCGCATTCGACTATCAAGGCTTCGGCAAAAGTCAGGCGGGACATCCCTCGCAGCAGAAGGCCTATGCCAATGGCATCGCCGCGCTGAATTATGTGACCGGACTTCGACACATTCCAGCGGACCATGTGGTGATTTACGGCGCCCGCCTCGGTGCTGCTGTCGCCGTACATGTCGCGCAGGCCTCGCCAAAGATCGCCGGCCTCATCCTCGAAGACCCGCAGCCATCGCTCGCAGCAGAGATCAAGCACGAGCAGCATATCCATCTGCTACCCATGTGGCTCATCGTTCAGGATCGATTCGATATCTCCGGCATCGTTCCAACGCTGAAGATGCCAAAACTCATTCTCTCCACTCCCGCAATGCGGCCATATGCCTCCGGCGCCGCCCGGGTATACAGCGACGCCGCCACGCCCAAGCAGCAAGCAACCATCATGGGGTCTTCGAATCAGCCCATATATACGCTGTCAGAATGGCGCACTGCCATCAGAAATTTTTTCAGCAACCTTGCCAACCAGCCTTCCGATCAAGCCGCCCCAGCCAGTACCCTAAAATAGCTTGAGGTTACATGTGGATGCAGATCGACACGGAAGCGCAACTCGAAGACAAATTGTCCCAGCCTTCGTCGGATGACGTCGCTGCGATGAGAGCACTGCAAGGCGACATCCTGGTGCTCGGTGTTGGCGGAAAAATGGGGCCCAGCCTGGCGCAATTGATGCAACGGGCCATCAACGAAGCCGGTGTCCAGAAAAAAATCGTTGCTGTCGCGCGCTTTACTGATCCGGATCTACCCGCCGCGCTCCAGGCAGATGGAATTGAAACCATCACAGCCGATCTTCTCGATGATGGCGTGCTCGATCGCTTGCCGGATGTGCCCAACGTGATTTTTATGGCGGCGCGAAAATTCGGAACCACCGGCGCCGAACATCTCAGCTGGGCGATGAATACCCAGCTTCCCGCACTCGTCGCCAGCCGCTATCGCAATTCGCGCATCGTTTGCTTCTCCAGCGGCAATGTCTACCCGCTTCGACCGTTGCATCTTGGCGGAGCCGTTGAAGAAACGCCGCCCGATGCACACGGCGAATATGCGCAGTCTGTCCTCGGCCGCGAACGCATCTTCGAATACGGTTCACATCGCTGGGGTACTCCGGTCACGCTGCTGCGCCTCAACTACGCTGTCGACCTTCGCTATGGCGTGCTCTCGGATATTGGCAACGCTGTATTTCAGCGCCAGCCACTCGACATCCGCACGCCCGCGCTGAATGCGATCTGGCAGCGCGACGCGAATTCTGTCTGTTTTCGCGCCTTTGAGTATTGCCAGTCGCCTCCGTTTATTTTGAATCTCACCGGTCCCGAAACTCTCAGCGTTCGCTGGATTGCAGAGGAGTTCGGCAAGCATTTCGGATGCGAGCCAATCTTCGCCGGCGAAGAAACGAACTCCGCGTATTTGAGCAACGCGGCAAAACAACATCAACTCTTCGGCTATCCCACCGTCACTCCGAATCAGATGATCGCGTGGACCGCTCATTGGATCGCCGGCGGCAAAAGAAGCCTGAACAAGCCGACACACTTCCAGACGCGAGACGGAAAATTCTGATGACCCTGCGCGAGAAATTCAAAAGCGGTCTTGTCATTCCGGCCCACCCGCTCGCTCTCAACAGCACACGCAAGCTCGATGAGCGTCGTCAGCGCGCGCTCACGCGGTACTATCGAGCCGCTGGAGCTGGTGGTGTCGCCGTTGGCGTGCATACCACTCAATTTGCAATTCGCAATGTTGGCCTGCTGAAGCCCGTCCTGGAACTGGCTGCGGAAGAAGTCCGCGGGTCCGAGATGGTGAAAATCGCTGGCGTCTGCGGCCCTCTCAATGCCGCGGTAGCTGAGGCAGAACTGGCCAGCTCGCTCGGTTATGACGCTGCCCTGCTCAGCATGGGCGGTCTGCAATCGCTCACTCTGGACGAACAGCTTGCCCGCGCCCGTACAATCGCTTCCATTCTCCCCATCGTCGGTTTTTATTTGCAGCCGCTCGCCGGCGGCCATATTTTCCCCTATCGCTTCTGGCGCCAATTTGTCGAGATTGAAAACATCGTCGCCATCAAAATGGCTCCGTTCAATCGCTACCAGACCATCGATGTGATTCGTGCCGTACTCGACGCCGGTCGCGAACATGAAATCGCTTTATATACCGGCAATGACGACAACATCCTGATCGACCTGCTGACGGAATTTAATTTCGGTGGCAACAGCACGCGCATCGTCGGCGGCCTGCTGGGTCACTGGGCCGTCTGGACCAAAACGGCGGTCGCGCATCTCGAGCTCGCAAAAAAGTCGCGCGGCGCCATCGCACCGGATCACCTCACGCTCGCTCAGCAAATTACCGATGCCAATGCGGCTTTCTTTGACGCGGCCAACACCTTCGCCGGCTGCATCGCTGGCATTCACGAGGTGCTGCACCGCCAGGGCCTGCTCGAAGGGATCTGGTGCCTCGATCCGAAAGAGAACCTGTCGCCGGGTCAGAGCGAAGAGATTGATCGCGTGTATCGTGCCTATCCCCACTTGAACGATGATGCATTTGTCGCGCAGCATCTCGACCAGTGGCTTCGATAACCATCTCTCCCGAAAGGAAATCACGTTGCGAGTAGGGATCATCGGTACCGGCGCTATGTCGCACAAGCACACGCAGGCCTATCGAAACATTGGCTGGGAACTCACGGTGTGCACCAACACCACTGCGGAGAAAGGTCGCGCCTTCGCGAAGGCCACCGGAGCAGAATTCGTCGCGAACTACGAAGAACTCATCCGCCATCCGCACGTTGATGTCGTTGACATCTGCACCCTGCCCGGTTTCCGCCTGCCTGCGGTCGAACTGAGTGCAGAAACGAAGAAGCATGTCATCGTCGAAAAGCCCATCGCGACCAACCTGGAAACGGCGCGCAAAATGATGGAAGCGGCACTCGGCTCAGGCATCCAGCTTGGCGTCGTCAGCCAGCATCGCTTCGACGATTCAACGAAATTCTTGAAACAGGCGATCGCCGACGGACGCCTGGGAAAAATCATTCAAGCCGACGCCTACGTCAAGTGGTATCGCTCCGCGGAATACTACAGCCGCCCCATCAAGGGTAGCTGGGCCGGCGAGGGCGGCGGCGCGTTGATCAATCAGGCGATCCATCAACTCGACGTGCTTCTATATTTGATGGGCTCGCTCGATCGCGTCTCGGCCACATGGCAGTTGGGGGCTGCGCACCAGATCGAATCGGAAGATGTGGTGAACGCGCTGCTCACCTACGCGAAGGGCGCCACTGGCGTTCTGCAGGCTTCCACTGCGCTGTGGCCGGGATATCCGGAGCGAATTGAGATTCACGGAACAAAAGGCTCGGCCATCGTCACCGGCGACAAATTGACTCGCTGGGATGTTCAGGATGACACCGGCGACCCAGCGCCGATCGACCACGCCATGGCCTCCGGCGCTTCCGACCCCATGGCAATCTCCACGGTGACACTGGAGCGCCAATTTCTCGACTTCGGCGATGCCTGCGCAACCGGCCGCGCGCCGCTGGTTTCCGCGGTCGACGGATATCGCGCGCTCGAAGCGGTCATCAGCATCTACGAATCTTGCCGGCAGGGCCGCGCCATCGCTCTTGATCGCCCACCTCAAGAAACCGAACCGGGCGCGACACATATGAGGTCACGATGAAATCACGATCCATCACCGGGCGCGATCCCGCCACCGGCAATGTGCTGGAAGTCATCATCGAGAACGGTCAGATTCGCGCCATCATTCCCAGCCCTATCGAAGAGGCGCCGTGGCTCTCGTCCGGCTTCATTGACCTGCAGGTGAATGGTTATCTCGGCAGCGACGCAAATGCGGACGACGTTGATCCAGATGTGATTTTCGCTTTGACGAAAAAAATGCTCGCGCTGGGAGTGACAACATTTCTTCCCACCGTTATCACCGCCTCCGAAGAGAAAATCATTCGCGCGCTGCGAGTGATTGCGGACGCAAGACGCGCCAATCCCGTCGTCGCCCATGCAATTCCCTTTGTGCATGTGGAAGGTCCATTCATTTCGCCCAAAGATGGTCCGCGCGGCGCTCACGATCGCGAACATGTGCGTCGTGCGAACCTTGC
This sequence comes from Acidobacteriaceae bacterium, assembly GCA_049796755.1. Classification (GTDB taxonomy): domain Bacteria; phylum Acidobacteriota; class Terriglobia; order Terriglobales; family Acidobacteriaceae; genus JAKAAZ01. The sequence continues at coordinate 8,043 of JBARFA010000168.1, forward strand.
TGAATTTGAACGCTGGCAGGCGGCGTGCGATGGTCTTGTCGGCATGGTCACAGTGTCGCCTCACAATGATGTTGCTCTCAGGTTCATTTCCGCGCTGGCCAACAAAGGAATCGTCGTCGCTATCGGCCACAGCCATGCATCGCCTGCTCAGATTCATGCAGCCACCGACGCCGGCGCCACTCTCTCCACCCATCTCGGCAATGGACTCGGCAGTCCGCTCCCACGCCATCCGAACCTGTTGTGGGCGCAGCTTGCGGAAGATCGGCTCGCCGCCACCTTTATCGCCGATGGCCATCATCTACCCACTGACACCCTCAAGGCGATGTTGCGCGCAAAAACAATCAGCCGCAGCATTCTGGTGTCGGATGTTGTGTCCCTGGGGGGTATGCCGGCCGGGATCTATCAGGCAAACGTGGGTGGTGCGGTGGAGGTGACGTCGGACGGCCGCATCGTCAGTGCTTCCGGCGGCAGTTTTCTTGCCGGAGCCTATCGTCCATTGCCGGTCGGGATCGCGCACGCCGCTTCCATCGACGGTGTTTCGCTCGGCGGCGCAATCCAGATGGCCACAGAAAACCCCGGTCACTTTGTCGGTCGCAACGGAACCCTGCACATCGGCGCGCATGCCGATCTCGTTCTCTTCGACTGGTCGCCGCATCAGCCGGTCACGAGTGCGCTTGAAATCCGAACCGTCTTCGTCGCCGGCGAAGAAGTCGAGTAACACTTCCGGCACCGCGTCGTCGACCAGGGTTCAGATCAGTTTCGTGCCGGATAGAGGATCCACATGTTTTCCCGGTGGCAGGACGTTCTTCCACGGGCGATAAATGTACACGCCGATCAGCAGAATGTGAATGCCGATGTAGGTCACGTACATCGCCAAAAGAAACAGCGCGCCTCGGCTGGTAAATTCCATTGCAAGGACCAACAACACTCCAAGTGCCAGCGTGATGGCACCCAGAAGGCGTAGCGATTTTCTTTCCCGCGGGTGATCGCGCATATGCGATGCGAAGCGCAGGTCCCATCCGCCCCAGATCAATCCCTGAAGTCCTGCGAGCACTGCCAGCATCTGCACAGAACCCCAGGGACTTACCCAGAAAAACAATCCTGCGCCCATGGCCAGTGCCGCAAAAAATAAATAGAAATGCAACTCGCGTCGATGTCCGTGGTGCAGCGCCAATCCACCGATGGCATCAATCACGCCGATCAGCAACAGACCGGCCGCTGTCAACAACACTGCAACGATGCAGCCGGTAGCCTCAAACACAATGTTGGTCATCGTGGATCTCACCCAAAATAGCGCGAGGCCCAGCGCAATCATCAAAATTCCCTGAGCAACCAAAACTGTGGTGTGGACTTTCGCTTCCCTGACCATACGCAGTCCCCCGTTTGGGTTTGTCTACCCGCGATGATACAGTTCCTCCCGCTTGAATGTAATCACAGGGGAAGGCGCCGAGCGAATTAATCCATAGGCAACGCCCGCCGGCATGAATGCCGCCAGCTTCCGGCCTCGTTCAGATCCCGACACAATCAAGTCGGCCTTCGTCGCGATCACCCTGCGAAGTATCGCTTCCACCGGCTCGCCATACACGCGATGCACGGTCACCTTACAATCTGAGCCCTTCAATGCCTCGGCCAGCAGATTCGACTGCGATTGCACTTCTTTGTCGAGCGAATTCCCGGGCGTGTCGCTGATTTCATCAATCGCATGCACCAGCTGGACATGCGCATGCAACTCCCGAGCTAGCGAAGCCGCATAGAGCAGCGCAGCCTGCGACGGATGCTGCAACACGGTCGCGTAGACAATCGTCTGTAACGGAATGTCTTTACGGGTAACGTTCACGCAACTCGGTCCTACTGTCAGCACCGGGCAAGACACCTTACGCAGAATCGCTTCCGCCGTCGATCCCAGGATCAACCGTTCCAGACCATGCGCTCCATGGTTGCCGGTCACCAGCAAACTTGGCTTCTCCTGCTGGACCAGCGCCTCCAGCGCATCCGCCACTGGACCTTCAGACAGAATGGCACGAGCCTGAATCCCTCGACGCCGCAGCTGGTTCGTCAACTGCTCCAGATCCTCTGCCATGGCCTGCCCGATCTCGGGCGCAGTGAGCACTGCATTCGGTTCGGGGTGTGACGTGTTTCCGGAATTCACCACATGAGTCAGGAGCAATTCCTGGCCGTAGAGATGGACCAGATTTTCCGCGTAGGAAAGGGCTGCGATGGAAGACCTGGAAAAGTCAGTGGCGACCAGGAGTTTCTCAAATGCAGGAATAACTTTCTTGGGTTCAACTGTGCAGCCTGGTTGGGTGGACTGTGCCATAAGCTACCTCCCTCGGAGGAGTGTCCCTCATATAAGGCTGAACCGGAGCCTCGCCCTGCGGCGGTGACGAACAATACATGTGCAAGTGATGAGCATCACTTATTTCCCTGCAAACGGAAGCCCCGCTGAATACCCCGCAGCGTCGAATCTTCGCCTGCGGGCGATCATCGCAAATCGAAATCCTTACATTCCTTGCGCAGCAGAATCTTAGACGGTCTCGAGCTCCGCGCATATCGGAACTTCAATCGACCGCGCAGAATCACGCCGACTGCGCTTCTCCCCAGCGACGCTGCCACGGGATGCTGGCGCTCCCTCTAACAACTTCGCAATGACATCGGCGGCGCTGTATGTGGATTGCCCCGGCGGAAGAAACAAGGGTACGCTGCACAGGTCATCGCCCGCGGTCACAATTCCCTGCTCCGTGCGGCTCCCATTTCTTACCTGCGGGTAGCCAATGTTCGCCAGCAGTGCATTGCACAAACACTTTCTTCCCGCCGCATCCTCTGCGCTGCCACCCTTCGCAACATACAGGCTCTCCGGCTCTGCAGCACAGCGATATCCAATCTTTCCTTCTGGAGTTCGATACGGCTCATGCAGAAATCCAAGATCGCAAATGCGCGGCCTTGCCGCATACACCTCGGGCTCTGAGCCAGTACCTTCCAAACACGCCACTTTGAAGGGAAATCTGGTCGGTGACGCCAGCGGGTCGGTGAACACATTCGCCTCGCCGGCAACAGCCTTCTGCAACAGCGCGCGCTTGTAATCCTCCCGCAGGCCCGACTCCTCAGCGAATTCAAATGCCGTTCCCGCCTGAACTCCTGCCGCACCCTGCGCCAATGCTTCGCGCAATTTTTCCGGATGCCCATAGCCTCCGGCCAGCCAGAACGGCACTCCCAGTTCGCGCAGCTTGGCAATGTCTATTGCATCTCGCTCGCCATACATCGGCTCGCCCGCATCCGACAATTGCATCTTGCCCCGCGGCGGAGCATTGTGACCGCCCGCCGTCTTCATCTCCACGACAAGCCCGTCGACTCTTCCGTTGGCCTTCTTCACCATCGTGGTCGCCAGCGTGTTGGAGGACACAATGGCAAAAAAGGTCGGCCGCGTGAGCGGGGCCAGGCCACAGTCCATGTAGTCACGCGGATTGAAGTGCGCCGTCGTGTCGTCGCCCTCCAGCGCGCCGGTCACATGAATCGCGTACTCTGCGGGTTGATGCTCGACATATCCATCCAGCAGACCGGGAATCTTCAGCGGAATCCCGGCGCCCATAATTACAGTTCCAACTCCCGCCAGCATGGCGCCATAGATTGTCGAAAGATGCGCTGTCTGAATTTTCTCCAGATAATTGATGCCGACTGGATTGTCGTGCCCTTCGCGCGCCAGAAACACTTCTACAAAATTGCTGACAATATCCAGTTCAACCAAGGCGCGCGGATTGTCTTTCGCATGGCGAGGCACGGGTTGATACGGAGTCCTTTCACCCTTCCCGCCCGCAATGTAGTATCGCTGCCAAATGCGCTCTGCCATTGCAGGAAACGGAAACGCGCGCAGCCCGCGATGCATGTGCCCACCAGGATCGCCATCCTGCAGTCGTCGCGCAAGAATTTGATCGAGGGCTGTACCGGAGACAACGCCAAGTTGTCCAAGACGAGAGACGGCATTCGCCAGGCGCCAATTCGACACGCCTGCGCCCATGCCGCCTTGAATGATGAGGGGAGTTGGATTCATCGCGGTTCCATTCTTGCACTTTGCACCGCGCGAGCGTGTCTTAATTGTGTAATCTTCAGCACCATGGTTTCTGCGTCGACAACATCCCTTTCCGCGTGTCTCCAGCAGACACCTCCAGGCAAAATCTGCGATGTGACCTTGATCACTGCATGACCCGGTTTGAATCGCTACCGTTGGGGATAGTAAACCGGCTTTGCAGCCCTCCCCCCATCACCCCAGGCTGCAAGGCCAGCACTCGCAGACGTACTCAGAGCAGGCGACGGCATGAAAAATATCGTGATCATTGGCGGAGGAATTACCGGGCTGGCCACCGCTTATTATCTGCAGCAATATGCCGGCGCCGCAGTCGAGACCACGCTGATTGAAAGCTCATCGCGCCTCGGCGGAAAAATTCTCTCTGCCCATCAAGATGGCTTTACAGTGGAATGCGGACCCGATTCCTTCATCACACAAAAGCCCGCAGCCATCACACTTTGTCGCGATCTAGGCCTTGCAGACCAGCTCATCGGTTCCAGCATCGGTAAACCAACCTATGTCTGGAATCGAGACGATCTGCATCCGCTTCCAGAAGGCATGATGCTCATGGCCCCCACCATGATGCTTCCCTTCCTTCGCTCGCGGCTCATTTCCTGGCGGGGAAAATTGCGCATGGGCATGGAACTGCTGATTCCGCGCCGCGAAGAAGAAGGAGACGAAAGCCTGGCCAGCTTCACTCGCCGGCGTCTCGGTACCGAGGCGCTGGAAAAAATTGCGGCTCCTTTAATGGCAGGCATCTTCGCCGCCGATCCTGAAAAACTTGGCCTGCAAAGTACCTTCCCCATGTTTCTAGAGATGGAAAAGCAACACGGTAGTCTGTTGCGCGGCATTCTCAAGAGAAATCGCGCCAAAGCCCGCAATCCTGTTCCCGCCGGTTCCAAGCCTAAGCCCTCCCCCATGTTCATGACGTTGCGCGGCGGCCTGGAGCAACTTGTCGATGCGCTGATCGCTCGCCTCAAGCAGGAAACAATTCTGCTCAATCGCAAAGTCGTCTGCGTCAACCGCGTGCTCGATCGCTACCAGATCGATCTGAACGATGGCACGCGGCTCTGGGCCGACGAGATCGTCTTCGCTACTCCCGCGGACGTTACCGCCGATCTGGTTCGTGGCCTGGATCCTGTGCTCGCGTTTAAACTGCGCAGCATTCGCTACGTTTCCACCGCAACGGTCTCACTCGCGTTCAAACGCAGCGATTTGAAATCGCCGCTGCACGGCACTGGTTTCCTGGTTCCGCACTCCGTCAGGCGCCGGATCACGGCCTGCTCCTGGTCTTCGCAAAAGTTTTCGCATCGCGCGCCTGACGATTGTGAATTGATTCGCGTTTTTATCGGCGGCGCACGCGCAGAATTTCTGGCAGAGCAGGATGAGGCTGCCCTGATTCAAATCGTCCGCGAGGAACTGTTCACCATTATGGGCATCGACGCGAAGCCGGTTCTGGCGAAAGCCTATCGCTGGCAGAAAGCGAACCCGCAGTATGACGTCGGCCACGGCAACCGCGTTGCTGAACTCGAACACATCGCCTCGTGGCATCCCGGCTTGCATCTGGCCGGCGCAGCCTATCATGGCGCCGGAATTCCCGACTGCATTTCCAGCGGCATGAAGACGGCCAGCAAAATCGCCAACAGCCTCACCAATCCTGAGCCGGTGGACGAACCTGCGCCTCTCGCCGCCTCGGTTCCTCGCAAGGAGAAGATGACTTATGACATCCGTCGATATTCGAACGCTCTCTACCACTACACCCCGGCCTTCCCATCGGCCCTCGGCCCACGACTACTCAAAGAATCCCATGCTGGTGTATTGGGAGATGACGCAGGCTTGCGCCCTGGCCTGCCGCCACTGTCGCGCCGAGGCCGTTTCTGAGGCGCACCCGGATCAGTTGACCAACGCAGAGAGCAAAGATCTGCTGCGCCAGATTGCTGCGTTCGACAAGCCGCACCTTATCCTGACCGGCGGCGATCCACTCAAGCGCACCGACATTTTCGAGCTGATCGATGAAGCCCGCGGTCTTGGCCTCACTGTTTCCATTACTCCGAGCGCTACGCCAGAGCTCACCCGTGACAAGTTAGAAAAGTTGAAGGCCCATGGTATCGACAGCCTTGGCCTCAGCCTGGATGGTTCTACCGCAGCGCGTCATGAAGCGGTCCGCGGCGTCCCCGGCTGCTTTGACTGGACCATCCGCGCCATGAAAGACGCCGGCGAATTAGGATTTCCCATTCAGGTGAACACTCTGGTATCAGAAGAAACCGCCGACGATCTGCCCGCCATCTTTGAGTTGCTGAAGTCCATGAAGGTGATGCGATGGAGTCTGTTTTTCCTGATCGCTGTCGGCCGCGGCAAAACGCTGCAGCCCGTTTCGCCGGAACACGGCGAAGAGCTGATGCGCTGGATTTACGATCTCTCCCGCACCGCGCCCTTTCAGGTGAAGACAACCGAAGCGCCGTCCTATCGGCGTATCGCGTTAACCGAGATGCGTCGCGAGGGAATGTCCGCGCAGGAAATCGAGCGCACGCCCGTTTATCGTGGATTTGGTATTCGCGACGGCCACGGCATTATGTTCGTCTCCAACCAGGGCGATGTGTATCCTGCCGGCTTTTTGCCTCTCGCCGTCGGCAGCATTCGCAACGACACGCTGGCAAATATCTATCGCAACTCGCCCATCTTCCGCGGGCTGCATGCGCCCAGCCAATTCAAGGGCAAGTGTGGCGTCTGCGAATATTCCGCGCTCTGCGGCGGGTCCCGCGCCCGCGCCTTCGCCTATACAGGCGATCCGCTGGCCAGCGATCCCTTCTGCCCCTACGAGCCCAAGGCCCTCCCCCACGCCTCCCCTGGCGATTGAACTAGTGCCCCATTCAAGCCATCTGTTGGCTTGAGTGGGATAGGAAAAATCTGTACTCCAGACCGAGCCTCCTATATTACCTTTGCTTTTTTCTATATGTAGAAATTTTGCTCCCCCTCCCACTGTCGAGATCAGATGTAGTTGAAATTGGATAAGGTCTGCACTGCTTGTCGCATTGTGGATGTATTTCCGTAAATCAAGACGTGTTCGCGCGATTTACGGTCACAATATGGAAGGATTGCCACGGCGGCTGCGAAGGAATGCCGCAGAACGATCAATATGAGCGCTATTGCTGGAAGTTTTCTGAAATTAATCGGCTATTTCATATTCATCGTCGGCGGGGTTTGGGGCTTCATTCTTTGTCTGGCAATCATTGTCAAAGTTGTAGGCTTCTGGGGAGTTGTTGCCTCCATCGTACTCGCACCCGTCACTCTCATCGCTTCTCCCGTGTATGCCGGTTTTGCATGGCATAACTGGCTTCCGTTAGCACTCATTTACGGTAGTGGTTTCGGGTCATCGGCAATCATCGTCACCGGCCAAGCACTATTCAAGGAGTAACGTGGGCGGGTGGCCAAGCTCAGATGAATCCATATCGGTGCCCCATGTATCGTTTCTGACGCCTGGAAGCGCAGGATGCTCGAACAAAAAGAAACTTTACCCACTTTTGCCCGCACTCACCGGCAGATGAAAATCGCTGAGCTGGCCCACCGGAAGAATCATGCGCAGCGAGTTCAAGATCGACAACAAATCGATCACCTCCTGCGCAATCGCACCCTGAATCGGCGTTAAATATCCGAGTGATGCAGCGCACATTCCCGCCAGACTTAGCAGCATTCCGCCCACAGCGCTGGTCAGCGCAATCCGCCGCATGCGACGACCAATGTGCATCAGCTCATCCACGCCCGCCAGCGACGATTGCAGAATCACCGCTCCCGCCGCCTCCGTCGTAATATCGCTGTTCACGCCCAAGGCCACGCCTGCTGTCGCCGCCATCATCGCTGGTGCATCGTTGATGCCGTCGCCCAAATACAGCGTGGGCGCCTGCGCCGTCATGCGCCGCACGATTGCCAACTTCTGCTCCGGGCTCATGCCGCCATACACATGCTTCAACCCCATGGTGCTGGCAAACTGCGCCACCTCCGCAGGCCGATCCCCAGAGAGCAGCACGATCTCCTCGATGGCGTGCTTCGGTCCCAGGTGCGCAAGGAACGGCTGGCTCTCGCCGCGCGGCTCATCCAGAAATCGAAGCAGCCCGGCCAGCTCCCCATCGCGAAGAAGTACGCATTCCAGCCCCGGCACGGTCGGCGGTAATCGGCTCGCCAGCGTTTCATCAATGCGTCCGCGACCGGTCAGCGTCCACTCGTGAGTGTGAATCTCGCCCGTCAATCCTGTGCCCGGCGCTTCTGAAACTTCACCTGCACTGATCAGTGGAAGGTGCGCGCGATCGGCAGCATCGAGCACCGCCTTCGCCAGCGGATGTTTCGAGTACCGCTCCAGGCTGGCCGCAAACTGCAGCAACGTCTCCCGCGGTATCGAGCTCAGCGGAATCACTTCCGTCAAACTCGGCTCGCCGTAGGTCAATGTCCCCGTTTTATCGACGATCAAAATTTTGCAGGAATCCAGTTTCTCCAGGATGGAGGGATCTTTAATCACGATGCCGTATCGCGCGCCCACGGATATCGCACCGATAATCGCCACTGGAATCGCAATCAACAGCGGGCACGGCGTCGCAATCACCAGCACCGCAAGAAAGCGCTCGGCATGTCCGCTGAACAGCCAGCTCGCCGCCGCAATCAACACCGCCAGCGGCGTATACCATGTTCCGATGCGATCGCCCAACCGTCGAATCGCCGGGCGATCTTCTTCCGATGCATGCAGCACCTCGACAATCTTGGCATAGCGCGAGTCGCGCGCGATTTTTGTCGCGCAAATCGTCAATGCGGAATTTCCATTGATCGCTCCGGACAGCACGTTTGTCCCCGGAGCTTTCTCCATCAAGTACGGCTCGCCGGTCAGGTACGACTCGTCCATGCTGCCCAGGCCGTCCATCACAATTCCATCCACCGGACACAATTCATGCGGATACAGCATGACCAGATCGCCAACTGCAATTTCTCCGCTGGGTACATCCACGACCAGCCGGTCTGCGTTGACCCGGTGAGCCACTTCCGGCATGCGTTTCGCCAGCGCTCCAAGCACCGAAGAAGCGCGGCGGGTGGCATAGGTCTCCAGCGTTTGTCCGCCGGAAAGCATCAAAATCACAATGGCCGCGACCCAGTACTCATGCAGGATGAGCGCGGTCACGATGGAAATTGCGGCCAGCAAGTCGACGCTGAAATTTCCCTGAGCGATTTCTCCGATCAGCTCAACCAGGATGGGCAGGCAGGATCCAAGAATGCCGACGAGCAGCAGCGTGTCCACCGTGACGGGGGAAGAATGCGCAATGAATTTGGTTATCAAAGCTGCCGCCATGGCAATCGACATGAAGATCAGCACGGCAGTCTGCCAATGAACCGAATCAAACCATTTGGCTGGTGCAGTGGTCACGCGCATCTGGGACCCCTCAATGGCTTGTTGGTGTAGCGGCGAAGTGGAGCTGGAAAAGTTTTACGTAGGCTTCAGGTATATCTTTCCGCGTCACCGCATGCGGTGATGCAGGTCACTCCAGACGCGCAGAATCGCTGTTCATTTCGCTGATTTTTGGCGCATACTGGAAGGTAGAAGATGTCTCATCGATGGCGTTGCGGCTTCGGACAACGACCTGGGACCCGCTTTGATTGCGCGTCTCACAGCAGACGTATCGAGCGATTTTGAGTGTATGAGACAGCTTCTAGTCTCGAAGTTGATGTGCAGGAGATGTTCAGTGCAGAAAAATTCTGTTGGGCTCCGCGTTACCATTGCCACGGTTGTCATTGTTGGAACCATCTTGTATCTGGCCGTGACTGGCGTCCGTGCGAACAAAAGCTATTACGTCACCATTCAGGAATTGCAGTCGATGGGCAGCCGCGCCTACACACGCCACCTGCGCGTTGCCGGCAATGTCGAGCCAGGTTCAATCACACGCGACGGCGCGCACGCGCAGTTCGTTCTGATGGAGCAGGGCCGCAAACTCCGGGTCAACTACACCGGCGGCGATCCTCCGCCCGACACCTTTAAAGACAATGCCCAGGCGCTGGCCGTCGGTATGTACGGTCGCGATGGCGTCTTTCACGCCAGCCAGATTCAGGCCAAGTGCGCCTCAAAGTATGCTCCTGCCAAGCCGGGAGAGAAGCCGAAGCAAACAGCCAGCATGGCGCAACCGCAATGAGCCGTAGCAGGATTGCTTCGGCTGCATCGATTCTGTAGTAGACTTTCGGAAATCATCGGGACTGATATAGAAAGTTTTGTAAAAGGTAACGGCACGTTATCCAGTGGCACAGGCTCTGGTTCTTACCATGAAAAAAACTCTGTTGATCGGATTACCGCTGGCTCTGGTTCTGTTGTCCGTCGGGATGTATCAGGCCATCTGGGTCGCGCCCACGGAAGCCACCATGGGCGAGATCCAGCGTATCTTCTACTACCATTTCCCGTCCGCCATTATGGCGCTGATTTTCCCTTACATCAACTTCATCGCCTCGCTGGTTTTTCTTTCCACGCGAAATTCCAATCCGCTGCGCGCCCAAAAGGCCGACGCTCTTGCTCTTGCTTCCGCGGAGATGACGCTGGTCTTTTGCACCATCGGCCTCGCCACCGGCATGTTGTGGGCACGTCCTGTGTGGGGTATCTGGTGGACATGGGATGAACGACTCACCAGCTTCCTGATGTTGTGGCTCATCTACGTCAGCTATCTGCTGCTGCGCCGCTTCACCGCCGGCGGACAAACGCAAACTCTCGCCGCCGTGTTGTCGATCTTCGCAGCCATCGACGTTCCCATCGTGTATATGTCGATTCGCTGGTGGCGCACCCAGCATCCTTCGCCGGTCATCGGCGGCGGCCCAAATTCCGGGCTCGATCCCAGCATGTGGCCTGCGGTCTGGTGGAACCTGGCTGGCTGGTTCGTATGGGGCGTCATGCTGATCACGCTGCGCTACAAACTGGAACGCAAACGCCAGCTTGCGCAGGAAGCTTCTGTGATGCAGGCCCTCGCAACCAACTAGATCAGCGCTACAGTTCCTGAAACTACCTTGTCGGAGCGGCATTGGCCCGCAGACCTGCAGCCACACGATCCGCTGCATTGCCCATGCTCGGGCGATTCTATCCATGCAACAATTTGCTTCTCTGCCACGCCCAGCAGCAGCGGCAACGCAGCCGCCACTTCCACCGACATCTCCAAGCCCCACGCTGTGCTCGCCGGTTCAACGCCCAGCAGAATCACGTCGCGCGGAGGATCCCCCAGAAGTTGGATCGCCGCCAACAGGTCTGACAATCCCATCAAATGTACGCTTCGCCCCGCGGGCAGCTGATACAAACTGTCCCCTGCATATCGCGCAACGGTTCCCGGCGTCTGCTGCATTGCAACAGCGTCCAGCACCAACAAATAATCCACACCATCGAGGGAGTGCGTCAGCTCCAACCCTTGCGTTCCGCCTTCAATCCATCTCAAGTCGATCCCACGCGCTTCGCATTCAGCCGTCAATTTTTCGTTTTGCGACTCAAGCGCTCGCAGCAGGTGGATTCCCACGCCGTCATCGCCATGCATCAGGTTTCCCAGTGCCAGCACAGCGATTGTCTTTGTGCTCTGGGCGCTAGCGATGTGCGGCATCGACCGTCTTCTCCTGCTCCAGCAGATCCAGGCTGGTCTCCTCCAGCAACTCGCTGCTCACCGACTTGTTGCCGGTAAAGATGCTGTCCATCAGACCGTCGCGCTCATGCATCGCAGTCAGGATCGCGCTATAGAGGTGGTGGACCAGAAACGCCCAGAAGGCAAACATCAGGAAAAAGTGGATCGACCGTAGTGTCTGGATGCTCACCACTTGCGGAATCCATCCCACAACAGCGTTCAGAAATGGCGCCTTCAGCTGCGCGTTATACATCACCAGGCCGGTCAAACCTTCCACTGCGCAAAGAACATAGATAATCGCGTACACCGGCGCAGCCAGCATGTTGTGGCCGATGGTCAGCGGGGGTGAATAGCGCAGCAATGCGTAATAACGAATCGTCTCTTTCAGGTTCTTGCGCTGCGTCCCGGTGATCGGCAGAAAAGCACGCCAGCGCGCAAATTGATTTCCGGCGAAGAACCAATACGCCCGAAGCAATAACGCTGCCAGAAAAATAACGGCCGCACTCAGATGAATTGCGCGCATCGTGCCCATCACGTATGCGCCGCTGCCATGGGCAATCAGGTATGGACTATGGATGTAGTAGCCGGTCACAGACAAGATCGCGATGCTGAAGAAAAGTGCCCAGTGAACCAGCCGAACCGGCAGTTCCCACACGTAATAGCGCACGATTCGCTTTCCGGCCTGCGCTGCGCTTGCAATTGTTGTTGCCATGGGCTCCTCCTTACACGCAGGTCAGAATTTCGTGCGCCAGTTCCACTTCGGCCGCGTCGACGACATGAACCGCGCAGGCCAGGCAAGGATCGAAAGAATGCACCGTCCGCAGAATTTCCAGCGGCTGTTCAGGATTTACCAGCGGAGTATTCAGCAGCGACGCCTCATAGGCGCCTCGCACTCCGTTTGCGTCGCGCGGACCCGCGAGCCACGTAGTCGGCGCAATCACCTGGTAGTTTTTGATCTTTTGATCCTCGATCTCCACCCAGTGTCCCAGCGAACCTCGCGGCGCCTCGTGCAATCCTGCCCCCTGCGCCTGCTTGGGCCACGACTCCGGATCCCACATTTCTCCGTTGTGAATTCGGAGTTCCCCGCGATTCATGTTCGCATCCAGCTCGTCGATCCAGCCGGGTACTTTTGCGGCTAGAACTTTTGCCTCAAGCCCTCGCGCTGCGACTCTTCCCAGCGTGGAATACAGGGCTTGAGGCTGCAGCTTGGCGGCCTGGAGGGCCCCGTCAACTGCAGACTTAACATCGGGTTGGCCGGCGGCATAATTTACCAGCATGCGCGCTAATGGTCCCACTTCGACTGCGGTGTTGTTATAGCGCGGTGATTTCAACCAGGAATATTTCGCTTCCACATCCAGAAATTCATATGGAGGCTGCGGGCCTGCATATTTCGGATGGGTCTGCCCTTCCGACGGATGCAGCGACGTTCCGCTCGCCCCATCGTACTCATACCAGGAGCGGGCCACGTTCTCCGTGATCTGCGCGGGATCCACTGGGTGGACCGTCGACAAATCGCGATTGAGAATCATGCCCCGCTTGAATCCATAACTCGCAACCGTCTTCAAACTTCCCGCGGGATAATCGCCGTAGGTCATGAAATTGCCGAGGCCCTCGCCACGCTGAAACCAGTCCGGATAATACGAAGCAATCGCAAGAAGGTCGGGGATGTACACCTGGTTCACAAACGTGTTGCCCATCGCCGCCAGCTTCCGCAACAGATCGATTCTTTCCGGATTCAGCACTGCCTGCGGCTCGTTCGGGTCCATCGATGTCGCCATGCCGCCGACAAGAAATGTCTGCAGGTGCGGATTTTTTCCGCCCAGCACCGCGTGCATGCGAATGTATTCCCGCTGAAATTCCAGAGCTTCCAGATAATGCGCCACCGCCAGCAAATCCACTTCAGGCGGCAAGCGATAATCCGGGTGACCCCAATATCCGCTGGTAAAAATGCTCAGCTGCCGGCTCGCGACCAGTCCCTTCACGCGATCCTGCACGCTCTTGAAATAGGTTGTGCTCGACTTCGGCCAGTCAGAAATTGACTGCGCGATCTGCGACGTTTTCGCCGGATCGGCTTTCAGCGCGCCCGTCACATCCACCCAGTCCAGCGCATGCAGGTGGTAGAAGTGAATCACGTGGTCCTGCACATTCTGCGACGAGGCGATAATGTTGCGCAGCAGGCGCGCATTGTCCGGCACTTCCACGCCCAGCGCATTCTCCACCGCTCGCACCGACGCCATGGCATGTACCGTTGTGCACACGCCGCAAATCCGCTGCGCCCAGATCCATGCCTCTCGCGGATCGCGATCGCGCAAGATAATCTCAATACCGCGAAACATGGTTCCGGAGCTCCACGCGTCCGACACTTTGCCGCCTTGCATCTCTGCCTCAATCCGCAGATGCCCTTCAATTCGTGTAACTGGATCAATGACCACGCGTGCCATACTTAATTCTCCTTTTCATTCGGGCTTGGCTTCCCGTTGGGCGGTGTGCTGGATTCAGGATCTGCAGAAGTGTTGTGTTCGCTGGGCTCGTTGCGGAATCGAACGGCGCGCGAGATGCCATGGGCCGCACTGCCAATCGCAACCGCACCCAGCATCACTGCGCCGATTTCGCCAATTGGCACATCGACGCCAAAGCCAGGAACACTGGGCAGTCGTCGGTAGAATGGCGAACGAGTATCCCAGAATCGCGGCGCCGCACAGCCGATGCAGCCATGTCCGGCCTTCACCGGCCAGCTGGTCGCGCTGTTCCAGCGAACTGTCGGGCAGTTGTAGGTCGACTCCGGCCCCTTGCATCCCATTTTGTACAGGCAATATCCCTTGCGGCTGCCGTCGTCGCCCCATTCCTCGACAAACTCACCGGCATCATAATGGGCGCGGCGTTCGCACTGGTCGTGGATCAAGCGTCCGTAGGCAAAGAGCGGGCGATTGTACTGGTCGAGCGGCGGCAACTCGCCGAACGTAATATAGTGCGTCAGTACCGCAGCGGTATTCGCCGGATTGTGCGGACATCCGCCCAGGTTCACCACCGTCGTTCCCGGCAGCACGGCCTGCACTCCCGCCGCGCCGGTCGGGTTCGGACTGGCGGCCACCAGGCCACCATCCCACGCGCACGCTCCCACCGCAATCACCGCCGCCGCATCCTTGCAGACTTCCTGCACAATGCTCAACGCCGTGCGTCCGCCAATGGTGCAGTACCCGCCGCCATCCCCCTGGGGAATCGCGCCTTCTACCACCACCAGATATTTCCCTTTGTATTGGCTGATGCTGTCCGCGAGTGCCTTGTCCGCGTGCTTGCCAGAACCCGCCATTAGCACTTCGTGATAATTCAGCGAGACCAGGTCCAGCACGAACGCGGCAATGTCCGGAGAGGACGACCGCAACATCGACTCAGAATTGCCCGCGCAATCCTGGAATTCCAGCCACACCATCACCGGCTTGGCTTTGGTCTCCAACGCGTCGGCCACGCGCGTCATATATATGTCCGGCAACGCCAGCGTTGCCGTCATCACAGAGCAGAACTGCAGAAATCGCCTCCGCGAAACGCCTCGGCTGCGCAGTGAGGAGTATACAGTGGCCTCCTCGACTTCAGGATCGGCCAGAAATTTACTTGTGGGCATAATCGTTCACTCCTGGATTGAACTTCTCCACGGACTGTATTGAACGATGTTCCCTGAGAAATATCCTTGGCGGTGATCGCAATCACGCTTGTTGCCACATCGCATCACACCCCAGCCGCGCTCGCAAAACTTCCAGCACCGCCGTACGAATCTGCGAGACTCGCGACTCCACCAGCCCCAACACCAGGCCAATTTCCTTTAGTGTCATCTCTTCCACGTAATACATCTGCAGCACCCGCTGCTCCCGCTCCGGCAACTCCGCCACCACTGCCGATAACTTCGCCGCTCGCTCGCTGCGCATGCACCGGTGCAGCGGATCGTCGTCCGGGTTGGCCTCGACGTAAACGATTTCCTCGTCCGCCGAGCCCTCACGATGCGGCGTCTGCAGACTGCCGATCTCCAGCCCTTTCACCGTCAGCAGCAGTTCCTGAAACGACGCAAACGCCATCCCCAGTTCGGCCGCAACTTCACTCTGCTGCGGTTTCCTCCCCAGGCGCTGGATCAGGCGCTGCGTCGCTTCTCCCATTTCGCGTGCCTTGCGGCGGATCTCCCGCGGTGCCCAATCCATCCCGCGCAAACTATCCAGGATGGCTCCCCGTATCCGCACCGCCGCATAACTGCGAAACAGAACTTCTTTTTTCGGATCAAATTTGTTGTAGGCGTCAATCAGCCCCACCACACCGGCATTTGCCAGGTCGTCCAGTTCGACATGCTGCGGCAGCCGCTCCAGCATGCGGTAGGCCACCATCCGCACCAGCGGCATGTGTTCCAGCAGAATCTGTTCCCGCTCGCGCGCTGCCTGGGTC
>JBARFA010000169.1:0-12977 GCA_049796755.1 Acidobacteriaceae bacterium
CCTCATCCGTCACATCGCTCGGATACCCCTGTCGCTCACGCCGTCCCACAACCCCAGGATGCACGACAGAAAGCCAAATCGCTCATCTGTTTCAAAACACAGGAACAAACTTAATAACAGCCTCTAGCAACCAAGTACTTCAAGTAGCCCACGGCGGTCGAGCAGTCCTGCTGCATACGCCTCCTGACTGTCTTGGGTCAACAAGCATCGTAGACACGCATCACGACAATGACTGTCATGAGGAGAACCTCGCCGTATCACTCTAAGAATAGCTTCTCTAAGTTCCGTCTGTCTCGCGACCAATTCTGCGACGTGTCCGGACCCGCCGGCATCGCTATCGTAGAGATGAAAACGCCACGTGGTCGCTTGACGGAGATCTTCAGTTGACAGGCTTATCTCACGGACGTCAATTTCAAGAAGCTCGGCCGCTGCAAGATGGACCGCATGCGCGAAAGTTATTGCCATGGGGGGAGTGCACAGTGAGCTGTTGCGCTGCAGGTCAAGTTGCAACAAATCCGTGTTGTGCTCGGCGGCAAAGTGCAGGTGCCGGATCACCAATTCGTCCTCGTCATGCTTCCAGCAAGGACGATTATTACGATTCTTTCCCTCGATTGGCAGATGCTCGCGGAATGGCACACCATCGAGACTCGGCAGATCGTCAGTTGTGCTGCGCATGCTGTCTGCAAAACCACAGCGGGTGCAAAGGGCGAAACCACATTCGTATTGTCCCGTGTTTATCGCGAGCAGATCGGCATTCTCGAACAACTGCGCGCACAGCCCGGCAATGCCCGCGAACCCCTCCGTCGGGGGTGCAGGTGTCGCGGAAAGTAACATCGACGCAAGAACCTGGGTTGCCCCCACCCGCTCTTGGTCTGTCTCCCACGTCGGCCCATCCCATATTGCAGTCGAGTATCCGAACCGCGGCAAAAGAAGGTCCTTCTTTGAGTGTGCCAGCGGTGCCTGGCAGCGGGGGCAAACCTCGACTGCTAATGGTTGGAGTTCCGTCCATTGATGACCGTTCGTGCAATGGTACAGGTATTTGCGCAGGCCGAAGCTCCTGTTGCCGGTCTCCGACCAGAAGCTCAATACGCCGTGCGACGAGTAACTTTTGCCTCCGCCCAGCAATACGGACCCTGGTACATATTCACTTAAAGCTAGGGTTGAGCTTCTCTGGAACTGAACGGGCTCTTCCGCACCATCTGTTTGCACGGTGAGCGCCTGCACACTAATGGGAAAGCCATAGCGCGGCAGGAATCGCTTCTCCGCCAGGGCCGCGATCGTCTCTGTCTGCCAAAGAGCCTTTGCTTGGTGGTGGATCGCGTTCAGTACCGAGTTTTTCGCGCCGGATGCGACTGCGGCAAGCCAAGCGACTTTCAGTCCCGAATAGTCCTTTTTCCATATTGCGCAGGCTTCGGCAAAACTGGCCCGAGCCTCTGCAATAACAACATCCGCGCACCCTTCGAGCGGAGTGCGTACGAGAAGTCGCGCCAAATCTGCTCTTATCCCCTCACTAACCCCGATGAGGTAATCCAGGAAGCGTCCAAACTGCTCGAACGGCGCGCCTCCAGGCACAAACCACGGATGATCAACGTTGAGTGCACAGTGTTGCGAGGTTTCGAACGTCTCGATGCGAGCTTGGTCCGGAATCTGCCTCGGTACCCGCGGCTCGTCGCACAGCCAGCCCATTTGGTTATATGCGGTCATCGTGCCCGTCGATTTTCCTGCCGGGTAAATGCGGCGAAAGAATTCACCCAACAGCAACGCATGAGAGTGCTTGCGCCCAAATCGCTCGCGCTCCAACCGCACCACCGGCCTTCGTAGCGGCTTGCTGTAGAAATCGTTGAATGCGCTAAATACGGCCAGATCGAATGGTCGATGGTGCGCATATGTACACACCATCGATGAACCGTCCGCGCGCCGACCAGCACGCCCACCGCGCTGCTGGTAATTTGCGCGAGATGGTGGGACGTTCCCAAGCAAGACTGCTGAGAGCCCGCCAATATCGATGCCCACTTCCAGCGTCGTGGTCGCCGACAGTACATTGCGGGCTCCGCATGCGAACAAGTGCTGCAGGCGCCGATTCTCCTCAGCCTTCAGCTGCGCCGAATGCTCATCTGACCAATTTCCCATGCGGAAGATCTCAGAGTGCCGAAATTCTTCGCGCGCCCGCGCAAAACGCAAGTCGCGGTCAGAGTCCTCCCTAGTGACCGGGTGCAAGTCACAATCACCATCGCCGGGCACGGTCGAAAGACCAGCCAGTGAGCGTGGCCAAAGTTCCCCCGTCAGCTTACATCGGAACAACTGTAGGGGGCGACGCACACAGAGGCCGGCCAGCTTCAACCGAAAAGCAAGCCGTGCACCAAATCCCGCATCGCGGTCTTCGGCTTCAACCCAAGAGGAAAAGTCGCCATGCGCACGTCCAACGATCTGCTCGAAGATGGCCTCCAGTATCCGTCCCACCAACTCATCTTGATCGCCGTTCAGCCCGAGTCGCCCGAGCAGCCGTCGCACCAGTTGCGGCCTGCGTGACTTGCTATCAGCAGTTGATCCGGCAAACGGCACCAATGACGTATTAGCCCGCGCATGCAATGCGATCCATTTGCCCAGGGGTGTAGCGTACTCATAACGATCGCGTTCGTACGATCCTAGCGTGATTGCCCGATCTTTGCGTACGATATCCAAAAAAGCCGCAATTAGTTGTGGCCACAAGGCTCCCAGTTCTGCCGCGAATGAAGTAGTAAAAGCAAGCCCGGGTGGAGGCCGTAGCATCTCTGTGCCTGGGTAAACAAGCTCAACTAGTCCGCACGACTCCAGCGTAATCCGTTCCCAGGTAGGCACAGCCAACTCGCGCGCAACAATACGCGGCACCTCCTTCGTCATCAGGCTCCCATTCAAATCCCAGAGAGCCTGGCCTTTTTCACGCCACTGGGTTGCAGTCTGCTTGCCGGCGCTTGATCGAGCATAAAACTCCCGCAGCATAGGCTCCCGTGCAATTCGCTCTTCCAGAGCGGCAACCGTCAAGCCAAGACCAGCAGCCCCCAATTCCATTTGCGCACGGCGCAAATCGGCTTCCAGCTCTTCGCGTTCAGCGCCTGCCCACTGTGGATCAGCAAGCTGCTCCTTCAGTTGCTGTACCCTATGCTCCCGTAGTCGCACTACTCCCGAGCCGCCGCCTGCTTTGGCCAACACAAGCTCGATCGCCGCGCGCCCCATCTGTACCTCGTGGGTGCGCGTCAGCATGGGTCCAAGTCGCGCTGCGCGAGAGCGGCTATCGCTAAACGCGAGCAAACGGCGCCCACCAGCCGGCAACCATCCACGTTGAGGCGCTGGCATCACCGGAAGCGCTGCAAGCAGTGTTTCCGCGACTACCGGAAGGACCAAACCATCCGACAATTGCATTGTGCGGAAGTGTTCGTCCTCCGCTCCGCAGTTTGGGCACGTACTGACCGGTTGCAGTGCCACCGTAGTGTCCGAAGGATCGAACTCCAACTCGCCCGTGCGCACATCAAAAAAGCTGGTACCTTGCTTGTCGACATGAAAGAACTTTGGATCATTAGTCTGCCCGCTGCGCGTGCTGTTCTGCCGAGCACGCCCCATCTGACCGACCGGACTCAGTTCGCTTCGAGGCATCACGCCGGCTATCATATCCTCGCCGCAGCGGCTGCAGCGCGCCAACG
This sequence comes from Acidobacteriaceae bacterium, assembly GCA_049796755.1. GTDB lineage: Bacteria > Acidobacteriota > Terriglobia > Terriglobales > Acidobacteriaceae > JAKAAZ01. The sequence goes on from JBARFA010000169.1 coordinate 3,678, forward strand.
TGAGAAGGCGACCGGTGCAGCAAGCGCACTTCTGGCCGCCGTCGAGCGTCAGCGCACCGCGTCCGGGCATCCGCGGTCCATCAGCCTCACAGCCGGGGTTCAGACATACCAATACTTCCCCAGGTGCCCGTACAAGGAGATGCAACTTGTGCGGAAGCACTGGGAGTTCCTCGAAGTGATCGCGAGCTTGGGCTCCCAGTTGCAACAATGCGATTGTCGCCCGAGTATATTCTTCGCTCTGTGAACCCCAGAGCATTTGTACGATACTTCCTAAAGAAACCACTGCGCGCGATAAGTGGTTCTCCCAGAAGAGTTCATCCAGCTTCCGGAGTTCCTGCATTTGGCGTAACAAGCTGGCTAGTAGCCGCGCCGGTTTTGTTTCGTGAGCATCTATCGCCTGTGAATCTTCCACTATCTTTACCGCGTGCTCGCGCAATACAACACACAACTCGATGTCGTCTAGCAATGAACGATGGTCTAGAATGGGACGCAGCCGCAAAGCGCCCACCATTTCGACAAGTAGAGCCGGCACCAGCGACTCTGCACGCGCACGGACCTCAAGCAACTCGCGCCGCGCTGTCTTTCCCTCAATGCGGAAGGTTAGGGCACGATCCTTAGAGAACAAGTTGCAAGCGAAATCAAGCAAATCTGTTTCCGATCCACCCAAAGTAGCGGAGGTCGCAATCTGAAGCACATCCTCAGGGCGTACGCAGCACCGCAGCATTACGCGTCGTAGCAAAAGTGCAATCTCGGTGGCGAGACTGCCGTTATAAAGGTGCGCCTCATCGAGTACTACAGTTCGTAGCGCATTGCCGAACAGAGGGGAGTCCTGGGGACGACACAATAGATACTCAAGCATCGAGTAGTTGGTCACCAGAATGTCTGGCGGATTCCGCTGTGCTTCTAGGCGCGTCAGAAGACGGCATGGATCCCGCTGCGCCTCCAACTCCCCTGGATTGTCTCTGGGCGTCTCGCCCGTATAGTGCACAAAAGTTACTTTGGACTGGCCATGCAACCACGCGACCAATCTTTCTACTTGATCGTTTACGAGCGCGTTTAGAGGGTACAACAATATCGCTCTTACACCTCTTTCGTTCCCTTTTCGGGGATGCGAAAACAAATCGTTCAGCATCGGCAGCAGAAATGCTTCAGTTTTACCCGCCCCGGTAGGTGCCGTAACAATCAATGCCGGCCGCGAACCAGAAGACCGTGACTGAAACTCTGCTTTCAGGGTCTCGGCTTGGTGTCGATAGAGCTTGCGATCTAGCGGCATCGCACCCGTGCGTTGAAGCTGATCTACCAGAGAAGAGGAAACCCCCGTCATGCTGGCCAGAGTGTCTTCAGACGACTTTGCGGGAAACAACGGTTCGACCCACAATTCGCTCATCAGGCCCTGTGAGTTGCTGTCTGCCAACCAAAGTGCCTCACACGCATGCCGCAGTTCCGGACGACGCAAATACGCTTCATCCCGCGCCAGTCCAGTAAGCCGCTCTCGTAATTTAGTTTGCGCTTCGAGTGCATCGAGATGTAAAGTCTCTCGCGTTGGCATTCTCAGTTCTCAGTTCCTTCCCGCCATCGATTAAGAACATCACGGAGCAGCGCAACGCTGATTAGTTCCCGTAGGCCTGTTTGATGAAACGCGAGCCGTAGGTTATGTATCTCCTGCGGCTCCCCGCGCAATAATGCACGCGCCGCGCCAATCAGACTGGTCATGATGAAGCGCCCATCCAGTCTACTCTCGGCTTTTGCATAGCGCTCACACAACTCATCCAACCGGAATCCGCTATCGGCGGCATTGGGATTAATTGTCTCTAGCGCCATTCCAAGAAGTACGGCTAATTGCGATCTTGGGTAATTATGCAATTCGGGGAGTCCCTTGGCGATGACATCAGCCAGCAGAATTGGGCTCATTCGCGCCAGCACCCCTACGGCTTCGAGAGACGGCGGCTTCCGGCTGTCGTCCTCGACGACACCGGTCCAGATACCCACCATCTTGACAATTTCCGCTGCTTGCTTCGGATCTGGCCGCCAGCCCCATAAATACTCTCGCGCTACGGCACTCCACGCCTCTTCCCGAAGCTCATCAAACGTCATTCCTGAGCCCGGGTGCGCTGGCAGAAGCCAAGCCTTGAGCGTGTCCACCGGGTACTCACGCACCCGTTTGGCCACAATGTCCCTCACTTCCGAGTGAAGCACAGGCACATGCCACCAACGCAGCCACATCGCCGCTTCGCACCAAGGTGTGCGCATCAAATTCTGCATCAACTTGCCCAATATCTCCGGACGGACTATCGAGCCGATCCGTGCACCATCAACCGACAGTGCCCAGCCAAACACAGGTACATCTTTGGCGCTACTCCACCTCAGCGTGAAGCCGCTCTTTTCCATCCGCTCTCTCGGCAACTTCCGGGGAACGGGCGAATCCTCTGACCATATCCACAATGAATGCCCTTCTTCGAGAGGCTCCTCGAAGGGCACATGCGCGCACCATCTCCCATCGGCGTCTATTTGCACAGATCGCAAGAAGCCGCCATCCATCACTGCGCGCGCAGCCACTACTTCGATTTCTGAGCTATTGTATGTTCCACGCACTACGTTTAGGCACTCGCCCAACCCGTGCACGCCTGCCAGAAATGTTCCAATACTGCGCAAGCCTGCTAGCGTCCGGCTGCCTTCCATCCAGCACAAGTCTTTGTCCGTGCCGACCGGACCGTTCACTTTTGCAAGCAAGCGATGGGTTCGCAACGTTGCGGCATCCAGAGTCGCAGATCCATCAAGAGGCTGCCAATTCCCATCCATTTCGAGGGCTGCTCCGAAGTCCGTGCTGAGGTGGTGCAACTTTACCCTCGCCGAGCGTACATATGTGCCCGACGGCCCTGATAGTCGCCCCATCTGCGCTCGTCCCAGACCCGGAGATTGCGGCAACTGTGCGCGGCCGGTTGCACGAGAGATCTGAAGCACTTCCCCACTGTTCAATCGTAAACGCTCCGCTGTGAACGGCAATTTCGGCAGCGTCACATCCACGGGTGCACCCCACTTCCCACCGCGTATAGTGAACAGCGATGTTACTTCACCCGCTGCGGGGGCTTCCGGCAAAGGCAAGCTCCAAAGAGTTATGCCTTCAGAATCGATCAATCGGACCCGTGAAATCGCGCCTGCTGGCAAGCGCATCAACCGGTAGTCGCCGCGTAGTACCACCCGGAAATCAGGCGGTGTATCGAGCCCGTCCACTTGGACTGACACACGGTGCAGCAGTACAAGATCTTCGCCCGGCGGGACGTCATCCGCGGACGGGACCATCGTGCCCGACGTGCGAAAAAACGTAAAAGACGTGTTATTCGGCAGACCGATATACTTCCAATCCGAGAATACTTCTTCTTTGCCCTGCAGTAGCTTAAACCGGAAGCCGAGCTCATCTCGCCGCGTGAGCGGCACACGCACGGGGCCACCTGACAACTGCCAGCGATCGTTCTCAATCGGTATGCGTTCTCTTCGGAATGGATCTTCGCAAAGAAGAACGAACGCCGCACTTTCGCGCCATTGTGGTGCCGACTCATTCAAGCTGAACTCCAGATAAGCCTCATCGCTTGCCCATTTGAGCTTCGGCGCTGAAAAATATCGGTAAGCATCTTCCGCCACAGCGACCTGGGGTTCGGTTGTGTCACACACTCGCATGTGCCTTGCCGTCATGCACTGGGCGAGCAGCCCTTCGGGTGGGAAGGGCGACAACCAAGCATCGGCGGCAATCCGTTCCGATGCCGTCTTCTCGCTAACTGCTCCCAGTCGGAAATCATGTAATAGCTTCCATGACTTCTGGAAAGACGCCGATGCGTTCGGTCCCTCCGCATCGAGCAAGAGCTGGATCGCCAAAGGTTGGAGGTACGTGGGTTCCACCAGCATCGAGCCGAGCCCCGGAATGTGCGAGCACAACAGACCGGACTGCAGCCATATGGTCCGCACCCAGACTTGCTGGCCGACGTCCTCAAAACCATGCCGCAGGCCGAATATCCGGCAAGCAGTTTCCACCGCCTCTCGTAGTGCAGGCTTAGGAAGACCTGTACGAAACATGAACAAGTTCCGTTGACGTTCACCCAATTTGCGTTCTATTGCGGGCCATACAGAACCGGAGTCGCCGACTCGTCTGACTGTCTCCGATGCGAAAAGCAGAAATGCCAGCCCCAACGCCGCGCGTTTTCGCACCCTCTCGCCAGTTTTTATCTGGTAATTCCCAAAATCGTCGTGAAAATCCCACTCCGCCACTTGTCCCCACGCAAGCAGCCGATCACGGTCATTCTCACTAAGACGGAGTTCGCTTACTGACCAAGGTGCAGTCAATTCAAGCTCCGCTACTCGCTCGCCGATTGCCAACATCAAGAGTCCGGGGAAGTCACTGGCATTCTCATCAGGAACAAGTTGACTACCATCGGACCCTTTCTGAGGCAGCGGCACCTCAATTGATGTGGACGCCGCATAGCGCCCGAGTTCCTCCAGTCTCGCATCACCGATAACAGCAAAGTATCCGTTCTTCGAGGCAATGACGTTGCTGTACGATAGGGCGACCGTCACGGTATCTAAGCTGATCCCTTGTTCCACAGCACGGTCAGTCAGCTCACGTCGGCGGACAGGGCGGCCGATCTCGCGCATGAGCAAAACCAGGAGGTCGTCTCCTGATGCCTCAGAGGCCGGTAGTCCCACCTTCGCCATAACTTCATCGCCTTCAACAGAACACCAAGGCCATACACGGCAAAAGGCCGAAAACATCGCTTCTGGTAGACGCTCCTGCTCCATACGCACGTCGCGAAATGCACCTCGGTATGCCTCTGCGAGCTTCAGCCTTGGTGTTACCGTAAGAATGCGCGCCAACCGGTTGGCAAGGCTATTCTCCCGGTCAGGCAGCACAACATAACGTTGCTCCGCATCGAGCCAGGCCACATCTCGAAGTTGATCCTTTACCGACCCGCCAACTTCTGGAACGAGCACTTCGATTTCTCGCCAATCCGCAACTCCCCAACGCGAGGAAAGCTTGGCTGCTGCGCGCACCACAGTGTTTATCAACTCGGCAGAATTCCTGTTCAGCAGAGAATCGCCTTCCAGGATCAGGTTGTGCTCCAAATTGGAGCGTTGCGCCAGGCCCAGTATTGCCGAAACGGTTACAGGTTCACTGAGGATTCTTTCATCAAGCAATACCTTTTCTGCGTGGCTGAGGCTACACGGCGCAAGCCCCTCAAGGGTATCAACTGCCTTTAATAGCCACGGCAGCTCACGCCCCCGCCTTGTCAGCGCGTCAGTAATCGGCCGCGTCACCTGCTGGACACGCTGTCGAGTGAGGGGTGGCGTCTGAACCTTTGCTGCATCGTCAAGCGTTAGAGGATTCCCGCCACCCAATCCGAGGAGATCTGAAATAATCTTTCGTTTTCGGTGGTCATAGGACCTTGGGATCAGAAGCAAAACATCCTCATTTAGCGAGCGCGACCGTTGAGGCTCCTTCCATGAACTGCCATCACTACCTCTATGTGTTACCGCGATCCTCAACTGATCCAACTCGACATGAAATGAAGCGCGTAGTGCGGATATGTTTTGCGAGAACCATGACGGAAGTTCGATGGGGAGATCTAAGGCAAATGCCCTTAGCGTTCGCTCAAACTGCAGGTTCTCGTTCGTTGGCGCACCCGCCATTCTGACCAGAGTTTCCACACTGTGCGCGGTGACGTCAGCCACACTGTGCCAACCAAGCTCATTGAAACGCTGCGTGAAGCTCCCCTCGGAAACTAGATCGCCCACATCGAGAAGGCAGGCCAAAGGTGTGCAACCAGCCTGTAGCGGGAGTTCGCCCTGTGCGTCTCCGATGGCCGCTTCCTGGCCGAAGCTCGGATAGCCGAGCCCGCGCACGATCTCGGTGATCTCACCCAGAGATTTGTGGCCAAAGTGTTCCAACTCCATCAACTTAGATGGCTTCCACTTCAGTAATTGCTCCAACGTTTCGATTGAGGCAGCCTTAAGGCAGTTAAATGAACGGACAGAAAGATCCATATCGGCGATCATCAATTTGGAAGTAGGGCGCAAGTCGAGCCGACAATCAACCATGCTGATGCCATATTCGACACTCCGACTTCTATCTGCAGGATTCTGCTGGATGCTCAGTCTTGAGTCGTTTGTTTGTAGCGATACTTGTCCCTGAGCGTCAGCAGCAGCTTCGTCACAACCAAACGACGAATAGCCACACTGATGAACAATATCGATGATCTCGTTGAGGCACTTGCGGCCAAAGTTGGGTAGCTTCATTAGTCGTGCCGGACTCCAACACAGCAATTCTTCCAACGTCTCGATTGAGGCGGCCTTTAGACAGTTATAGGAACGGACCGAAAGCTCCAATTCGTCGATCATCACACGGGAAGCTAGGCGCAACGTAGGTTGAGCACATGTCCAGCTAAGGACCACTTCGGCACCAATGCCAGTCTCTATGAGGTGTTGTCGAATAGCCAACCGCGTGGCGCGGGGAAATGTTTGAGGGTTCGGCATCTCCTCGTTCGAAAAGGAAGACAGCTCACGAAGAACTGTGCCCAAGTCTCCCGCCGAAGTGATAGACGGTGTCCTCTGATTCCATAAGACGTATCGACTAATCATGGAGTGCCTAATGTTTTGTCCGTGTGAACTGATCAGTTTAGCGCGAAGATGCTGCGTTTGCAGCGAAATGTCAGGAACAGTGCAGTCGAGACCGCAGATAAAGGCCCATTTGAGTCTTGGATATTGACAGCCCAAAAAATAGACTGGCTACACAAGCCTATGTTCCACAGCATCGCTTTTGCAGGGAAGGGTGCTCCGCCCTTCCCTCGCTGCAACCGCCGATCTTGCCGGCGTTTTCCGCTCCCCATCCATGCGGGGTCGGGTAAGGGAACGGCATTGCTGCCGCTCCCTCCCCTAAGAACCGGACGTGACAGTTTCCCGTCATCCGGCTCAAGCCGTGTGTAAGCCCCGCATGAGCGGAGCCGGTAGAACACATCACCCAAGGAGTCAGCGAAGGGGGTGGGCTCCCCTGAATCTCTTTCGAGACTCGAAGTAGCCACGCCACAGTGGGTCGAACGGGTTGGCGTCCGACTTCACCTTCACGCAGCGCCGGATGGCGATATCGGTGGGGTCAGCCAACCGAACGACATCCGGGCGCGACTGTTGTGCATGAGAACTAGCAAGTGCCGCAAAATACCACTTGTGTTGCCCAAAGCAGTCCCAGTACCGATGTAGTATCCAGCCAGGAGACTTGTTCGGGTGTCTCCGCGCAGCCCATCGCCAGAGCGAATACCAGAGTGCCATTCTAACTTTCCGAAACGCCGAGCCCGCGTCGATATGGCGGTGATAGTATGCCCAACCACGGATGATCGGGTTGAGCAGCCTGATCATATTCTCCTGTTTAGCGGCGCGATTCGAGCGAATCGTGTCACGTGCCTTTTTCAAGAAGGCGTGCATGTTCTTCTTGGAAGGTGTAATCAGGAGCTTGCCGCCGAACTTACGCAGGTTCTGCCCCAGGAAGTCGAAGCCCTGTTCGATATGCGTGATGCAGGTTTTCTCCGGTGAGAGCTGCAAGCCTCGTTCGGACATGAACTGTTCGACCAAGGGCTTGACCTCATCCTCCAGTAGCTCTTTCGAGCAGCCAGTGATGATGAAGTCATCGGCATAGCGTACGAAGTTCACTTTCGGTCTGTAGCACTGTCCTCGGATTATCTTCTTGCGGAAGGTCTCCTTGAGCAGTCGCTCCAATCCATCCAGCGTCAGGTTCGCCAGCGTGGGCGAGATGATTCCGCCCTGCGGTGTGCCTGCCTCCGTAGGAAACAGCGTTCGATTTTCCATGAAGCCCACCTTCAACCATTTCTTCAGTACCTCTTTGTCGGTGGGGATATGAGTGAGCATCCATGCGTGGCTGATATTGTCAAAACAGCCACGGATATCTCCTTCAAGTACCCACTGAGGACCGATCTTTCGAGCCAGCACAGTGAAGCACTGCTCGATGGCATCGGCGGTCGAACGTTTCGGTCGAAAGCCATAGGAGTTGGGATCGGCGGTAGTCTCCGCGACCGGGAGCAGCGCTAGCAGATAGAGTGCCTGCATGGCGCGATCCTTCATCGTGGGGATTCCCAGCGGCCTCAGCTTCCCATTGGATTTCGGGATATAGACACGCCGCAGCGGTTGCGGCTGGTAGCCGCGCCGTCGCAGTGTGTCAATGGCCTTGTATCTGGACGCCGGAGTGCTCCAGATCGCTCCGTCCACTCCCGGCGTGTTCTTGCCCTGATTGTGTGTCACCCGCTTCACGGCCAACGCTCGACCGTGGAACGAATGGGTCAGCAGCCATTGCAGGGCTTTCACCTTGCCGTGACGGCCTTCCTGTGTTGCCTTGACGATACGCTCTTGCAGTCTCCTAACCTTGAGTTCACACTGAGACCAGTCGATCTGTTCCCATTGTGCCTCCGGGCCGGAGGCTGCACACATAGATTGCTCCACGTTCATTTGCAATTTCCTCCTGCGAAGATTCTGTAAGTTCTCTCGTCAACCACGACCAACTGGAAGTCTGCCTGCTTTCGCAGCGGAGTGATGTCGCAACTCCTATCCGCTCCATTACAGAGCGGCATTCGCTTTCTCCAGCATCCTTTACCCGCTACCCCAGCAGCGTGCCTTGCGGCAACACCTGCCTCCGAAGAGGCGGGGCATCGGGCTTACTTTGTTCCGTATGAATGACACGAGTGACGTAGTCCCCGCCTCTACACCGGCAGCCTTTATGTCCGTGTGCCCCAAACAGGCGTTGGAGCATCCGGCTGCGTACCTTTTGGCTAGAGCCTGTCAGCGTCTTTGGCTCTTTGGCAGTGACGGCGCCTTCGGCGGTTCACTTGTGTTGGACCTATCACTCAGCCTGGCCCTCCCACCGCCTCGCGCTGGCAGTGACAGAGATCGCCTCACGGCATTCTCCGTTGTCATAAGACAGAGGTACGTTGTCTCGACAGCTTTCGACCCAGCCGTTACCGGCTACGCCGATGTCGATAGGCTACTGCGCACGGAAGCGCAGGTTCAGCTCACTCCTTTCGTGTTGAACAATCATCCACACAGCTTCAAGTCGCACGCCTGTGTCCTGCCCCGCAACGCCCGGCCCCTACGTGCGCACGAGCATATAGCAATAAGGAAGACGACCAATTTTCTTCCTTCGTCAAGTGCCCCCGCTTCAAGCAACGGGCTTGGCAGAGGCGGAAGAACCCGTCAAGGGTCTCCGCTGCGCTTCGATGAACGCGCACCAAGCGCGCGCCCTGGACTGAACCTTCC
>JBARFA010000170.1:0-9461 GCA_049796755.1 Acidobacteriaceae bacterium
GCTCTGCCTTGTGGACCGGCAGGAGATGAATGGCCGCGCCGCCGTCGAAGCCGCCGCCCAGGGAGCACCGTTTCTCTCCCTGTTCACCGCCAACGATGTCCGCGCCGCGCACGTTGCAGCAAAATAATTCCGCGGCGCCGTTTGCGGCCGCCGCATCCATCTATATGTCGGAGAATTCGTCATGGCCCAAATGATGGAACAATGCACTCACCTCGATCAAATCCGCAATGTCACTCCCCGCACTCCGCAAGGCTGTGAGGAATGCCTGAAAATGGGCGATGATTGGGTTCACCTTCGCCTCTGTCTGGAATGCGGCCACGTCGGCTGCTGCGACTCATCCAAAAACAAACACGCGACCAAACACTTTCATGCAACCAAACATCCCATCATGCGTTCTTTCGAGCCCGGAGAGAACTGGGGATGGTGCTACATCGACCAACTCGAACTCGATTTTTCCTGACCAAAATCCACTCGGCGAATCGACGATAAAATAAAGACTCTATGATTCCGACCCTTGAATGGACTGATGCCGGCGTTCGCTTTCTCGACCAGACAAAACTTCCGCTGGAAGAAACCTACGTGCTCGCCGAAGACTATCGCGCGGTTGCCGAAGTGATCCGCACGATGATTGTGCGCGGCGCACCCGCCATTGGTGTGAGCGCCGCCATGGGCGTGGCGCTCGGTCTGCAGCGCAGCCACGCGGCCGACATCGCACAACTTGACGAAGATTTGAAAATCATTTGCAACACCCTCGCCGCCACCCGTCCCACCGCCGTCAACTTATTCTGGGGAATTGAGCGGGTACGTCAACTGGTGCGTGCCATGTCGCAGGAACCTTGTGCCACCGTTCCCCAAATCCAGCAGGCAGCCGTTGCTGAAGCGCGCCGCATGTACGACGAAGACATTGCCGCCTGCCGCGCCATGGGTGCATTCGGCGCGGTGCTGATGCCACACACCGGTGGCGTGCTCACCCACTGCAATGCGGGAGCACTCGCGACTTGCGGCTACGGCACAGCTCTCGGCGTGATTCGCGCCGCCGTCGAACGCGGAAGTAAATTGCACGTCTACGCCGATGAAACCCGGCCCTTCCTGCAAGGTGCGCGCCTCACCGCATGGGAGCTGTTGCACGACAACATTCCCACCACGGTGCTTTGCGACAACATGGCTGCCAGCCAGATGCGCGCTGGGAAAATTAAAGCCGTCATCGTCGGCGCGGATCGCATCGCCGCCAATGGCGACGTCGCGAATAAGATTGGCACCTACGGCGTAGCCGTCCTCGCCAAGGAACATGGCATTCCGTTTTATGTAGCCGCTCCCTGGTCCACCATCGACATGGCAACGCCCACTGGCGAGCAAATTCCTATCGAAGAACGCGCCGCGAAAGAAGTCACTCACTTCAACGGCAAGCAGATCACGCCATCGAATGCGGAGATTTTCAATCCCGCCTTCGATGTCACGCCTGCGAAGTATGTGACGGCCATCATCACCGAGTTAGGTGTCCTGCAGCCGCCGTATGACCAGGCACTACGCATCGGCGTGGAACAGGTTGCGCATACGGCTGCAGGCGCAAAGTAAATTGTGAATCATAGGTTGATTTGCTTCAGGAGACCGCTTTGAAAGCCGCCATCGTTGAAGATTTCAGCTTGCCACCGCGTTATCGCGACTTCGTTCCGCCCGATCCGGAAAACGGAGAGACCCTTGTGCAGGTCCATACGGCCGCGTTGAGCGTCCTCGTCCGGGGGCAGGCAAGCGGGAGACACTACAGCAGCGAGGGCGTACTTCCATTTATTCCTGGCGTCGATGGCGTCGGTCGTCTGTCCAGCGGCGAACGTGTTTATTTTGCCCAACCCCGCTCGCCTTACGGCTCCATGGCCGAGCTATGCGTGGTGCAGCAGAGGCTGTGTATCCCGGTACCGGAGGGAATCGACGATGTGACCGCAGCCGCGATCGCCAATCCCGGCATGTCTTCCTGGGCCGCATTAACAAGGCGTGCGATTCTCGCCAAGGGTGAAACGGTTCTCATCAACGGGGCCACCGGCACAGCAGGACGTTTGGCCATTCAGATTGCCAAACATCTCGGGGCAAAAAAGGTAATTGCCACCGGGCGAAATGCAGCCACTCTCGAGATGCTGCCATCGCTGGGAGCAGACGTAGTTCTATCGCTCGACCGATCCGACGCCGAACTGGTGGCAACATTCCGACGCGAATTGGCGGATGATAATGTTGACATCATCCTCGATTATCTATGGGGTAGCCCAGCAGAGTGCCTGATCCGAGCCTTCGCAAGCAAGGGCTCTCCATCCGGTGGCCATCGAGTGCGTTTCGTGCAAATCGGCTCCATTGCAGGTCCAGAGGTTAAGCTGCCCGCAGAAATCCTACGGAGTTCCGGGCTCGAGATTCTTGGCAGCGGATTCGGAAGCGTTTCTGTAGCGGCTTTGCTTCAATCGATTGGCGAGCTTTTCGCCAACGCCACCTCGGCAAACCTCCATATTGATGCTGAAACTGCGCCGCTTGCTGATGTCGAGGCTGCATGGAATCGAAACACTGGTGATCGTTTGGTATTCACATTGGCTTGATCGTGGAGCTGACGATCAGCTTTGGCTCGGTCGCCGCCTGTACTTCGCCCACGGTGATCCCCTGCGCAATTTCTTCCAATACCAGACCTTGCGGCGTCACGCGAATATAAGCCAGCTCGGTCACAATGGTGTCGACTACACCAACGCCGGTCAGCGGCAGCGTGCACCGACTTAGAATTTTTGGCCGCCCATCGCGCGTCGTATGTTCCATGGCGACAATCACGCGGCGCGCGCTGGCCACCAGATCCATGGCACCGCCCATGCCCTTCACCATCTTTCCCGGAATCATCCAGTTCGCCAGGTTGCCCTTCTCGTCCACTTCCATCGCGCCCAGCACGCTCAGGTCAACATGCCCACCGCGAATCATCGCGAACGATTCCGCGCTGGAAAAATATACAGTTCCCGGCAGCTCGCTCACCGTCTCCTTGCCCGCGTTAATCAGATCCGGATCTTCCTCACCGGCCAACGGATACGGGCCCACGCCCAGCATTCCATTTTCCGACTGCAACACCACTTCCATTCCCGGGGGAACGTGATTCGCCACCAGTGTTGGCATGCCGATGCCAAGGTTCACATAAAATCCATCGCGCAATTCCTGCGCCACCCGCTTCGCAATCCCCGCAACCCGCAGCGCCCGCTTGTCTCGGGACGCGCTCTTGACGTCCGCCAGTTCCCTAACCGCATCGGAATTCGATAGAGTGTTCATCGTAGGTCTATGCTCCCTGCCCTGCGCCCTGCACTATCATGACTTCCTTCTTCAATCTGCGGGCTCCATCATTGTTGCGCGGCAATGTGCTAGCGCTCGTCAGCCTGGCCATCTCATTTCCGCTGGCGAAATTCCCTTTCGATCAAGCCAATCCCGCCATGCTGCTACCCATCATCGGCGCTGCCGCAGGCATGGTCGAAACCTTCCGCTGCATTCGCGCCCGATGGAGCTGGTACCACGGCGCCGTCCTCATCAGCCTCTACATGGACGCGCTGGTGTTGACCATGATCCTGTTTCTCGCGCTCTATCCTTTCGTCACCAAATAACGCGGAGACGCTATGCCGTTCGCACCGTGCGCCGCTCAATCCGCTTCTCGTGCTTGCCGAGAACGACGCGCTGCACATAAATTCCCGGCGTCATCACCTGGTCCGGCTCCAGCTCTCCCGGCTCGACCAACTCTTCAATTTCCGCAATCGTAATGCGTCCCGCCGTCGCCATCAGCGGATTAAAATTGCGCGCCGTCTTGCGATAGATCAGGTTTCCCATGCGGTCGCCCTTCCACGCTTTGATCAACGCAAAATCTGCACGCAACCCTCGCTCCAGCAAATACATTTTTCCGTCGAACTCGCGAGACTCCTTGCCCTCAGCCACCACCGTGCCCACGCCCGCTGGTGTATAAAATGCCGGGATGCCCGCTCCTCCGGCTCGAATCCGCTCCGCCAGCGTGCCTTGCGGAATCAGCCTCAGGTCCAGCTTGCCGGCCAGCACGCGCTCCTCCAGCAACTTGTTTTCGCCCACATAACTGCCGGTATGAGAGGCAACCATGTCCGCCTCCAGCATGCGTCCCATGCCAAAGCCATCGACGCCCATATTGTTGCTGATGGTATGCAGATGTCGCACGCCCTTGCGGACTAGCGCATCGATCAGATTTTCTGGAATGCCGCACAACCCGAAACCGCCGAACATGAGGGTCGCGCCGTCGGGAATATCCTGGATCGCGGCATCCGCCGTGGGCCACACCTTATTCATGCTTCCTCATTCGAGAGTCTTCCATCCGCGCCATGTTGCACCGCTGCGGAACTCTGGAGAATATCGCAGAGCACGAAATTCTTCCAAAACTTTCCACTGACATCGAATTCCTCATCGTCTTCGCCTCATTCTTTTCACTTATTTTGCTCGCGCGATGGTAGGATGCTGGCAACTCCGCTCGACGGCGCACACACATCAGAAACCGCCGCAGCCGGTTAGATTAATCTCGAATAAGGGAGCTTCGAAATGCTGAAAGGCTTTCGTGATTTCGTTCTGCGCGGCAATGTTGTCGACCTGGCCGTTGCAGTTGTTATTGGCGCCGCTTTCACCGGCATTGTCAATTCTCTGGTGAAGGACATCATCAATCCTTTGATCTCGGCGACCGTCGGCCAGCCGAATTTCTCCAGCTTGGTGGCCCATGTGCATGGAGGCGCCATCACCTATGGCAACTTCCTCAACGCTCTCATCTCGTTTCTGATTGTCGCCACTGTGATCTATTTCGGTGTGGTGCTGCCAGTCAGCAAATTGCTCGACCGGTTCAAGCCTGTACCGGCTGCGCCTCCGGCCATGAAGCCTTGCCCGGAATGTCTCAGCGAAATTCCTGCAGCAGCCCATCGCTGCTCTCATTGCGCGCAAGTCGTTGCGTAATGCAACACGAGAGTTTGCTAATTTGATTTCATCGCATCAAGCTTCATGCAGGTTCGTACAACAAAACATATCGCGTTTTCGTTGCGCTGCGTTGGCAGCGAAGACGCGGCACAGAACAACCACACACGGTATGCGTAAACGACACGGCTGAACTTTCGCTCGAGCTTCTCCGTACTGAATGCTGCACCTGACGTTTCTTGGCCGCGACAGAATGACGGTGGAACTGCTTTAGAATAGGTACAGAGACTCAACCCCAGAGGTGCCTGTGAAAGAATCCCGCGAAACTCTCGAGCTGCGCAAGCTTCCTATGATGCCGATCCGCGATATGGTCATCTTTCCGTATATGATGACCCCCTTCGTTGTCGGCCGTGAATCCAGCGTGCGCGCCCTGGAAGAAGCACTCACCGGCGATCGCAAAATTTTCCTCGCGACCCAGCACGATGCCGGGCAGGATGAGCCGACGCAGAAGGACATCTTCACCACCGGCACCATCGGCAATATCGTGCAAAGCGTAAAAATGCCCGACGGCAACATCAAGGTGCTGGTTGAAGGGATCGAACGCGCCAAGGCAACAGAAATTGTCGACACCGATGGCTTCTTCGTCGCCACACTGCGCGTCAACACCGTCGAAACGGAAATGACCAAGGTTGTCGAACAGGTCATGCAGCGCGTCTCCGGCCTTTTCGAGCAGTACGTCAAGCTGCAGCAGGCGCTCAATCTCGAAACCGTTGCGGCAGCCGTCCGCATGGAAGAGCCCGGCAAACTCGCTGACACTATCTCGGCCAATCTGCAGTTGCCGATTGAAGAGAAGCAGATGCTGCTCGACATTTTCGATCCGGTCGAGCGCCTGCATCACCTGGTCGGCATTCTCGAAATTGAGATTGAAAAGTTGAGCATGGACCGCAACGTCCAGTCCCGCGTCAAGCGGCAGATGGAACGCGCCCAGAAAGAGTATTACCTCAACGAAAAAATCAAGGCCATCCAGAAGGAGCTGGGCCGCGGCGAGAAAAGCGAGTTCGATGAGCTGAAGAAGAAGATTGAAATGGCAGGCATGCCAAAAGATGTCTTCGAAAAAGCGACGCTGGAGTTGAAGAAGCTCGAAGCCATGCCGCCCATGTCCGCCGAATCCACAGTCTCCAGAAATTATCTGGACTGGATGCTGGCCGTGCCGTGGAAGAAAAAATCCAAAGAGATTCGCTCCATCGATCACGCCGAGAAAATTCTCAACACCGATCACTACGGCCTGGAAAAAATCAAGGAACGCATTCTCGAGTTCCTCGCCGTTCGCCAGCTGGTAAAAAATCCAAAGGGCTCGATCCTCTGCTTCGTCGGACCTCCGGGCGTCGGCAAAACTTCGCTTGGCATGTCCATCGCCAAAGCCACCGGTCGCAAATTCGTTCGCATGTCGCTCGGCGGCGTCCGGGATGAGGCTGAAATTCGTGGCCATCGTCGCACTTACATTGGCGCCATGCCAGGTCAAATCCTGCAATCCATGAAGAAGGCGGGCACAAAAAATCCCGTCTTCATGCTCGACGAAATCGACAAGATGGCCTCCGACTTCCGCGGCGACCCCGCTTCCGCTTTGCTGGAAGTTCTCGACCCGGAGCAGAACGGCACTTTCCAGGATCACTATCTGGACGTGGAATACGATCTGTCCCAGGTTCTGTTCGTCGCCACCGCCAACGTTCTGCACACCATTCCCGCGCCGCTGCAGGACCGCATGGAAATTCTGCGGCTGCACGGTTACACGGAAGACGAAAAGGTCGAGATCGCCAAACAATATCTGCTTCGCAAACAGCGGGAGCAGACGGGCCTCGACGAAAGAAATCTTGTCTTCACGCATGAGGCGCTGCAGGAAATCATCCGCTCTTACACGCGCGAAGCCGGCGTTCGCAATCTCGAACGTGAAATCGGCAACGTCTGCCGCAAGGTCGCCCGCCGCATCGTAAAGAACGGCCCTAAGCATAAGGAAGAAATCACTGCGGAAAATCTGCAGGAATTCCTCGGACTGCCCAAGGTTCGCCACTCCCAGGTTCACGAAAAGAATGAGATCGGCCTGGTCACTGGTCTGGCATGGACGGAAGTCGGCGGCTCCATTCTGTCAACCGAGGTTCAGGTGCTCGACGGCAAAGGCAAGCTCACCCTCACCGGCCAGCTTGGCGAAGTCATGCAGGAATCCGCTCAGGCGGCCCTCTCCTACATCCGCAGCCGCGCCCATCACCTCGGACTGGGACGCGACTTCTACCGCAGCCTCGACATCCACGTTCACGTTCCGGAAGGCGCCATCCCCAAGGATGGTCCCTCCGCCGGCATCACCCTCGCAACCGCTCTCGCCAGTGCATTGACGCGGATCCCGGTTCGCCGCGATATCGCCATGACCGGCGAAATTACGCTGCGAGGCAAGGTGCTTCCCATCGGCGGCCTGAAAGAAAAATTGCTGGCTGCGCACCGCGCCGGTGTCTTTGAAGTGATTCTTCCGGCCGAGAACAAGAACGATCTTGCCGAAGTTCCAGACAATTTGAAATCAAGCATGAAGATGCATTTTGTCGATCAGATGGATGAAGTCTTAAAGGTCGCTCTCGAAGGCCCATTGCCGGAGATTGCCCCCGACGCGCCCGGCATCGGCGAGCATGGCCTGATGGCCGGCGTCACCGCTCCGCCTCCGATTGAAAACATCGCTCAGCAATAGATCACGCCAAAAAGAAGAAGCCCGGCATATAGCCGGGCTTCCTCATTCCGCTGCAGAAAATCTTCTCTAGACGACCAGCTTCTGAATCGCCTTGTCGATGGTCTCTTTCGGCACGAAACCCACGATCTGCTCCACCACCTTACCGCCCTTGAACAGCAGCAATGCGGGAATGCCGCGAATCCCGTAGCGCATCGGTGTGGCCGAGTTACTATCCACATCCATCTTCATCACCTTCAACTTGCCCTGATATTGGGTTGCCACTTCATCAACCACCGGTCCCAAGGCTCTGCAAGGTCCGCACCATGCCGCCCAAAAATCCACCAGGACCGGCTCCTCGGACTGCAATACGTCTTTCTCGAAAGTTACATCTTTTACTTCAAGTACTGCCTGACCTGCCATCCACTTCCTCCTTGGAATTGCGGGAACTATCTCGCCATGTGGCACACAGCGATCCTCAGTTCATTTCTCACAGCTGATTTGAGACGCTACTCCAACAGAATACAGGATGCACCTTGACCCCCTTTGGTCGCAGATTCAATCCAGATTGGTAGGGCAAAAAAGAAAGCCCGCACATGGTTTGCGCGGGCACATTGAAAGAAGGAGATGGCGCTTCCAAACACAAATGTTCGGACAAAAGTAAAGCGCCCGGATCTTGTGAAAGATCAACGGGCGCGAGAGCAGCCCTCCCCCAGAACTGCCCCTTGAAAAAGAGGTTAGCGGTGGCGAAGTGTATTGTAAACAAAACTTGAGTAACATTATTTGAGTTACCGTCCCAGCTTTCCCCATACGGGTCAGGCGCCCGCATTCATGGGAGTATCCCGGCGTACCGTCGCTCCCGCTCCCTGGCTCTCAAAGCCGCATTCGATCACTTCGCAGCTCGATCCATCCCCCAGCGCCTCGCCAACCCGCCGTTCCAGTCCGGCACGGTCCAGATTGCGCTCCACCACCAGCAGAATTCCCGGTCCAGCGCCGCTCAGCGCCGCTCCCAGAATGCCCGGTGTTCCCGCCAACGGCAGCATCGTCGCCAGCAACGGGCAAATCGCTACACGGTAGGGTTGGTGCATGCACTCCAGCATCGCCGCCCGCAGCAGGTCGTCCCGGCCGGAAGCGAACGCCGCCACCAGCAGCGAGCTATGCTGCAAATTCTGTACAACATCTGCGCGACTGTAAAAGTCCGGCAGCAGCTTTCGCGACTCCTCCGTCCGCACCGGATCCCGCGGCAACACCATCACCGCACTCCAATGCTCAGGGATCTCAATCCGCCCCACAGCAATGCGCGGATATCCCTTCGGCTTCTCGCCGTGTTCCGTCGCCGCTCGCGGCGCAATTGCAGAGACCGTCATCCCGCCCAGCCAACAGGCCGTGGCATTGTCCGGGTGGCCTTCAAGAAACGCGGAGGCATCCAGAATTTCCTGCTCCTGCCATCCTAGCTCGCCAAACTCCACCGCCAGTGCAATCCCCGCCAGCCGTGCCGCCGCAGACGATCCGCACCCCATCCCCAGCGGAATTCCATTCTTCACGCGCAACTGTAGCGGCTGGATCGGCCGGCCATTCTCTTCCATCAGCCGCTTGTACGTCTCCAGCACCAGGTTGCCTTCCAGCTTGCCGCAGGCCTCCATGTCGCGACCCTGCGCCGCAATGCTGAACCTGTCCGCCGGCTCGGCATCAATCTCAAGATGCATCTTCAGGGCCAGCGCGCCGGTATCGAAGGCGGGCCCCAGGTTGGCGGAGGTCGCAGGCAAACGCAGATGCAGGCTGGCGGAAGTCCTCTTCATCCGCGCCCCACTCGCTCGTGTTCAGGGCGACCTTGGAC
>JBARFA010000171.1:0-1967 GCA_049796755.1 Acidobacteriaceae bacterium
GCGCACAATTTTCAAAACGACATGAGCAAGTTTGAGGCGCTGAACGCAGTCGTTCTGGGCGTGAGTGTCCAGTCGGTGAAGAGCCACCAGGAGTTTTGTGCCAAGGATGGGCTGCACTTCAAGCTGCTCGCCGACACCGACCACAAGGTAGTCAAGGAATATGGATCGCTCGGCAACTATATGGGCATGGTGCTGGCCAAGCGGAACACGTTCCTGATCAATCCTGAAGGCAAGATTGTGAAGGAATGGATTGGCGTGGATCCAAACCAGGCGAGCACGGAAGTGCTGGACGCGATCCACAGCCTGCAGAAAAAGAGCAGCTAGGATTAGGTATTTCCGCTGCGGTGCGATGAAACAGCCGCCATTGCGAGCGGAGCGAGGAATCCTCGCCTCGGCATTCTTCAGAATTACAGAGGCCCTTTGGTCGCGCGACGACTGAGGGGTGACGGCCATAGTTGCTCGACTCCTGGCGCTGTCCGCTTTTGGACTGCACCGTCCGGGAGCGGACAGTTTCCAGTAATTTTTTGTGGACGCCTTTCTGTATCTAGCTGATCCGATTCAGCAGCCTCATCCTCGCGGATTGGTCGGGAACATGCATGTCTTGTTTGCGTATATGTTCCTGAGGGGTGCGTATCTATGCCAATTTTCCTGCAGGATCTGCGCTATGCAGTTCGACAACTCCGCAAATCCCCAGGCTTTGCCTTTACCGCAGTCCTGACGCTGGCTCTTGGCGTGGGCGCGAACGTGGTCGTCTTCAGCGTGCTGAACACGCTCATCTTGCGTCCGCTGAATGTGCCACACGCGAAAAGTCTCTACAACATTACTCGCGAGCCGGTCGGGTGGGACTCTCAATCCTATCCGGATTATCGGGACTACCGCGATCGCAATTCCACCTTCAGCGGAATCGCCGCCTACAACATGACGTTAGCTGGCATCCGCAAGGGCACGCTGGTCACTAAGAGCTTCGGATTTGAGGCTTCCGGCAATTATTTTGACGTTCTGGGCGTCAGGCCTGCGCTGGGCCGATTTTTCCACGCATCGGATGAGCACGGGCCCAACTCCGCGCCCTATCTCGTCTTGAGCAACAATTTCTGGCACACCCATTTCAATGGAAATCCAGCGATCGTAGGCCAGCAAGTCGACGTGAACGAGCACCCGTAC
The DNA here is from genome assembly GCA_049796755.1 of Acidobacteriaceae bacterium. Taxonomy (GTDB): domain Bacteria; phylum Acidobacteriota; class Terriglobia; order Terriglobales; family Acidobacteriaceae; genus JAKAAZ01. The sequence continues at coordinate 1,162 of JBARFA010000171.1, forward strand.
ACCGTCCTGGGAGTTGCTCCCAAAAGTTTTAACGGTACCGAGATTTTCATGTTGCCCGACTTTTGGGTTCCCATGGTGAACGAGCCGCAGGTCGAGGGCGACAATTTTCTAGAGCAGCGTTCCAACCACCGGGTCTGGATGATAGGACGGCTGAAGCCGGGAGTCAGCGTGGCGCAGGCGACGGAGAATCTGAACCTTATCGCCAGGCAGCTCCAGAAGCAATTCCCGGCCGAGGATGACGGATTGCAGGCGCGTCTGGTCAAGCCCGGATTGATGGGTGATGTGCTGGGCGGCCCGATACATGCGTTTCTGTTCGGGATTATGGCACTGGCGGTGCTGGTGCTACTGGCGGCCTGCGCCAACCTGGGCAGCATCTTTGCCGCGCGCGCCGCGGACCGGAGCCGCGAGCTGGCAATTCGTTTGGCAGTCGGTTCGACTCGGGGCCGGATTCTGCGGCAACTCCTGACGGAGTCTGTGATTGTTTCGCTGATGGGCGGCGCGGCAGGAATCGTATTGGCCAAAGGACTCCTGGGCGCGCTTAGCCGCTGGCAGCCGTTCGTGAGTTTCCCCATCCATGTTCCAGTGACACCGGATGTCCGTGTGTATGCGGTCGGATTGCTATTGTCGCTCGGCAGTGGCCTACTGTTTGGACTGCTGCCGGCACGACAGATATGGAGTACCGATGCCTCGCAGGTGATGAAGAGCGGCGCCGGCACGGTGACGACTTTTCGGGGCTTCGCCCTGCGCGACATACTGCTGGTGGTGCAGATCGCGTTGTGCACGCTGCTGGTAACGGCCTCGCTGGT
>JBARFA010000172.1:0-4244 GCA_049796755.1 Acidobacteriaceae bacterium
TTCGAACGAGCGCGCAAGCAAAGGATTTGTTACGACCTTCTCGCTGCCGCGAACTTTCGGTGTAGTAGGGAGCTTCAGACTCGACTGGATATTCGTGAAAGACTTTCTCACAAATGATCCTCGCGCGGCTACCTCATATCGGTTCGCGCCGTCCTTTGCACGTACTATGAACGAGGTAAATGACGCAATGAGCCCACGTCTGTCAGACCACGCTCCGATTAGCGTCGATCTCCCCATCACACAGCCAGCCTTGTCGGGCTTGAAGGAATGAGGCAGTCCAGGTAACGTCGCGACTCACTTCTATTTCGATTCGGTCAATTCGAAAGAGACGCTGCTGCGAGCGGTTGTTAACCACAGCTCTTCGAATGGAGCACTTACCCGTTGACCTTAGTCGAGCTGTTGCACAGAGGGGTCGGCACATTGAACTTCCGATTCGCCCGTGAACTCTCCGGAGTGGGTTGAAGCCCGGGGGTACAAGACAAGGAACTTGGACACCATGTGGAAGAAACTTATCAGATTCCGAACTCTTTTGTTGCTTTCGATCCTGGTGTTTTATTGTGTGATCCTTCTCCTGAATTTGAATGAAGGTACGCGACGTTCTCTTCAACTGCGAGACGATGCCGGTTTAGCCGACCACGTCGTCGTCTCCGTGCTTGTCACAGGAGTCAACCCCTCGACGCAAGAATTGACCGCCCAAATAACTCTCCGGCCGCAAGGTGTGCTCGCAGAAGACGAGGTGACTCCGGCGGTTGACCTAACACTCCTGACGAACAACGTAAGAAGCCAACAGGAATTTTACTTCCCTAAGGGTAAGCGGATTAATCGTATCGAAGCAGTATTTCCCCTGAACGGAGAGCTGAACCGGTATCCTTTGGATCATTACCGGACGACCTTATGGCTATTGATGACTACACCTGGGCGCAAGACACAGCCGCACCCACCGAAATCTACTGAAAACGGAGAAGCCGTCGGCGAAGACCAAGCATATCAAAGCGATCATCTTGCGGTCGGCACAACAGCCTTGCAGCAGGGCACCGCGGTTCCACTTACGATTGTCTTGTCGGCATCAACTCCGGGAATTAAATTCGAAGGAAACGTTTCTCGTGAAAGCAGTCGGAAAATCACGGGTATTAGACTTCGAATACGACGAGCCGACAATGTGATCGCCGTGTCTGTTCTTATCATGACATTGATGAGCGGGCTCGCCCTCAGCCTGCTCGGTATGGTGGTCAAGGCAATGACAAGTGGCCCAAAGATCGACCTGGTACCCCTATCGATATCAATCTCACTGATTTTCGGCTTGCCGGCACTTCGAAACGTCCAACCTGGCGTTCCACCAGTGGGTGCATTCGGCGATTACATCTCCTTTATCTGGGCAGAAATTATCGTAGGAGTGTCCGCCATCATTATCATTTGGACGTGGTTGATACGCGCAAGGGAACGTTCATGATGCCGGCAAGACCGTCGTCCCTAATGGTCGGCATATCTGCCGGGAATTCGCCTAGCCGGCAGACCTGGCAAGTCCGACAAGTTTAACTTGCCAAGAACAACCCTCTGCGCTAACCTGTGTTCCCCTATCGTTTTTCTGTGCACTGTTTCAGTGAAGACTGATTCAGATCTGCCTGCTGATTTGTATGCTGAAGGCCACGTCGGCTGTGGCGATGAAGGAGCGAGCGCGCCGATCTTGGTGACGTATTCAGTTCTTCTACCGGTACTCCCGTTGCGGGTCATTCTTCAGAACGTCCGAGTTTCAGCTGAGATCGCCGCGGCATGTACGGTTTGTGAGGGATTGCAGTGCTATCCAAACCCAATTGGGATCTGCAGCACGGACAACCTAGCCGGAGGCTAGTGCGCGTTCTCATTGTTTGCATGGTGCTTGTCTCAGTCTCAGTTCCTGCGGCCGCCCAGGTCAAGCCGACCAAGAGTGTTTTGGTGTTCACAGAGTACGGCCTTTCCTATCCTGCCGTCGCAGCCGTCACGGCGGAGATTCGATCATCTCTCGAAAAAGATCCTTCGTACCACATCGACGTGTACAGCGAATCTCTCGAGACCGCACTGTTTCCAGATAAGGGTTCGCAGCGGGAGTTTCGTGCCTGGTTTGCTCGCAAATATCGAAATCACAGGCCAGATGTGATGATCGCTGCTGGGCCCGAGCCTCTTGTATTTCTGGCTAGTTATCACTCTGTCTTTTTCCCCGACGTTCCAGTTGTTTTCTGTTGCACAACCCGGCTACAGGCGCATGATCCAAAGCTGGATTCAAATTTCACTGGCGCTTGGCTAAAGGTGGAACCGGATAAAACGCTGGACGTGGCGCGGCGACTTCTGCCAGCCACGCAACGTGTCGTAGTTGTTGGGGGAGTGGCGCCATTCGATCGCGGGCTCGAAGCGGTCACGAAGAACGCCCTTCAAAACCAGGAGTCGAAACTGGAGATTAGTTATCTCACCGAATTGGACATGCGGTCTCTGCTAGATCGACTGAGTCGATTGCCGAAGAACACTATCGTCATTTACACCGCGCTCGGGACAGATGCAGCAGGCCACCAATTCATCGCGGCAAAGGAATCGGCTCCGATGGTGGTCGCAGCTTCCGATGTACCTGTTTTTGGTATGGCGGAAGTACTGATGGGTACTGGAATCGTGGGTGGCTATGTCGTCAGTTATTCGGCACAAGGGCAAACCGCTGCCCAAATGGTCAGGAGAATCCTCGCGGGCGAAAAGCCGCAGTCTATCCCCGTCGTTGACGGCCCCAATCTTTACATGTTCGATTGGAGGGCGCTGCGCAGATGGAAGCTAAAGGAGAGAAACCTCCCGAAAACCAGCGTCGTGCTCTTCCGGACGCCTACGGTTTGGGAAAGCTATCTGCGGGAAATTGTCGCTACCGGATTTGCGCTCCTGGCATTGCTGGCTTTAAGTGCTTACCTGCTGTTCGAACGGAGACGACGCCGATCAGCCGAAGTCCTGGTTCAGGCCAATTTCGTGTTCGAAAAACTTATTTCGGAACTCTCTACTTACTTTATCGATCTGAATCCCGAGACAATTGACGCGGGCATTCAGCAGGTTCTGGATAAGCTGCTTTCCTTCTTTAAGGCTGATCGAATCAGTGTGCTGGAATTTTCCGCGGATGGTGCGCAATTATTGAGGACATATAACAGCTCTGGACCGCAGAATGCCCCGGCCAAATACTGTTTTACGTTAGAAGAGTGCCCGTGGTACACGGCTAAGATACTAAATCGCGAGAAAATTGTCGTCACGGATCTCGAGAACATAGCTGGTTTGCCGGAATCCGAAAAGAGATACTTCGCATCGAACAAAATCAGGTCCATTGCCTCCATACCATTGGAAGGTGGACACACGGTATTGGGCGCCCTGGTTCTGATCACTGTCGGCAGGCGTGTCGAATGGGCTCAACTTCTGGTGGACCAACTGACGATTGCGGGACAAGTCTTCGCCAATGCCCTGGTCAAGAAACGAGCCGACGATGCGCTGGTCAGCAGCGAACTACTCAAAGGCGCTATCCTGAGCGCACTCAGCAGCAGCATTACAGTGCTCGATGAAACGGGCGAGATCATCTTAACGAATTCACGATGGAGAGGGCCTGCAGATCCGCTGGCCGGAGATGATGGATTGATTGCCGGATCGAATTATCTCGAGATATGTCGACAGGCTGCCGAGCGTGGCGATTTGGCAGCCAGACAGGCTCTGATGGGCATGAATGCCGTACTCCGAGGCGAGCAGCAACGGTTTGAGTTCGAGTGGCCGTGCGCGAGGTCCGGCACTCTGCGCTGGTCGCTGATGGGGGTAACGCCCTTGCGCAATAGAGAGAAGGGATTAGTCGTCAACTATGTGGATATAACCGCGCGTAAGCAGGCGGAGCAAGAATGTCAGGAACTCAGCGGAAGGTTGATTCGGGCGCAAGAGGACGAGCGCAGCAGGCTGGCCCGTGAACTGCATGATGATTTCAATCAGAGGCTGGCCGTACTGGCGATTGATCTTGAACGAACTGAGTCATTTATTTCTAAATCGCCGATCGAAGCGGTCCGACGCATGCGAGAGCTCTGGAATCGAGTGAGTGAAATCGGAGCCGATCTACATTCCTTATCTCATCGCCTGCATTCCTCCACCCTGGAAAGTCTGGGCCTGGTGTCGGGAGTCAGCGCCTATTGCGGAGACTTCACGGAGCAGCACGATATTCAGGTTGACTTTATGCACAAGGAGATTCCTCGTTACATTCCTCCAGAGGTTGC
>JBARFA010000173.1:0-35522 GCA_049796755.1 Acidobacteriaceae bacterium
GCTCAGACTGTCCTTCGCTGTTTGGAAACTCGCCGCACTGCACTGCCTACGCTCCAGGTAAATTCATATCGTTTCGCCAAGGGAGAAACCATCAACAATTTTCCGTGACCCGGATTGGTCACAGAACGGGTGGAGATCACGCCAAGCTTTTGCAGCACGCCCACATCCCGGCTTACTGCAGTTCGTTTTCTCTTAAGCCGGGCTGCCAAACGGTGGATGGGCTGCTTTCCCTCCTGGGTCAGTTTCTCCAGCAACTCCGTTCTTTTGTAGGTGAACACCCGCATCATCTCGGCTGGGGTTTCAAAATTAATGACGATTTCCGATGGCAAGGTTTTCCCATCATCAAGAGCTTTTGCGTGCTCGCGGCCCCGCCGGATGAACCCTTCGAAGCCGTCGTTTTTCACAGTCACTTTGGTTCTATTCGCTGTCATAGTTTTCTCCTTAACTGACGCACTTCCGCGATGAATCGCTCAAACTGCTCCGCGTACGAGGTGAAGGCGACCTCTTCGGCTTTTCCCATAAAATGGCGTTCATGATGTTCGTGAGCATTGTCGTAGCCCAGGACGCGCCCGTTGTCGCCCGTGTAGATGCTGAAGTCGATGTAGGCGAGGCTATATTTCACAACCTCGCCCTGAGCGTTTTTCGCCCATGACTCGGTTACCAGTGGTGGCCGATTGGGACGCTCGAAGAAGGAACGCTGGCTGTACGTTTGCAGCTTTTCCATGCCACGAACGCGCTTCTTCATATCTCACAACGATACCACAGATGATACAGCATGCGTATCACCTGTAAGCGTGTCGCTGAGGGTCACGGATGGATCACGCGAAGACCAAGATATTTCTCGAACGCGTCAAAATCATGATCGCGGTGAAGAAGGGAATGCCCCTCCGTTAGACAGAAGGTTGCGATCAGGCAGTCGATGGTCTTGCGGACCGTATGTCCGCTGGATCGAAGGGAGCGATAGTTCCGCGCGGCTGCCACCGCCATGCCCTCTCCTCCGGTGACGAATACCTCGAACCTGGACAGGTCGCGCCGCACTCGGGTGAAGGTGGAGTCGCCAACGATTCCCTGCAAAATCTCGCACAAGATAAGATCCGTCAATCCCAGGCGTTGACGGTCCAGCTCCCGGTCGAGCCAATCCGTATGCGGATTTGCGGCGCCTCGGAGGTAATCGATCCACACCGTCGTATCCACAATTGTCATGTCCGCAATCTACTCCCGCACCCGGCCCACACGGGACTCATTCAGGTTCCCCTCCCACTCCACCTTGCCGCGGAGCTTTCGGATCGCGGATTGCGAATGTGTTTTCACCAGCAACTGCAACGCGGCTTCCACCACCGCCCGCTTTGTGCGAGCGCCACTGCTGCGCATCGCCCGGCTCACCAACTCATCGTCAAGTTCAATGTTCGTCCGCATGGCACTTCCTCGATGTGTAAGAATCTCACATTTATGTGTATATCTTCAAATGCAAACTCCACGTGGGCGGTTTGATCTTTATTAAGGATGAAATGCTTTGCCTTGCTCCATCATGGCAAGAATCGTCTTCATCCGTTTTTCTCTGGTCTCCGGCTTCTTTGCCGTTTCCAGACGGTACACAATCGCATACACATTGGCTTTGTTGAGTGTCTTAAAAAATGCCTCTGCCTTTTTATTCTTACTTAACCGCTTTAGAAAATCTTCAGGTGGCGTAGCACTCCTCGAGGAAGCATAAGCGGTTTCCCATCGACCATTGGCCTTTGCAGCTTCAACGGCTTTCATCCCTGCAGGGGTCATGGCTTCTGCCTGGATAAGACGTTCCACATGCTGCGTGTTGATTTTTGACCACCCGCTTTTGGCGCGCCTGGGTGTGAATTTTTGCAGCCAGGATAGTTTGTCGAAGGGTTTTTTCTGGCCATCAATCCACCCATAGCAAAGCGCCTGATCCAGCGCTTCAGCGTAGGTCAGGGATATCTCCTGCGAATCTTTCTTCGAAATCCGCAACCATATTCCATCGGACTCCGCATGGTTTTTCTCCAGCCAACGTCGGAAATCCGCAGATGTCTTGAAATGGATGGTCTCCATGAACTCGCCCCTGATTGCACTGTAGCCAAGTCTCCCACTCAGGCCTTCGGTCGGGTGACCATGCGAAGCTTTCGTTTGGCGTACTGTATGTCATCCACTACTCACCGCTTATTCCACCCCGGTAGCGCCTCCAGTTGCAGCGGCGCCACCTCCGACGGCTTTATCTCTGGCGTCGCATAAAGCCCCAAAGCGGTAGAATGACGATAGACCCCTGTGCGCACCCAGCGTTCCTCGCGCACGTGGTGAGCGGCTGCTTTTCGGAAAATCCGGCTTTTTTCGCCTGTTTCGCGGTGAAAAAACCCGCCTGGCCCTCGGCAAGCGAATGTAAACAACTACTTGCTTCGCTTCTGGATCGAAATGATCTCTGCACAATACTTCAATTAGACTCCACAATCCTTCAATTGGCTTGCACAATCCTTCAATTAGGCCGCACAATCCTTCAATTAGTCTGCCTTGAACTCCGAAACTCCGCCCGCTTCCCCAGGCTGTACAATTCGAAGCAATATACACCGGACATACAACTCCGGATCTGCGCTCGAATGCGACTCCTGCCCATATGCACATTACCCTTCTCGCCCTGTTCCTCGGAGCTCCGCGCACAGTAGTTGCCATGTGCAGCGCCGGCGTCCTGCTGTTCCTGATCGGCCTGTGGGCTGCGAAGTCCGAGATCGTGCGAGCCTACCGCCTCGACAAATTCGTCGCCGCAACCAATCTCTGCTTCGCCATTCCGCTGGCCGTCTTCGGCGCCCTCCATCTTGCAAACATCGCCTTCGTCTTGCCCGCCGTGCCCGACTACATGCCGTGGCGTCTGTTCTGGGCCTATCTCGTCGGCGTCGCGTTGCTGGCCGCATCCTTGAGCATCGCCACAAAAATTCAAGTGTTCTGGTCCGGTCTGCTGTTCGGCGCCATGATGTTTCTCTTTGTCCTCATGTCGGATCTACCCGGCGCCATCGCCAGCCCCAGAGACAGGTTGGGATGGACACTTGCCATTCGCGAATTGTCCTTCGCTGCCGGAGGCTGGCTGCTCGCAGCAGGCGTGATGCGCGAGCCACATCGGAGCAAGCTGATCACCGTCGGCCGCATCATCCTCGGCGTCGCCGCCATCTTCTACGGCGTCGAGCATTTTCTGCATCCCTTGCATTGCCCCGGAGTGCCGCTCGAAAAAATCATGCCCGCCTATATTCCCGGACGCCCGCTCATCGGCGTCGCGACAGGCGCGATCCTCGTCGTCACTGGCGCATGCATTCTGCTGAACAAATATATCCGCGCGGCGGCAACCTATCTCGGCTCATGGATTGTGTTGCTTGTGGTGTTTGTCTACGGGCCAATCATGATCGTGCAGCTACTCGACCCCAGCATTGGAGCCAAGGTGGAGGGCATCAACTACTTTGCCGACACGCTACTGTTTGCCGCCGCGATTCTCGCCCTCGCCGCCGCCTCGCCACCTGAAAGTGAGCGACCCAAGGCCGCCTGAAACTGCAGCGGGGCATGTCACCTGAAACAGAACTGCAACTAGGCCGGGCAGCCTGCGTCCATCCACTTCTTGAACAGTGCAACGCGATCCGCCGGCCAGGGCGCATCCGGAGGCATGTGGCCACTGGCTACCTGGTCGTATACGCTCTGCGCGTTGGCGGCCACGCACATCCACGCGGGATCATCGAGCTTGACCCCACCGGGTCCCATGCACTTGATGTCTCCATCCCGGAAACAAGGGCGAATATCTGTGGCAAAGCTGAGAGCCATGTTGAATCTCCTTGGGTGATTCGATGTCAATCGCAGGGCACGTGGAATCATCCGCGACAAAAAACGTGTCTCCATCATAAAGCCAGATGCCCGTCTCGCATCGGGGGTTTCTGTTGACAATCGGCGCGGGAACATTCGAAACTCAGGAACAATGCGATCCGTCGTTCTCTGTCTGCTCGCCTTCACCTTCATGCCGTCAGGCAGCCGCGCGCAAGCGCCCGTCTTCTCCGTCACTCCAACGGAAAGCAGCATCCGTTTTTCTGTTAAGTCCTCGGTCTCCATCGTCGGGAAGTTTGACAAGTGGGATGCCACGCTCAACTTTCCCTCGGCAGACGTCACCTCGGGCGTCCTGCACATTCAGATCGAAGCGGCCACGGTGGATACCGGCAGCGGCATGAAGAATAACAAGCTGAAGGGCAAAGATTTTTTTGACGTCGAACACTATCCCACGATCACGTTTCACTCGACGAAGGTGGTGCAGACCGGCCCCACCACCTTTGATGTCGACGGGGATTTTTCCATCCGTGGAGTCACGCGGCAGGAAAAGCTGAAGCTGATCATCCCAGCCAAGCCAACCGGCGAAGACGAAATCCAGGGAGTACTGGTCTTCAATCGCAAGGAATATGGCATGAACAAAGGCCTTCCCTTCGTCAAAATCGAGGACCACGTGGAAGTGAGGATCAACCTGAGAGTGCAGCAACTCAGCGGACCGCGGTTGGTGTATCAAAAATAGCGTAGCCTCGGAGTTACGGATCGCGTCTCGGCGATCCAGACGAAGCTGCCGGATGCATCTCGCCGGAAAAATGCCCCGAACGCTATTCTTTGTTGCTCACCGTTTGCTCGCGAATGGTGAGGCGGTCGACGGTCAGGTCGCCAATCTCCAGCTTCTCAATCCGTCCCCGTCGAATGCCGAGTTTGCCAATCGCGAGCGCGCCCACGGCCACTGCTCCCACCGCGACGGCTCCTACAGCGGCTGCACCCATTGCCATGGCGAGCAGCGAGAACCCAGTCGATGCGGAGATGAATGTTTGCTGTCGATTCCTCATCATGGGCAGGATTGTACCGCGGACAATGCTTGCCGCACATTTGCGCGCGAAAAGCGAGTCGTCCTGCGATACACTGCATCACATCAGGTTGGGGGTGTGGATGAACACTGGCGAGGTGTGGAAGGCATGGGCAGGCATCCTGGCTGGTCATAAACCGACTCTCTCCATCGAGATCACCAAAGAGTGCCCACTGCGTTGCCCCGGTTGCTACGCGTTCGACGAGGGCCACCTGGGCGGAGAAACCAAACTCCGCCAGCTTTCGGACTTCAAAGGCACGGAACTGGTGACCAGGATTCTCGCCATCGTCGATCGCGAGAAACCGCTGCACGTATCGCTTGTCGGCGGCGACCCGCTGGTTCGCTATCGCGAGTTGGAGATGCTGCTGCCCGAACTGGAAAAGCGCAAGGTCCACACCCAGATTGTGACCAGCGCGTTTCGCGAGATTCCGGCGAAGTGGAATCAATATAAGCGGCTCAATGTTGCCGTCTCGATTGACGGTCTGCAGCCGGAGCATGATGAACGCCGCAAGCCCGCCACCTATGAGCGCATCCTGAAAAACATTGCCGGCGCGAAAGTGGCCATCCACTGCACCATCACCGGCAACATTGCATCGCGGCCCGGTTATCTTGAGGAATTTCTCCGCTTCTGGAGCGCTCGTCCGGAAATTAAGAAAATCTGGTTCAGCCTGTTCACTCCGCAAATGGGAGCCACGGGTCCGGAAATTCTGACGCGTGAGCAGCGGGAGTTCGTGGCCGAAGATTTGATTCAGCTGCGCGTGAAATATCCCATTCTCGACATGCGAGAAGGCCTGATTCGCGAGATGCTGGCGCCTCCCACGAGTCCGAAGGAATGCATCTTCGCGCGCACCACCACCACCATTTCAGCCGATCTGAAGACGAAAATTACTCCCTGCCAATTTGGAGGGGAGCCAGATTGCTCGCAATGCGGATGCATGGCCTCGATGGGATTGGCGTGGATCGGGCATCATCGCGTTGCCGGTCCGCTCACCGCTGGCCATCTCTTCTACGCTTCCGATCGCGTCGGCTCATCCATGCGGTCGATCAACAAAATGTTCTTTGGCCCTGAGCCTGAGACGCCGCTATTCACCATTCTCGAGCGGTAATACGGTTGCGAACGCGCGGTATCCAGGATCACTTCGCCGTTGCGGGTGAAAGAGGGGTCTCCGCAGCGCGCGCGCTGTTGAAGAATTCCACCCGCCACTTGCCATCGCTCTTTTTCAGAATGCCAGATTCGAGCCAGCGCGTCGGCTTGCCATCGACGGAACAAACGTTCACCTCTGTAATCCCAGCAATGTGGCAGTCCAGGTAGACCTTGGGTTCTGTGACCTTCCAGACATACACATGTCCCTGTGCATGGAGTTGCTGCATCAAGGCCATCAATTCGTCCCCATGAAATTGCTTGCCGTTATCGAAGGCATAAAAATCTGGCGAGGTCACGGAATGAAACAGGGTGATGTTGTCTTTCGCCGCCGCCACAAACATGGTCTTTACCGCCCGCATTACGGCCGCACGATCCGCTGCGGTGCCACAGGATTCCGCATTCGCTGAACTGGTTCCGACAGCGGCAACAACGAACAACTGCAACACCAAGCAGAGAATCTGGATCCGATTTTTCATCATGGGCGAAATTCTACCCTGTCTTGTGGGCAATCCAGTCGCTCATGGAGTAACCTGAATAAAATTTCGCGCCCATGTCGTCCGAACGCTCGCGCCGCACCCTCCACATAACCGCTTCACCCACGACACCCGCAAAGGAATACACCGAATGGCTGATAAAAAACCTTGGAAATTTGCCACCGCGCTGACGGCGGTCCTGATGATAAGCGGATGCCTGTTTTCCGCCGTAGCACAGCAGCAGGCGCCGAACACGCTCACCCCGCAGGAAAAAGCGGACGGCTGGAAGCTGCTCTTCAACGGCAAGAACCTTGACGGCTGGCATTCCTATCATGAAAAGGTCGTCGGCAAAGACTGGTCTGTGAAACACGGCGCCATCGTGCTGAATAAACGCAACACCGACCCGCAGGCGGATTTTCAGGACCTTGTCACCAACGACGAATTCGCAAATTTTGACTTGAAGCTGGAATGGAAGGCCAAGCCTTGCATCGACAGCGGCGTCATGTTCTGGGTGCATGAGTCACCGGAATACAGCCAGCCCTACAGTACAGGCCCGGAAATGCAAATCGCCGACCTGTCCTGCACCGTGCCTGACAGCCGCATTTTGATGGAGCGTGCTGGCGACATTTTCGACCTCATCTCTGACCGAGTCGAATACGTGAAACCGGCCGGCGAATGGAACCAGTTCGAAATCATTGCCAATAACGGACACGTGCAGCTGTTCCAGAATGGCCACAAAGTCATCGATACAAACCTGGACGGCGAAGAATGGAAGAGCCTGGTCGCCCACAGCAAATTCGCTAAAATGCCCAATTTCGGAACCTTCCGCAAAGGCCACGTCGCCCTGCAGGGAACGGAACCGAAAGGCAAGCCGGGTGAAAAAATCATGTTCCGCAACATTCAGCTCAAGGAGCTGCCATAGCCTGGCGCCTCCAACCTTAGGCGTCCACGCAACTCAGCCCTGAACAGCACTGTATTTCTCTTTGCAAAACGACACTTGAATAGAAAAATGCTCTAGCATGGTAGCCATATGGCATTCGTCCTGGAGCACTTGGATCACCTCGTTCTCACTGTGGCCAATATCGATGCCACCGTCGACTTTTACACAGAGGTTCTGGGAATGGATGTCATCAAGGTCGACGGCCGCAAGGCGCTCACCTTCGGCATTCAGCGACTGAACCTGCATCAGCGCGGACATGAGTTTGAACCCAAAGCCGCGCATCCAACGCCGGGAGCCGCAGACCTCTGCTTCCTGACCACGACGTCGCTTGAAACCGTGATCGAGTATTTGAAAGAACAGAAAGTTCACATCGAAGCCGGCCCGGTCGAACGCGACGGCGCCATCGGAAAACTTCGCTCCATCTATCTGCGCGATCCCGACCGCAATTTGATTGAGATTTCTGTCACCCTTTAAGGTCAGATTCGCGACAGTCCCTCGCACGATAAAATCGCAGCATGTCCGACACACCCACGCCAAGCCCTTCGCTGCTGGAACGCGCCAAAAAGATTCGCCTCTTTCTCATGGATATCGATGGCACGCTGACCAACGGCGGCGTCTGTCTTATTTCCTTGCCTAACAATGGTGGCATCGCAGAGATGAAGGAATTCAATTCGCAGGATGGCTTGGGAATCAAGCTGGCGCACATCATGGGAATCAAGACCGGCTTCATCACAGGTAGAAAATCGCCTGCCGTGCAGCAGCGCGCCGACGAGCTATCGGTCACCTACGTCTATCTTGGGCAGGCCACAAAAACCGCCGCATTTGAAGAGTGCATGCAGAAGGCTGGCGTGACCGCCGACGAGGTGGCATACCTCGGCGACGACCTGCCGGATATGCCGGTGTCGAAGCTCGCAGGACTCGCGGTCGCGGTGGCGAATGCCGCGCCGGAATTGAAAGCGATCTGCCACTACGTCACCCGTGCCAATGGCGGCGAAGGATCCGCTCGCGAAGTGGTGGAGCTGATCCTGAAGGCGCAGGGACGATGGGAGGAAGCGGTTCCGAAAGCGCTGGCATGAGGAACATGCACGCCTGGCGCCATGCGCGGCACGTTCGCGAAATGGAATATCACTCGTTCAAAGAGTCGAAGGAGATGTTTCGCATGAGGCGATGGATCTGCCGGTTTCGATCGACTGCTGGTTTCCTGTTGCTGTCCGCAATCTTTTTCATCGCAGCCACGACGGCAGACGCGCAACAGAGCGGAATCCTGACGCCCCCGCCTTCGCCCAAACCGCAAATCAATGGACCCACGATTTATGGCGTCCATCCGGGTCATCCGCTTCTATATCGAATTCCAGCCACCGGCGATCGGCCCATGACATTTTCCGCCAAACATCTCCCCGCCGGGTTGATGCTCGATCCAGCCACCGGCATTCTGCGCGGCGTGCTTCCGCGCCCCGGCAATTACGACATCACCCTCGAGGCACGCAATGCCCTGGGAACCGCCAAGCGGCGTTTTCGAATTGTTGCCGGCGACAAAATTGCGCTGACTCCGCCCATGGGCTGGAGCACCTGGTACATGGTTCACCTCAAAATCAGCGAAGCCATGGTTCGTGAGCAGACGAACGCAATGGTTTCGAGCGGCCTCGTCAATTACGGATATTCCTTCATCGATATCGACGATGGCTGGAACGTCAAGCCCGGCTCATCCGATGCAGCGATTGGCGGCGCGCCACGCGATGCCTACGGAAACCTCCGCTCCAACTTTAATTTTCCTGATATGGAGGCGCTTGCAGATTATGTCCACAGCCAGGGGCTCAAAATCGGTATTTATATCTCACCAGGCCCGCTGACCTGCGGTGGGTTTGAGGGCAGTTACGGACACGTGGCGCAGGATGCTCACTTGTTCGCGCAGTGGGGCTATGACCTTCTGAAATACGATCTCTGCTCCTATCAAAAGCTGATGAAGAACCCGAACGACCCTGCGGAACTGAAAGTTCCTTACCAATTGATGGGGTCTGAGTTGGCGAAGCAGAATCGCGATTTCGTCTACAACCTGTGTGAGTACGGCAATGGCGATGTGTGGAAGTGGGGCCGGGAAGTTGGCGGAAATTTCTGGCGAACCACCGGCGATGTCGGCTACCTGGAGACGCCGCAGAGCACCCTCTGGAAGAATCTTTCCGCCTATGGGTTTGGTCAGGCCGACATTGCAAAATGGGCCGGTTCCGGCGGTTGGAATGATCCCGATAATCTGCTGCTTGGAAAGATCCAATGGGACGGTCACCTGATGCCCACTCCGCTGACCCACAACGAGCAGTACACCTATATGACGCTGTGGTCGCTAATGGATGCGCCGCTGATCTTTGGTGGCGACATGACGCAGCTGGATCCGTTTACGTTGAACCTGCTGACCAACACCGAAGTGATTGCGGTCGATCAGGACGCCTTAGGAAAGCAGGCAACTCCGGTTGCAAAACATGGGACCCTCGAAGTCTGGTCGAAGCCGATGGAGGACGGCTCCATAGCCGTGGGCCTGTTCAATCGCGGCGACCAGGCGGCATCGGTCATCGCACTCTGGTCCGATCTTGGCTTCACGGCAAGCGAACGGTGCGCGACCTGTGGCGGCAAAAGGATGTCGGTAAATTCGACCACGAGTTTCATGCGACGGTCGGCCCGCAGGGCGCAGAGATGTTCCTGTTTGAGAAGCATCCGCACCAGTGGTGATGACCAGCCATTATTCGGCGGTTCGCTTCAACTGTCCGCACGCAGCATAGATGTCGCGCCCGCGCGGGCGACGCAGGAACGCAGGTACGCCGCTCGCAATTAAATGCTGCTGAAACGCGGTGACATCTTCCGGCTTCGGCATCTGGTAGGGAATATCCGGCCCGGGATTCCACACGATCAGGTTCACTTTGGCTGGTAATCCTGAGCGCTGTAGCAAGCCATTCAACTCGCGCGCATCCTGCAAAGAGTCATTGACGCCGCCCAGTAGGACATATTCGAAGGTCATTCGTTCGCGCGGTCGCAGCGGAACCTCTCGCAGCGCCGCCAGCAAATCTTCAATCTTCCATTTGCGCGTGACCGGCATCATGCTCTCGCGAATGGAATTGTTAGGCGCGTTCAGGCTGAGCGCCAGCTTGGGCCGTAGCTTTTCCTTAGCGAATCGCTCGATGCCCGGCAGAATTCCCGAGGTCGAAACCGTCATGCGCGACTCCGGAATCCCCATGCCTTCGACCAGCAGATGGACCGCCGCCATGAAATTGTCATAGTTCAGAAACGGTTCGCCCATCCCCATAAACACCAAGTTGATGCGATCGCGGCCAATCCGCACCTGGTGGCGATTCAACACCGCGGCCACTTGTCCGGCGATCTCGCCCGCGGTCAGGTTGCGCTTCACACCCAACTTCGCTGTCAGGCAAAACTGGCAATTCACGGCGCATCCAACCTGGCTCGAAACACAGATCGTCGCGCGTCGATAGGGAACTGTCGACTCAGGCATTACAGAACCCGCTTCCGCCTCCTCGGTGGCGGCGTCCGATCCGTCGCCCAGCTCGCCGTCATCCCCATTGGGCATCCAGACGGTCTCCACCGTCTCGCCGTCAGTACATGCAACCAGGTACCGCTCCGTTCCATCGCTTGAGACGAAGGCTTGCTCGATGCGCGGCCTGCCTACCTGAAATCCAGATTGACCCAGCAATTCGCGCACGGATTTCGGCAGCGCGCTCATCTCCTCAAACGAGGAAACACGCTGTTGATAAAGTGCGTGCCAAAGCTGTTGGGAGCGGTAGCGCTCTAAACCCAATCTTTCAATTACCTCTTCAAGTTGCTGTAAAGAAAGAGAAAACAGAGATTGTGTAGAATTTACAATATTCTTGGGTGGGAGGGGGTCGAATTGTGGAAAACTTTGCATCTAATGTGGATAACTAGTTGCCGCCTCAGCCGCTTCCGGGCTAGACCGCAATCCATCCTAGTATGTGAAAAAATTATATCCAGATGATTACGATCGACAGTCCGCAGGATACTACGCATTTCAGTTCCCTTGGAAGTTCACCCGACAGCGCGCAGAGCCGCAATATTCGCCGAACAGAATTATCGAATGGTCTGGTGATTCTGACCGAGAGAATGGAGCATGTCCGTTCCGTCTCGATGGGCGTGTGGGTCAAGACCGGCTCGCGAGACGAGCTACCAGAAATCAACGGCGTCTCTCACTTTGTAGAGCACATGGTCTTCAAAGGAACCAAGTCACGGTCCGCTCAAAAAATTGCCAGGGAAGTTGACGCAATCGGCGGGAATCTGGACGCCTTCACCAGCAAAGAAACCATCTGCTTCAACATTAAGGTGCTCGACGAGCATGTGCCGAAAGCGCTCGATGTGCTGACGGACCTGGTGACGCAACCTATATTTGCGCCCGACGATATCGGGCGGGAATGTAAGGTGATTCTCGAAGAAATCAAGATGGATGAAGATAACCCGGACATGCTGGTGCATGAAATTTTTACGCAGAGCTTCTGGAAAGATCATCCGCTCGGCAAGCCCATCCTGGGCACTCGCGACACGGTGAAGCGGTTCGATCAGGGAACGCTGTTCGACTTCTACGGCGGGCGATTCCAAGGGAAGAACATGATCTTCTCTGCCGCGGGGAACCTGGATCACGATGCATTTGTGACCTTAGTCGCGGAGAAGCTGGCGCATCTGCCCGCATCGCCCTCGATCGACAGTGGTTTGATTTCCCCATTTGCGGCGAAGCCGAAGGTGCACGCACGGATTGTCTCCAAGCAGAAGAAGTCGCTGGAGCAGCTGCAGCTTTGCCTGGGTGTGCCCGCTCCGGCTGTGAACGATGAACAGCGCTATACCGTCGCCCTGCTGAATACAATTCTCGGCGGCGGCATGAGTTCTCGCCTGTTTCAAAATGTTCGCGAAGATCGCGGCCTGGCGTACTCCATTTTCAGTGAGGTGAACTCGTTCCGCGATACCGGTTCGCTGTGCGTCTATGCAGGCACCTCGGCGCAGAATGCGGAGCAGGTGATTCGCCTGACCGTCGATGAATTTCGACGACTGAAGGATGATCCGGTGCCTGAAGAAGAATTGCAGCGCGCCAAGGATCAGCTCAAGGGAAATATTCTAATGAGCCTGGAAAGCTCGGGGGCGCTGATGTCGAATCTGGCGCGCCAGGAAATGTATTTCCAGCGTTTCTATGCTGTGCCGGAAATACTGGAGCAAGTGGGCCAGGTCACGAGCGCGGACCTGATGCGCATGGCCGAGCAGTTGTTTGTTCCTGAGTCGGTTGCAGTTGCGTTGCTGGGCAACCTGAATGGCCTGAAGATCACGCGCGAACACCTTGCCTGCTGATACAGTAGGGAATATATACGCATTGGTTCCAATGCAGGGTGTTGAAAATGAAAAATGAAGTGCTTTTAAGTAAAGGACAGCAGCTGCGTCAATCTGGTTTTACGTTGATGGAGTTGCTGATCGTCATGTCGGTCATCCTGATTCTGATGGCTGTGGCGATCCCCAACTACATGAACATGCGCAGCCAGGCGAACGAAACAGCGGCTATGGAAGAATTGCGCACGCTGAACAGTGCAGAGATCCAATATGAGACCGATTACCCGGCGAATGGATTTTCCTGCAATTTGTCGCAATTGGGCGGCGATCCCAAGTCCGGAGCGCCAAGCGCCCAGGCAGCCCAGTTGATTCCGAAAGATCTGGCGAGCGGCTACAAGAGCGGCTACCTGTTTGCCATCACCAATTGCACCAAGGTGAACGTGAACAACCAGGATGTCTACACCTCGTTTGAGGTGACGGCGGTTCCGCAGTCAGTAGGGAAGACCGGGCATCGCGGGTTCTGCATGGACCAGACGGGCGAAATTAAGGCGGACCCGGCGGGCGGCACGAATTGCACGCAGCCTATTTCGTAAGCCGAAAACAGCGGACGACTCACACATTTTTTTGACAGGCATACGTATCTCTTTTACCCCGGAACCGCCGAAACGAGCAGCCAAACCTTGGTGGACAGCGATGTTGTTGCCAATGGTGTTCCTCGTTTTCACAGCGCCGTCGTGGTGCGCCAGCCCGGCACCCGTATCTCCGACGGCACCGACCGTTCAGGAAATCTGTAAACAAGTGGACCAGCACTATAACCGACTGCACTCGCTCCGCGTCCAATTCACAGAAACCTACCTGGGTATGGGAATGAAACGCACGGAGAGTGGGACGTTGCTGCTGGAAAAGCCTGGTCGTATGCGGTGGGACTACTCCAATCCGGCTGGCAAGGTTTTTGTTATCGATGAAAAGTACGGCTACTCCTATACACCGGGAGATGCGCAGGCGGAGCGCTACCCGGCCAAACAACTGCAAGACTTTCGTTCGCCACTTCGCTTCTTGTTAGGCCATACACGCATAGAAAAGGAACTGACCGATCTGACGCTGACTCCTGAGGGAACAGGGTATCGTTTGCGCGGCTTTCCGAAGGGCATGGAGCAGAGAGTAGCGGAAGTCACGCTGACGGTGACCGCGGAGGGCAGGATCGATGCCATCCAGTGGAAAGAAACCGCTGGTGCGACTACGGAGTTTCAGCTCACACATGAGCTGGCCAATCCGCCTCTCCCTGCAGACACGTTCTCCTTTCATCCACCGGCCGGCGTTGCGGTGGTCAAGGGAATGGCTCCGATTTAGCGCGATTCGAATGGTCTGGAGTGATGGCTTGCAGTCTCAATTCTTGCGTACAAGTTTGTCTGGACTGGCGTTGGCGGTCTTCATTGGCGCGACTGCGCCGGCGCGCGCCCAATGGCAGATGGAGCGAAGCGGTACGACTGCCAGTCTGCGAGGAGTCCACGCCGTGACTGCCGATATCGCCTGGGCCAGTGGAACCAACGGCACTGTACTGCGCACGCTGGATGGCGGACAGAACTGGCGATCCTGTGCGGTGCCTGCGGGCGCTGAGAAATTGGATTTTCGCAGCGTATGGGCCTGGGATGTAGATCACGCCATGGTGATGTCGAGTGGGCCGGGCGAAGAATCGAAGCTCTACTCCACGCATGACGGCTGCCGCACCTGGAGCCTGGTGTTCGCCAATCCCGATGCGGATGGTTTTTGGGATAGCTTGCAATTCGATGGAACACGCTTCGGCGTGATCCTGGGAGATCCTGTGCAGGGAAGCTTCACCATGTTTGTGACCTACGACGGCGGCGGCCAATGGACGCGCCAGGTGAATCCCTGCCTGCGCACCATGGATCCGAAACAAGGCGCTTTTGCGGCCAGTAATCAATCGCTGGCGATCGTTCCGTTGCAGGATGCAAACTCCGCGCCGGGGACTGGGACCAATCATCAGATATGGTTCGGCACCAGCGGAGGATGGCTGTATGGGTTTGAATTGGCGCCGCTGGAATTGATCTCCGCACCCGGCGGAAATTCTACTGCAAATGGATGTACTCACACCCGAGTGCTACCGGATGGATCGAAGGATTCCGCAGGAATTTTTGCTCTCGCGTTCCGCGACACCACCAACGGAGTGATCGTCGGCGGGGATTATACTCAGCCGCAGATCGCAGCCAGCACCGCAGCATTCACGACGGATGGCATCCATTGGCACGCCGCGCTTCATCCACCTATGGGCTACCGCTCGACCGTAGCGTGGAATCCAACCGACGCGAGTTGGATTGCGGCCGGATCGACAGGCAGCGATATCTCCCATGACAACGGCAAGACCTGGCAGCCGCTCGACCACGGAAACTGGAACGCGATCAGCCTGCCGTTCATTGTCGGGCCAGACGGCCGCATTGCAAGACTGATATCTTGGGGTCAGCTACGTGTCATCAATCAAGTTCCGATCGCGGGTATGCCCGCTCGGGTGAAGGACTAGGATCCATTGGAATATATCGTCAAAACTGCGGATGAACGGGGACATGTGCAAGAGAATGTGCACATTGCAAATTCCGCCGATGAGCTTCGCCAGCGCTTCGCCCAGTCCGGCCATTACGTCTACTGGGTCAAGCCAAAGGGCATTGCCGGCAAGGCGGGCGCGGGCAAGCGCGTCAAACTGGAGCCGTTCCTGATTTTCAATCAGCAATTTCTCACGCTGATTCGCGCCGGACTCCCCATCTTATCTTCGGTCGATCTGCTGGCGAAGCGTCAAAAAGCTTCCACCCTGCGCGCTCAGCTGGAAGACGTCGCCGTGCGGGTTCGCACCGGGCAATCGCTTTCCGCCGCCTTTGAATCTCAGGGCGGGTTTCCGGTGATCTACACCACTTCGCTGCTGGCCGGCGAGCGTTCCGGCAACCTGGAAGAGGTCCTCACCCGCTATCTCGCTTTTCAGCGAATTTCGCTTACATTCCGCAAGAAGCTGATCGCCTCGCTTTTTTATCCGGTGCTGCTGATCATTATGGTCACCGGCCTGTTCATCTTTCTAATCAGCTTTGTCGTACCGCGCTTTGCCGCGCTCTACGATCAGATCGGGACCAAGCTGCCCAGCATCACAGTCTTTATGCTGGCGATGGGCAAAGACTTCCAATCGTACCTGCCCTATCTAATCGTCGCTGTCGCCGCCATCGTCTTTGGCCTGTTTCGCTGGAGCCGTACCGACTCGGGTGCCAACCAGATCGATACCCTTCGCATAAATACCCCCATTTTCGGCAGCATCTGGGTCAAGTATCAAGTAGCGTTGTTCTCACGCACGCTTTCGACGCTGCTATCAGGCGGCCTGCCGCTGGTTCCATCGCTGGAGACAGCTGCCCGATCGATCGGCAGTCGGCGTCTCAGTCAGGCCGTGTCGCAGTCGGTCGGCAGCGTACGAGAGGGCAAGGGGCTGGCCACCAGCCTGAACAACACCAAGATTTTTCCCGAGCTGTCGATCGAAATGATTGAGGTCGGCGAAGCGACCGGAGCGTTGCCGGGAATGTTAAATTCCGTCGCGGAGTTTTTTGAAGAAGATGTGCAGACAGCTCTGACCGCGGCGCTGTCGCTGATTGAGCCCGCAATTTTGATTGTGATGGGCGGCGTCGTGGTGACGATTCTGATCGCGCTCTACCTGCCGATTTTCAGCCTGGGCGCAGCCGGCGCAATGACACACTAAGCAAGGAGAAACACTATGGCGGATATTGCGATCGTTCCCAACGGAAAGGCCATTCTCAGCGATGAGACCACGCAGGCGCAGATGCTTGCGGCTCGCTATCGCTGCGAATTCGTCGATCTGAGGAATTTTCGAATCCAGCACGAACTGTTCCGCACCGTGCCCGTGGACATGATGTTCCGCTACAACTTTGTTCCGCTGGAGCAGTTGGAAAACAAACTGATCATCGCCGTCAGCGATCCCAGTCGATTGATGATGATGGATGAAATTTCCAGTCTGCTGGGGCAGAAAATTGGCGTCAAAGTGGCCACGCTCAGCCAGATTACAGATCTGCTGAAGAAGACGGAGCAATCGCAGCGCGTCCTTGACGAAGCCACCGAAGGGCTGACATTCGATGTGCTCTCGTCAGAAGACAATCAGGACGAGACGCTTTCGATCGAGAAGCTGACGTCGGAAGAAGACATCAGCCCCATCATCCGCCTGGTCGACACCATGGTCTTTACCGCGCTCGAGCGGAGAGCCAGCGATATTCACCTGGAAACGTTCGACGACAGCCTGCTGGTGAAATATCGCATCGACGGTGTGCTGCAACACGCCATGGCGCCCATTGCGCGCGAGCATCACCAGACCATTCTTTCCCGTATCAAGGTCATGAGTGAGCTCGACATTGCCGAGCGCCGCGTTCCGCAGGATGGTCGTTTCCGTGTCCGCTATAAAGGCCGCCTGATCGATTTTCGTGTTTCCATCATGCCGACCGTGCATGGCGAAAATGCCGTGCTTCGTGTTCTGGATAAGGAGTCGATGAGCGAAACGTTCCGCTCGCTGACGCTGAATGTCGTCGGGTTTGACGAGAACGATCTGCGCCGTTTTCGCCGCTACATCCGCGAACCGTATGGCATGGTGCTGGTCACCGGACCCACGGGATCGGGCAAAACTACGACGCTCTACGCCGCATTAAACGAAATTAAAAGTGACGAAGATAAGATCATCACCATTGAAGATCCAGTGGAGTATCAGATTCGTGGCATCACGCAAATTCCGGTGAATGAGAAAAAGGGGCTGACCTTTGCGCGCGGGCTGCGTTCGATTTTGCGCCACGATCCCGACAAGATTCTGGTCGGCGAAATCCGCGACCAGGAAACCGCCCAGATCGCCATCAACTCGGCGTTGACGGGTCACCTTGTCTTTACCACGGTTCACGCCAACAACGTTGTCGACGTGCTCGGGCGTTTTCTGAACATGGGCGTCGAACCCTATAACTTCGTTTCCGCGCTGAACTGCATTCTGGCGCAGCGCCTGGTTCGCGTGATTTGTGAAGATTGCAAGAGGCCCGTTCAATACGATCGCGAGACGCTGCAGCTCAGCGGATTGGATACACCGGAGTGGGCGGGATTTGAATTTCAGGAAGGCGCAGGATGTATTGAATGTGGCGGCACAGGCTACCGCGGTCGTACAGCGATCCATGAACTGCTGGAGCTAAACGATAGAATCCGGGAAATTATTCTGGAGAAGAGGCCGAGTTCAGAAGTGCGCAAAGCAGCGCGGGCAGAAGGCATGTCGTTTCTACGGGAGTCGGCGTTGCAGCGGGTGCGATTGGGCCTGACGACGTTGAAAGAAATTAACAAAGTTACGTTCATTGAAGCTTCACGGTAAGCTGAATCTACATGCGTCTTTTTCCAACTTCACTGCAAGATGCAGTGCGTCCAAGGTTAGCCTGCGAAATCGCGCCGGATGGAATTCTTGCGGCTCGGTCGGCCAGTGTGGAGTCGCCGCTGGATGAAGCTGTCTTTACGCCGCTGGCAGAAGGAGCAGTCTCAGCCGGAGTGACGGCGCCGTTGTTTCCTGATAGCAGCGCGGTGCAGGCGGCGCTGAAAGATGCGCTCGAGTCATTCGATAGCCGTGGCCGCGATTGGACTTTTATCGTTCCGGATGCATGCACCCGCGTCCATATTCTCGACTTCGACACGCTGCCGGCTAAACCGCAGGAAATTCTGCCGCTGGTTCGTTTTCGACTGCGCCGCATGTTGCCCTTCGATGCCGACCTGGCGGGTGTGTCCTACCAACTGTTGAGCTCTCCTGATCCGAACCGCAAAGATGCGCCGGTGCAGGTGATCGCGGCGGCCATGCCAGCGGAAATCCGAGACGAAGTCGAGTCCATGGCGCGCAGCCTGCAGCGCGAACCCGGTGTGCTGTTGCCGGCGACATTGGCCGCGCTCGCGGCTCTGCCGGATAGCGGTTCGCATCTGCTGGTGCACACAGAAAAAGATTCGATGACCACCGCCATCACCCATAACGGGGAGTTGTTGCTGTACCGCGCGACAGACCGCGCAACCACTGATCCGGGAGAAATGGCGCAGGCTGTTCTGGTGGCCGCGGCGTATTACGAAGATGCATTGCATGTGCCGCTGCAGGAAGTCTGGGTGGCAGGTCTGGAGTCGACGGATGTGTTGCGGCAACATCTCGCTGCCGACGGCGCCTGGCAGATTCCTTTGCGTGCGCTGGTGAATTCGCAATCGTTTTCCGCAAGCGGCGTACCCAGCCAGGTGGATCCTGGCCGCTTTACCAGCGTGGTGGGGGCGCTGCGCGGCTAATGCGGATCACTCTCAATCTTGCTTCGCGGCCCTTCTTCGAGCTTCGCCCGGTATTGCTGCGGCTGCGTGTGCTGGCGGGGGTGCTTGGAGTGCTGGCGGTGGTTCTGTTCCTGCTGTTGCGTCAGGCGGAAGTGAAAGCCGATCGGGCGGAAGCGGTCGCCCACAAATGGAATCTTGCCTCTCAGCAATTGCAACAGGAGTGGCAGCAGGATCAGGCGCTGATGCAACAGCCGGACAACGCGGCGACGCTGCAGCGGTCGGAGTTTCTGAATCAGCTTTTTCGCAGCAAATCTTTTTCCTGGACGACCGCGATGATGGATCTGGAGCGGGTGCTGCCCCAGGGTGTGCAGGTGACCAGTATCGATCCGCGCATGACAAAAGAGGGTCGCGTGATGATGCGCCTGCGGGTTAACGGGCCACGCGATAAGGTAGTGAACCTGGTCAGCAATCTGGAGAAGTCGCCGCATTTCATTCAGCCCTTCGTCGCCGGCGAGACCGCCGACATCCAGGGTCAGGGTCAGGCCGGATTTCGGCCCACAATGTCGGAAACGACGGACGTGAATGTCGATATTATTGCGGGCTTCAATTCCGGCGACCTGGCGTCAACCGACATGAATGCAGAAGAGGAAAAATCGGGAACGCACCTCGCGGCGCATGAAGAGCATTCCCATCAAACTGTGCCCGCCTCGGCGTCTCACTCTGCCCAGGCTCACGCTCATCGGGCAGGGAATCGAGGCGTGCGATGAATTTCACTCGCCCCAACTGGACCAACACTCGCATTACCGCGCAGCATTGGCACTACGGTGCAATCATCGTGCTGCTGCTGCTGAATCTGACCCTGGGCGTACGCCTGATCTTTGCATGGAACCGCGCCAAGCAGGGAGACGCGGCGAACATCGCGGCAAGTCAGTCGGAATATCGTGTGATGAAGCTGAAAACCACGCCGCTGCGAGGGCTGGATAAGAAAATTGAGCAGGCCAAGCTGGACCAGCAGGCATTTTACGACAAGCGGTTTCCTGCGAATGACTCACAGGTTTTGACCGAGCTGGGTGCGTTGGCGGTGAAAAATAATGTATTGCTGTCGCGTAATCAGTACGCCCATCGCAAACCGCAACAGGGCCTTGTGGAATTGGACATGGAAGCCAGCTTCAGTGGAGATTATGCTCCCGTCGTCCGATTTATTAATGGGCTGGAGAGAGACAAGCTTTTTTTCCTGATCCAAGGTATTGCCTTGAACGGGCAGCAAAATGGCGTGGTCAGTTTACGCATGCGCTTGACCACATTCTTGCGTGCGGACACGGCGAACACTGGCGGAGCGTTGCCGTCCACCACCACCGATACCACATCCACGGAGCAGTAGAGAGAAGATGGCGATTCGACTCGGCACCGAGGACAAGAAGAAACGCTGGATCGCGATGATTTCCGTGTCGCTGGCGCTGACCCTGTTTGCGCACATGTTGTGGCAACTGGTCAGCGGTTCGCCATCCGCGGAGCCCCCCGCCGCGACTGAATCCACGGCATCCACGCCCGCCGCCTCGAATCGTGTCACTGGGACAAACGGCAGGTCCGCGCAGCATATCGAAAGCGCGACCAGCCTTGACCCCACCTTGCATCCGGAATGGATGGCAAAGGCGGAGAATACGGTTTACTCGGGGACCAGCCGCAATATTTTTTCCAAGGATTCGCTGCCTCCTGTGCAGGAAACAGCTGCGATTGAGAAGCCGATCGCCTCGGCGCGCACCGGCCCTGTGGTTCCGTCAGGCCCTCCTCCACCGCCGCCGATCGATTTAAAGTTTTATGGTTTCGCGAAGCAGCAGAACGGCCGCAAATTGGTCTTCCTGATGCATGACGAGGATATTTTTATCGCCGGGGTCGGAGATATCGTGGATGGCCGATACAAAGTAATCCAGATCACTGACAATTCTGTCGTCGTGGAAGACCTGGCCTACACCAACCAGCAGACACTTCCGCTACTGGTCAGCTAGCGCAACCATTGTTGCTTAGGCAACTAAGTTTCCGTCGCGATTGAAAGTCTCGCTTGCGGCTTTTCCAGTGGGGCAGTCACGTTCGAGAGCCCCACGCGCGCTCGTCACGCACCGTTCCTTTTCATCCTCGCAACTGCTCTGATACACTAACGCTGCAACGCAGATCGCCACCGTACCGCTGCGGGACGCGTATCTGGGGACGTAGCTCAGTTGGTTAGAGCGCTGCCTTCTAACAGTCACTAAGAAAATAAACCACTTACCTTCTTGGTGTCTGTTTTGGTGTCTGCTCTGATAGGCTAATGGCCTTACGAGGAGGAGATTCCAATGCCTGCTCTGACCGCCCGCAACCCCCATCGCAACGCTCCCGAATACGCGGACCGCGTTAACCTCATCAAGAAGATCAAAGTCGCAAACGCCTGGCGTTTTGCGCCCGTAGTTCCCGAAGCCAACGGACGGCTCAAGGACAAGGTGCGCATCAACGGCGAAGTCGAAGTCCACAACGAAGGCTCTTACTACATCGAGTGGTGGGTGTCGGGACGCCGCTTCCGCGAGGCCACTACGCGCGAAGACGCCATCGAGTGTGCCCGCCACAAGTCGGTCGAGCTTCGTGCCATCCGTGCAGGATTGATTGCCAGTCCAGAGCCGCCGCCTGTGGCCTCCGATAAGACGCCTATCGGAGACGCCATCGACGACTATCTGAAGTACGTCAAGATGCAGCGGAAGAGTCGGACCTTTCTCACCTATCGCTATACCCTCGACGTTCTGCTGCGGGCTTCCTACAAGCGAAAGTACGTGGAGGATGCCACGCGGCAAGATGCTATCGACTTTATGACGTACTGCTACGAGCAGGGGTTGGGAGCGCGTACCGTCTATGACAAAGTTGTGACGGTGCTCCAGCTCTTCAAGCGTCATGGCCGCGAGAAGCTGCTGGAAAAGGGCGACTGGCCGAGCTACGTCGATACCATCCGCCCGATCTACGAGCCGGAGGAGCTGATAGCGATGTTCAAGGTTGCGACCGAAGACGAAGCCGACATGCTCAAGTTCATTCTTGGCTCCGGCTTCCGTGACCAGGAGATTCGCTACGTCGAATATCTTGATCTCGACCCTCATCACGACCTTGTGCGCGTCACGGCAAAGAAGGAATGGGACTTCACGCCGAAGAACTGGGAGGAGCGGGTTGTGCCCTTGCCTCATGTGTTAGTCGAACGGTTGAAGAAGAGGAAGGAACGGAAGAATGCCCGGCCTCACGATCTCATCTTCGGCAACACCAGAGGCAATCCCGACAGCGAAATGGATATGGTGGTGAAGCGCGTCGCGCAGCGTGCGGGGTTGAACTGTGGTCGATGCGTGACCGAGCATGGGAATAAGTGTGTGGAAGGGCCGCATTGCATGAACTTCTTCCTCCACAAGTTCCGGCACACCTTCGCAACGAACCATCTCCGTGACGGCGTGGACATCCGCACCGTGCAGAGTTGGCTAGGCCACCGCGATATCAACTCCACGATGGTCTACCTCAAGGGCATCCGTTCCAAAGATGCCGCGCACAAGGTCAACAGCGGCGAACTGGCGGGTCTGGTGGCGTAGTTGATGCCACCATCGAAAAAGCCACCCGCCCAGTGTGGCTTTTTGCATCTCTAATCCTTGCATCCGTCTATCTATAGATAGACATTTATCGTTGATCTGTATATCTTTGAATAGTCAGTCGGGCCGCTTATGTCGGTCTATAGATATTCATGAGGATGCCATGCAAGAGAACTTTCGCCAGCTACGTGCCCAGCAGATCGACAGGATGGTAGAGCCTCTTCGTTCGATCACGTTGCCGCGCCCGCCGAAGGGATGGATACGCGCTATCCGCGAGGCGATGGGAGTCTCTTCGGGCGAACTGGCGCAACGGCTCCAGGCAAACCGTTCCTTGGCCCCGCAACAGGAAAGGGCTGAGGTCGATGACCGTATTACGCTTCGCAGCCTACGAGCATGTGCGGATGCGCTGGACTGCGATCTCGTGTATGCCTTCGTTCCTCGCGGTGCCACCATTGAGAAAACAATAGCGGCGCGCACGCGCGCCGCTGCCTCTCACACCGTCCGTCGAGTGGAGCATTCGATGGCGCTTGAAGATCAGGCCAGCGGCAATCTCGACCAGGCCGTAGAAGCGGCGACGCGCCGGGTCAGGCGGAGTGGAACAAAACGATGACGCTCTTTACGACCGGAGAAGGAAATACCCCGCTATCCCCGGATGAACAAGCCGACCTTATTCCCAACCTCGCAACCAAGGAAGAACTGAACCAGTGGGAGCGGGAGAACATCATTGTCGCCTACTCGTGGGCTCTCAATCCACGGACCCTCGCCCGCGCGAACGCGCTCTCGGAACCCTACATACGCGAGGTGCATCGGCGCATGTTCGATCAGACATGGAGGTGGGCGGGCCTGTATCGCACCACTGAGAAAAATATAGGCATCCCTCACCACCAGATTCGGGAGCAACTGGCGATCTTGATTGGGGATACAAGCTACTGGATCGAGCATGGCACATTTTCTGCGGATGAGATCGCCATCCGCCTTCATCACCGTCTTGTCTTCATTCATCCTTTCGCAAACGGGAACGGAAGGCACGCACGGCTCATGGCCGACGTTCTCGCCAAACTACAGGGCCGCCCCGAATTTACCTGGAACGGCGCTGACATGGTTGCTCAGGGGAACATCCGGCGAGGCTACATCGAAGCTCTGCAAGCCGCAGATAGAAACGATATTGGGCCACTGTTGACGTTTGCGAGATCCTAAATCGCTATCAATGTCTCAGCATGGGCCGTCAAAGCAGCCAGTATCAAAACGTCATCACTTACTGACAAGTGATGACGTTTCGCAACAAACGAATCGTTAGACTATGCAATGCGTTGACCAACGCCACGAGAAGGGCCGACGCGCTCGGGCGGTCTTCTGCCAGTGGCATCGTCCGGCCCGTATTTCAACCGAAGCCACTTGGCGACCTCCTGCGGATCGAAGCGAATTGCGCCGCCAACATGGAAACTTGGCAGCGAACCACGGGCGGCCATGCGATAGATGTGTTTGTCGTCCACGCCAAGCAGCTCGCAGAGTTCTGCAACCTTCATGGCACCACTTCGTGCTTCCAGCTTTTCGATAAGGTTCACGCCGGGGCCTCCAGAGTCGGCCTTTCCCCCATTACGTTCTTATCTCTTCGCCTCGCTGTCCAATACTTCTAAGAGATAGAGCCATCTGTTTTGCTTATGGGGTATTCCTCAAAACGATAGTTGACGTTTTGGTTCTGGATAGTTGACAATTTTGATTCCGGCATGTTTGCGTGCCTTCCTCGCTCATGGCCGGTAAGCGGTAGTCCGCACCGACGAGCAACGGAGGTCCGTGTGAGCATCGACGATCATCTTGAATTCCGTCTTCTCAAATACTTCGTAGCCGTCGTAGAGTCCGGTACTTTCACGGCAGCAGCCGCACGTCTTCATGTTGCTCAATCTGCCGTCAGCACACAGATTAGGGCGCTTGAGGACATCCTGAATGTCACACTCTTCGACCGCGAACACGGCAATACTCTGACAGCAGAAGGCCGACTGATGTTTCGCTACGCGAAATCGAGTCTGAAGACACGAACACGATTCATCCAGACGTTACAAGCCATCCATTCGGCGACCCTTCAGCCGGTGCGATTGGGATTCTCCTCCTTCGTTCAAAAGGGACTGCTGCACTCCGTTTCAGCGGTATACAAAGAGGTGCTACCGGACTGCGAGATGATGCCCGAAAGCGGCGACACCGATCAGGTCATAGAGCGCATCCGGACCGATAAGCTAGACGCTGCAATCGTCACTTTGCCGATTGCTGGAGATGACTTGGAACTGCACGTTCTGGAGCGCGAACGTCTCGTGGCCTGCATGAGGAACACAGATCCTCTCGCGGAGTACGATGCAGTGCCCCCATCGACTCTCAACAATAAGATCAGCATCTTTACCTATCAAAAGCATCATCCGGCCGCTTATAACCGTCTTCTGGAGATGTTCACTGCTGTCGGCATCACGCCCCGTCCCTGCGAGCCAACGCAAAACATCGAGCACGTTCAATGGATGGTTAAAGAAGGCCACTGTTATTCGCTAGTGCGTGCCGGGCGTACTTTAATAAATGGACTTGTAACGAGGCCTATTGCAGGCGTGGATTGGACCATCGACACTGCGCTTGTCTTGCGTGCAGACAATGAGAATCCGGCGCTGTTCTTGTTCGTCGAGGAGTTGGTAAACCGCTTTGGGCAATCGACGGAAATCCCACAGAAGAAGCCGGTCGCGTCCGTTCGTGTTCGGACACAGGGACGTAAGACATCCGTTGAGAAAGACGACGATCAAATAGACCTCTTTACTGGCGTCAATATACATAAATAGCGTCATCATCTCGAAAAGAGATGGGCCTATCTCAAACAAGTATTGGACTAGTAGAAATTATCGGCACTAAGCTCCGGCATATTCCCGACTGAGACCAGTCGATGGAGGTGCCGATGTCTTCCGAATGCAGTGTCGTCAATTCCCGCAACACAACCCACTCTTATTGCTCGCCTCGCACGCGGCGAGTGCAATGCCTTTCCCGAAAACTACTCCGCGCAGCGCGTGTGATGGGGCCAACACTTGTTGCGCTTACCTTCGCAGGCGTTGCTCACGCCCAGGGGACGATGGACTTCTCCGGGGCGCAAACGCTGATGACAACCTTCAAAACTTTTGCCATTTACGCTGGGGCCGTCATCTGTTTCGGCGGTCTCATTTTCGCCGGAATCCGCATGATGAGTGGGCGGTTTCAAGACGCCATCCCAGGACTCTTCGGCGCTCTGTTCGGTGCCGGAGTTCTCGGTTGGGGAGCCGGTTGGATAGGGTCCTTAACCGGGCAGTCGATGTAGGAGGTGCATCGACATGGCCAAACGGGGAGAACCGTTACCAATCAATCAAGCGCTGAATCGACCGAGAGCCAAGCTTGGTCTCGATCTTACAGCATGGATGGCGATCGTATTCGTCTGCGTAACGGTTTTCCTCGTTGGGTTTCGCTTGCTGGCAATGCTGGCCTTTCCCACGCTTGCTGTTGCTGCGTGGTTGATCGTCCGCAAACACCCAAAGATGTTCCAACTGTGGGGCCTCAGCCTCAACCAGAAGAGCTACTATGACCCGCGTAAACACTGAGCAGCTCAAACATACTCCGTGGTTCGCAAAGGCTGGAGCCGCGTGCAGCATCGTTCCGATTGCACGCTTTGTCGGGCCAGACATCTTTGCCCTCAAGGGAGGCGGTTACGGGTGCCTGTTCGCGCTCACCGGCATTGACGAAGAGGGCTTGACCGACCAGGAGCTTGAGTCGCGCATGCGATCCATCGAAGGCTCGTTGCGTGGCTTGCCCGAAGGCTCGTGCCTTTATCAGTACACCCGCGTGATGTCGGGCTTCCATCTTCCGCGTCAGGCCAAGTACGAGAACCCCGCCACGGAAGTATTCGCCAGCAACCGGCTCACATTCCTTGAGAAAACGGCGGGCTTCCGCCGTATCGACCTGCATTGGTGCCTAACGCTAGAACCGTCGAAGGTAAAGGCGTTCGAGCGCAAACCAGACGAGAATGCCGCGGACACATCGCGGATGCTGGCAGACCTTGAGAAGACCGCAACAATTCTTCAGAGTCATCTTGGCAGTGCGATTGGATTGCGGCTTCTGGGCAAGGCCGAAACCTTCCAGTTCTTCAGTTACCTGTTCAACCTTGAAGAATGGGCCGAGCAGGACCAACTTCGCGGCGATGCCGGTGTGGACCGGCAGATTGTGAAAGCGCCGGTTGCGTGGCATAGCGATTACCTCCAGGTCGGCAAACGCCATGTACAGATGTTCTCGTTGAAGACCACCCCGGAGGCTTCGAGGCCGTGCCTCTTCTCCGGTCTGCTGAGGCTCGATTGCGATAGTGTCCTGTGCTCGACATGGAGGGTGAAGTCTACCTCCTCCGCCCGCAGCGAGATCGACGCGCAGGAAAAGTTCATCTCTTTCTTCAAAGTCGGGGTGTTGACGCGCGTGATGAGCGGGCGGGATACCGCGTCGCTCGAAACAGGTGCCGGTGCGAAGGCTGCCAACAGCAATGTTGACGACCTCAGCGAAGTTATCCGCTCGCTCGATAAGAAGGCCCAGGGCGAATACTCGCTGCGGCTACTGCTGGCGGCGAGCAACCAGGAGCAGTTGCGCGACACCGTCCCCGCTGTCCATCGCATCTTCGTCGATGCCCGAGCGCAGGTGATGGAAGAGACGCTGGGCAACCTGTCAGCCTTTTATTCGATGTTTCCCGGCAACCACAAGTTCAATGTCTTTCCGCTGTGGCTAGCAGAGGACCATCACGCGCGGCTCTCTTCTGTGTTCGCTCCGCACATCGGTCATCCTCACTCGGAAGATCTCGACAACGAGTACCTGAACATCTTCGAGACTCGTACCCGAACGCCGTTCTTTCAGGACGTGTATGTGGACGGTGTGCGCGTCATGCTCATCATTGGGCCTACAGGGTCGGGCAAAAGCGTGGTGGGTAATGCGACCGTTGCGCTGGAGCAGAAATACGGCGGTTTTACTTACATTTTCGATATCGGTGGCAGCTACGAGAGTGTCGTCGAACTGTATGGCGGCCGGGTTGACCGTGTAGGCAAAGACGGCCCGCGCGTCAATCCCTTTGCGCTGGAGCCGACCGAAAGCAACATCAAGTTCCTCTACTCATTTATCAAACTTCTGCTCACCAACGGTGGCGCGGAGCTGGAGCCGGAAGACGACGATGTGATCCACAAGGCCGTGCAGGATATGTACCTGCTTGATGCGGAGAACCGCCGTCTGTCGAATCTGTTTCTACCCAAGAAGCTCGACCGTTATCTGTCGAAGTGGGTTGGCAAGGGTATCTATAACGCTGTCTTCGACAACGTCGAAGACAGCCTCTCGCTCTCGCGGCTGCAATGCTTCGACTTCCAGGGCGTGAACAACGAGCAATACGCCGACCTGATTGAACCGCTGATGGTATGGCTTCTCCGGCGTATCAATGACGTTCTCTACAACTCTGCCAATCTGGGCGTTCCCAAGCACATCCTCATCGAAGAGATCTTCTCTTCGATGAAGAATAAGCAGCTCCTTGATGGCGCTCTCGCTTCCATCAAGACTGTTCGCAAGAACCTTGGGGGTGTCACCATGATCGGCCAGTCCGCGGACGATCTTGGAGCTAACGCAGACAGCATCGTGAACTCCTGCACATCGTTCCTGTTCCTAAAGGATGCGACGTTCAACCGGAAGCGGTATGCGGAGCTGTTCAAGATGAACGAACAGCAGATTGCGTTATTCGAGAGTTTGCAGGACCGCGAAGCTCTCTACATGCGACGCGACGGCATTACCAAAGTTGTCGCGCTCAACCTCGATAAACGCAGCTACGCAACCTTTTCTACGAAGCCGAAGGACCGGGTGCACCGGTCGAAGCTGATCGAAAAGTATGGACTCACCGAGGGCATCGATCGCTTTGCCCAGGGAGAGACCGTGTAACCAACCCAACCGAAGAAAGGCCAGTGCCATGAAACCACTTATCCCCATCGTCGTCTCCGCCGGACTCGCACTGGCCTCTGCCCAGTGCCATGCCGCCGATACCCATCCTCTCCAACCGAATGCGCCGCGCACCGTCATCGTGTCCGAGGCGGACACGCCTCCTGTGATTCGTGCCGGCTTGCTGCAATCGACGCTGATCGTCCTTCCCGCTGAGGAGAAGGTCGCCAACGTCTTTGCGGGTGACACCGTGGATTGGGTGTTCGATGGCGGCCACGTCGCCAGCCGGTTCATCAGCGTCAAGCCCAAGGTGGCGAATGGATCGACAGACATTCATATCGTCTCGGACCACGGAAACGAGTACACCTTGCAACTCCATGAAATTTCCAGTGAGCCCGATGCTCACTTCGATTCCAAGGTCTTCATCGCTCCCGGCGACCAAGCGGCAAAAGACCGGCTGACACAGCTTCCTGTCTTTGTGCCTGCCGCTGACTTGGACAAGGCCAAGCAGGAAGCAGCCACCGCCAAAGCGGCCCAGGCAGCGGAGCTGAAGGCCGAAGAGACGAAGGCTGAGCAGTACCGGAGCCAATATCCCGGCAACCTCCACTTCGATTACACATGGGATCAATCGAAGGGTAAGGCCCTTGGCCTTCAACAGATATGGCGTGATGACAAGTTCACCTACCTGCGTGGACAGTTCCAGGAAACGCCTGCGCTCTATGAGGTCAAGGACAAGAAGGGCTCGCTCATCAACTTCGATTTCAGCAATGGCCTGTACACAGTGCCGAAGCAGTTGGACAACGGATATCTCGCCATTGGTAAGCAGAAGGTCGAGTTTCACCGCGTCGGAGGGGCGAACTAGCCATGACCGAGCCAAACCAGAATCCGCCCGCAACCGTCCCGGAGCAGCCGGAAGCGAAGTCACCACTCAAAAAGGGTATGCCGGTGGTGATCGTCCTCGTTGTCATCATTGCCCTCATCGGCGTAGCCAATGTATCGAGCCTGTTGAGCGGCAATAAGAAAGCAGCCCCGGCAAGCGCAATGACCATGCGCCCCGCTTCGCCGAATGCCCAACAGGTGAATAGCTTTTCGACGCAGCAGCAGGTGCAGGCCCAACGGGACGCGGAAGAGCGGCAGCATCAACAGGAGTTGGCCGCTGCGATGCAGCAGCTCCAGGCCGAACAAAGTGTCCCTGGCCCAGAAGCAGCAGGCACACAGCCGATGACGGCAGCGCAACGCGATGCGATCTATGGCAATAGCCCGAATGCACCGCAGCACACCTCGAACATCTCGCAGGCTCAGGCAGAGGCCAAGCAAAAACAGCTTGCGAAGGAGAAACAAGCGCAGGACGCGATCAATAGCGATACGGTCGCTATCGACTTTGCCCACGCGGGCGCAGCGCCCGGTGCCGGTGCCGCCGTCCCGTCCCAGACGGCAACGGCTGTATTGGGCGAACGTGAGGAGGCGCATCCCCAGGCGGTCGCGGAAGTTCCAAGCAGTTCATCTCCCAGTGGCGCGAGCGACAAGTCCGGTGTTGTGCAAGTGCCCTCAGCGCAACAGGCCAAAGCTGTTTCCAAGACCGACGCGATGGCTGGATACGACTTCGACAACTATCAAGGGCGTCTCTATCGCGTCTTTGAGGGCACGGTCTTTGAAGGGGTTGTCACCAACCACATTGACGGTGGGTTGAGCGGCCCGATTCTGGTCATGCTCACCACCGACTACTACTCGCATGACCATCAGCAGCTTCTCATTCCCCAAGGCACACGCTTAATCGGTACGGTGCAGAGCGTAGGCAATGCGCAGCAGCGCAAGATGTTCGTCACTTTCCATCGCGCCGTTTGCCCGGATGGGTTCTCGCTTGACTTCGATAAGTACATTGGCCTTGACCCATTAGGGACGACCGGTCTTGCAACGAAGGTAGACCACGGCTACCTGATGGCCTTCGGTGCAGCTGCTGCCGTGGGCGGTTTAGGTGGATTGGCGCAGATCGGTAATAACGGCAGCGTGCTTACGGCTTCGTCTCAGATACGTAGCGGGATTTCCGAGCAGTCGGCCACCGAGGGTGAGCAGGTGTTGAACCACTTCTTGAATCGCCTGCCTGTCATCACGCTCAAGGAAGGTTCCCGTGCCCGCGTATACGTCGGGCGCGACATCCTCATCCCGTCCTACGCGGAGCATCGCGTCGACCCCACCATGTGAACGCTTTCCGAGAGGCAATTGTATGGACGAGAGCAATCCGAGATACGCCCATCTGCTACGCAAAGCGGAGGATGCCAAGCACGGCGGTCACGACGCCTGGGCTGTGCAGTCTACTGGCGAGAAAGCCGCGGTTGCCCTTGTCCTCAATCGTGCCGATTGGCTTGCGGGAAACGGATACACCATCGCGGAAGCCATCGAGCGGTCCGGTTCCGAGTGGGTTGCAATGATTCCACAGGTTGCCCGCCAGATCGTGGATCAGGAATAGGAGGTTGAGCTTATGACCACACTCACCATTACGAGACGAAGCAGGCTCGTTCTCTCATTCAGTGCATCCATGCTGGCTCTCGCTCTTCTCCTCTCGCCTGTCGGCCGTAGCTCTGTAGCCAGCACGCTCGATTGGTTTATCCAGACCGTTGACGCCGTGACGGAGTTTCCATGCAAGATCGTGACCGACATCCGTCACTTTTCCCCGGACAGGTTAGACCCGACCTGCCCGCAATGCTTCTAGCTTTTTCACCCAAAGGAGGCTGTATGAAACTCGCGATGACCAAACGCAACAAGTATCTTCTAGCCGGCGGTCTGCTCCTGTTGACCGCTACACCCAGCTTCGCTCTCTTCGGGATCGGCGACATCGTCTTCGACCCGACCAGCTACGCCAGTCTTGTGTCGCAGCTCACGACTCTGGAGTCGCAGTACAAGATGCTCCAGAACAACATCACGCACTTCTCACTCAAGCAGCAGTGGCAGACAACCTT
This sequence comes from Acidobacteriaceae bacterium, assembly GCA_049796755.1. Taxonomy (GTDB): domain Bacteria; phylum Acidobacteriota; class Terriglobia; order Terriglobales; family Acidobacteriaceae; genus JAKAAZ01. Next base: position 31,546 of record JBARFA010000173.1, read on the forward strand.
GAATGCCATGAAGAACGCCAATGTCGGTAATTTGTTTGGCGAGACGAGCGGCATGAGCATCGCGCTGAACACGAACTCGCCCAGCGCGTCGTCCACGGCGTGGACAGCCGGAACGATCAAGGTCAGTGGAAACACAACCACCTACCTGCAAGGACAGACGCCGGGTAGTGCCCAGCTTTCGCAACTGGCCATGATCGAGGCATCGGACTCCATCTCTCCCGATTGCCTTACCGCAGTCGGCCAGTACAGGGGCGCGAGGACACAGAACGTCACCGCAAACAACACGCTCGCCTCGCAGCAGCTCGACAGTAGCGATGGCACCAACACCGAAGTCGAACAGCTCAATCTCCTGAATGCAGCGGAAGCGCAGAAGATGTCCGAGATGCAATCGCAGGGCGTCTTGCAAGCCTGCCTGGCTTCACAGATGACCGTCACGAACATGCAGCAGCGGAACGCTGCGGCACAAGACCTGAATACCGCCGCCTTTGTTCAGCAGCAACGCTCAACCAACAACGTGAGTGCGGCGAACGAAAGCAACACCTGGCAGACCTATCTTCCCTGATTCGGAGACATGATGCTGAAAGCGATCAACACCAAGATCCTACTTGCCATCCTTGCGGCGCTGACGGCCATCGGCAGCGCCGTGATTTACCAGAGCCATGAGGCTCACAAGGCCGCCGCTATCCTTCAGCAGCAACAGCACGATGCCGAGGAGCGCGAGCGGCAGGATGAAGCGTTTCGCAAGAAGGTAGAGCAGGACAAAAAACGGCATAATTCTGCCGCTGGTAACGAAGGCAAGACCTGGAAGAGCTATATCCCCTGATTTCACCGGAGACCGATATGAGCATCGCCGTTCTCGCACAAGCACTGCCGTCCGCATCGTCGGGCATGGACTGGCTCTACCAGTTCACCAACAACCTGACCAACCTCACCACGCAGAACGGCGGCGCGTTGACCCAGTTCGGTTGGACGGAGCTGAGCTGCATCTCCCTCTTTACCCTTGTGAACATGATCATTAACTGGAACACCAGTACGATGACGTTCCGGTTGCATCACCATCCCGTGCGTGCGGGCGATCTTACCCACTTCCTGCTCAAGCTCATCGTGTGCAGCTTGCTGCTGAACTATTGGGTGAATCCGTTCCCAGGCGCGAGCTTCGGCATCAATCACTTCTTTTCTTACATCGCACAGGCGATGGTCGCAGCCTTCGATCAGCACTCGCTCGACCAGTTGCTTCAGCTTCTCAAGAACGCTGGCGATGGAACGTCCATGCCGTCCTTCACCGCACCCGTTCAGATCCTCTGCTATGTGCTGGTACAGATCATGCTTGGCTTAGCATCGGCGATCTTGTTCGTCACTAATTGCAGCGCCTTCATCCTCTACGGTGTGACGGCGCTCTTTGGTCCTGTCTTTGTGCCGTTGCTCATGACACAGACCTTCAAGGCGAAGTTCTTCCACTTCCTTGATGTGCTCATCAGCTTTGCTATGATTCGCGCTGTTGCCGCCGCCTTCATCTATGTGTGGGCCGGATTCATGAATGGATTTCTCCAGCAGACCTTCAACGGCAATTATTCGATGGATATGTGGATTGCGAATTTGATCCCTTGCTTAATGGTCTTCGTCGCTTTCATCATTAACATGCTGTTCATTCCGAGCATGACCCAGGCCATCTTTGGCGGTGCGGCTGGGTTGGCTTCTTCGGCTCAGAATGCTGCGGGTGGCGGGGCGATGCTACTCGCAAAAATGGGAGGTGGCTAGTGAGGAATTGGTTTTGGATTCTCATGCTAAGCGATGGCAAGTTGCGGTGGCCTCGTTGGTTCTCCGCCTTGTTGGTCATTATTTTCATCGGTGCTCTCGCAGCCGGGTTGATCTACGCCATCGTTGTCTTCCATGCAGTCGAGGAAAGGAGTCACGATCCCCATGTCCACACACACAGCACCCGTTGAAAGCGCGCTCACGCCGGAGCAAGCCCTGCTCACCGACCACATTGGGAATGAGGTCTATGCCTCCCACTATGCGGAGCGCAAAGCCTACCGTCTCGTCATTGGTTGCGGAACAGTTGTGCTACTTGGTTCGATGTGGCTTAACTTCTCACTCGCCCATCGCCCAACTGCGAATCGCTACATCCGCATCGATGAGATGGGCCGCGCCCAAGCAATCCAATACACCGACCTCAACTACAGCCCCCGCGAGGGCGAAGTGAGGACGTACCTCACCGATTGGGCCAACTATCGCTACACCATTGGTCGGGATACCATCGCGAAGAAATACCCGCTCAACTATTACTTTCTGTCGCAGACGCTCGCCTCGCAATTAATGACGGCAGACAATGCGAATCATCTTGTCTCGCAGGTGGTGGCTGGTCAGATCGAGACAAGCGACGTTCAGGTGAAGAACGTCACCATCACGTCGATGTCAGATGAGACCGTTCAGGGTGCCCGGATCGCCCGTGGCACGGCCCTTGTCGCCATCGATAGGTTCTACTCTGCCCAGAACTCCCGCGAGCCTCGCACCGAGCATTGGATGCTGAGTATCACCTATTATCTGAATCCCAAACAGGTCAGCGACCAGGCGCGCATCTTCCCGCAGTTCGAGACGATCAACCCTCTTGGATTGACCATTACGGAATTCCATGAGAATCGGCTCTCCGTCGACCCCATCGCGATAGGAACCAATGCAGCGTTGCCGGCGTTACCGGCAACTCCAGCAACAGGAGCGACGCGATGAGCTACCACCTGATTCTCCCGTTCTTTCCCGAGGAATTGCGGGCCCTACTGCTTGATTCATCCATCTCCGATTTGATGGTCAATGGCACCACTGGCGTCTATGCGGATCGGAATGGAGTCATCGAGCATATCCCCTTGGCGACGCCATATTCGAACGAACGGCTACAGGCTGCTATTGAGCGAGTCGCTCGCATCCTTGGACAGGACCTCACAATGCAGAACCCCATCCTGAATACACGCTTGCCTGATGGTTCGCGCGTTGCGGTGGTAGGCGCTCCATCTTCAATCAATGGGCCGACTCTTACGATTCGCAAATTCAACCGCTGGTATACCTCCGATGAGCTGATCGCCGCAGGCAGCTTGCCGGAGTCCGTTCGGGACAAAGTCATCGACTTCATCAACGAGAGAAAGAATGGAATCATCAGCGGCGGAACCAGCTCAGGGAAGACGACGCTAATGAAGGCGCTGCTTGACCATGTTCCCCAGCATGAACGTCTCGTGGTCATCGAGCAACCGGCAGAGCTGAAGGTATCGCATCCGAATGCTGTTCGCTGGGAGGCTGTCGAGGCGATTCCTGGTCAGGTTGGCATCACTCCCAGCCAACTATTGGCCGCCGCTCTGCGCCATCGTCCCGACCGCATCATCATGGGTGAGATACGCGATGAGTGCGGCTATGACCTCCTACAAGCCATGAACACAGGGCATGGCGGAACGCTCTCCACCATCCACGCAAAGTCAGCATGGGATGCCCTGAACAGGCTCTCGGATTTGGCCCTGAGTGCGCGGGCCAATTTGAATCACGCATTCATCCGCTCCGAGACGGCGGAGGCCATCGACTTCGTTCTGTACTGCGAGCGTGATGCCACGGGCCGCCGCCGGGTGCGCGAGCTGATTACCGTGAACGGATACACCCACGCGGACCAGAGCTTCCAGACGGAGGACATCTATCGTGCTTCCGCCGCCTGAGCATCAGGCATATAGCTAGAGAACCGAACCCGAATCGAGGTCACTTCGATGTACCGTCATGCTGCCAAATCGGCTGCACAGCCCAACTCGTCTCTGAAAGCGCCCAGCGTGGCATTCCGGCATCGCCGAGAGCGCAACGGAGGGTGCTCTGAGGCCTCCTGGAGTGCCCGGCTCTTTTTGTACCAGTGGAGATGAGACAAACTGGAACAAGAGGAGCTCTATATGGCACGAGGGAAGAAGCATACAGCAGAGCAGATTGTGAACCTGCTGCGGCAGGTTGAGGTT
>JBARFA010000174.1:0-6639 GCA_049796755.1 Acidobacteriaceae bacterium
GCCTGCGGCTGCGCCGACCCCACCCGTTAGCTCGGCGACGACTGCCACGGCTCCGTTACCCGATCCGAAGACGCCGCAGGAATTTTTTGCGCGGGCGCGAGCGTTGAGCGATCTGGAAGCTTCGGGAATTCCATTCCATTTGAAAGCTACGTATGTTGCGAGCGGGGACGCGGAGTTCACTGGGAATGGGACGTATGAGGAGTGGTGGCAGTCGAAGGATTTGTGGCGGAAAGAAGCGACGCTGGGCGACTACAGGTATGTGGCGATTCGGAGCGGAGGGAAGAACTCGGTAGCCGCTACCACTTCCTATATTCCTCTCCGCGTTCGACAGGTAATGGGCCTGCAAGTCTTCCACATCGCTATGCCGGAGCAAGAGAACGGCGTCTGGGGATTATCCCGGATGACAGGAGTCTCCGGGGTCAAGGAAGTGGCGACTCTGAAGCGATCCTGCGGTGGAGGCGATGACTCGTCGTGTGCCAAACAATACGATTTCGCGGGGGTCGGAGTTCTGCAATCTTATCGCGTCAACGACCTGGCAGAAACCTACACCGGCTTTCAGCCGTTCGGAAATGAATTCTTTCCCATGAAGGTTACTGTGACATTGCGTGGCGATGCTTTGTTGATTGTCCATATCGTTTCGTTAGAAAAATTGTCGGGCGCTGAACATGGCCCAATGGATACAAACACGCCCGCGGATTTACCCTCGGTGCCATCTCGGCTCTTCGAGTATCCCCCGGCAAAAGATGTGACGCCACCCAAGCCGGTCCATGTAGTTCGTGTGAAGTACCCAAAATCTGAACGGAAGAGCCATCCGAACCGCCTCGTCATCGTCGCGTGTACGATAGATGCGACAGGTGCGGTGCGAGAGCCTTATGTTCAGCTTTCTGGCGGAACGCCATTCGACCAAGCCGCGATGGATGCCGTTCGCAAATGCCACTTTTCGCCAGCCGCGAAGAACGGCATACCGGGAATGGCTGATCTCAGTATCGCGATCAGCTTCCGCATTTATTGAAGCGCGCTCGCATCCCAGGTCTCAACAACGAGACCTTCTACAGGCACCCAGGATGATGTGCTCTAGTTTTGCCCCAGCGGTGGTAGATACTAGAGGGGATGCCTTTACGTTCTGGATTTGTTTCGATTCTGGGCCGGCCGAATGCCGGCAAGTCCACGCTGGTGAATGCGCTGGTGGGCGAAAAAGTCGCCATTGTTACGCGCAAGCCGCAGACTACCCGCAACCGCATCCATGGGGTGCTGGAAGTGGATGCGGTGAAGGGCAAACATCCTGCGGCGCAGATCGTGTTTGTCGATACGCCGGGCGTGCATAAGCCGACCAACCTGCTGGACAAGCGCATGCTGCAAGAGGTGTATGACGCGCTGGAGTCGCGCGACGTGGTGCTGCATGTGGTGGATGTGACGCGGCGGTTGCGCCTGCCGGCGGCAAAAGAAAAAGTGACAGAAATTGATTTGGATGCGCCTGCCGGAGAAGAGATCGTTGCGACCGCGTCTGAGCCAAATCGGTCGCAGGAGCATTCGCTGGAGAATGAAGATGCTTTCATTCTGGAGATGGTGAAGAAGCTGGAGTGCCCGGTATTTCTGGTGCTGAACAAGATTGATGCGATCGACACGAAGGAATCCTTGTTGCCGCTGATTGCGCAGTTCAGCGCGCTGCACAATTATGCCGAGGTGATTCCAATTTCCGCGCGTGGCGGCGATGGGCTGGAGCGGCTGGTGGAGAAGCTGGTGGAGTACATGCCGGAGGGTCCGCGACATTTCCGCAAGGGACAATTTACCGATCAGCCGGAGCGTTTTCTGGCGGCGGAAATTATTCGCGAGAAGATTTTGAATTTGACGGGCGAAGAGGTGCCGTACTCGAGCGCGGTGGTGATTGAGCGATTTGAAGAACGCAAGATGCGCGCGCCGTTGCCGGGCAAACCAAAGTCGAAGCCGCTGACGAAAATCTCGGCCGCCATTTTTTGCGAACGCTCCGGGCAGAAAGCGATTCTGATTGGCAAGGGCGGCTCCATGTTGAAGCAGATTGGCATCGCGGCGCGCAAGGAGCTGGAATCTTTCCTGGGTGTGCAGGTGCATCTGGAACTGTTTGTGAAGATTGCGGATGACTGGCGCGGGTCGAGCGCGTTTCTCGATTCACTGGACTGGCGGAATCAGTTGGAGAGTTTGGGGAGGCATCAGCAGTTGAAAGATTCTGGCGATGAGTAGTGGCACCCGGAGCGATTCGTTATGCGAGCCGACTTCAATCCCACATCTCAAAACCGAGATGTGGGGCACCCAGGATTTCGGGATTCGCAGAAAATGCAGGTCCCTCCGCTACGCTTTGCTTCGGTCGGAATGACAAATTCTTCCATCCCACTCAAGCCAAAAGACGGCTTGAATGGGGCACCCAGATTTTCTCTGTTCATTGAGAATCGACGGATCAGGCTTCTTTGGTGTGGATGCCGAGGGCTTTCATTTTGCGATAGAGATGGCTGCGCTCGAGGCCGAGGATTTCCGCGGCGCGGCTGACGTTGCCGTGGCAGTCTTCGAGCTTGCGCAGGATGTAGTCGCGTTCATAGGCTTCTCGCGCTTGCTGCAGCGAGGGAAACTCCTCGGCATGGCGACCGGGGCTACGCGCGACCAATACCGGTAGATGTTTGCGTTCGATGCGTGACACCTGCGGATTGAGAATCATGACGCGCTCGAGAATATTTTTCAGCTCGCGCACGTTTCCGGGCCAATGATGCAGTTGCAGCGCGGCGAGCGCATCGGAGGAAATTTCCATTCTTGGGCGGCCATATTGACGCCCGAATTCCCGCAGCAACTCTGTCGCCAGTAGGGGAATATCTTCTTTCCGTTCGCGCAGCGGCGGCACGTAAAACGGAATCACGTTCAGACGGTAAAAAAGATCTTCGCGGAAATTTCCTTTGGCGATTTCTTCTTCCAGGTTTTTGTTGGTCGCGCCAATCAGACGGACATCGATGCGAATCGATTGGGCAGCGCCGACAGGGGTGAATTGCTGCTCGTCGAGCGCGCGCAGCACTTTGGCCTGGGTTTTCAGGCTCATGTCGCCGACTTCGTCGAGAAATAACGTGCCGCTGTCGGCGCGTTCGAAGGTGCCGCGCTTTTCCGGGGGACCACCGGGCAAGGCGCTGTGGCGATAGCCGAAGAGCTCGGTTTCAATGTAGTCCTCGGGAATGGCGGCGCAATTTAATTCGACGAACACGCGATCGGCGCGCTGGCTTTCTGCATGCATGGCGCGGGCGATCACTTCTTTTCCGGTGCCGGACTCACCATAGATGAGCACGCGGCCATTGGTGGGGGCCATCAGGCGAATCTGTTGGCGCAGCGCTTTTACCGGAACACTTTCTCCTGTAATGCGCGCGCGGGCGGTGAGCTGCTGCTGAAACTCGCGATTCTCGATGCGCAGGCGTCGGGCTTCGACTGCATTTTTCAGAATAATCAGGGTGCGTTCCAGGGAAAGCGGCTTTTCGAGGAAGTCATATGCGCCCAGCTTGGTGGCGCGCACAGCCGCCTCGATGGTGCCGTGGCCGGAGATGATGATGACTTCCGGGCCCGCGACGGCATCGAATTTTCGAATCTGCTGCAACACCTCCAGACCGTCTTGATCCGGCAGCCAGATATCCAGCAGCACGGCATCGAAAATGGCGTCGCGGATCAGATCGAGTCCCTCGGCCGCGGTACCGGCGGTGGTGACGGTGTAGCCTTCCTCAGCGAGAATTGCTTCCAGGGTGCTGCGAATATCCGGCTCGTCGTCGACTACTAGGATGTGATTCATCGCTCCACCACGCTGATGGAGGGCGTGGCGATCTCCGACAGCGATGACGAGTCAGCGAAGGGAATCTGGATGACAAAGCGCGCGCCGGCGGGAGAATTTGTTTCGACATGGATGTTGCCCTGATGTTCCTGGACAATTTTTGCTGCGATGGAAAGACCGAGTCCGGTACCGCGGCGGCGGGTGGAGAAGAAGGGCAGAAACAGGCGTTCGCGGATTTCATCGGTGATGCCGTGGCCGGTGTCGGCAATGACGATTTCCGCCATGGTCTGGGTTTCGTTGGTTCCCGTTCGCACGGTCAAGACACGCAACAGCGTTGACTGCATGGCTTCCGCAGCGTTGTCGATCAGGTTGCTGAAAGCGCGCTTCAAGGCTTCCGGGTCGGCCATGACGGGAGGAAGGTTTTCCGCCAGATGCAGCCGGACTTCGATTCCTTCGAGGCGCCCGGCGAAGAGTGTCAGTGTATTCTCCACGATGCGATTCAGGTCGGTTGCAGTTCGATTGGCGGCGGGGAAGTCGGCGAGGGCGGCGAACTGATCGACCAGTTGGCGCAGTGTTTCCACCGAGGAACGAATCACTTCTGTCGAACTGCGCAGCACGTGCGACGAATCTTCGGTGAGACCGCGATCGACGTGGCGTTCAATGCGCTCGGCGGAAAGTGCGATCGGCGTGAGCGGGTTTTTGATTTCATGGGCGACGCGCTGCGCGACTTCCTTCCACGCCATCTGCTTTTGCGCGCGCAACACATCGGTGACGTTGTCCATCACCACAAGATGCCCGTGCAGGGAACCGCGGAGCTGAGTGACGGTAAAAATCAAATGCAGCGGACCACGGGAGCTTTGCGCTTCGATTTCCGTCGACACTGTGGGCAGGCGACGGCTGCGGCGCAGCACGCGGCCAATTTCAAGCGCGGATTCCGTCGGAAACAGCGATTGGATGAGTTGGCCTTCGATAGGAAGTTCGCCGAGGGGATCGAGCATTTCGCAGAACGCGCGATTGGCCTGCAGGATTCTCAGATCGTTATCGAGGGTGGCGACGCCGCTGGGAATGGTTTCGAGTACAGTTTCAAGTTCACGGCGGCGCTCATCGATGGCGGCATTCGCTTCGGAGAGCTTGTAGGTCGAGGATTCCAGCTGGGTGCGGCTATTCTCGAGATCCGTCGCCATGTGATTGAACGAGCGGATCAGCTCGCCCAATTCCCCGGAGGCGGCAATGTCGACACGCGAGCCGTAATCTCCGGATGCCATGGCATCCATCGCATCGGCAAGCGCTTCCACTGGGCGAGTGACCTGCTTGGAAAGGAACAGCGCCAGCCAGCTGCTGACAAACAAGGTCAATCCAGTCAGAAGAAGAAGAACCAGGAGGTAGGTCTGACGAACTCGACGGCGCGCTCGCAACAATGTCCAATAGTGTTCGGTGCCGCTTGCGATATCGTGTACTGCGACGCCTACATCGGGAGGCAGCGGCAAACCCACCACAACGACCACGCCGTTTGGCGAGGAAGCGTCCCCGACAGAGTAAGCGGCCTGACCAATCCTCAAAATGGGATCATCGGTGCGCTCGGCGGCTCGAAGAATTTCGTCGGAAAGAGGCAATTGTTTCGGCATCACCTGCGCCTGTTCGTTGGGCCGAACACTGGAGAGCAGGCTGACGGTGCCGCCATCGGTGGGAAGCTGGTACTGATCGATGACCTTTCCGTCGCGGTACATGGCCACAAATCCACCTTGCAGGGTGATCTTATGACGGCGAAAAAGCTCCAACAGCGGCTGGGGGTGTGCGGGTAGATCGGCAGCGATGACCGCGGGTTCGTGGGCCAGGGATTCCGCCTCTGCGCGGGCGTTGTCACCGGCGTAGCGAGACATCTCCATGGCCAACTGCATGGATTCATCGCGAAGCTGGACGACGGGCTGGGAGAACCAGCGATCGATGGAACGGTTCATTAACAGATAGTTAAACGACAACATGAAAAATGCCGGGACGACGGAGAGCAGCAGCGCGCCTAATAACATGCGGGCACGCAGGCGTGAACCGAGAACGCGGCTTTGTCCACTGGCGTAGAGCTTGAGGATGTTGCGCACCAGCAGAACGACGAGCATGAGAAACAGCAGGAAGCTGATGCCAGAAAGTGCTGTAAACAGGAGGATGGAGCCGGTATTTTCTGGCGAGAGGAATTTCAGGTTGAAGGCATTTTCTGCGATCAGGAAAAGCAGGATGATCAGTGCAAGCGAACCCAATACCACCACGGCCGTTCGTCGATTGCTGTTTCCCATCCTGGTAGGCTCTCTCAACAGTGATTATAGGTTCGAGAATCGTTTGCGCGAGGGCCTTTTTCAGGCCGGGAAGTGCCTGGCCGGGAGGGGCAGGGAGCTGTCTGGCGGCTATCGCAGCGCATCCAAACGCTTGACAGGACGGCGGCATTGAATCAATCCTGCAAACGGGGAGGAAGCATGATCGGCAAACTACGATTGAGCATGTTTGGACTGCCGTTGATGGCGGCGGCGGTGACGGTTTTCGTGACTACGGGTTGCAGCAAAAAGCCCACGGACGCAGCTCTGGCGACCGAAGTACAGAAGAAAATCATGGCAGATTCTGCATTGACGGCGCAGCCGATCTCGGTGGCGGTGAACAATGGAACCGTCACACTTTCAGGCACGGTTGGCGACCAAAATATGCGTGACGCGGCTGCGAAGGATGCCTCGCAGGTGAGTGACGTGCGCACGGTGGTGAACAATCTGAATGTCGCTCCCGGGGCGAATGCGAACGAAGCACCCGCGAATAACGAGGGAGCGCAGGGTGGATCCGCGTCTGCACCTCCGCCGCCTGCAAATGGGCAAGCTAGCGCAGCGCAGCCT
>JBARFA010000175.1:0-4870 GCA_049796755.1 Acidobacteriaceae bacterium
CCGGACTTTAGTCCGGGGTCTACCTGGTTCCTATCCGCGACGCGCCCTCAGGGGCTGAGGTCGTAGTCGGCGGACCCGCCATTCCTCTTGCGCAACAAAGGACGGTATCATCCCCAGCGAAGTCGAGGGACCTGCTGTTTCCAAGTTCAATAAAGGATGTCGAGGAATTCTCTACGCTTGCGGTTCTTTCACCGATCGCGGCGAGAGCTGCTTCGCGGTGCGTGGCAGGGCGCGCGCCACTGCATCCAGAATTCCGTTCAGGAAGTGTATCGACTCCGGAGCCGCATAGAGCCGCGCAATTTCCAGGGTTTCGTTGATGATGATCGGCAGCGGTGTCGACGGATATCCCAACATCTCCGCAATGGCCGCCCGCAGCAGGTTGCGATCTACCGCCGCCATTCGTTCCAGCCGCCAATGCTCGCTGGCGGTCGCAATGTAGGTATCAATTTCTTCCTGCCGCGCGATCGCCACCCGAAAAATATCCTCGGCGAAACCCTGCGTTCCGGGATCGACCTTCTCGCGCGCCTGCCAGAACGTGCGCTGCACGTCGTCCGCGCTCTGCCGGCCCAGGTCCGCCTGGAACAGCATTTGCATCGCAATTTCACGGGATTTGCGGCGTTTTCCCATGCCTACAGGTCCGCCGTCATATCTGTAACTGTGGGAGTTACAATCTTCTTCTTCACCGCCGCCATCTCAATCGCCGCCAGCGCCGCTTCAAATCCCTTGTTCCCCATCTTCAGTCCAGCGCGGTCCAGCGCCTGCTCCAGCGTTTCGCAGGTCAGCACGCCAAACGCGTGCGGCACACCTGTGTCCTGCTGCGACTGCCCAATCCCTCGCGACACTTCCGTATAGATCGCTTCATAGTGCGCCGTCTCGCCGCGCAGCAATACGCCCAGCGTCACAATAGCATCCACATTCTTGCTTTCCGCCAGCAGGCGCGCCGCTCCTGGAATTTCCCACGAGCCAGGAACTCGCACCACCCGAATTGCATCCCTCTTCGCTCCGCTGCGCAGCAGCGCATCCAGCGCTCCCTGCAGCAGACGGTCCGTAATCACCGCATTCCAGCGCGATACCACAATGCCAAATCGCATGCCCGCGGCGCTCAGGTCGCCATCGATCGCGACCGGTTTGCCGTGATGCACATTCTCTGATTCCCAAAATCCGAACACCATGCCCGGCACTGGCTCTGCGGTAAACAGGCGGGAATTCCAATGAGTCTGAGCAATCCCAGAAATCTTTCGTCCGCTCTCGGCCGCGACGGAATTCTTTTTTACCCAGTTCTCCGCCACACCATGCACCGCCTCCAATCCCGTCACTTCGATCAGGATTTCCGGCGTGGCCGACATCTTTCCAGTTACAAATTCAAGGTTGCCCAGCGGCGCAAGAAAGGGCGCCGTGCGAAATTGCTCGCCTGCCGATCCCTTGCCGGGCTCAAACCCGAGCGCCGAAAAAAAACTCTCCAGCGTCTTCAATTCCTCTGCCGTGCGCGCCGCGCGCACCCATGTGATTCCTTTGATCATGTCTCGATGGTACAACGTTGCGTCCGATCGCACCCCGCCCGCCGATCGGAAACAGCTGCAAACCGCAGGCCTGAAAAAATCAATTCCTAGGGATGAAAACTGATCAGTTCGATTCCGCTTTTTCCATCTTCAACAACATAAGACAACGTATATAAGGTTCCATCGGAACCGATCACCAGACTTTGCGGCGGATCGATAGGGTCACCATTGCCCAACACAATCTGGCCATGGTCTACATACTTATGGTTCGAAATGTCGTAGGTGATCAGGTCTGTCCCGTCTTCTTGCTCTGCCCCGGCCTTTGAGCCCTTCTTGCCGCTTGAAAGCGGCGCTCCGGTCAGGTAGTACAGCGTGTGTCCGTCCACTCCAAGAGCAAGGCCCAGGTATCCATATTCCATACCGTCGAACATTCCTGTTCTCTTCGACGCCTCGGAGGTGAGCCGTCCCAGCACCTCAACGGATGGCACGCGGGGATCGAACCTGAACAAGTAGCCCGATCGTCCATTCACACCATAAATAGCGTGCTCGGACGGCACCCAGATTGCGGCTCGCCAGTTGTACGCCATGCCGTGCAGCGCCGGGTTATACGACCCGAAATAATCTTTCTTCAGATTCACTCCCGCGACCGTTTCCACTTTGTCTTTGTCGTAGTCGTACCGATGGATCGTCCCATCTCCGGTGGTGAAGTAAGCGCTGCCGTCCCGTGGATCGATCACAATCCTGCGGCAAATTGCCCGGTACGTGCTGCCTAAAGTACCCAGCTCTCCCCCATGAAATAACGTTCCAAGATCTTTCAATGTTTTGGTTTTCAGGTCATAACGCAGAAAGTCGCCGGCCGGCCAGGTGATGCCATACAGACGACCCCGCTGCACATCCATATTCATGGCGATAATTCCTTGCCCGCCCGGTGCAATCGCAAGATTGGTGAACTTTCCAGTCTTCATGTCATACACGACAAAATGCCCGCCTGGATAAGGCAGATATCCATTGGGAGCTGGCGCTGTCCGTTCAACCCCGCCTGCATGCTTGTAGTAGCCCAGGTGGGTCGAAAAATAAAGCTTGTCGCCGTCCTGAACAAAGTTCACGTGACTTTTTCCCTGGGCCACTGCCTTCATGTTCCCCTGGCCGACAGCATCGTTCAGATTGGCGATATGCGTAATTGACTTGGTCTTCGGATTGAAGGAATACATCTGTCCAGGAATGTTGTACTGCGCCGAAGAAAGCACGTAATAAATGCTCCCATCGCTGGACACGCCCATTCCGTTGTAGGCTTCGCCCGGTTTTTCGGCTTCTGGAAAATGAGAATCGTATGCCGTTGCGCGAATCACATAGGAGGCGGCGCCTTGACCATGAAGGGTTGGCGCAGCTGCACTCAGAACGAGCAAGATGATCGCAAATTGGCGGACAGCAGCAAAGATTTTCAATCTATATCTCCTCGAACCTTAAAAGGGATGGCGCGCCGGCGACAAGGCGCGTGGCTAGCGAATCCGGATGGACATCGTTGAAGGGCAGCAATGCGCAGGCATTCCTGAAACCTCAAGCACGAGTCGAGCCAGCGGATGATGAATTTCTGATTTCATTTGTTTTCAGCGTAAGTATATAAATACACCAGTCCTCCAACCATTGCTCTGTGAAGGCTCGATCGAAAGGGTCCGCGACCTATATGACGCCTGAAAAAACATTGGAAAATATTCAGCTCGAAATCCGCGACGGCATCGCCTTTCTCACTCTCAACCGGCCCAAGGTCTTGAACGCGCTCAACGCCGCCACCTTGCGCGAACTGCAGTCCGTCATCAATACCATCAAGGCCGACGATTCCATTCGCGTTGCTATCCTCACTGGTTCCGGTGAAAAAGCATTTGCCGCCGGCGCTGACATTCAGGAGCTCACTCAGGTCAATGGTGTCGAAGGCCGCGACCTCGCCTTGCGCGGACAGGCGGTCCTGCGCGCCATTGAAACCTGCGGCAAGCCCGTTATCGCCTGCATCAATGGATTTGCGCTCGGCGGCGGCTGCGAACTTGCCCTCGCTTGCACCCTGCGCATCGCCAGCGAGCATGCCAAGATAGGTCAGCCGGAAGTGAAGCTGGGCCTCATCCCCGGCTATGGTGGAACCCAGCGGCTTGCCCGCCTGGTCGGCAAAGGCGTCGCACTGCAAATGATTCTCACTGGAGAAGTTTTTTCCGCCGCAGACTGTTTGCGTGTCGGCCTCGTGAATGAAGTCGTCGCTCCTGATCAATTGCTGCCTCGTGGCGAAGCTGTTGCGCAGGTCATCGCCGGCATGGCCCCACTCGCCATTCGCTACGCGCTGGAAGCCGTCGATCGCGGCTACGATCTGCCGTTGCAGGAAGCATTGTTCCTGGAAGCGTCTCTCTTCGGCATCAGCTGCGCCACCGCCGACAAAGGCGAAGGCACGGCCGCCTTTCTCGCCAAGCGCGCCGCTGTCTGGCAAGGTCGCTGATGCTTTCGACAAATGCCGCGCTGATATTCTGAACACAATGCTTCTTCACCGCTTTCGCCTCTCCGGTCTTCGATCCACTATGCTGCTCGTGCTCGCAATGTCTGCGTCCCTCGCCATCAGCGGATGCCGAAATTCCGGCAACACCTTCGACATGTCTCGCCACGCCACGCAATGGGCTGCTGCCAAAACTTCCGCTCGGCAGGAACTCACAGAGATTCCACCTCCATTGAAAAATGTCTATCTCAACATCAATCAGGAACCGCAGTGGCAGAATCCATTTCTCAGCGTGGAGCAGAACATGATTCAACTGCGCATATATTTGCCGGATGAAAACTCCAGTCCCATCGATCGCGGCGGAATTACCCGATTGAGTTCCGCGCGCAAACAGGTGGTCAACGTTCGCCTGGCGGAGTTGCCCCGCGCTCTTTCCTCGCTGCCCAATGGCGCATGGCCGTACGGTCGCGTGGTCGCCATCGGCAGAGTAAAAGACACGCCCCAGAATCGCGCCTGGTTTCCTAATCATCTCGACATCACCGTTCGCGCCCTGCAGGATATGGGCGTCGTTGTCGACGACTGGAACCATCCCGCCGCCCTTCCGTAACTCAAGCCGCCGACGTCCATCCCGCTCCATCGACGTCCAACAGACAGAGGAAGTGAAATGGCCGAGCCGCAATTTCCGATTCTCGTCGAACAACTACAACCCCATCCGCACGAGCACTTCTCCGCCCATCGGGATTTAGAAGCAGTCCTGCGCAAATCCGTTCGCGGCGAGGTTCGCTTCGACTCCGGCAGTCGAGCCCTCTACGCCACCGACGCCTCCAACTATCGCCAGCTTCCCATCGGTCTCGTGCTTCCGCGCGACACCGCGGATGTGGAAGCCGCAGTGGCCGCC
>JBARFA010000176.1:0-9568 GCA_049796755.1 Acidobacteriaceae bacterium
AACCTCAACCTGCCGCAGCAGGTTCACAATCTGCTCTGCTGTATGCTTCTTCCCTCGTGCCATATAGAGCTCCTCTTGTTCCAGTTTGTCTCATCTCCACTGGTACAAAAAGAGCCGGGCACTCCACATGCGCGGCCTCATCTACTTTCGCGCCGGATGCGCGTTCCAAGTCTTCAAACGCCTGGAGACAAGAAGCCGGAAATCGCTCGGAGCTAAAGCCATAAATGGGCACGTTAGCAACGTCAATTATCCTTTGCCGTATCTCCCACCGATGAGGATCAAGACCAGATTCCGCCACTATCTGACGAGCGGCGTCTCTGGCATTGTCATAGAGAATCTCGGTGCTCCAGAGGGTATCGTCCCCGTCGAAGATTGCTGTCTTGATGGGGTTGTCCGATCTCACGTTTTGATCATAGATGACAGGTAAGTGTCGCTCCAGTTTCTATTGTTCTCAGTAGGGTTCCGCGCTGCGCGCTGCTCCGCCTCCGCAGCGCCTCGCTCTTGGGGAGTCTATATATTCGACCCACAAGTCCCGAATCTCTCGAATGAGAACAGTCGACCCGACAGGGTCATTTGCTTGCTTAAAGTTCAACGCAGAGATTCTCGGAAGTTGCGCACACCAGCAAACTCACCCCATAAACGGCGGCATTTGGATTGTTTTGGATTGAGGGAATCGGAGAGCGAGACTGTCTGGCGGGTGCGCAGTCATTCGAACTCTCGATAGAACATTTTTCTCTATTGAGAGTTCGAATATCCATCTCCTGCCGAATCTCATTCGAACTCTCCGTGGAGCTTTAGAGAACCACATTCCTTAATGGTCAATTCTCTCAATCATCAAGCAGGGTGCATTTCGAGCACTCTTAAGCTCGTAAGAGAAACTCCAGAGAAATACAAAACGCCCGAATTGGCGGCCAATTCGGGCGTTTCTCTAGTCGATAAGTCTTTTATTTACAGTAGTTTAGACTCGCTGGCGGAGAGAGAGGGATTCGAACCCTCGATAGAGCTTTTGGCCCTATAACGGTTTAGCAAACCGCCGCCTTCAGCCTCTCGGCCATCTCTCCGCGCCCATTCAGTATAGCGAACCTGGCAGACTTGCATACATCTTCGTGATGAGCACTATTCAAAAAGGGTGCCGAGCCGGTATGAAACGCGCTTTCCAGATTCCAAGGCTCCGTGCATCATCGGGTCGCCTTCAGCTCAACTTTCAATTTCGTTGAGCTTCTCGCTGGGACGTATAATTTCTCCGCGGAGTGCTCCCCGCCCCATTGCGAATGCTCGCTTCGACAGCTCAGCCCGCTCGATTTCGTTGCGGCGTCGACCTGGATGGTTTTCGCCACTGCGTAGCTGGCTCCAGAAGTAGCATCCGAAGCGTCATGCCAAATCTTTTGGGAAAGTGAGCGACTGGGAATGAAGTCTCGTCTCCGAATTGGCATTGCACTTGGCGTGCTGTTGCTCAGTATCGGCGTCATCGCCATCATTCGTTTCGGTTCAGTGCTGTTCTCCGAACGCTACCTGCCGCATCGTTTTTGCTATCTAGCGCAGCCGTGGCTTATCTGGACCAACGCCCCGGCGGACATGGCGATTTTTCTTTCCTACACAGTTTTATTTGAGTCTTTGTTTCTGCTGGCGTGGTTGGTGCGCAGTCAGCTTCGTCCATATTTGTGGATTTTTCTCGCCTTCGGTCTTTTCATTCTCACCTGCGGATTAACCCATTTCATGGAGGTCGTCACCATCTGGTGGCCACTCTACCCGCTTTCCACATCGGTCAAGATTCTGTGTGCGCTGGTGTCCGTGCCTACCGCGATCGTCTTTCAAAGAAAGGTTCCGCTTCTTTCAAAAGAGATCAATCAGTACCTGCGAGAAATGCATACCAGCCGCGAAGCCCTGGTTGCGTCCGAGAGGCTGGCCGCCGTCGGCAGACTTTCCGCAAGCATCAGTCACGAAATCAATAATCCGCTCGAATCCGTGATGAACCTGATGTACCTGATCGGAACGCATCCGGACTTGCCCGTCGACCTGCAACCATCCGTGACGCTTGCGGAAGAGGAATTGAAGCGGGTAGCCCGCATTGCGAATCACACACTGACCTATTATCGTGAGTCCGCTCAACCCGAAAAGGTGAACTTGAAACAGATCGCAGAAGACGTTCTCATTCTCGAGCGCGGGCACATCAATTCCGCAAAGGTCACCGTCACCACCAAATTCATCGGACAGGATGCAATCATCACCGCTCACCCCGGAGAAATGCGACAAATCCTGATCAATCTGATTGAGAATTCTCTCGCCTCTCTTTCGCCGGGAGGACGGCTGCATATCTCCATTCGGCCAAGTCCGCAACTGCCATCGCGTCACCCGGGCTTTGTTGTGCGGGTTGCGGATTCGGGCCATGGAATTCCTCCGTCCGTGATACCCAAACTGTTCACGCCATTTTTTACGACCAAGGGCCCCAATGGGACAGGTCTGGGTTTGTGGATCATTCGACAGATTATCGAAAAGCAGGGTGGCGGCCTTCGGATTCGCTCCAGAGACGGCGTTGGGACGATCGTTTCCATCTGGCTTCCAACCCTTGCGAATCCAGGCGGTGGACAAACCATGCTGGCCAAATCGCAACTGCACGTCTTGACTGGCTCGAACGAGGCAGCGAAATAACGCACCCTGTCGCAGGATGGATTGCGGAATCGCGCGTCTTCCGCTTCCTGTGCACAGACGAGTGATCCGCTCTCCTCCTATATAGATGGTGTTCGTGTTGCTAAATCCGACCCGATTCCGTCCGCGCCTCGGGGGTTCGAATCCAACTCCCGGTTCGACGCGTTGAATGGCCTGACAGCCTGCAACCGGAATGAAGTCCAGTTCTAACTGCTGTAAATATTGCTCTTGCCTTCCAACCGGTACCCAGATTGCAAACTTTGGCGCCGGCATTACCAAAGAATGTGGAACCTTTCTCTGCCGACCTCTGTCTAACTGAACAAGAGGCAAGTTCGTTGTTTCGTTTCTTTCACGAAGGCTAGCCGCTTGAGAACTATTGGCTTGCCTGATAGGGTTGAGGTGACCGCATGTTCGCGGCTTCTGCGTTGGGAGATCTGGCTGCCGGAATCGCAATACGGACGGATGAATCCGTCCTCACCACTGAGCTGCAAGCCGGCTCGGAAGAGGCTTTTGCGCTTCTCATCTCTCAGTACCAGGCTCCCATCTACAGTTTAATTTCGCGTGTGCTCACCGATCCCTCGGACGCTGCCGACATTACGCAGGATGTGTTTATCAAGGTCTATCGCAACATCGGTAGTTTTCATGGAGATTCCAGCCTGCGCACCTGGATTTATCGCATCGCGCTGCGCGAGGCTTCGAATCAGCGCCGCTGGTGGTCACGCCATCGGGGCCGCGAAATCACAATCGAGACCGAGACGAATGCATCCGATGAAGGAAAATCGACATATCTGAAAGATTTGCTGGTCGACGAACATGCTTCTCCGTACGAACTGACCGAGCACGAGGAAATTCGGGCGAAAGTTGAAGTTGAATTGCGCCGCCTGCAAGAGCCTTTTCGGACCGTCGTGATCTTGCGCGATTTGGAAGGCCTGCCGTACGACGAAATTGCCGAGATTCTCGGCACACACTTAGGAACGGTGAAATCGCGCCTGGTACGTGGGCGCGCCATGTTGCGAGCACGATTGCAGCCCTTGATTGCTCAGGCACGCTCGGACAAAGGAATTTTGTCCGGACGCCCCGCGGTCAGCAGCACGTCGACAAGGGAAGTTCCCGGATCGACCCGGTCCGCCGAGGGTCGTCTGTTTGGGGAGGCAGTATGAGTGATTGCCTGTCAATTCGCTCACAGTTTTCGGAATACCTGGATGGTGCCGTGTCGGGGACCGCGATGCATGCCATCGCCAGTCACCTTGATGGCTGCCAGGAATGCTCCACCGAGTTCGCCGAATGGCGCACTTTGCAACGTGTACTCACCAGTATCGGGCCGGCAAAACCTCCGGCCGACCTGGGATTGCGGCTCCGTGTTGCCATTTCGCAGGAAAAGGCACGTACCACGCGCAGGCGCATTGAGGCCTGGCAGTTGTATTGGGAAAATACTTTGTCTCCGGTCCTGGTGCGCGGCGCGGCCGGGCTTGCCACAGCCATGGTTTTGCTGGGCGTGATGGCACTGATGATCGGCACCCTCGGGGCGCCTCCTCGAGTATCGGCAACGGAAACGACAGCCGATTCCACTACCAGTCCGCAGTTCCTGTATACGGTGGGCGGAACGGATTCGCGCGGTTCGTTTACGCGTCCAGTGCTGGTGGAAGTCGCGATCAGCAGTACAGGCCGCGTGTACGACTATCGCATCGTCTCCGGACCCACCACCAAGGAAGTTCGCGAGTCATTGGACAATATGCTGTTGATGAGCCACTTTACTCCGGCTCGGTTCTACGGCATCCCGGTCCCGGGCCGGGCGATCCTATCCTTCTCCGGCGCTTCCGTCCGGGGATAGCAGGCTGCGAACACGCAGACCATCCAATTCAATCTTCCATCCTAGAGCCTACGCGAAATAACCGCGGCATTCTCGATCCACAAGAGTAGAATTCCTCGTTATCGAAAACTCAGGAAGAAGGTAC
Organism: Acidobacteriaceae bacterium; assembly: GCA_049796755.1. Classification (GTDB taxonomy): domain Bacteria; phylum Acidobacteriota; class Terriglobia; order Terriglobales; family Acidobacteriaceae; genus JAKAAZ01. The sequence goes on from JBARFA010000176.1 coordinate 4,602, forward strand.
AGGAATGACAACGACCTATGTGCGTGTTGCGGCTTTTGGCCTTGGAACTTTACTCGCCGTCGGTTGCGGTGGAAACTCAACGATCACTCCGCCGCCCATCAGTCCATCATGCGTGGCGTCGTCGACACCCGAGTTTGCATACACATTGGATCCTGACACGGGAGCCGGAGATGGCGGAGCCGCCTACGCAGTGTCCATGTACAGCGTCAACTCTTGCACCGGGGCTCTGACTTCGACGTCCCCCGCTTCCGTCACAACCGGGATCATGCCGCCGAACCTTGGCGCGGAAGAAATGGTTGCCGATCCGTTGGGCAGATTCGCCTATGTAGCAAACCTAGTGTCGAACGCGACCGATGAAGCGACCATCTCGATGTACACCGTCAACTCCGGCACTGGAATACTGACTTCAACGGCGCCTGCAACCGTCCCTACCGGATTCTTTCCTCAGGAAATCGCAATCGACCCGCTCGGCCGATTCGTCTATACGGCCAATTCCGACGACAATTCGATCTCCATGTTCACCATCAACCAGTCGACCGGCGTTCTAACTCCGACATCGCCGGCCACGGTGTCAACGGTGGTCCCTGGCAATATTTTATGGCAGCCAAACTTCTTGACCGTCGACCCTACAGGCAGGTTCCTCTACTTAACCGAATCACTCACGAACGACGCGGCAGTCTTGATGTTCAACATCGACCAGACCACTGGAGTTCTCACTCCAACCTCGCCCGCAACGATCGGTGTAGGCGGATGGCCATGGCAAGTCGTCATCACCCCCTCGGACAAGTTCGCCTACGTTGTGAACAACCTCACAGGCTCCGACGGTTCCTTTGGTGTCTTCCAGTTCACGGTCAATTCCACGACCGGCGTCCTCACTCCTAACAACCCAGCCTTCGTCGCGTCTGGCAACGGGCCCACGGAAATAGCGGTGGATCCAACCAGCAAATTTGCCTATGTCGTAAACCGTCAGGACAACACCTTGTCGATGTATACCATTGACCCCGGTACCGGAAATTTGACGCTCAACACCGCCAGGGCAAATGCCACCGGCACAATCGCCACTGGCGACGAACCTTTCCGCGCCCTCTTCGATCTCTCCGGCAAATTTCTTTATGTAGCCAATGAAAACGGTCCGGCATCCATCTACACGGTGAATAACGACGGAACTTTGACCGCGGTGGGATCAACCGCCAGCAGCTCGCTAGCGATCGCTTTCGCTACGCCCAAATAGGTCGATCCTGTAGCCGCGACAACGGTCCATACCTGTGATATTCTTGATAAGAATGGGGACGTGCGCCCTGGCGTCATAGCTACGCCAACAAACTGGCCTGCCGTCGCGGCTTTGACCGCATCCAAAAAATTGTCTTGCCCACGGACAACGAACTCCTACATCAGCATCTCGAAAAAGAGGGGCACCTTTGGCTATTAACGATAAATACGAAGACGATCTTCAGAAACTAATTGAAACAGGGAAAGAGAAGGGCTACCTGACCTTTGGTGAAGTGAATGACCTGATCCCCGGCGAAGTGAATTCCGCCGACGATCTGGACGACCTGATGACCACCATCGGGACGCAGGGGATTGATCTGCTGGAAGATCAACCCAAGCTGGCGGCAGAGCACGACGAACTGGACAGCGAAGAGAGCGAAGATGTCGAACTGGATCTGACTCCTGGCGCGATGGAGAAGACCAACGACCCTGTCCGCATGTATCTGCGCGAAATGGGAACTGTCCCGCTGTTGACCCGCGAAGGCGAAGTTGAAATCGCCAAGCGAATTGAGCGCGGCCAGATGCGCGTGATGAAGGCTATCTCGCGTTCTTCCATCGTCACCCGCGAAATCATCGCGCTGGGTGAAGACCTGAAGCGCGGCGTACGCAGCATCAAGGAAGTGGTCACCTTCGATGAAGAAGAGCTCACCGAAGAAATTCTGCAGGCACGCACCAAACTCACAACCAACGCAATTGACACCCTGGTCAAGCACTACAAGAAAGCCCAGCAACTGCGCGAGAAGCTGGAAGGCATCTCCGCTAAGGACAAGGGCAAAGCGAAAGAACATCGCCGCACCCGTTGGGCGATTGGACGCGAGCTAGTGCGGGTTTCCCGCGTCATTCGCGAACTGAAATACACCAACGCGGAACGCAAGCGGCTGCTCGACAAGGTGAACAAGACGGTCGACGCCATGCGCGCGCTCGATCGCCAGATTCGCACCCTGGAACAGAAACACGAACAGTCGAAAAGCGAGGAAATGCGCAAGGAGTATCGCCGTCAGCAGCGCAACTGCAAGGGCGATCTGGAAAAACTGGAAGTCGACGCAGGAGTATCGGTCGCTGAACTGAAGCGCACTCAGCGCGAGATGATCCAGGGCGACATGGACGCCGAGCAAGCCAAGCGCGAGTTGATTGAAGCCAACCTGCGACTGGTGGTCTCGATTGCGAAGAAATATACCAACCGCGGATTGCAGTTCCTCGACCTGATTCAGGAAGGCAATATTGGCCTGATGAAGGCGGTCGACAAGTTCGAATACCGCCGCGGATATAAATTTTCGACCTACGCAACCTGGTGGATTCGCCAGGCAATCACGCGCGCCATTGCGGACCAGGCACGTACTATCCGCATTCCGGTGCACATGATTGAAACTATCAACAAGCTGATCCGCACGTCGCGTCAGCTGGTGCAGGAACTGGGTCGCGAGCCAACCTCGGAAGAGATTGCCAAGCGCATGGACATTCCTGTGGCCAAGGTTCGCAAGGTATTGAAGATTGCGCAGGAACCGATCTCGCTGGAAACGCCGATCGGCGAGGAAGAAGATTCGCACCTGGGAGATTTCATTGAAGATCACCAGGCCGTTTCGCCTTCGGATGCCGTCATCAGCGTCAACCTGAAGGACTACACCGCGCAGGTGCTGCGCACGCTGACGCCGCGCGAAGAACGCGTCATCAAGATGCGCTTTGGCCTGGAAGATGGTTCCGAGCACACCCTGGAGGAAGTTGGACAGAGCTTCCAGGTGACGCGCGAGCGCATTCGTCAGATTGAAGCCAAAGCGCTGCGCAAGCTCCGTCACCCATCGAGGTCGCGCAAACTGCGCGCCTTTCTCGACGGCGTGCGCGAAGCTTAACTTCTCCGACTCAACATCAAACAACGGCCGCTCTCTTGAGCGGCCTTTTTATTCCGCAGATACAGCAGACTTCAAGTCGCCGCGCACTTCTCCGCCCTGGCGTACGTGATGTTCCACCTGCTCCAATGTTTTTTGCGCGATTTCCGGGTGGTCACCGAATCCCTCCAGCCAATGCACATCGGGCTCGCGGCGAAACCATGTCATCTGCCGCTTGGCGTAATTGCGGTGGCCCTGTTGCGTGGAAGCAATCGCGTCCTGCATAGAAAGGTCTCCGCGCAGCAGCATTCCCGCCTGCTTATATCCAAGTGACAATAACGGACGGCAATCGTCACCATAACGAGCGAGCAAGTGCTCAGTTTCTTCGACCAGCCCGTTTGAAAACATAGCCGCCGCCCGCTGATTGATACGCTCATACAGCGTAGGCCGAGGCGGATCAAGGCCGAGCCTCAAAATTCGAAAGCCCTGCAGCGGATCGCGTCCAGCTTCCCACAATGTCGACATTTTTTGTTGCGCCGCCAGGGTCACTTCGATCGCGCGCACCAGTTTGGGTGCATCGTTAGGATGAATGCGCGACGCCGAAACAGGATCCAGCCGTTGCAAAATTCGCGCCAGGTAACTGCTGCCGCGCTCCTGTTCCAATTCCCGCAGGCGCACCCGCAGCGATTCAAACCGCGTCGGCCCCGGAAACAAACCGTCGATTAGTGCTCGCAGATAGAGACCAGTTCCGCCAGCAACAATAGGCAGCTTACTGCGAGCCTGAATGTCGGCAAGACTATCGCGTGCATCGCGAGCATAATCCCCGGCCGTGTAAGGCTGATTCGGCCAGACGACGTCCAGCATGTGATGTGGAACCAGGGCACGCTGCTGCCGCGAGGGTTTCGCGGTACCAATTTCTAACTCGCGATAGACGGCCACCGAGTCGCAGCTTACGACTTCGCCTGAAAATCGCTGCGCCAGCTGAATCGCAAGTGAAGTTTTGCCGCTGGCAGTCGCTCCATGCAACACAACCAGGGGATAGCTGGATTTCTTCGATTCACTCTGTTGATTTGCGCCGTCCATCGTTCCAGGCAGTCTTTCTCGGTCAACCTTCCCACACTTGTCAGACTTCCGGCATAAGTAACACAAAAGTTACCATAGGTTCCACCAGCGGGTGAGAAAGACAGTATGCCAACCGGCACGAATAGCGCTAAACAGGATCACCGCCAGGGCAAGCCACACCAGGCCTATCGCCTGGCGACGTCGCAGCGCGGCTTGTTCCGGTGCAATCATTCCCGTGTGTATTGCCCGGTTTGCTCGTTATAGAGGAAGTAAAAACGCAGCGCCAGGTACGGTCCCTTGAATTGTTTCGGAAGCGGTGGAAACGGTCCGGCCCCAGTGATGCCGCCCCATGCAGCGCGATCAAGAGATACATCCCCGGACGGCCGAATCAGCTGCATTTGTTTGATGCTGCCATCCGGCAGGATGATGAACTGAATTGCGACCGTGCCCTGCTTCAACAGAGGCGGTCTCGCGGCTTCGGGAATCAGCAAGTCCCAACTGGACTGCGTCATCTGCACAATCTGATGAAGATATGGGCCGAAATCAACGCCCATGGTGTCGCTTAAAATCTCCGCGCCGGAGGCCACGCCGGGATGCGCGATCGGCGCATTCTCACCGTTATCCCCGCCATCGCCATTCGAGCGCGCGGCATTACGTTCTGCCTGGCGAATCATGTCACCTACAGACATGTTGGGTTGGCTCGTGGCCTGGTTTTGAGCTAACATCGTTTGCCGCCGCGGAGCCTGCTGCCGCTGCATGGCGGACTGGGTTGCATTAGGCGCGGACGGAAGCGGGGGTGGGGTAGCCTTGGAT
>JBARFA010000177.1:0-4799 GCA_049796755.1 Acidobacteriaceae bacterium
GATCACACCTGCGCCGCCGGAAAAAGCCGCGTCCAGCGCAATGGCGCCATCGCTCACCAGCACGGTGTCGCCGCTCACGCGTGCGTGCAATTCCTTGCGAACCCAATGCTCGACACGGGGAACGGTGATGCCGGCCAGGCCGACACAGGTGCAGGCAATCGAGTGGAGAGAGATGCCGGATTCTGCGGCAACATCACGCAGCAAGTCGTCCAGATTTTTTTCGGCGTCCTCTACTGGCCTGTGCAGGATTTTGATGGTGCCGCTCGAAGCGCGGGCAAGGATTGTCGCGTCGTCGGCCAACACACATCGCGTCCGTGTCGCTCCGGCATCCAGCCCTAGAAAATACGCCATGTCTTTTAGAATAAATGGATTTCTATTGGGGCTGCGGAACCGACCGATGTTTCCTCCAGTCACCCCAGTTGAAATAGTGGCCGAGAATTCCCTTCACAATCAGGTGATCGGTAGAGGCGGTCGCTCCCCAGCCCGCGCCAATATTAATCTCCCACTTTGGCGAGACGAAGAGATTGATGACAGGAAAGAATTGTTGTTGCTGGTAATGGAGAGGGACGAAGTGCCCAAACTCGCCGTAGTAGCCGTAATATTCCAGGCCGATGTTGTAGTACTTGTTCGGCTGATAGGTCAGAGTGGCGGCGGGTCCGAATGTCATTCCATGCGGAGAAACGTAGCGATAGTAATACTGGATTTCTTCTTGAGTCGAACCCGGGGGCAAGGAGACCGGATGGATGCCCCAGTTCATGGTTCCGTTCACAGACCAGTACCATTTGCCCATCGATTTATCCACGATGGGCATAATCTGCCAGGACCAGGTTGGATTGGCATACGCGGCACGCGCATATCCAATTTCGTTCGACAGGCTCAGACCGACCGGCAGATTCCAACTGAGCGGAGCACGCACGCGGGGACGAATATGATCCCCGACCCACTGCACGCCATTGCCGTTGCCTTCTTCCGTGAAGATATAGAATCCGACCTCAGACCAGTTCGTAATTCCCTGAGTCAGCTCAATCGTTTCGTGTTCCTGGCCTTGAGTTGGCAGCATCCCGTATTGGGTTGTGGTGCTGCCCTCCACCGTATAGTTGCTGTGCAATTCTGTCAGCAGCGTCCTGGGAGCGATTGTCTCCGACGGGTACACCTGAATTTCATAGTTATCCTGGGCCTGCAGAAATTTCGGCGCACAAAATGCGAGCATCAGAACCAGAAGGCCGAAAAAGCAACGAATTCGAGGGGGCGATCCATGCATCTCCAGATTCACTTCTCTTAAACATTTAAGCATAATCGAACAGCATCATGAAACCGGAGTCCATGTGGTCTTGCTGATGGCAGTGGAACAAGGTCTTGCCGGGTTGATTTGCTGTGAAGACCACTTCTGTTCGCGAATGGGTTGGCAGCAGGACCACGTCTTTTCTGATGCCGGATGTCGGCTTGCCATTCAACATTCTTAGTTCGAAAGTGTGGCGATGAAGGTGAACAGGGTGGATGTCGTTGCTATCGTTATCAAAGAGCAGACGGTAGCAGGTGCCGTTCGTCAGCGAAATCTGTTTCGTTTTCGGCCACGACAGGCCGTTGATCGTCCAGTGGTCGAAATCTCCATAGCCTTCAAACTTGGATCGAAAGGTGAGCGGGATTGTGATTTCCGGCACACCGTCTGCTGCCCTCGGCGTCTTGTCGGCAAATAATTCGTAGCGAAAATCCACGGCGGCAGGCGCTCTCCACTGCGCGCTTCCGGATTGATTTGCATACTCGACGACAATGCCCATGCCGGATTTTCGCATCGTGTCATCGACCTCACCCAGCACCCAGACCCCCGGCTGATTCATCAGCACAACAGCATCGACGCGCTCCGCCGGTCCCAGCACAAGCGTATCGACGCGCCTCGGATTCGGAACCGGGTTGCCGTCGAGAGCCGTCACCAGAAACTGATGTCCAGGAAACGCCAGGGTATGGATCAGCGTGGCGCTCGAATTCACAATACGAAAGAGGGCTCGCTCGCCCTTGCGTACCCGGATCGGATCGCCGTCGCCAAGCATGCGGCCATTGATGGTTGCGTGCTTATACATCACCTGCTGATATCCGTCGGCGGCTCCGCCGATATATCCGTCCCAATCATGCAGCGCCAGAAGAACCTCCTGATCGTACCGCGCTGGGTCGGAAACAGGATCGATGATGAAAAATCCGAACTCCCCACTGAAGGTGGCACGTTCCAGGTGATGGCCTGCGTAGATGTGGGAGTGATACCAGCGGGTGCCTGCAGGTCGAGCCGTAAACACGGACCGCGCGACGCCGCCGCGGGGCGGGGCCATGGGTGAGCCTTCTTGAGAAGCGCCGTCTGCGAGGGATGGGATATGTAACCCATGCCAGTGGACGATCTCCGGGATGGTGGTGTGGTTGACCACGTCGATGGTCACGGCTGCGCCTTCTCGAACGCGAATCAACGGTCCAGGGACGGTCCCATTTACGGCCGTCGTCTTGATTATTTTTCCAGGCGCAATTTCAAGCTGAAAGGGAGCGATTTGAAGGGTATAGTCTGCCCGGGCCTGCGCCCATAGCTGCGGCGACCGAGCGAAAGCGGTCGCTGCCGTCAGGGCGCTCGAGCTTCGAAGAAATTCTCTTCGATTCATGCATCCCATCCCTGGGCCAGGTCTCTGAGAATGCCGCGCGAGGAAGGCCCGTTGCAAGTACAAAGGGCCTGCCAGGCAGACCCTTTGTTCAGTGTTCGATTTCACCCGTTGTGAAAATGTTCTTACGGGGTGATGGTCTGAACCGGGTGCGTTCCGTTGGCCGATGTAACGACGCAGTCCGGCAAGCCACCCGCAGGGAAGGGGCTGTTCAGCACAGTCACCAACACGCCAGTGGTCGGATTCAGCTTGAATCCCGTAACGGAATTATCCAGGTTGTTCGCCGTGTACAGATAGCGTCCATAGGCCGGCTCCAGCGCGATACAGGTCGGTCCGGTGCCGGTGCCATAGCCTGCGCCCGCGGTCGCCAGCGGATTGCCGGTCGAGGCCTGAATGTTATAGGCACGCACGTCGTTCGAGTTGTAATTGGTGACGTACAGAAACTTTCCGCGCGGATCGACGACCATCCCGTACGGGAACAGGTCCGTCGGGAACGGCCCATTGACCTGCGACTGCAGGGTTCCATCCGACAAAATATTGTAGGCAAGGATCAGGTTTTGATACTGGTCGGTCACATAGACGAATCGTCCGCTTGGATCGCTGACGATCGCGCTGGGCTTTACTCCCGCCTGAAAATTGTTCGTAGCCAGCGGCGTCAGCGCGCCCGCGCCCGCGCCGTTTGCATTTGAGTAATCCACGGAATATGCGTACACACTGTGCGTGCCCTGATCAGCCACATACAGATAATTGACGAAGGCGGTCGCGGTCACTCCAATGGGTTGCGATCCAATGACCGGCGTGCCTATCGTAAAGCAGTTCCCATCATTCCCGGCGACTGGATTGCCCAGCGAGCCATCCGTCTGGTTGATGGGATAGACCGCAACGCAGCCCTGGGTGGGAACGGTGTTGGTCTGCAGCGGATTGAGATTGGGCGGCGCAACGCCGTTGTATCCCGGAGCGTAGCTATCGACCACGAACAGAAACTTGCTGCTGGGGTCGATGGTCATGGAAATCGGATAAGTACCGGGGGTGTTATAGGTGTGCGCCTGGTACAGCTTGCCATCGGTCCCAATCGTGAACTGGACCAAAGCGTTGTCGACTTCATGAACGACGTACAGCCATTTGCTGTTATTGCTGGTCGCAGCAGAAATCGGAAAGTCGCCGCCCGATGGGAAGGGCGAATTCGCCGTCTGTGTAATGGCGCCGGACACGCTATCGATCGTGTACGCGCTGATCGTTCCCTGCGTGCCCGTGGTGTTGAGAACATAGACAAACCCGAGCGTGAAACTTGGATTACAGGCCGTGATGCTCAATCCAAGAGCCAGCGATGCAACCAAGGCCAATGTGAGCCGGCCGTATTGACTCCACTTCATGCGATTCCTTTGTCCCCGGCTTTGGATGCAGCAACGAGGGTAGATTCCTTGCTTATACCTTGTGGGGTTGTTCCCGTTTGTATTGTAAAAGCGCCAAGCGGCTTTCTGCTAGCGCTCCGCCGGAATTGGCGGCCCATTGCAAACTTCTTTCTCCAGGCAGAGTGTCGGCAATTGCGACCGTTGAATTCTCCATCGAGAGAAGTGGAAAGGGCCTCCCTCACAGAGGCCCTAAACAATCCTTCGTCCATTTCTTAATACGTGCGACCTGATACAACTGCGAAGGTTGGTTGACCGACCGTAGGGAACGTCGTGCCCTTGAACATATTTGACAACTGACCGTTGGTCGCACCCATGATTCGTCCGGTAATCGTATTGCTGTTGTGATCGGCGCTATACAGATACTGGTTGGTCGGATCGATCACCAACCAGACTGGTCCTGACCCCGTAGGAAACGGATTGAGTCCGGTCGCCACGGGAAGCGGCTGCAGCTGTCCGTTCGCGGTGCTGATTGTAAAGCCGGAAATCGCGCTGTTTGGCTGAAAAATAGAGCTTGGACCGTAGTTCGCCACATATAAGAACTGGCCGTTGGAGTTGGAAATGATGGCATCTGGAAGGGCCACGTTGCCGATGTTAGTGGTAGGGCCACCCACCAGGCTCTGCAACACGCCGCCGCTGCCGACGGTGAAAGGCAGGATCACGCCCGATCCCTCTACCTGACCATTTTCCTGTGTGCCGTTATCCGCAACGTAAACGTATCTTCCGGCCGCCCCCAGCGCGATGGTGCTGGCTG
>JBARFA010000178.1:0-16590 GCA_049796755.1 Acidobacteriaceae bacterium
GCACCGACCGAATCAAAGCTTCTCGACAGCGGCAACACGCCATCAAGTGGCACGCGACGAGCCGTTGGCTTGAACGCCGTCAGTCCACACAGCGCCGCCGGAATGCGCAGCGAACCACCAGTGTCTGTTCCGATGGCTGCCGCGGCCATGCCGTCTGTGACAGAGATCGCTGCGCCCGAGGATGAGCCGCCGGGAATGCGCCCATTGATCCGGTCGTATGGATTGCGAGGGGTTCCATAATGCGGGTTAATCCCAAGGCCAGAATAAGCAAACTCCGACATATTCGTTCGACCCACAAAAACTGCACCCGCATCTCGCAGCCGCGCAATCGCCGCTGCATCCTTTAGTGCGGGCGGCGCGTCGGCGAGCACGATCGAACCCGCCGGAGTCGGCTCACCGGCAATGTCGAACAGATCTTTGAGGGATATTGGCAGCCCTGAAAGCAATCCCTGCGGCGAACCTGCTCGACGTTGTTTGTCGACCGCATCGGCAGCGTGCAGCGCGGATTCAGCGTCGATCCGGGTGAAGGTGCGCGCACCTTGACCGGAAGGGTCGACGGCAGCGGCAAGGCATGTCTCGACCAGCTTGCGGCTGGTGGTTTCTCCAGCCGCCAGTGAGGCCATCGTCTCTGCAAGTGGGGTAGATCGCGTCACGGAAAGACCTTGAAGAAATATTTGCGCACATTCTTACGCGTGACTGCAACGCGTGTAGCTAAAAAAAAGTCTCAACAACATCGACCACCTGATAACTGGAGTCGAGCACCGGGAGGAAACGCCACTTATCGAAGGTCAGGCATGGATGCGAAATATCCAGACCAATCATGTCGCCGACACGAACATCATCTCCATCGGAGATTTTCATAAAAGCATGCTGATCCATCAAGCGAGTGAGATCCCAGTGATTCGGACAGGCACGAGGCGCGGCCTGCCCGGGCCGATAATGCGAGTTGGGAGTCGGCAGGCCCGAATCGAAGGCGGCATCGCGTTTGCCCAGGGTGAGAATCGCTTTTTCTTTTTCTGGAATTGATTGCACGTAAGCCCAAAGCTGTAACGCCGGCAGCAGACCCGATTGCATTTTCTTCGCGATGGGATTTCTAGTTAGGATCTTCTCCTGGGCCTGGCGATAGGCGCCTACATCATGCGTCAGATAGCATCCGGGACGCAAAACAATCTCTAGCGGATAGGCAATGTCAGCGGCAGAAAAAACTTCCGCCACCACGTCGTACCAAGCCGAGCCGGCGCCGGAAAGGATCGCAGGATTGCGGTGGAAATGATTCCCTTTGGCAAGCTTGCCGGCCAGTTCCACGGCGTGATTCAGAAATGTTCGAATCGCCGTTTCATCTTGCAGCACGCCTTCATACAACTCGACGCCACAGATAGCGACGGCATCTCGCCACTGATGAAGCGCGGCCAACAGCTCATCGAGTTGCTGCGAATCGCGAGTGCCGGCGCGGCCACCGTCCACTCCCAACTCGATCAGGATATTCAGACGCTGACCGTGAGCAGAGAAGAATTCTCCCAGCTGCGACGCCTCTTGCGCTGAATCGACAAGGCAATAGAATTCAAACTCAGGGTCTCGCAAAAGTCGCGAAACAATTTCCATATTCTGTTTGCCGACCAGTTGATTGGCCATCAAAACGCGGCGAACACCATGCTCATACGCCACCCGCGACTGATGCGCCGTAGCCAGCGTGATACCCCAGGCGCCGGTTTCCAGTTGACGCGCGAAGAGCGCAGGGGCCATGGTGGTTTTCCCGTGCGGCGCAAGGTTGACGCCATAGGCCTGGATGAATTGCTGCATCCACGCAAGGTTGTGCGCCAATTTGTCTTCATACAACACCGCGGTCGGCAGGCTCAGATCCTCCTGCAGCAGATTCCAGCGTCGCTCGACAATCTGCGCAACCGATAAAGGAGTGTCCATCGCGCCCAGACCTTTGTTCAACGAGCCAACCATCATTTCTGAAGTATTTGTCTCGACCTTCTGTGCGTAATCCGTTTGCTGTTTCGCCATGCGATTCCTCTCTGAAACTCAAATGATATAAGCTTTGGAGGTTACTGAAGAAGCGCACGATGGGCGAATGTGCGTCGACACCCTAACAGCCGAAGGGCAGAAATGGCGAAGTGCACTACCTTAATTCGAAACGTTGAAGTTGCCGATGGCAGCGGCAGATCGCCCGAAGTCGCCGATGTGGCCATCGATCAGGACCGCATTGTCGCGATCGGCAAGCTGCAGGATTACACGGCGGAAAACGCCTTTGACGGCGAAGGAATGCTCCTTGCGCCCGGCTTCATCGATGTCCACACCCACGACGACACCAGCGTGATTCGCACTCCCCAGATGCTGCCGAAGTTGTCGCAGGGCGTAACCACGGTGGTGGTTGGAAATTGTGGGATTAGCGCAGCGCCCGTCACCCTTCGCGCAGAGCCGCCCGACCCGATGAACCTGCTGGGCGACGCCAACACATTCCGTTATCCAACATTTAAGGCCTACGTCGACGCAGTCTCGGCTGCACAACCAGCCATCAACGTGGCCGCGCTAGTCGGCCACACGGCGCTTCGCAATAATCAAATGGATCGGCTCGATCGCACCGCGACGAGTGACGAGATCGCGGCCATGCGCGCCCAGTTGCAGGAAGCGCTCGACCAGGGAGCGGCCGGATTGAGCACCGGCCTGGCATACCTTTCCGCACAGTCCGCCTCAACAGAAGAAGTGATGGCGCTGGCCGATTTGCTGGCTGGCGCTGGCGCAATTTACGCCACACATCTGCGAAGTGAGACAGAAGCCATATTGCAGGCGCTCGACGAGGCCGTTCGAATTGGCAAGCATGCCGCGATCCCCATCGTGATTTCGCATCTGAAATGCGCAGGCATCGCCAACTGGGGACGAAGCGCGGAAGTTCTGGGTTGGATCGACGATGAGCGAAAAGAACAGGCCATCGGCTGCGATTGCTATCCCTATGCGGCGGGATCGAGCACACTGGATCTCCGGCAAGTGGACGAACGAGTCAAGATCCAGATCACCTGGTCGACTCCACATCCGGAGATGGCCGGGCAAACGCTTGCAGAAATTGGGAAGGCATGGGGCGTGCCGCTACTCGAGGCTGCGAAACGATTGCAACCCGCGGGCGCAATCTATCACAGCATTTCAGAAGAGGACATGCGAGCTATTTTGCAACACCCTGGCACAATGATCGGCTCCGATGGCTTGCCGAATGATCCGCTGCCGCATCCGCGTCTCTGGGGAACATTTCCACGCGTCCTGGGTCGCTATTGTCGGGAGCTGAAGTTATTCCCGGTAGGCGAAGCTGTTCGCAAAATGACTTCCCTGCCGGCACAACGTTTCGGACTGGCGCAGCGCGGATGGATTCGCGAAGGTTATTATGCGGACCTGGTGCTGTTCAATCCGGACACAGTGCGCGACGTCGCCACCTTTGACGATCCAGTGCGTACGTCCACTGGAATTGAGGCAGTCTGGGTAAATGGAACTCTCTCCTATCGAGAACAAACGCCAACGGCGCGCAGGACGGGCCGCTTCCTACGACGGCAGTCGGAGGCGAGCCGGCAGTAAGCTACATTCGATCCATATTCGGTACGCAAAAATACGGAGGGCAAACTTCAAATGAAGCGCTACGGAGTAGAGGGCGGCAAGGGGATCGGCGGGCAGCATATGCCATTTGCGCGAGCCGTCGAGGCGGATGGATGGTTGTATGTATCGGGTCAGGTGCCGATGGTGAACGGCATCCTGGTCGAAGGCAACATCGATCGGCAGGCCCGCCAGGCCATCGACAATCTATTCGCAGTCTTAACCGAAGCAGGATACAGCGCGGCGGATGTGGTGCGCTGTGGAGTATGGCTCGACGACGCGCGCGATTTCGCCGCATTCAACCGCATCTTTCGAGAATATTTTGGAGAGAACCCGCCTGCCCGTTCGTGCGTCGCCTCCAGCATGATGGTCGACTGTAAGGTAGAAATCGATTGTGTCGCCTATAAACCACCGGCAAAGTAATCATCGAGCCCGTCGAGCCAGCACTGTACGAAGAGAATTTCTAAGACAAGCACACCATCATGCATACACCAATGATTGTCAGCCACGGAACCTTTCTTTTGTTTGCTGCGCTTGGCTCGGTCATTGTGCTGATCGTCCTGATCGCCCGCTACAAAGCCAACCCATTTATCGCATTGATGTCAGTCTCCATTGCACTGGCAATGGTAACGGGCATGCCCATGCAGACCATCGTGAACTCATTCGAAGCAGGAGTGGGAGGCACGCTGGGTCACATTGCCGTGGTGATTGGGCTGGGAACGATGCTGGGCAAAATGATGGCGGAGTCCGGCGGTGCGGACCAGATTGCCCATACATTGATTCGATTTTTCGGCGAGAAGCGTGTGCATTGGGCGATGGTCGTCATCGGCTTTGTGGTCGGGCTGCCGGTATTTTTTGAGGTTGGCTTCGTCCTTTTGATTCCGATTGCGTTTACAGTGGCTAAGCGCACGCGCACGTCGCTGGTGCTGGTCGGGATTCCCATGGTGGCAGGACTTTCTGTCGTCCACGGACTGGTTCCGCCCCATCCGGCGGCATTGCTGGCGGTTGCTGCGTATCACGCCGACGTGGGCAAAACAGTCTTTTATGCGCTGATTGTCGGCATCCCAACCGCGATTCTCGCCGGGCCGCTGTACGCAAAAATAATTTCGCCGCATATTCATCTCCCGGCAGAAAATCCCATCGCTGCCGAGTTTCTCGATCGTGATCCGCACAGCAAGCTGCCCAGCTTCACCTTGACCATGGCAACGGTTCTGCTTCCGGTTTTCTTGATGATGATCGGGAGTTGGGCGAATACATTCGCCGCTCGTGGCACCCTGCCGAACCAGCTTCTTCATTTGCTGGGTGGCGCCGATATCGCACTGCTGGTGGGCGTTTTGATCAGCTTCATTACTCTCGGAAAGATGCGTGGTTTTAGCCGCGATACGATTCTGAAGTTTACGAACGAGTGTTTAGCTCCCACAGCCACTATTACATTATTAGTTGGCGCCGGCGGCGGGTTTGGCCGGATTCTGCAGGACAGCGGCACCGCAGCAGCCATCGTGAATGTCGCACTGCATGCGCATATTTCCCTGCTGCTGCTGGCATGGTTGGTTGCCGCGGCCGTTCGCGTCGCCACCGGCTCTGCCACCGTAGCCATGACCACTGCGGCTGGGATTATTGCTCCCATTGCACTGCAGGTCCATGGTGCGCAGCCGGAATTGCTGGCCATTGCAACCGGTGCCGGATCGCTGGTGTTTTCGCATGTGAACGATGGCGGCTTCTGGCTGGTGAAGGAGTACTTCAACATGTCGGTGGCAGACACGTTCAAGACCTGGACAGTCTGCGAGACGATTATTTCCACGGTGGCGTTGCTGTTGACTTTGGCGCTGGCGCGGATTGTCTAGGCCATCGTTCGATGCGTAGTTGTATTTGGATCGACAACTACTTCATGTGGATGGAGACAAACCTGCGGCCTTCATACAGCCGATAGTTGCCCGGATGACTGCCTGCCACAATCATCAAGGGCCGCGGACGAGGCATGGCTGAGTCCGTCTTGGATGTGGTTGTGAGTACTTCGCGTGCCCCAATATCCATCACGACAAAAGCATCGTTCGCCACAAAGCCGAATCCGTAGGCTCCCGCCGGCAATGTTTTTCCGTTGATGGTCAACGCGTTTTCGCTGAGCAGGTAGCCTTGATATTTTTGTTGCAGCCCGGTCGCATATCCTGAAGTGTCCACCAGCCCTGCCAGCATAATTTTGCCGCCCGCTAGACGCAGACCGAAGGTGTTTCGTAGCTGCACCGTCGCGGTCTGCCCACGAAAAAACACGGAGTGCGGCATCAGCGCTCCGACATCCTGCGGTGACAAAATCTTCGTTTGTGACGAAGCAGCAGACTGTGCGCGAATGAGTTGCGAGACTGGCAGACAGCCCACAACACAACAGGCCACGATGAGAAGAAACGAGCGGTGCAGAATTGATTGGTATCGCATCATGCTGCCCATCATAGTTCAAGCGCTCAGGTGAGGATTGTTTTTTCGACCAGAGGCACGAGTCCTGGCGCCAATTAACGACGCGCTTTCAGGATCATGAATTGTTCGGCGCCCACCGTAATATCGGAATGGTTGTCGGTCACCACCGCGGGCTGTGCGTTCCATAAAGGAGTCAATGTATGGATCCCGGCTAAAGCCGTGTCGGAAAAGTCTAAGTGAAAGGTTCGGGGAGTTGATGCCTTATTCAGCACAACGAGCACCATGTCTCCCTGCGCCACGACAGGAATTGGTTTCCCAGGCGGCGGAGCTTCGACGCGCGCGAAAACCATGCCGGTGTCGTCGACCAGCAGATCCTGCTGCCCGCCAGTTTGCAGAACGGGGTGGTGTGCGCGCAACTGCAATAGCCCTTGAACCCAGGCGTGCATCGATTGCTGCGCAGGTGTGCGTCCCGCCGCGGTGAAGGCATCTTTCGGGTCGCCGGGAAATCCTCCTGGAAAACCACGCCGATTGTCGGGGTCATTGCCGCCGGGCATCGCGATCTCATCGCCATAGTAAATTTGCGGCATGCCGCGCATGGTGGCCAGCAGGCCAAAACCTAACTTCATCCTGGCTGCGGTGGCACCGGGTTCCGAGATAAAACGCATGGTGTCGTGATTGCCGAGGAACGTCACCAGCCGCTCAGGATGAGGGTAGAGCCAATCCTGGCGCTGTACATTCTCCAGCCGCGTCATGGGCTCGTCACCCGTGGGAGATGTTCCCGTGAGCGTCGCGCGCAAAGCAAAGTAGGTGGGAAAACCGAACGGAGTATAGAGGCCGGTATCGATGCCCTCATGCGTAGCTCCCCCGGCAAAATACGAAACGATGGTGGGATCCGGATTGAAGATTTCTCCCACCGTCGTCAGGTTCGGATAAAGCGTGTGAAGTTCCGCGTGGAAGTCTCGCCAGAACGCACGGTCGACGTACGGAAAAGTATCCAGCCGCAAGCCATCCAGAGTTCCGGATTCAATCCACCAGATTGCGTTCTGAATCAAATATTGTTCGACCAGCGGATTCGACTGGTTCAGATCGGGCAAGACATTGGCGAACCATCCATCCACCGCCTTGCGATACGCTGCGGGTGGCGCATGTGGATCGGTGATAGGAGCGAAATTTCCATTGGCTTCCAGATGTTTGGCCAGCGTGCCATGAAACCAGCCCGGCGCAGGCGGATCGAGCACCCATGGATTCTTCGGGCCAACGTGATTCGGCACCGTGTCCAACACCAGCTTCATGCCGCGACGATGCAGATCTCTGGCAAGCTCCTGATAATCCTGCAGCGTACCGAAATGCGGGTTGACCGCGTACATATTGACCGCGCCGTAGCCATGGTAATCCGCTGGCGAATGGGGATCCTGAGCATACAGCGGCGTGATCCAAATGGTCGTCGCACCCAGCTGCTGAATGTAATCCAGATGGTTTTCGATTCCGCGTAGGTCTCCGCCATGATAGGCACGCGGCTTGCTGCGATCGAATGTGCCAGGCATGCTTTGCAGATGATCGTTCGACAGGTCGCCGTCGGAAAATCGATCTGTCATGATGAGATACATCACGTCAGACGAGTTAAAGCCGCGAAAGCCATCGGTGGAACTGTGGCGCGGGTCGAGCTCATAGGGCACACGGACCGAACCATCTGCAGTCCGCACAAATATATTAAAGTGCTGCGGCGGAGCCGACGAAATGTCGAGCCAGACAAAAAGCCAGTCGCCATTTGCGGAGACGCGGGTTCGCTGCACCACGATTCCCTGTACGCTTGTCCGAACGCGCGCGCCGGAAAGATTTTTCCCGTGCAACAGCAGCATCGGATTCGGCAGACCACTCCACCAGTTCGGCGGATCAGTTTGCTGGATCAGCGGCCCATTGGCGCTCGCCGAATGTTGCCGAGGTTTTTCCTCGGCGCGAGTCGAGCACGGGTAAGCAATCAGGAACAGCAAAATCCAACAAAAAATGATGCGCTGAAATCGAACCGCACGTTCCGGTCGTATTCGACGCGCGAAAGCCTGCGGTCGCTTCCCGGCCAGGAACAGCTGTCGAGATTCATTCTGCGGCAGAGCAGTTTGGGTACGACTCATCGCGTCGACGCTTCCAATGTCGCCCTCGGTTTTGAAAAATTCGCACATCGACTCGCTCCCTGAAAGTTACGCAAGGTAGGGTTCACCATTCGAAGGTTCGAGAGAGAGGGCCCCGTACTAGTTGCAGCACGGGGCCGTTGGATTGCAGGAATCTTCAGAATACGAAGCGCGCTGCAAGTTGAATCTGACGATTGGTATTGTCTTGGACGGATGTGATTTTTCCGAATGTGCCCTGATTGTAGGTGCTGCCTGGGTTCGTAAACTGCGGAGTATTGAATACGTTGAACGCATCACCATGCAGCTCCAGAGAATAGCGGTCAGTCACGTGGATATTTTTCTGCATGGAGAAGTTGACAACTTTCTGTCCCGGACCGAAGAGCTGGTTGCGGCGTGCGGTTCCGAATCGTGTATATACTTGATTGCCGTTCACGGTCTCAGTGGGAATATTCGCGACCGAAAATGCCGCCGGATTGAACCAATGACCGCGGATGCTTTTCGGGTAACTCACGGGCCCAATCTGATCCGGCTCGTTGCCGGTAGCTGTCAGTCCTGTTGACAGGTCGAACGGTTGACCGCTGGCCAGCAGCGCGATCAGGTTGGTTTGCCAGCCGCCGATCAGCCAATCCATGGGTCGAGAGACCTGCCCGGCGAAGCGCTGTCCGCGCCCGAATGGAAAGTAATAGACGGTGGAGAAAGTGAATACATTGCGTTCGTCCTGGGCCGAATTTCCATAGCTGGCTCTCGGATTGTAAAACAAGCAAAGCGTGCCGCAGTTATCATCCATGGTGTGTGACCAGGTGTACGACCCGGTGGTGATGAGGTTGGCTGCGCGGTGCTGGTACTGAACCTGTAACCCGCTATAGTTTGCCGACGCGTTGTAGGTTGCGTAGGTAATGGTTCCCAGAGTCGGGAAGTATCTTTCTCCCGTCGCCAGCGGCGCTCCAGCGCCAAACTGATAGAGCGTGTAGTTGTAGTAGCTCGGCATGTGGTCGACCTTGTTCGCGACATAGGCGATATCGAACACATCGTGAGCCGCCAATTGCTGTTCCAGCTGCAGATTCCACTCCTGCACATCGCTTTGCTTATTGTTCTGATTCACAGCGATTGTGCTCAGACCGGCGGGAGGAGCTGCCGGATCAAAGTTTGGAAATCCGGGCTGCGGCAATGCAGTGGTTTGGTTTGCGGAACTCACCTTGCAACTTGCATAACCATCGTTCCCCACCTGTGGCGTCTGACCTGTAAACGCAACACAGTATCCAAGGCGTGCCTGATAATCGACCGAGCCGCCGTACGGAGGTTGTTGTCCTAACTGATTGCTAATGCCCCCATAGGTCGGGTAATAATACAAGCCGTATCCGCCGCGCAGGACAGTCCTGCCGTTGCCATTCACATCGTAGGCAAAGCCGAGGCGCGGGCTCCAATAGTTGTAGTCCTGGTTCACAATGCTGCGGGAAACACCGTTTTGCCCTGCCAGCAGGACATCTCCTGTCGCGATATCGAACGATGCCTGGCGGTTGTGCTCCTCATAAGGCCAGGTGATCAAATCCCAGCGGACGCCGAGGTTGACGGTCAAGCGTCGGTTGACACGCCAATCATCCTGCGCGAAAACGCCGTCTTCCTGACTGATGTTCGCGAAGAATCCATTTTGCGCGCCGATCGAATAGTTATCTACAAAGGACGACAACAGGTCCGAAACCTCATAGCCGGTAAAGTCCTGTCCATTGCCAGAGACATTGAAGAACCCTTTGCCTGAAATCGGACGGAAATATTCCATTTGGCGACGAATAAACGTACCGCCGAACTTGAAGGAATGCTTGCCGTGCTCCCAGTCAAAAGTGTCCGTTCCCTCAATGTTGTTCTGCGGAACCGCATACAATCCATAGTCGCCGGTGTATTCAATCTCGTAACCGTTGCCGCCGATCAATGCGCCGCCGCTGGTTTCCAGGCTGCGATTCGCGTTCACAATGCCGAGATTGGCGGAAACCGGGACACCATAAAATGGCGGCTGATAGCCATAATCGTCGCGGTTGTAGTTTGCGTGGAACTCGTTCACCGAATTCGGCGTAAAGACATGCGTATAACCAAGATCGTATCCGCGCGCATGGCTATAACTGGATCCCGTGCCAAATCCTGCGGGCAGTTTCGCGAATTCCGAGTTCTTTACCTGGGCGGAATTGTCGTAGCTGTAGCGGAAGAATACCCTATCGTTTTGGCTCGCGTTCCAATCCAGGCGGATATCGAAGTCGTTGTAATTGACAATCTCCGTCTCGAATCTTTCGTAATTGTCATAGATGGTGTTGCTCAGCGTGGGCAGCGGATATGCATTCAAATAATTCACTGCCGCCGGGTTCAAGCGGTTAGGCGGAATCACGTTCGGTTGGCCGTTATAGGAAAACTGCTGACATGTAATCGGGTCGAAAATTTCTCCCGTAGGGGGACCATTGGGCGCGCACAGGCTGGAGTGGTTGAAGGGATTAGGATTCAGAGCCGGATCCAGCACCTCAGACAGATCCCCGGTCCGCATTTTGGCCGTGGGAACCGTCACCAGGGCGCTACCCACAGGGCTGCGTTCGCGCCACGCCTGGTAATCTCCAAAGGCAAATAGCTTGTCTTTAATGATTGGCAGGCCAACATCTCCGCCAAACTGGTTGCGGTTGTAGGCGGGATTGGGAGTAAAGCTTTCCCCCGGAAAGATGTAATTCGGATTGGCGTCGAAAACGCCGCTGCGATAATACTCGAAGGCAGAACCGTGGATAGAGTTGGTTCCAGACTTGATCGAACTAATCACGATCGCGCCGCCCGCACGCCCGTACTGAGCCGGAGCCACACTGGTATCTACCTTGAATTCCTGGGTTGCGAAGATGGGTGTAAAGAAAATAAGGGTGTTGACCAGGTCGTCGTTGTTGTCCACACCGTCCAGGATGTAATTGTTCGCTGTGGGAGGAAGCCCGTTGACCGCCAACGACGCACTTCCGCTCTCGTTATAGCGGAAGCTCTCCGCGTTCCCGGAGACACCGCTGTTCGCATTTCCATACGCTCCCTGGGTCACGCCGGGAGTCAAGAGCGCAAGGTTTGTAAAGTTCAGTCCGTTCAGCGGCAACTGAGTGATCTGCGGGCCCTGTATGGTCTCGCCCAGCGTCGCATTTGTCGTGTTCAGAAGCGGCGCCGCGCTCGAGACATGGACCGTAATCGCCACCGCGCCGGGCTTCAGCGTAAAGAGCAACGTCTGTACCTGGGTCACAGTCAGGGTGAACGCCGTGGTCTGGGACTGAAATCCCGGAGCATCGATTTTTGCCAGGTAGTTGCCGCGAGGAACGGCAAAGATGTTGAATTCACCGGCCGCATTGGCGGTCGCGGTAAACTTGAGCCCGTTCGCCTGATTGGTTACTGTGACCGTCGCTCCAGAAATGGCTGCCCCGGTGGGGTCAGTGACCGTTCCCACGATTCGTCCCGTATCCGATTGTGCAATCGATCGCGGGCAGAAACCCACCGTGATCAAGACAACCAGGCCGAGGATCCATTGCAGACGCCGTGCGAAGCGATGGGATGGTGATGATACTGGGTTGGTACTCATAATGGGCTCTCCTAAAATGGTTCGTGCTGCCGGTTGGCTGTGCCACCGATGCTGTTGGTTGCCGATTGGATGAACATTCATCCCTCGATCTACGTCTGGCCTTTTCTTGTTGCCCTTCAGCTTCTGTCGAATCCTTATTGCCGGCGATATCGGTTCGCCCCCGGGCACGCAAACTTGGCCAAACGGCCCATTTAAACGCCCTTTGTTATACACCGATCAATGCACAGAGAATCGTTTCTCAATCAAATCGATGTCATCTAATAAACATCTTTTTTTCACGTGGTTACCGGGGAGTATCTCCTGACTTCATCGGCTGCATGCATCCGTTGACTAGCGAACTGAAGCGGAGTAGAAACGAGAACGGGCGCCTGAAAAATACTGGGTAGCGAACAGGAGTGTCCCTCAGGAAGAGTCACGACGTGGAAACCGTACATTACACTTCGCCGAGAGTTCGGTTTGGCGTGTTCGAAGTCGACCTGCAAACGGAAGAACTCTACAAGTCCGGCATGCGGGTCAAGATTCAGAATCAACCCTTCAAAGTGCTTTCGCTCCTGCTGGAGCGGCCCGGCGAAATTATTTCGCGGGATGAGATGCAGCAGCGCCTTTGGGGCGGCGACCAGACTACAGTCGATTTCGATCACAGTCTGGGTACCGCGATGAATAAACTTCGCGAAGCCCTGGGAGATTCGGCGGACAATCCACGCTTTATCGAAACCATGGCGCGGCGCGGGTATCGCTTCATCGCGCCGATCAGGACTGATACTGAGACCGCCACTCCGAAGCCATTTCTGGCGACACCTTTAGTTGTGCAAACTCAAGTTTCTGCACACGAGGCACTGCCGTCAATCGAGGGCAACCGGAGTTGGCGGCACACCTGGATGGCGGTGGCAGCCTTCCTTCTGATCGCGCTGATCGCTGGCGGACTCTTTCTGTGGTTGCGCGCCGCAACGCCCGCATTTCAGACTCCGCTTCGCATTTCGCAGGTCACCTACTCGGGAAGAATTTTTCCGGGCGAGCCACTGCAGGAAAATCTGGGCGCAATGGCGACGGACGGCTCTCGCATCTATTTTTTGCAAATTGAAAATGGCCGCGAAGAGCTGATGCAGGCCCTGATCGCCGATGGCGAAACCAGTCTTCTGCCGGTACCCTCAGAGATTGCGGCGCCATCGCTCGGTGACATTTCCCCGGATGGTTCGCAGTTGGTGGTGCGAAATTATTTGATTCCTGAGGCCGAACAGCCGTTGTGGATTTTGCCAACGCTGGGAGGAACGGCCCGAAGTTTCTCCAACATTCAGGCGCACGATGCCACGGTGATGCCAGACGGCAAACGCATTCTCTACGCCAACGGCACCGACCTTTACATCGCTAATGAAGATGGGACAGGATCGAAGAAATTTGCAGCGTTGCCTGGGCGAGCGTTCTGGCTGCGCTGGTCCCCGGATGGATCAGAACTGCGGTTCACCCTGATCAATTCCCTGAATCACAGCACGTCTCTGTGGCAGATCGGCTCGGACGGCACGAATCTGCGACCGCTGTTTCCCAACTGGAGCCATCCGTCGTCAGAATGTTGTGGCTCGTGGACAGCGGATGGAAAATACTTCGTATTCCAGTCCGCCCATAACGGCCTAAACAATATCTGGGTGTTGGCGAAGCGGTCCTGGCTCTCGTTCGGAGAGCCGAAGCCGATCCAAATCACAAATGGGCCGCTCAGTTATCAGGCTCCTATCACGGCGAATACAGGCCATCGGCTGTTTTTTATCGGCAGGGATTCTCGGTCGATGTTGCTCAAGTTCGACACCGCGTCAAAACAATTTGTGCCGTACGGAAGAATGTTGAGCGCCGCGCAACTGGTCTCTTTTTCGCGAGACGGCTCCTCTGTCGCATGGATCAATCCGGAAGACAGCTCCTTATGGTCCAGCCGCGTCGATGGGAGCCAGCGCCTGCAATTGACCAGCAGCCCCATGGAAGTTTTCATGATGCATTGGTCACCGGATGGAAAGCGAATCGTGCTGATGGCCCGCGAGCCAGGAAAAGTTTGGCGCATCTATACGATGGACTCGGATGGCGGAAACCTCGCGCCGGTGCTGCACGAAGCAAGAAATGAGGCCGACCCGAGCTGGTCTGCGGACGGCACTTCGATCGCGTTCGGACGGCTTCCAGAGCTGATGGCGGAAAAATCTCTGCCCAAGTCGATCTATATTCTCAACCTGAAGACGAAGCAGATGACTACACTGCCCAATTCAGAGGGATTGTTCAGCCCGCGTTGGTCGCCCGATGGAAAATTTATCGTCGCAATGACCCTGGATCAAAGCAAGCTGATGCTCTACGACGTCGCCGCAAAGTCATGGAAGACTCTCATCGCTCGTCCTGCGCACGACCCCGTGTGGTCGCACGATAGCCGCTGGATCTATTTCGATGACTTTGTGGCCAAGGATCAGCCGGTGTACAGGATTTCCGTCCCCGATGGGCAACTGGAACAGGTGGCCGGCCTGGAGAGCGTGCAACCTCCGGATGCACTCGATTTTCGCTTTGCCGGATTGACACCGCAGGACGTTCCTCTTGTGAACGCGCGTATTTCTTCCGCGAATATCTATTCGATGAACCTGGGTGAAAAGTAAACGCAGGCTGAGAAAACCGCCTCACGCAACAAACTTTTGGCGCGATTTGCAATTGCACCGATGAAAGAATCTCTCGATCGTGCAATTCCCGCAGGCGTTTCTTCATTTCATCGGTAAAATTCGATATGCCCTCGCCGCGTAAGTCTGTCGAGTCCAGACCTGCTTCGCCACCGCCCGCGATACTCCCGAAAGTATGCATCGTCACAGGTGAATCGGAATTCCTGCACGAATTGACGTCTGAACTGAACCCGTGGTGCGAACTCGTCACTCGAAACAGCTATGACGATTTGGCGCGATGGACGCGCGAGGCCGAAGTGGCCGCGGTGTTACTCGACATTGATACGCAGGGAGAAAATCCCCACGGCGGTCTGGCGATTCTGGAAGAATTACGCAAGCTGAACCAGGACCTGACGCTGATTTCACTCAGCCGGTCGCGCACACGCGCAGTCGAGAAACAAGCAAGCGCGGCGGGTGCAGACGCTCATTTCCGCAACCCCGTCGACCTATCGGAGCTGCGCATCACCCTGGTGGATACGCTGCGGCGGCATGCCGAGGATGCGGCGCGAGAACACATGCGACGCCAGGCGCTGGAGGTGAGCCGCTTTCAGGATTTCGTGGGCGCGAGCGCTCCCATGCGGATGGTATACGACGCCATCCAACAGGTAGCGGACAGCAGCATCAACGTGTTGATCCGCGGCGAAAGCGGAACCGGAAAGGAACTGGCGGCGCGCGCCATTGTGGCGCTGAGTCGCCGGGCAGATAAACCCTATATCCGGCTGAACTGCGCGGCGCTGCCGGAAAACCTGATTGAGTCTGAACTCTTCGGCAGCGAGCGCGGCGCCTTCACCGGGGCTACCGAAGCGCGCCCCGGCCAGATTGAACTGGCAGACGGCGGCACCCTCTTTCTGGATGAAATTGCAACCCTGACGTTGCCGCTGCAGACGAAACTTCTGCGCGTGCTGGAGGACCACCAGGTACAGCGGCTGGGTGGCCGAACCTGGCGCAAAATCGATTTTCGCCTGATCTGTGCAACCAACGAGCCGCTGGAGGAGATGGCTCGCACTGGCCGTTTTCGCGAGGACCTCTATTACCGCATCCATGTCGTCCCCATCCATCTGCCGCCGCTTCGGGAGCGAACCGGAGATATCCCGCTGCTCTGCGAATATTTTCTGCAAGTGCACTGCATGGCGAATTCTCTGCCTGCAAAACGCTTCGCCGCGGACGCTCTTTCCGTGCTGGAAGAGCAGCCATGGCCGGGCAATGTCCGGGAACTGGAAAATCTGATCCAGCGCCTTGTCATTACTGTGCGAGGGGATGAGATTCAAGCCAGCCACCTTCCTACGCGCCTCGTCGAGCATAGCGTCGCCATCCAGGAGGCGGTGCTGTTGCCGGAAGAGGGCGCGGACTTCGACCTGGAAGTTGAAAGTGTTGAGACTGCGTTGCTAAAAGCAGCGCTGCACCGGACGCAAGGGAACAAGGCCGCCGCCGCCCGGCTGCTACGACTCGACGGCCAGCGCATGAAGTACCTGTGCCGAAAGTATTCACTCTAAATAGGTCACTTTTTGACCTATCCGGGGGTTATTTTTCACCTGTCCGCAAATAAAAGCGACCTATCCCAGAAATCGGCTTTTCCCCTTGCCTGTGTGGATTCAATGAGTTGCGGAAAATGCTGGCGATCCTGAAAGTTTGGCATGCGGGATGCATTAAGGGAGTGCGCAGCCAAGAAATTTCAACCTCAATCCAGGAGTCAGACATGGCCATCGCAAAGAAATCTCTGATCAGCAGCAGCCCAGCTCCAAAGTCCTCCAGCACAAAGTCTTCCCCAGCCAGCAGCTCGGTTGCCACCGGCAAGATGGTTTCTGCGAAACAGATTACTGCCAAGCGCACCACGACAAAACAGGTCACAGCAAAACGGGCAATCACCGCCAAACTGATCAGCGCCAAGCGTATTAACGCAAAATTGGTCAGCGCAAGGGCAATGTTTTAATCAGGACGAAGTCTCCGAGTGGGCTGCGAAACGGAGTCATCCTCGCAGCGCTGCAACCCGCTTGAAGAAATGAATCAGTCCTCCTCTGCTTGGTTCCTCATACTCAGAGAAGCGGCGGTCGCGATTGCGGCGGCCGCTTTTCTGTTTACCAGACATGCGCCTTCACCAGGTTCAGTAGCACCGTAATGGCCCGTTGAGCCACGCTTCGGCGCCGGCCGAAAATCCGGGCGTGACCGGAAAGTCCGATGGGCAAATCGTCCTCTGAGGCTGGCATCTGCATCCGGGTTGAAT
>JBARFA010000179.1:0-10165 GCA_049796755.1 Acidobacteriaceae bacterium
ACGAACATCTCCGCACCTGTGATAACTGCCAGCCCTTTGCTGCGGGCCATGCGTAATAACGGAGTGTCCATCGGGCTGTACACCATGTCGAAAACCAACTTGGCGTTCAGCTCCTTTTCCTCCAGAATGGTCTGCTGTTTATTGCCGACCATCCCGACCGACGTTGCATTCAAAATGACATCGAAACTTGTTTTGGCAATCTGATCGCGCCGAATCGTCTTCGCTTCCGCCTCCCGCGCCAGCTTTTGCGCGGTCTGTGGTGTGCGGTTTAGAATGAAGACCTCGGCACCGCGTTGCCGTAAAGCAAAGGCTGCTGCCCGCGCCGCTCCTCCGGCCCCCAACAGCAGAATTTTCGCCTTACGTAAATCCAACCGTTGCTCCAGGGGTCGAATCACCCCGGTGACATCGGTGTTGTATCCGATCAGCTTGCCATCCTGTGAACGGACGACGGTATTACAAGCCCCGATCTTTTGGGAAAGTGCGTCTGTCCTGTCCAGGTGTCTCATTATCTCTTGCTTGAACGGCATCGTAACGCTAACTCCTTGTACGGGAACCTCGCGAATTAACAGCAGCAAATCCGCAAGTTTGTCGGTTTGGAGTGCCAGATAGACAGCATTTACCGTTTCCCGATGAAAGGCAGTGTTCATCATGATGGGAGACAAGGAGTGGCGAACTGGATTGCCGGCAACACCGTACACCTTGGTTCCGGCATCGACCTGGTCGGCGCGGTAAGCCTCTGTCAGCGTGCGTGCGGCGATTTGTCCGGGCGCAGTTTCCTCGCCGAGAGTGGCGGCGGCAAAGGTAAACCGGCTGCCGGAGCGCAGGCCGAGCACGCGGCTGATGACGCCGTAGTCGCCCATGCAAATGCCGATAACATTGCCTTCGTCGCGTTTGGATTCGAGGAATCGCATCATCGTAACGTTGTCAGCCAGGTTGCGCGCAGTCGTCACGATCTTGATGAAGTCGGGCTCGAGCGGCTTGATGCGGTTGTAAATCTTCTCCAGATCCTTGGTAGTTTTAAAGTCGTGATAGGAGATCAGCAGGGCCGCTCCTGTGGCGCGCAACTTCTTCCAGTCGGCGGACTTCATGGATTCGGCCGTCTGCAGCTCCACATCCAGCAAGTCGAAACCAGCAGCAGCAGCTTTCTGCAGTACTTCCAACTCGCTGGCGATAGAGCCGACGAATTTTCCGCCATTCACTTTGCGGCGGCAGGTGGCAATCGCAGTAACTTCGCGGCGCAACTCGAGAAAATTCTTCAATTTAGGAAGCGCGGCCAGCGGTTTGGGCAGGTAATCCAGGCGAAACTCGATCAAGGTGTTCTCGCGAACCGCCTCTTCGGCCTTCTCCAGCATTTCCTGGGGTGTATTTCCAATGATTGCAACGCAAATGCGGCCAAGCCGCGAGCGAAGGTAGTGCAAACTTACATTTTGAGCGGATTCTGTCATCGTCATTTTCCCGCACCTCGGTTGAGGTGCAACTGCGGCATCATATCAGGGTTGCGGTCCCATGCAACCTCAGGGCTGGGAAATCCAGCACTTCCGTGCCCTACAAGCGGGTCATCCGGCGGTCATTTAACTTCAGTTTCTGCTGATTCTGCAAGGTTTCTCCCGCCGAAACTAAGATGCGGCAAAGGCCTGTTCGGTGCAGCCAATCTTCGACTTCCGGCCTCGCCGCGCCGAAGTTCATTACTATAAAAAGTGGGCAGATGCCTGGGGGCGCTTTGACCCGTGCAACTGCTGACACGTTGAATGTAGAACGGAATTGCTCCCTATGCTAAATGATTTGTCGATTTCAGCCGCTACACCGCTCCAGGATGAACTCCACGCCTGGGCCGGCGACTTGACCCCCGAGAACCTGAAAAACTGGGTTGACCACCATATACAGGCCCATCGATCTGCCATCGATCAGCTTCTCACAGTTCAGGGGCCGCGAACAGTCGAGAACGCGTTAGTTCCATACGATCGTGCGGTTGCCGCGCTGGGGATTGCGGGCTCGGAAGCGGGACTGCTGCACTCGGTTTGCCAGGAAAAGGCGGTTCGGACCCAGGCAGAAGCCATGGTGCAGGCAGTTTCCGAGGCGGCAGTGCAGCTTTCGCTGAATCCGCAGGTGTATCAGGCGCTTTCTGCCATCGACACCGCAAATATAGATGCCGCGACGAAACATTATCTGGAGCGGACGCTGCTGCAATATCGGTTAGCGGGCGTGGATAAGGATCAGGCGACGCGGGAACAAATTCAACAATTGCAGGAGCGCATCACGGAGCTGGGTCTGACCTTTGGCCGCAATGTGCAGGAGCAAGGCAACACCGTAGTGGTGGAGGATGCGGCGGAACTCGATGGATTGCCGCAGGATTTTCTCGCGCGTCACGCGCCCGATGCCGAGGGCCGCATCACGCTGACGACAGATTATCCGGATTATCAGCCGGTGATGACGTTTGCCAAAAGCGATGCGCTGCGACGCCGGATGTTTCTTGCCTACAACACGCGCGCGTACCCCGCGAACAAGCCGATCCTGATGGACATTCTTGCGACGCGCAAGCAACTGGCAAACACATTGGGTTTTGATTCCTGGGCGGACCTGGCCACGGCCGACCAGATGATGGGTTCAGCGGCAAAGGTGAAAGCGTTTCTGGCGGAGCTGGATGCGGCGTCAAAAGAGGGAGCGGCTCGCGAATATGCAATGGTGCTGGAATTCGTGCGCAAGCAGCGCCCTGGACTGACGGCGATTGATGCGTCAAGCGCGATGTATTGGTACGAGCAATATCGCCGGGCGGCATTCGACTTCGATTCGCAGTCGGTGCGACCCTACTTCCCTTACGAGCGCGTGCAGCAAGGCATTCTCGATACGGCGGCCAAATTGTTTCATGTGGAGTTTCGTCCGGCGCCACTGGAAGGACAGGATGCGGCGGCGCGCTGGGACACTTCTGTGACGGCGTGGGATGTCTACGATCGTCCCGCTGGGAATAAAAATCGAGCGCAGAAAATCGGTCGCTTCTATTTGGACATGCATCCGCGCGAAGGCAAGGACAAATGGTTCTCCGCGTTTCCGCTGGTGCCGGGAATCGCGGGTATGCAGGTTCCGGAAGCAGCGCTGATATGTAATTTTCCCGGCGGAGACGCGCGCGGGACCGCGGATCCGGGACTGATGCAGTACTCCGATGTGGTGACATTCTTTCATGAGTTTGGACACCTAATGCACGCCATCCTGGGCGGACAGCAACGCTGGGCAGGAGTAAGCGGCATCGCAACGGAAGGCGATTTCGTCGAAGTGCCGTCGCAGATGCTGGAAGAATTTTTCCGCAATGCGAAATTGCTGGCGGGATTCGCACGGCATTATGAAACCGGCGAGCCCATCCCTGCAGAACTGGTGGCGAGGATGAATCGCGCCAGCGCCTTTGGCCGCGGCAATGGAGTGCGCGGGCAGCTTTTCTATACGCGGTTCTCGCTCGACCTGCACAACATTGATCCCGCCACGATCGATCTGGACGAAATGATGCATACGGGCTATACCGCCGCGCTGCCGTATACATGGGTCGACGGCAACCGCCTCTATTCGAGCTTCACGCACCTGGTTGGGTACTCGTCGAACTACTACACCTATTTATTTGACAAGGTAATCGCGCTCGATTTCTTTCAGCAATTCGACGCGAACAATCTGGTGGAGGGGCCGGCCGCGCTGCGATATCGAAAAGAAGTGCTGGAGCCAGGCGGCTCGCAACCGGGAGAAACGTTGGTACAGAGTTTTCTGCATCGCGCGCAAAGCCTGCACGGATTTGAAACCTGGCTGACGGAAGAATTTGCCAGTTCAACCACCGTTTAAATTGGCCGCGGACAGCTTTCACTGGACAGCACGCAGATTTATCTAGCTGCGAAGGACTCAAGTTGCATCCAACCCGATGACTGAGGTCTAGGGCGGGGCTGCGCGACGAAGCAGAAGCCCGTTCCAGCCTCGTCCCACGGTTGGAGCGCATATTGTGATCGATAATTCGGAAGCACCACCGCAACACCCCAATATGCAAGCCTCCATTGCGGAAGACCCGCGTTTATTGCTGGCCGCCATCATCGACTCCTCAGAAGATGCAATTATCAGCAAAGATCTGACTGGCATCATCACCAGCTGGAACAACGCTGCCCACCGCATGTATGGATACACGGCGGAAGAAATTGTTGGACAGTCGATTCTGCGCCTGATCCCCGAGGAACTGCAATTCGAGGAAGACGAAATCCTGCGCAAGCTGAAGGCGGGGCAGCGACTGGAGCACTACGAGACAACCCGAGTCACAAAATCGAGAAAGCGAATTGAGGTGTCACTGACAATTTCGCCCGTCAAAGACAGCACCGGCCGGGTGATTGGCAGCTCAAAGATCGTGCGGGACATTACTGCACGAAAGCAGATGGAGCGCTCGCTGATCCAGTCAGAAAAATTGGCAGCTGCGGGACGCATGGCGGCCACCGTTGCCCACGAAATCAATAACCCCCTGGAAGCTGTGCTGAACCTGATTTTTCTGGCTCGCGAAACCTGCGATTCAAACAGCGAAGCCCACGAATATCTGGAGTCGGCCGAAAAGGAGTTGGAACGCGTCTCCCATATTGCGCGGCAGACCCTTGGGTTCTATCGCGATACCGGCACGCCCGTGGATGTGGTGATCGATGAACTGCTGAAGAGCGTCCTGTCTGTCTATCGATCCAAATTGATGTCGAAGGGCATCGCGGTGGACTACCGATTGGAAGCGCGCCACCCATTGAAGGCAAGCCGCGGAGAGTTGTTCCAGGTGTTCTCCAACATCATTGCCAATGCCATCGACGCGCTGGAGACGGGAGGATTGCTTGAGGTGGAAACACAGGAAGTGGCGCAGGCAGGAACCGTCGGCATACAGGTTGCGATCCGCGATCAAGGCTGCGGCATTGAAGCGGAACACCTGACGCGAATCTTTGAGCCGTTCTTCACGACAAAAGAACAACACGGCACCGGCATTGGCTTGTGGGTGGCAAAACAACTGGTCGATAAGCATGGAGGGCGGATCGAGATCGCCAGCCGCACCAAAGCCGGTGACAGCGGGACCGAAGTTTGCATTTTCTTTCCGTTCGACAATCCGGCTGGCGGTTCGAGGGCCAGGGGTACATCGCAATCAGAAATTAAAACGTGAACGAGATGCCGGCTGTGGCGTGCTGTTCACGCATGGCACTGTCGAAGACCGGTCCCACTTCCTGAATCGTGTAATCCGGCGCATAGAGATTGTTAAGAATATCGCTTCTCGACTTCGACCAGAAATCTGGTTGAGAGATGAGCGTCTCGCGATAATCCACCCGGGCCATCCATCGCGGCGTAAGGCGATAGCGAACACCAACTCCATAATTGAAGCCGAACTGAAAGATGCCGCCACCCTCCATCGGCGGAGTGGATCCAAAATCGTAAGCGGCGGTGATAAGTCCGACGCTGCTTAATCCAAGCTTGAAGTAGCCGGGCGCTTTTTTGATGGGAGCATCGGTGAGGTGCATCAGCTGAAATGCCGGACCGACGGCGAGATAGGGTCGCCAGCGCGAGGTTTTCGGTGTGCCGTTGATCAGCAGATCGTAGGTGACTTGCGAGGTTTGCAGTCCGGTGTTGGAAAACGCAAACAGCGGATCTTGCGAGGCCGTCGTGGTCTCGTGATCAATGACGGCGAGTCCAATGACAAATGTTGTAAAGCTGTGGTCGTAGCTGAATTCATGGGAGAAATACTTCTGGGAATCGAGCGTGACGGAACCGCCGATGCTCCATCCGTTATCCATGGCATTGCCGAGAACGATCAGAATTTCGCTGCTGCCCGGCGATTCGACGGAGTTCAGCAGATAGCCGATTTCACCCAGGTTGCCGCCGGCATAACCAGCCCAGCCGGAATGGACGCCTAATTCCACCGAAGGCGGCGTCCATGCCGCATGACGACGTTGTTTGCCGCTGGGCATGGACGTGTAAGACGATCCCGCGTAAGCCTCATTCGCATGAAAGCCCTTCTCGACGTCGTACTCCTGACCGCTGACATTGACGACGCGGGCAGCTTTCGCTTCCTCTTTTTTCTCCTTCGATTGACTGAGGTAGTGAATTCCAGAGTAGGCGGTGACAACAACGTTTTCCCGCAGAATATTGTTGCGCAGGGTGAGCACGGTTTGACGCGTGGACCTGTCGAGCGCGTTGCCGTGCACCGGCAACGGCACCGGCTGATCGTCAGAGTAGTCGTCTTTGGGCTGATCACAGTTGTTGAGCTGAATGACGGCGATTCTTCCGTCGGTGATCAAAGCCTCATTGGTCCCGTTTTTCGCATCTCTCGGCACCCAGGGACGGCTGACGAATTGCACTCCGGTGACGCAGCCGGTGAGGAGCAGATCATCGATGACCTTGGCGCGTTCGTTGTCGATGTTGGAGTCGATGAGGTGGATGAAGGTTTTATTTTTCTTTGAAAAGCCAATGCCAATATCGTGCGTGGACGACGAGTTCCATACGGGTTCGCCCTGCCAGGTTGCATCGGTGGAAAAGATGCGCAGGTGATGTCGCTTGGAAAATGTATTCAGCGTCTTGGCATAGGCATATTTTGGCGGCACACCATCCAGCAAAAGCGTCGACATGGGCGCGCGGCGATAGCCTTGATTTTCTGCAATGGCGCGGACAGTGCTGTAGGTGGTCTGAGCGTTCAATTCATCCACCGGCTCCCAACCGCTAGCGGCAAAGGCTCGCTCGATGGCGCCGGAACTGCCGATGAACATCAGGTTGGTCAAGTCGGACGGAACATGCGGGGTGCTGTCGGTGACGGTGCGAAACGGCTGTTTCCGAATCACGGCGCGTAGCTGCTTCGCCTCCGCTGCTGTCGTGGTCACCGTCGGCGTGGGGACAATATGCTGCACTGGAATCTCTATTGGAGCGGTCAGCTTAGCCGTCAATTCCGTTCCGGTCGGTAATAGAATCTCCGGCTCGGAGAATCGAAGTACGGAACTGGAGGCCGCAACGGTGAACACTGCCGCGATGGGATCGCCCAGCGCGAGCATACCCACCGTGCCGGAGGCGCGCTGGCTCAGCGTCGCCGTGGAACGGATGCCCTGAATGCGGCCTTCCTTATCGACGCTCTCGCGCGCGTTTTCCACCTGCGTTAACTGAACGAGAATCGGGACTGTTGTTCCGTCAGGGAGCACCAGTGTCTGCAGGGCAAGGTCAATCTGCGCCGTCTCATGGACGAACCCGAGGCCAACCTTGCGGATCGCGACGATGGACCCTTTCAAGGTGACACCCATGGGCAGCAGAACTTTTCCATCGACACTGACGGGAGCAATCAGGAGGCAGGAAACGTGTTTTCCTTTGTGCGTCGAGTAGGAGCTGATGGGCTGCTCCAACCGCACTTCAAGCGTCGCGCCCGCCGGAATGGTTTCGGCGTGCCCGTGAAAAGATAGCAACAGAAATGGTGTGAAAAAGAGCCATCGAGCGGCTCGACGGACATCGTCGCGACCCATTCAGTCGGTCACTCCAAAATCGAATTTTGGTGGTGCTACGGACGTGCTAAGGCAGCAAATCTGATTGAGCGTATCACACGCATGCGAGAGGGCGGGCGCGGGATTTGTTTTCGAGTAACTTTTTGCGGAATAAATTCATCCTTTGGATGGCGCTTCCCTGCTCGTCATGCGGCGGGCTTGATGCTGCGGACGCGCAGACAGGCGTCGGCAGGTTTGGATGTGCAGAACATTGCAGATGTTCTGCAGCCAATTTCGCTTTTCAGTTTTCGTGATTCGCAGAAGAGGGATTTGCGCGCTGAACCTGTCGAGTGCGAAGATCGGTACGATTAAAAATCAGAGGTCCTCGATGAAGCGCAAATGTTTTCTGATCCTCTCTGTCCTTGCATGCACCGCGGCGACGATGTTGGCGCAAACTCCGGCATGGCAGCCTGCGCCCGGCCATGTGACGCTGCAATTGTGGCCCAACGGAGCGCCGGACGCGACCGCGAATCCTGCACCCGAGGTGAACACCACCACCGCGCAGCAACCGCTGATTGCCGGGAGGCCCATCATCCGGCTGGGCAACGTGTCTGATCCGACGCTGACGCTGTACCCGCCCACAGGAAACAATACAGGCGCTGCGGTTGTCGTCTTTCCTGGTGGCGGATATCAGATTCTGGCGATGGATCTGGAAGGCACCGAGGTCTGCGACTGGCTGAATTCGATTGGAGTGAACTGCATTCTGCTGAAATATCGTGTGCCCAACTCCGGACCGTATCCGAAATCACCGCAAGCACTCGAGGACGCCCAGCGCGCGCTCGGAATGGTGCGAGAACACGCGAGTGCATGGCATATTGATCCAAATCGGATCGGGGTGCTGGGTTTTTCTGCGGGAGGTTACCTGGCTGCGGCGCTCAGCACGCATTTCGACAAACGGATCTATCCCGCCGTCGATGCCGCCGATCAACTGAGTTGCCGACCCGACTTCGCGATCATCATTTATCCAGGCTACCTGGCGCTCGCGGAGAAGAACTTTGAACCCAACCCCGCCATTGACGTAACAGCACAGACTTCGCCGACATTTCTGGTGCAGGCGGAAGACGATCCAGTGCACGTGGAAAACTCAATCGTGTATTTTATGGCGTTGAAACATGCCGGGGTTCCGGCTGAAATGCATATCTATGCGCAGGGCGGGCATGGATTTGGATTGCGTCCGACCGCTCTGCCGATCACGCACTGGCCGCAGCTGGCGGAGACGTGGCTGCATACCATTCACGTGTTGCCGGAAACGACAGCGCAATAAGGTCGTGGGAAAACCGCTATCGAACAGACAGCAATTCGCGCTCGCTTTGGATAGCCTGCAGCATGGTGTCATCGTCAGAATATTTGAACGATGTCAGGTTGCGCTGCTGTGCCTGCTGTTCTTCGACCCTGCCAAGGATTTCAAGATCCTGTTTGGTGACGGGGGTTGCGCCTTTGGCCTGCAAGGCGGTGACCAGGCCATCCGCGGAAAGCTCGCCAGAGTCCGGCTTATCCTGCAAATACTCGAGAACTTTTTTGGCGCCTTCTTCTCCATCGTGACGGGCAATGCCGACCAGACCAGTGCTGGCACGGCGAGCCCATCCCACAACAAAAATGCCGTGCAGCAATTCGTTCACCGCAGGATCCCAGGCTTCGTACGCCGGCTCCTTCAAGGATTCTGGGCCCGGCTTGGTGGCATAGCCATCGGGACCCATGGGCAGTCCGACGGAGGGATCATGCTTGTCGCCGATGGCAAAAATCAAAGTATCAACGTCCAGCGCGGCGGTGCGGTCGGTGGCTTTTGCCTGGGTACTGCCGTCCGTGCGAAGAGCGAGATTATTTTCGGTGACGATGAGCTTCTCGATACGACCGTCGGGGCCGGCAATGATTTCTTTCGGGGAGGAGAGAAAGCGGAAGGTCAGCTTGGGACGGTCCTCGGGTGGAAACGTCTTGGTCAGAAATGGGAAGGTAGATTCGCCGAGCTTATCCAGGGACAAATCCTGATTGCAGGCTTCGCAGGTTTTGCGGATGCGATCCAGCTCGCGCAGAAAATCCTCGCGCGAAATGTACTCTTCCACGTGCTCGATTTCTTTTTTGTCGAACTTGGCTTCATACGGACCGCGACGCGCGACAACGATCACTTCTTCCGTCTGCCGATCCGGAGAATCTCTCAACAGCCAGCGCATAATATCGGCGGCGACGTTGCCCATGCCGATGATGGCAATGCGCTTGCCGGTGGAAAGATCCCGCGTGGCATACGGCGGCAGTTGGTTGTAACCGTAGACGAAATCCTTGGCGGAATACACGCCGGAGCACTCTTCGCCGGGAAGGCCGAGGGCGTTGTAGCCCTGGGCGCCGCAGGCAAAAACCATCGCCGCCGGTTTCATGGCACGCAGATCGGCCAGGGTCAGATCTCCCTGCTCGCCGATCGTAACGTGTCCGAAATAATGTACGTTGGGCAGCCCCAAAACCTTGGCGAACTGCTTGCGCAGGCCGAATTTCATCTTGTCCTTGAGGGGGTAGATGCCGTATTCGGCAAGGCCACCGGGCTTGATATCCCGATTGAACAAAAAGACCTGGTGACCGGACATGGCTATTTTCTGGGCGGCAAACAAACCCGCTGGGCCTGCGCCCACAACAAACACAGTTTTCATAAGCTTTCCTACTTCATAGCATAAACGGGAGGC
>JBARFA010000180.1:0-22556 GCA_049796755.1 Acidobacteriaceae bacterium
CTTCGGAAGTTCGGCGCGGACGGCATGGCCGCCTTGCATTGTTCTCTGCATGCTCATCACCATCTAGTTTGCGGTCGGAGTGCTCGCCACGCGCGGATTTTCAAACCGTCGTACCTGATTGATCACCGGTTCGCATCGATCTTGGGGGTGCCCCATCTCGCCGCGGCGAGATAGATCCAAGCGCGCATCGCGATAACCTGGAAACTTGGCTCTGTCGCAATCTTCAGCGCTGATCCGCCAGCACCATGCTTCCAAAATGTTCCGGCACGTGGAATGTCGCCTTCATCGTCGGCTGCCACGTCAGCGATTTCTGATCGCCCGGCGGGCCCTGCATCCGAAAAAGGTTCACGCGAAACATCGTTCCCGCATGCGCCGGCTGCGGGTCAATCGCCGCCATCGGAATCTTCATGGCGCCGTACCAGACTTTATGCTGCCGATCGATCCTTGCCTTCACCTTGATTCCAGAGTTCCATTTCCAGCCGTCTTCATGGTGCGGGCTATCCAGGTTGATATCCAGATCGACCCACTCTCCCTGCGGCGAGATTTCAAATTCCTTGTACCGACGAATATTCTGAAAATCCGAACCGATGAATATTTCCGCCACGTCCCAGTTCCACAACTGGTTTGTCTCCGTCGTCGTACTCGGGTCCGGTTTCAGATGCAGCTTCTCATACGGACATACATACAGCAGATACAAGTTGTCCTTCGTCCAGCGCGAGAAAACTTCGGTCCGATAGCCTGGTACCGGCTTCCCAAAGTTATCGTTGACAATGTAAATAGGATCGCCCCGTTGCCAGAATCTCGAATTAGGGTTCGTTTTGAGGGCAACATCCTTCGACGCCCGCACGCTGGTAAATGTCCCGGCATCCGCACCCAGGGCAGGCATGGCGCCGACCGCCAAGACCAATAAAACATACATCAGTTTTTTCGTTGTCGACAGCAATTCCACATCCATTCTTATTAGTTGTCGTCGCGACATGCGCTGACGCGTTCCTCACACCTGGCGAAAGTGAATCTCCAGTAAGTCGGCCAGCTTTTTGATTCGTCCGGCCACATGTCCTACACCTACCGCGCAATGATGCGCCGGCCCTTCCGCATTCCAGCGCTCGAGAAATGCCCGCGCTCCCATTGGAAAGCGATATCGGCTGTTGGTATTTCCAATCTCAAGAATTTCTCCCGCGACGCATTCGCCTTCCGCCGCCAGAAGCTTGAATCCCGTCTCCGGGTCTTCCACCACGGAAAGTAACGTGACAGGTCCATGCCGCACCGACATCTCGATCGAGACACCGTGGCCAACCTTGCCGTGATACACCTGCAACGGACGCACTTTCGATTTTCCCTCGGCGATACCTACGTGTCCCGGACCATCGTGACCCATCAACACCAGATCTTCGTTATAGTCCACGGCATAGAATTCCGTGAATGATCCGCCCGTGCCAAAACTATCCATAATCTTCATAGCAATCGCATTCTTCACTTCGTATTCCCCAGCCACGGGAATGTGCCGCGCCGTCAACATGGATGTACCCAGAATGATCGAGCTCATCGTGTCCAGATTGGCGGCATTGCCGGTGCCTTCGTAGTAGTAGGCCATCGACGTCAATCCATGCCTGGCAACAAGTGTGTCCAGAGCCAATGAAGTGCGCGCGGCTCGCTCTAATTCCTTCGCGTCACAGTCCGCCTGCACATGGAACTGTTCGCGGAATTCTTTCACCTTCTCTGCGATGGACGTGTCCCCAATCTCCGCTCGGAGGCCGCTTAGCTCGTCGACTTCCAGAATCTCCACGTGACTGCCGAAGGTGACAGCGACCTGCGTCACATCCGTCATCACATCCAGCATGCCGTTGTAATAATGTCCCATCAGGCCGAGCCGATTGGACGCCAACACGCTCCTGACCGCAGCCGCCGAAATCCATTCGTCGATTTCATTCCAGGTCGGATCGTCCTGCAACGTTCCGATAACCTGGCGAAATGGAATCTTCGCCCGCTGCATCAGGTTCGCTATCTCAGGAGCCGGGCACGCGGAACAATATTCGAGCCAACTTCCCGTCATCGCCGTGCGGTCCCCTAACTGATTGAACGCGGCATAGTCAATCGCCGCATTCGGCTGTAGGTTCAAAACGATCACCGGCGCGGCGGCCCGCTGTACCAACGGCAACACGATGCTGCTGACCGCATAGGTCGTAATGTAGATGAAAAGTAAGTCGAGATCGGCAGCGCGAAATGCATGTGCTGCGTCGCGCGCACTTACAGGTGTATCGATCAGCCCCAGGTTGACTACGGAAACTCCTGGCCTTTGTATCTTAGCCGCAGCTTCGTCGACATGACCTTCGAGCTTCGCTTTGAGGCCTGCAAATTGCGCCCAATAGGCCTCGAGGCCGATCCCGCACAAACCCACGCGCAATTCGCTCGTTGACTTCATAAGAACCATTTCCTATGCCAGGTAGAAGACCTCACGCATCATGGGAAAGCGTTCCCCAGGCGCGAGCGGTTCCAGCGGCTCAAAATACTGCGCCATTTCGTTCTGCCAGCGCGTATTTACCGGGTCACGCTCAATCATGTCCCAGGTGGAGTCGAAGTCTTCCACGCGCATCGATAGAACCAGTAGTTCTCCGCGGCGAAAAATGGAATACTCTGAAATTCCCGCCCGTTTTAACAGGGCCAGCATCTCCGGCCATACTTCACGGTGAGATTCGTCATAGCCTTCCGCGGCGCCCGGTTTCAATCTCAGGCAAAACGCAACTCGCTGCATCTCGTTTCCTACTCCTTTGTCCAGCGAACGACCGTCACCGCAAACGGGGCTAGCTGGATTGCCGGCCCACTCACTTTCGCATATCGTGGTTCGCCTTCATAACTCGCTTCATCTACTGTGGAACTCTCTGCACGCCCGGCACCAGGCGGAAGTGTAACTTCGATACTTCGATACTTCGATTCCTCTGATTCACCAGTAACAGCTTTCGTCCGGTCGGCGTATCGAATGCCTGCGCCGTCACGCCGGCAGGAGAACCTCCTGTTGTCTCGAGGATCTTATCTCCCGGATGGAAGTTATCCTTGATTAGCTTCAGTACCCAATAGCGAGCATTCGGCTTTCCATTCACCCAGTCAATCATGCTCACGCTGGGATATTGCGATGGATAACCGACTAACTGCGACTCGCCGATTACATCCACACCCAATTTAGCCAAGTTGACATAGAGGTATGCATACAGAGCGCCAGCCGCATTCCAATAGCCTTTGGGGATAGAACGAACATAGCCGCTCGCATCCGCAACCTGGCTGTTATCGTTCGGCAGGATCACGCCCAACTCATCTGTATCCGTCTTTGTCTCCGGCGACAGCCGATCGCGGATTTGATTGATAAATCGTACCGTTGTCAGGAAGCGATCGGCCTGGTTAAAGAACGTGTATTGCCAGTCATTGATGGTTTCCCCAGGGACCGGCGATGCATAAAAGTGGTACGAAATATAGTCCAAGGGAATCCCCGGCTGGTGGTGCGCATGGTTCAAGAAGTATTCGAACCACTTCGGATCGTCCGACGGCGCCGCCAGCGCCAATCCCATAAACTTTGTATCTGGACTGACTGCATGGATCGCTCGCACCACAGCATCGTATCGCGCTGTGTATTGTTCCGGGGTGGTGTTATGTTCGAAATCGACTTCGTTGAATACTTCCCACACCGGAAACTTGTAATGGTGGGTCGATGCGTGAAACTTGCCGTTCTCGTCAGTAAATCCACCCCGCGTATACCAGCTGATGAGCCGCGCATAGTAATTCCCTAGCTGCTTTCCGCTTGGATCCACTAACTCAGTACCCTGCGTGTAATTCCAGAACACCTGCTTTGGATCCTTTGGGTAAGTAACCGGCTTGGGAGTCTTGAATAGCCACGCTGGAATAGTGCTGAAGTTCATGACGGTGCTGTGGCCGGACTGCGCTGCCATAAAATCTTCCACCATTGGATCAATCAGGCTGAAGTTCCACGAGGTGTTCGTCGGTGTGGGCGGCTCCAACTCGGCAACCGCCAGCCGTGGATAGGGAAGCCACGGGACATATCGCACATCCTCCGCACCTAACTTGTGAATCGCGTCGAACGCCGCGTCGTGAATGGGCGAGCCCCGCTCCAGCATTGGATTCACAACCACCTGAAAGGTAGGCGTGGAGCGTGACACTAGGACAATTTTGTTCCAGTCGACTGCAATTTTTACCGTTGGAGATGCAGCCTGTGCCCAGCCTGATATGGCCGCCAGCAAAACCAGAACCAGCCCAAAGAAATATCGGAACGACGCTGCGTACACGTCATCATTCACTTCGCACGAACTCATCAACCGCGTTCTTCTCATACCACCCCGCGCCATTCTCATTAGTCCCCCATTCCGCGATCCGTAACTACAATGTCCCGCTGTAACGGTAAGTCCCTCGAAGAAGTTCCAACCAGAATCTTGTAGTTCCCGCTGGGCATCTTCCACGCGTGGGTGTCCGGCTCGTAAATCGAAAATGACCGTGGATTCAGGTTCATGCGCACCGACTGTCTCCCACCGGCTTTCAAATCTACCTTGGTGAACGCACGCAGCTGACGCGGCGGTTCGCCATTTCCCGCAGGCTGTTCCACATACACCTGGACCACCTCGGCTCCCTCGCGCTTCCCCGTATTTCTCACCTGTAAGTCGACTTGCACATTCGCCTTCGAATCCACCGTGGCAATTCTATCTGGAGTAACCCGTAGATGGCTTAACTTGAAAGTCGTATACGACAACCCATACCCGAATGGAAATAGAGGTTGCACGTGATGC
Source organism: Acidobacteriaceae bacterium (assembly GCA_049796755.1). Classification (GTDB taxonomy): domain Bacteria; phylum Acidobacteriota; class Terriglobia; order Terriglobales; family Acidobacteriaceae; genus JAKAAZ01. The sequence goes on from JBARFA010000180.1 coordinate 4,788, forward strand.
GCATCGTACCAGCGATAGCCGACATCGAGCTTCTCGCTATAAGTCGAAATTCCATTGACTCCTGGCCATTGCGCAGCGGTGCTGGTCGGTATCTCTGCTGCCGTTCGAGGAAAACTCAGCGGTAGCCTGCCGGATGGATTGACGTCTCCATATAGGATGGCAGCGATCGCTGTTCCATCCTCCTGCCCTGGATACCATGCCTCGATCAAACCGTTGACCTTGTCGATCCACGGCATCAGCACCGGACCTCCGGTATTCAAAACTACAATCGTGTTCGGATTGGCAGCCGCCACCACCTCGACTAACTCGTCCTGATGATTTGGCAGTTCCAGATTCGGCCGGTCTCGCCCTTCCGAATCGTTCGTGTTGACAAATACAATTGCCACTTTCGCCGCCTTAGCAACTTCGGCAGCCTTCGCTGGGTCACTCCCAGAGGCGTACGAAACCTGCGTGTGTCCCGCGACCTTCTTGCGAATTCCATCCACGGGCGAAATCACGTAGGGCGCAATCATCCCGGAACTACCGCCCCCGGAAGCCTTCGGTTTCTCTCCACCCGCTGCACCAATCACCGCAATCGACTCGCCAGCAGACAGCGGTAGCAGCCCGTCCGTGTTCTTCAGCAACACTGTACCTTGCTCGGCCGCCTTCAGAGAGAATGCAGCGTGCTCCGGCGTGCGAACATATGAGTTCCACGTTCCCGTTTGTGGCTTGTCGAAAAGTCCAAAGCGAAACATGGTGACCAGAATGCGCCGGACATGTTCATCGAGTGTCGCCACGCTCACCTGTCCACTCGCAATCGCTGCTTTCAACGCTGCACCGTAGTATTTCGCGTCGGGCATTTCCTGATCTAACCCGGCACTCGCCGAAGCTACGGTAGAGTGCGTTGCGCCCCAGTCACTCATCACCCATCCTTGGAAATCTAGTTGCTTTCTAAGTAGCGTGGTCAGCAGATACGGATTTTCGCAGGAGTAAGTCCCGTTTGTCTTGACATAGGCACACATGATCGTACCTACATGGCCTTCTTCAATCGCCGCTTCAAACGGCGGTAGATAAATTTCATGCAAGGTTCTACGATCAACAATCGAATCTTCTTTGAACCGGTTGTCCTCCTGGTTCATCGTCAGGTACATGTTCGCGTTAGCAATTGGACCCTGGCTCTGGATACCCTGAATCTCCGCAATCGCCATCTGGCCGTTGAAGTAGGGATCTTCTCCGTAGCTCTCAAAAGTTCGGCCCCACTCTGGAACCCGCACCACATCAATCGACGGAGCCAGCGCGACGTTCGTGCCTTTGCCCCATTCCTCGTTGCCCAGCACCTCTCCAAACTTGCGCAGCAGATTCGTGTCCCAGCTTGACGCAGCCGCGATGGGCGCGGGCAGCATCGTCACATCTTTGGCGCCATTTCCCACTCCGGCTCGACCATCCGCCAATCGCAACGCGGGAATGCCGAGCCTGGTATTTCCCGGAACGTACCCCACATATCCGTGGATGGGCATCGGATCGACTCCGTGCACCATGGTGATCTTTTCGTCCAGCGTCATCGCCTGCAGCAGCAGACCGGCACGCTGTTCCGGCGTCAGCGAACGGCGCATCCAGGGTCGGCTCGACGTATTGCTCTGAATATTCTGCGAGACGGCGGCAACAGGAAAAATGGTAACGGATAAAACCAGGAAGAGTACGGCGGGCGCAAAACAGTCGATCTTGAGTAGGAACGAAGATGCATTCAGCTTTTTGTGCTGCGACACGATTCTCCTTTTGCATCAACCGTTTCGAGACGCACGGCATCTCGATGGATGTTTGGTTGTCATTCTCGGGACGCTCGAATGAAATGTCAATTTTCGTCTTCGCTCACTCAGCGTCGTCAGTCGAGACCTGCGGCACCGAAACGGCAATGCGACTCGCGACGCTTGGCTAGTAACGTCGCCACTGAGTTCGCCAGCCGACATCCAAAGCCTCGCGAAAATTTCCTTAGAGTATCGTGCGCTTGGCTTTTTTCCTTGACGTTAAGCAGTTTTATTTACATACTTTTCAAAACCCCCTCAAAGTCGGGGGGATCCGGTCGAGGTTTCGTACCGGCCAACCGTATCGATTTCCGCCTCAAACACTGCACGCGCCCTGTAGATCGAACAAGTTCGAAGCCGCACCGATAGAAGCACCCGGTAGCTGGCTCCCCCAAGCATTGGTTCTTGTTTTCATGGCTGAGTCTTTTGCAAGCAATTTGGGAGGTAGGGGATGAAAAAGCAAATCTTCACGGCCCTATTGGTCGTGGTGGCGATGGTATTTTTCTTTCTTCCGTTCACATCGCTCGCGCAGCAAGCCACCACTTCGCTTACCGGCGTTGTCACCGATCCAAGCGGCGGAGTTTTGCCCGGGGCCACCGTGACTATCACGCGCCCGGCAACCGGCCAAACGCTGACCACCACCACCAATGCTCGCGGACAATATCAGTTCTCCCAACTCGCGCCGGGGACCTGGAATGTGACCATCAGCTCTAAAGGATTTGCCGACCAAACCAAGGTCGGGACTCTTCTGGTCAGCAAGCCTGCCACGATCCCCTTCAAAATGTCCGTGCAAGCCCTTACGCAAACGGTAAACGTCTCGGCGGAAACTGAGACCCTCAACACGACGGACGCTTCGCTCGGCAATGCCATCAGCAATCGCACCATCCAGTCCTTGCCGATGGAAGATCGTAACGTCCCCGATCTGCTGAGCTTGCAACCTGGCGTTCTATATCTCGGCCACTCGATTGACGCCCAAACGGACAGCCGCACCGGCAGCGTCAACGGCGTTCGCTCCGATCAGGACAACATCACCATCGATGGCCTCGATGACAATGATCAACGGCAAGGCCTCGCCTTCACCGGCGTTCTCCGCGAAACGCTGGACTCCATCGATGAGTTTCGCGTCACCACAGGCATGGCGAACTCCGATCAGGGTCGTGCGGCCGGCGCACAAGCCAACCTGGTCACCAAGAGCGGAACCGACCAATTCCACGGTGCTGCATATGAGTACAACCGCAACACCGATACCGCATCGAACGACTGGTTTAACAAGAACGCCCAACTAGCCAGCGGGTTGCCAAACGTTCCCGGCAAATATATCCGCAATACCTACGGAGCGGACCTGGGTGGCCCGATTAAGAAGCAAAAACTCTTCTTCTTCGGCAACTATGAAGCCTCCCACATCCGCGAAAATACGCAGATTCAGCGCGAAGTTCCGACCGCCTCCTTGGAAACAGGCAACATCATTTACCAGAGCAACGGTGTCAACATCACCCAGACTCCTGCAGACATCGCTGCCACCGACCCGAACTGCTTTGGGAACGGCACCTGCCCCTGGGGTCCGGGCGTCGATCCCAATATCCTCACAATGTTGAAGCTGTATCCGCTTGCCAATGGAGCGGCGCTGGGCGATGGCTTGAATCTCGGCTCCTATAGTTTCTCCTCGCCAAGTCCACAGAACCTCAATACCTCCATCATCCGTCTGGATTGGGACCCTGTTCCCCACCATCAACTGTTCTTTCGCGGCAATCTTCAGGACGATACCACGGATGACCCGGTCCAGTTCCCGGGTCAACCGCCGAGCTATGTCATTCGTGACAACAGCAAGGGCCTCGGTGCCGGAGATACATGGGAAATCACCAACAATCTGGTCAACGATTTTCGCTACGGATATATACGGCAGGGATACAGTCAAGTCGGGACAGATTGCGGCGCTTACGTTCAGTTTTTCCGCACTCTCTCTACTCCAACTGCAGAAACCTGCACGACCATCGTCCACGTACCGGTGCAGAACTTCGTGGATAACGTCAGCTGGACGCACGGCAACCATTCGATATCGTTTGGCGGAGACGTCCGCCTCATCACCAACTATTCAGATTCAGACGCCACGTCCTATGGATACGCCGACAGCAACATTCAATGGCTGGACACCGGCGGAGCGATTGCGGGAAACGGAGGCAGTCTAGATCCGGGTGCATTCGGCCAACCCCCGGTCGACTCCGGCGATGCCACCACATACAGCGAGGAAGTGGCCATGATGGCCGGTGTCATCGCATTCCAGCAAGGACAATATAATTTCAACGTTCAACCGGGCGGCAAAACTGGAAATGAATATGCGGCGGGGACACCGATTGCCTTGAATTACTACTCCAAGGAATTCGAGTGGTACGTTCAGGACCAATGGAGAATCTATCCCAATGCGACCCTGACCTTCGGCGTCCGCCAGGTCCTGCTGCAACCACCCTATGAAACCCATGGACAGCAGGTTCAGCCGACGGTGGATACCCACCAATGGTTTGATACTCGCGTTGCCCAGGCAGCCAAGGGCATTACCGACCAGCCCGACCTCTCCTTTGCGCCTTCCGGCAAGGCCAATGGCAAGCCTTCTTATTGGCCAATGCAGAAGACGAACTTCGCGCCACGCCTGGCGTTGGTCGTTGCGCCTGACAACAAAACTTCCATCCGCGTCGGCGCCGGCATGTACTTTGACCACTTTGGACAGGGCATCGTCGACACCTTCTCTCAGCTCGGTTCTTTCGGTTTGACCACCTCGATTACCAACCCGGCCGGCCAATATTCGGTGGACAACGCGCCCCGCTTTACCAGCCTCACCGCGGTTCCTCCCGCGGTCGGATGCGGTTTGCCAACGACCATCACGTATCCATATACACCACCTACAAATTTAAATTGTGGTCTTGCGATTACCTGGGGTGTCGACAGCAAGATCAAAACCCCTTACACAATTGCCTACGACTTTTCCATTCAACGGGAAATCCCGCACGGTTTTTCCTTTGAAGCGGACTACGTCGGCACCTTCGGCCGCCACCTGCTGCAGCAGCTCGACCTGGCCGAGCCGCTCGATCTCGTCGATCCAAAGTCGGGCATGGATTACTTTGAGGCAGGCAAACTACTTTCCCAGGCGACCAATGCCGGCGCAACCACCGTGCAGCCAATTCCATATTGGGAGGACTTGTTTCCCTATCTGGCAACCAATGGCCAGAGTGCAACCCAGAACATCTACACCAACGTTTACCAGCCTCAGGCCGTCGTCGGGAACGAGTCGTTCGCGCTCGCCGTTTTGGATGCCTACTGCGATCCAAACAACGATGGCCTCGGTTGCGGCCCGTATGAGGATGCCAACGGGAATGTCACCACCCGCTTTTACCAGCGCCAGTTTTCCTCCCTGTATGCCTGGTCCTCCATCGGAACCAGCAGTTATAACGCTCTGCAGTTGACCGCGCGCAAAGTCATCAATTCCGGCCTCGCCTTCAACTTCAGCTACACCTACTCGAACTCGATCGATCTTGGCTCAGACACTGAGCGCAACAACGAACTCAGTGGGACAGGCTTCAGCGCCATCATCAACTCCTTCAACCCTAAGCTCAATCGCGGAGTCTCCGATTTCGATACCCGCCACTTAGTGACCGGCGACTTTATTTATCAACTTCCATTCGGCCGCGGCATGCGTTACGGTGCCGAATCCAACCGTGCGGTCAACGCCTTCATCGGCGGATGGACACTCTCCGGCATCACCCGCTGGTCCAGCGGTTTGCCCTTCAGCATCTTCCCTCCACTTGCCTATTCGACGAATTACCAGTTCGCCGGAGATGCCGTGAAGACCGGTCCCGTCAAGATACGCAAGCATTTGGTCGGCGGTGTACCGCAGGTGTTTGATAACCCCAATGCCCTGAATAATGAAATCGGAACAGGCTTCCCCTTGCGCTATCCGTATCCGGGTGAGGCAGGAAGTCGTAATGTTTTCCGCGGCGACGGATATTTCGAACAGGACGCCAGCCTCTCCAAGGTATGGAAAACGTTCCACAACCAGACTCTGCGTTTCGCTTGGGAAGTATTCAATGCGCCAAATTCTTCACGTTTCGACACCAGTCCAGTTAGCAGCCTGGGCGGACTGAACACCCAAATCACCGGCGGCGCTAGCTTCGGAGTTTATAGTTCGTCCCTGGTGCAGACTCGCAAACAGCAGTTCTCCCTGCGGTACGATTTCTAACAACTTGCCCCCGCTACTGCCGGGAATCCCATGGGTTCCCGGCTTTTTCTTTGCTCCGCGGATTTCTAGGCGCGCAAAGCAAGAATCGCTTGTACCAGCGGCTACATCGGTTCTGCGAATTTCGAGTATGCTGAACTTTCCGGATTTTTCCGTAACTTCGCCTTCAGGTACACCATGAAAGCTATTTCCCTTGATCTGGGCGGCTCCCACGTCACCGTCGCGATTGTGGACGACGAAACCATCCTCATGTCGCAGGAAATCTCCGTCGACCCCGGTGGCGAACTTCTGCCGCTTCTTCCTCGCTTCAAAGCCATTGTCTACGACATGCTTGCCAAGCTAAGTATCCCGGTTGAAGACTGCATCGGCGTCGCCATGGGTTGCGCCGCAATGGTGGATGGAACGACCGGGCGCGTTGTCTCCACCAACGGAAAATTCGAAGACTCTCCTGCAATCGACCTTCCCGCCTGGGCCCGAAGAGATTTTGGTCTCCCTTTCGTTCTCGAAAACGACGCCCGCATGGCCCTGCTCGGCGAGTGGTATGCCGGCGCGGCGAAAGGCGCCGACGATGTTGTGATGGTCACTCTGGGCACCGGCATCGGCGGCGCGGCTATGGCTGGAGGCAAGGTCTATCGCACCAAACAGGTGCAGGGCGGTTGTCTCGGTGGACATATTCCCGCACTCTTTACCGGTAGAAAATGTACCTGCGGCGGCTTTGGATGTATGGAAGCGGAAGCCTCCGGATGGGCCTTGCCGTTGATTGCCCGCGAGTGGCCCGGGTTTGAACAGAGTCGTCTCGCCTCACTCGATCGCATCGACTTTCGCGCACTATTTGAGTTGGCTCGCGAAGGCGACTCCGTCGCCATCGGCGTGCGCGATCGCTGCCTGCATGTCTGGGCATCCGGTACTGTCGGTCTCATCCATGCCTACGGGCCTGAGTTAGTTGTCTTTGGCGGCGGCGTCATGCGCAGCGGCGACATCATTCTTCCCTACATCCGCGACTACGCCAATAAATATTCCTGGATACCCAGCGGACCGGTGAGAATTCTTCCCGCCGCATTAGGCAATGACGCCGGAATCCTGGGAGCGATCCCGCTGCTTACCGACGCCGCCTCGACCGCCTCAGTTACCGCTCGATCGGCGCGACAGCACGCACATACGCCTTGATGGTCGCCAATGGCGCACTCACTTCTCCGACTGGCGAAATGCGATATCTCCCCACCGCAGCCGGAACTATAAACGTCTCCGCATAGTGCACCACGAAGGGCTCGAATACCTGCGTCGGGCTCTCCACGACAGCCTGCTCGCCCTCCACCAAATTCAACACGTTCAAATTTCCCCGCGTATCGTGCTCGACCGGCGCGGTGAACCAGTGCCGTCGCGTTTCAATGAACTCCGACTTGTACAGCCCCGTCGACTCCTCCCGCCATCCCGGCCCGCTCGCGATCGATCGCACAGGATTCACCAGGTTCTTGCGCACCCACTCCGTCGTCCGGTCCCACTGAATATTCGCGATGCCATAGTCCAGATGGATCGGCCGCGGCTTTCCATCCAGGTCCAGCCGACCCCAATCCCACAGCTTGAACGTAAAAATATACGGCGTCGCGCTGATCTCCAGCACCATTCCATTTTTTCCAGAACAATGAATCGTTCCCGCCGGAATCGAAACATGCGAGTGTTTTTCGACCGGCCACATGTTCACATATTTTTCCGCCGGAAAAGATCTTTCCCGGGTCTGCGCCACTCGCAAATCCTGCTCCATCTGCGCGCGATCAATTCCCTCTTTCAGTCCCAGATAGACCACTGCGCCCGGTTCTGCATCCAGCAGGTAGTAGCTTTCATCCTGCGTGTACGCCAGTCCAAATTTTTCGCGGATAAATGCCGTCAGCGGATGAACCTGCAGCGACAGATTGCCGCCGCCTACGGTGTCGAGAAAATCAAATCGAATCGGGAATTCCGCGCCAAATCGCTGATAAATTTCAGCTCCCAGCAATTCTTCCGGATGCTGATGCACCAGCGTCAGCGCCGGCAACTCCACCACCCGCGCACCAAATCCCAATCGCAGGCTATTTTCCTCCGGCACGCAATCAAAGCACCAAGCAAAATTCGGTGGCTCCTTCGGCAAGTCGAAATGCCGCCGCATCCACTCCCCACCCCAGGGTCCCGGATCAAAAAAAGGCACTACACGGAACGGGCGTGCACAAGTTTTTTTCAAACCTTCCCTATAAAGTTCGCCTGCAATCATTCGCGGATATTCAGGAACGTTTGTGTCGAGGAAAAAATCGATCTTCTCGAAAATTTCCTGTCGATCCCGATCCGCCGCCCGCCAATCGATAAAAAATGCGCGTTTATACAATTCTCGCGCGGACGCGTTGGCATTGTTCACGCCCAGGTTGCCAATCTGATGCGCCCGCTGGCGTTGCTGAATCTCCCATCGCGCCAGATCCGCGTAGACAAGCACATCCCACCTCTGCGCAATCTGCGCCGCGCCCGTCCCCAGCATGACCATTAAGCCCTTGGAGTGAGCGCGTATTTCCGACCGCAATTTCCCGACCCGCTCCGCGGAAAGAAAATCCGCAATCGTCCACGGCCGCATTTTCGCAAACACGGGATCATTGCCCAACGTGTCTGCAAATTGCGTTTCCAATTCGCTCGCGTCTTTCAGCGCATCCGCCGCTCGCACGAGCGCTTGAGGATGCAACCTCGACACCAGTTCGCGTTCGATTTCTGCAACATCCACGCCGGGATAACACTCGATCACCAATACAGATCGATCGCGGCCGCTCACTGCCAACTTCACTGCATCAGCAATCGCCAGCCAGCCAGCAGCGCAATCCTCATCCCGCGGCGTCACCTGGACCACGGGATATTTGTCATAGTTTGACTTCATCGTCGATTGGATACCGCTGGCAATTCTTCTCTATTCGGATTTTGTCGTTTTCAGAATCGTGACCGCTCCGGCCTTCACGTCGACGGTCGCCAGCGTGCGGCCATTTTTCTCCGTCACAGGCACAGTCTCTCCCGTCATTGTATCGATCACCTTGTAGTCGCCAAGAAAGCTGACAACTGCCTCTTGCGCATCCCCCCAATTAGTCAGTACCGCGGCAAGCCCATCCGGCTGTACCAATCCGCGAAACATAATTTCCCGCGAGCCCTGCGTCAGCAGGACTTGTTGATGACTCTCGTCCGCCAGCGAAGGCGCAACAATCCATTGCTGCACCACAGGATTCGATCGCATGTCGTACGCCAGCGATACCGCCGACTCAAAATAAAACGCCTGCCCTTTGCCATACGCGTGTTTCACTTCAAACGGCTTCCCGTCCGGCGTGCGAAGAACTACCTCGGCGCCTTTCAACTCCAGGGGCAGCTTCCACAATTCCCCACCCTCTTCATTCGCCGCTGTCACTGAATATGGCTGGTCCGGTTGCATCGGATCCAAATCCGTCGCCTCCACGCCAAACAAATCCGTCATCCCTCCGGGGATCGTTGGGCGAATCGTTCCGGTCGCGTCCTTCCAACCCGTCAATCCATCCGCCCACAGCGTGCCGCCCTGGCGCACGTAGGTCTTCAGCGCCGCGATCGCCGCATCATCCAGCGCATACGAATATGGAATGTACAGCACGTCATACTTCTGCAGCTCACCGCGCTTCAATTGATCAAGATCGACAAAATCTGTGGGAACATGCGCCCGATGCAGCGCCAGATAACAACCCCGCAAAGAATCTTCCACTTCGTCCTGGCGATGCTGCGCCCTTCCATCCAGGCTGATCAGCACTTGCGATTCGCGGTTATACAGGATGGCGACCTTCGCCGGCTGCGGATGCGCCTGGTTCAGCCACGGATTTTTCTCGAGCGTCTCCGCAATTGCCTTCACCGCCGGCACGCGCACCGATGGAGTTCCATCAAGACTCACCAGGGACCACTCCCCCGCCTCCGTCCCGGTCACGCGCGGATTCCATAGCCAGAAGATCACTGCACGAGCGCCCGCGCCATACGAGTCCCACACCCAGCGCCTTAAATCCCCCGGCGTCTCGGTCAACGCGAATGCGCCTGTATACGCCACCGGACCACCCTGCAGCTCGGTCACCCACAGCGGCTTCTTCGGCTTCGCAATGCTGGCGCCAGCCATCAGGTCCATCCGATACGCATACAGTTCGCCGTAGTCTTTTTCCGGCGTCGTGGACTTCATGGTCCAATGCATCGACACGCCCACAATGTCCTGCAGCTTTTTCTCCATCCACGCATCCTGTCCCGCCGCATCGCCAATCGGGCGCGTCACATTAAAGTGCACCGGATGATTCGGATCGATCGCCAGTACCTGCTGCTTTACCCAATTCAGCACCCAAATCAGGTTGTCGACGTTGAACGCCCTCCAGTCGATCACGGCGTTATAGTCGGTCCAGTAATTCTTCAGCTGCGCGTCGGTAATAGACGCATCTGAAAACTGCTTCAGCGGATGAAACCATACACGATTCAAATTCCCCACAGCCCCATACTTTGCCTGCAGCCAGTCTCCAAAAGCGTGAAACGTCGTCGGCTCGGTATCGTATTTCGTCGGCTCATTCATCAATAACCATGCGCCTTGCGCAGGATTATTCTTATACCGCCCCACAACTTTCCTTAAATAAACTTCCGCCGCCGCACGATTTGCCGGGTCGTTCAGGTTAACGCGGTTGTGATAGAACGTTGTCTTCCCCGCCCAGCCCGGCGGATCTTCCGGACACAACGTCGCCGCAATCTGGATTCCGTTTTTCGCCGCGGCATTATAGATCCAGTCGTAATGGCTGAAATCCCACACGCCCGGCACTCGCTCCACATCGTCCCAGATCACGAAAATCCGCACCACCGTCAACCCCGTCGCATGCATCAATTCGAATTGCTTTTCGACATACGCTTGGGTGTCGGTGCGATTCAGAAAATACTCCGCTCCGAGTCGCAACTGTCCCGTCAACTCCGCAAGTTTTGCCTGGCGTGGCGCACTCATCGGCGCCGGTGTCGCCGCAAAACTCACTCCGCAAAAAAGTAAAACCAGACCCAGCACGCAGCACTGCTTCATGTCCCCTCCAAATCGCCGTTTGCGAATTTGTTCACCCATCTCGTCTCCCTCAACCACTGCAATTCTCTCCGATCTCAACTCGCGGTGCGGCTCGATCGAAATGTGCCGCTGCGGTTCCTCTCGTGAACATCTCGTGAAAAAAATCAGATCGACCGCTACGGCAGATTCCCATTCGCGAAGCTGTGAATTTCTCGTTCACAATTGAAGTAACTCTATCGGATTCAGAGATTTCGTCCCCTCGCGGGCCGCAAAAAATCACGCGAAGAGCGTCGATCGTATTCTGCTTTCTCGCCTGAAAAACGCGCTTGGACAAAATGCCCAGCAACACAAACGCCTGAAAGATAAGGAGATGGAATGGCAAGAGCAATGGCTATTGACAACTGTCATTCTTTTGGTCTATTTTGGTGACGGGCACATTCGCCCTTGGAGAAGCCACCCATGATACGTAAAATTGTTACGTCCGCATTCGTGCTGTCCCCGATCCTCCTGCTCGCGCAGGCCAGTCCGCCTGCCCAAACCAGCCCTCCTGCCGAAATGTCCAGACTCGTCCAGCCCACCAACTCCGCCACGTCCAGCAATGATCCCTCCGTCACTTCCACCTCCACGCCCGTTCGCGTTTCCGACGGAATTGTCGCTCCTAAATTGATTCACTCCGCCAACATCAAGTGGGCCGGCGATGGTGACTCATCCGACAAACTCGTTGTTGTTCATTTCACCGTCGATCCCACAGGCAAGCCGGTCAACCTCTCCATCGTGAGCTCAAACAGTCCCACGATGAATCGCACCGTCCTGGAAGGCGTCAAGCAATATCGCTTCCAGCCAGGCACTCTCGACAACTCGCCCTACTCCGTACCGATGAACCTTCAGGTCGTTTTGCGCAGCCCCAACGACTGACACCACAGTCTAGCGGGATGCCGACCTTCGTCTCACATCAGTAGCGTTCGAACGTACACGGACCACACACAAGTTTCTGCATGTTGATCATGGTGACCATGGGAGCCAGGGAATTATGGCAAATCGTGGAGACGACGCATTCGTGTTTCTAAGCGATTCGCTCCCGGCTCCCAATCGCCAACAATTGGATCGCATTCGTCTCGCTCAACCGTCTCCGACCGGAGATAGAAATGGAGTGACGCGCGTTCTACACTAAGGCTTCATGCCCGGAAACACAGATCCCGATCGTCTTTGCATCATCCTGGTATCGACGCGAAACCCGCTGAACATCGGGGCGGCCGCGCGCGCCATGTGCAACTTCGGCTTCCATCATCTGCGCCTGGTGCAGCCATACGATCCTGCGTTTCGCGAGGCTCGCTCTGCCGTCGGAGCATCCTCCCTGTTGACCGATGCAAACATTTTCTCAACTCTCGCCGAAGCTGTTGCGGACTGCACGCTCGTCGTCGGCACGACCGCCATCGGCCATCGGCAACTGCAACATCCTCTCCATGTATTGAAGGATGGCGCGCCATTGATCCTGCAGAAACTCGCCGCGCCTCCAGACTATCCCTCACGCGTCGCAATTCTATTTGGCTCGGAAAAAGTGGGCTTATCGAACCAAGATCTCAGCCATTGTCATTGGCTGATGCATATTCCAACCGGCGACGAACAAGAGTCCATGAACCTGGGTCAGGCGGTTGCCGTCTGCCTGTATGAACTCGTGCGCAATACAGCCGCGCCAAGCCCCGCTATAGAAATTCCACGTGCCTCCGCGGAAGAAGTGGAGCGCCTCACAACTGTACTGCTGGATACGCTGCAAGCCAGCGAATACGTGACCACTCAGTCCGTGGACTCGAAGGAAGAGGATATTCGCCGTATGCTGCGACGTATGCAGCTCTCAAGCGAAGACGCCGTCACCTGGCTCGGCATGTTGCGACAGATCCTTTGGAAACTGCGCGCCAAACCCTGATCGCGACGCGCTAAGAAAGTCCGGCGCCAGATTTATTCCTCCAGCGCATCGCCGCATAGATAGGAACGCCCGCCGCAACAATTACCAGCCCCGGCCAGGTCGTCGCCGGACGATACATGAACAGCACCACCACAATCACGCTGCCGCCCGCAATGTACAGCAACGGCAGCCATGGATAACCCCACACGCGATACGGTCGATTCGCATCCGGCCGCTTGATCCGCAGCCGAATCACTCCGCTGATCGTAAGAATATAGAACAGCAGCGCCGCGGAAATCACATAGTCCAGCAAATTGCTGTACAGGTTCCCATATTGCTTTGTGATCGGATTCCACGTGCGGGGCAACACCAGGAACACAGTCCAGATTCCCTGAATCGCCAATCCCCAACCGGGCACGCGAGCGCGATTCAATGTGCCCGCGCGGCGAAAGAAAAGTCCATCATGCGCCATCGCATAAAACACACGCGCCCCTGCCAGCGTCATCGCATTCACCGTGCCAAAGGTGGATACCATGATGGCGATCGCCATCAACGCTGCTCCCGCGTAGGGATAAATACTTTGCAGTGCCGCCGTCGCCACGCGATCGGCAGGCGCATGTTGAATCGCGCTCAATGGCAAGGTGCAAAGATACGCAACATTCGCCAGCAGGTACAGCACGATCACCGATGAGGTTCCAATGCCAAGTGCCAGCGGCAGATTGCGCGCTGGATTCTTCACTTCCGCGGCGACAAACGTAATATCGTGCCAGGCATCCGCCGCAAACAATGATCCCGACTGGGCAATGCAGATGGCCAAAAACATTCCCAGCGCCGTCGAAGCATCCATCCCTTTCGCAAATGGAACAGGATGGCGCACCGACCAGAAACGATGAAAATTCTCCATCACTGCCGCATGATGAATACCGATCGTGCAGCCCAGAGCCACCAGCGCCAGCAACGCTCCAATTTTGGCAACGGTAAAAATGTTTTGCAGGATGCGGCCGTAGTTCAAGCCTAGAGTGTTCGCAAACGTCAGCAGCACAACAATCGCAATCGCCACCAGCTGCGTCGTCGACATCGAGACGAAGTAGTTTCCAAACACATGCACCGGCGGAATCAGGTAGTGATTGTCGGCGATCGAGGGCAGCAACACGCCGGCAAATCGCGCAAATGCGATCGCAACCGCCGCAATCGTTCCAGTCTGAATCACCGTCCACAGCGTCCAGCCATACAGGAATCCGATGAGCGGGGAAAATGCCTCGCGCAGATAGACGTACATCCCGCCGGCCTCCGGCATCATGGCCGCCAGTTCTCCGTAGGTCAGTCCCGCCGTCACCGTCAGCACACCTGTCACCACCCAGGCGACCAGCAGCCATCCCGGACTGGCAATCAGGCGAGCCATTTCTGCCGGCACAATAAAAATGCCGGAGCCCACCATGATGCCGATCACAATCATCGACGAGTCGAACAGCCCCAAACCACGCGTGAAATGTCGCGATCCAGTCTTCTCTTCTTCATCCCCACTTGGGTTCAGGGTCATATGTACACAACATAGAGATGCAACGCATTTGACGCAATGCTTTGTTCAGCGGCTGGTTGTATTTCTAAAACCGAAACTGGTACCCGGTCGCGACATCCAGGCTGGCGTGGAAGTTGCAGAATTGCTTTGACAGAACGCTGACCGGCGGTTGATTTGGATCGGCATAGGGCGCGCGATCATGCACCAGCGTGGTTCCCAGGTTGAACTGGAGTGCGGAATGCTTCGACGGATAGTATTCGGCGGAGCCGCCAAAATTCTGCGCAAATCGTGTCGTGCTCAAGTAGCTGTCATGGACGAGCGGCGTATCGTAGTGGACCCATCCCGGTCTGATCGCTGCGAACAACCCCCATGACCGATAGGGTCGGCCGAGCTTCAGCCCCGCTAGAATCTCGTGCACATCGCCCGGCTGCTTGTATGTGTCGCTACTCGGAAAAAAGTTGGCCTCCCCATCGAAGTAAGCGTACTTTGCAAAACGGTAATCGAAGTTGAACCCAACGCCGGTGTGAATATCCTGGCACGATGGACAATTTCTGTCGTTTACCGGAAGCCCTACGTTGGCCATTTGAAAACCCATTTTCCAGCGGGGATCGGATTTCCATTTGGGAACTTCGCTGCCCTCCTCGAGCAATCCTCCGCCTGCCGCCAGTAGGTAGTCTTTTTCCGGGTACCGATACCAGGGAGATTTTCCCGCTAATAAATTTGAGAAAGTGTGACTCGGCGCCAGCGCCCCGCGCAGAATTTTGTACCCCATCGCAGGACTTCCCTTGGCCATCCGATCGACGATTTCCCGCTCAATAGCGTCTTCCATCACAATCCAGCCCGTACCCACCACGGGCGTCACCACAAAGTCCACCCACCCTGTGTTATTGGTGGCTGGCTTATAGTGGACTCCCGGCTTCTCTTGGCACGGATAAAAACCGCAAGTAGGCACGTAGGTATATCCGCCCTCATTGCCAATTGCGGCTTCGCTCAGCACGGGTCCAATCTCGAAATATGCCGAATATGCCGCCGCCCACAACATCGCTTGCAGCCGGCTATGCCAGTATGCCGACGAGCGCCCAAACCTGGCGGATCGTCCCCGCGGATCGTTCTGCAGAAAAATGTTTCCGGAGACTGATCCTTGTAGCGGATGGCCGATGTAATTCACCAGAAAATCGTCGCCGTCACCCCATCGGTACATATCGAAATGGTTGGCCGAAGCAAAGTAATCCTGCCAGAAGGGTTTATGGATCAGAAGGTAACGAGCATAAGGATCGCTAGCGATGCGGAACGTGTGCTCGACCGCTAGAAACTCCACGGACTGCCAGACTGCCGGGCTCCAATGCAGCGATCCTTTGGATGTATCGACGAGCAGCGGTGGCGCGTCGAATCGCAGCACTCCTCCAGTTGGAATTCCAGAGCCCGGCGAGATCATGCATCCCGTGGAAATATCTGGCTGGGACAGGAGATTACACGCAGTCAGAAGCCTGGGCTTCCAAGCGGCGTCTTCAGGAAGATGAAGGTGCGGGGAAGGCCCGGCGTCCAATGTCGGAGATGGCGCAGAAACGAAAATCGGCGACATACCACCTCCGGGGTCTTCCGCGGAGGGTCGGTATGCGCGGCTATATGCCGTCGCAAGAAAAATGCACAGGATCAGAACGACTCGGGACCGCAAGCATCCCGTGGAGATTCTTTTCCTGATCCAGGATCGAAAATCTCCTATGTTGCAGATCGAATCTCTGTCCAGCCTCTCAGCTTTCCGTGCCATAACCTGCACCGCACCGAGGACTACATCGGCAATCGCTCTGGCTTCCCTTTCCTGTCCAATGCGAATCGCACGCCTCAGCGCCCTGGACGAGTTCGCCGTTGGACACTTCTAATCACTGCAAATGAATTGCCATTCGCAAGTCATCCGGGGCTCGCCCATCATTCGTGCGTCAGCAAAACCGCCTCCCAAATGTCTCGATTTCCGCCGACAGAAACCTTTGTTACAGCACATAGATGCAGATCTATTTGCCGGAGTATAGAAAACAAATGCCGCGCCAGGACGATTCGCTTCCTGAAAGGGCCACCACGGCGCCTCCAAAATTTCGGAGTTTTCTTCAGAGGATTGGGGTCTACTCGACGATAAATTTCCTCGCCCTGGTGTGGCTCGGCTCAGCGCAGTCGCGATTGTTGCCGACCCGAATTGTCGAGCGTCGTCGTTTAGCCTATCCTCAGGCAGTTATCGATATTTGTTGTTTTGTTGAACTCTATCGAATGAGTGCGTGACCATTTTGCAATTCGCGTGCAATTGCTCGACACTCCAGCCAGGAGAATCTTGTGCTCTTTTTAGGAATCGATGTTGGTACCGGTGGCTCCCGCGCCGTTCTGATCGACGAGGCTGGAAAAGTTGTTGCTTCCCATGCCACGGAGCACGTGCCATTCCAATCCAAATTTCCAGGCTGGGCAGAACAGGATCCGGAAGACTGGTGGCGCGCCTCCCAGGAATCCATCCGCGCCGTCTTATCGGCGGCCGACTGTCTTCCAGCCGACATCGCTGCCGTTGGGCTGACAGGGCAAATGCACGGAGCTGTCCTGCTCGATGCCGACGGACAAGTCCTTCGCCCTTCGCTGATCTGGTGCGACACCCGAAGCGGCCCCGAGTGTGACTGGCTGCACGCCACCCTCGGCCGCGAACATGTCATCGAGCTCACCTGTAATCCCGCGCTTCCCAACTTCACGCTGACTAAAATTCTCTGGGTACGCGAACATGAGCCGGAAATTTTCGCTCGCATTGCCCACATTCTCTGTCCGAAAGATTATGTCCGCTTCCGCCTCAGCGGCGTCTACGCCATGGATGTGCAGGAAGCCTCCGGCACGCTACTACTCGATGTCACTCACCGCCGCTGGTCCATCCCTATGGCCGAAGCCTCCGGCGTTCCCATCAAGTGGCTGCCGCAGTTATTTGAGTCCGCCGAAGTGTGCGCGAAGGTTAGCAAATCCGCAGCCGCCACCACCGGTCTAGTCGCGGGTACACCCATCGTTGCTGGAGCCGGCGATCAAGGCGCGGGCGCAGTCGGAATGGGAATTCTTAAGCCCGGTTCCGTCAGCGCCACCATCGGCACCTCCGGCGTTGTCTTCGCTGCCACCGATGCACCCATCCGCGATCCGCTCGGCCGTCTGCACACGTTTTGTCACGCCGTGCCCGGCCGCTGGCACGTCATGGGAGTCACGCAGGCCGCAGGCCTCTCGCTGCGCTGGTTTCGCGACGTCATCAGTGCCGGCGCACATAACCAACCGGCCACCTATGAGCAATTGATGACC
>JBARFA010000181.1:0-3474 GCA_049796755.1 Acidobacteriaceae bacterium
TATCCTTCAACCTCTTGGTCTTGGGTGCGACGCAGAGGACTGCCAACGCAGAATTTATATCTGGATTGCTTGCTCTCCAATTGTAAAAGCCTCCGGGTATTTGTGCCAGTTGAGCCCCAACTTTAAAGCTATGGCTCCCGCACGGCTGGGAGGGTGAGCGCGCTTCCAGCCAGCCAGCAGACCTGGCCGTTGAAAACGGATTGGACCTGGATTTTCGACGCAGCGACGAGCTGAGGTCCGCAAGCGATCTGGAGTCGAAATCGAAACCAGGAGTCCGCCTCAATCGAAAGCGTCAGGCAGGAAGCCGAAGCATGGCTCGTAAATGCCCCGCAGACATGCTCGCAAAAGATGCGCTCTAGAAGATGTGCAAGCGGATGACAAGGTATTTCTTCGGGTTGGCGCGGACAGCCGCGAGCAGTTTCCGCATCTCGATGACAGCCTGATCGCTGTTGTTATAGAGCGATGGATCGTGCAGCAGTTTGCCCACAGTCCCCTCGCCCGCGTCGGCTCGGTGAAGGATGGATTGCAGATCAGATACTGTCAGGCTGACCTTGTTGCGGAACGCCTCATCCTTCGCCATCATCCCCAGCGTCCCTTTGCCTTCATTGATCTCGGCGATCAATCGGTTGGCATTCGCGGCGGTCTTGTTCACGTTGTTATACAACTCAGGATCTTTCACCAGCTTGCCTACCGTGCCTTTGCCGGCATCCACCTGGTTCACGATGTCCTGCAGCCGCTCCACCGTATCGTTGGCGCGCTTGTAGAGCTCGTCGTCCGCCACCAATTTGCCTAGCGTGCCCTGGCCGTGGTTGATCTTTGTGATCGTCCCCTGCAGCTCCGTGAGAGTGGAGACGGCGTGCTTGTAGAGACCGGGGTCGTTGATGAACAACCCAAGAGAGCCCTTACTGGTGCCCAGGGCGTCCGCCATCGTATTCAGTTTTGCCAGAATTACATTCACTTGCTTGATGGTCGTCTGGCTGGACTTGATCACATCCGACAGGCTCGGCGTTTGCACCACGGGAACTTCATCCCCGTTCGTCAGCGGAGGCCCGGTCGCATGGGCGCTGTCCAGGTCGACAAAGGTATCTCCCAGCACGCCGGCGGTGGCCAGCGAAGCGGAAGTGTCAGTGTGCAGCGCGGCCTTATAGTTCAAGCCGAGACTCATGATCACTTCCACCGGGGTCAACTTGCGTCCAGGAACGATGATGATCTTCTTCACGGAGCCGATGGTCACGCCTTGCAGGTTCACCGGCGCGCCTGGCTTCAGGCCGGAAGCATTTTCAAAAAAGGAGTGCACAACGATGTGGCGGCTGAAGATTCCGCCCGAGCTTCCTGACATCAGCGAAATGAGGAACGTGAGGGCAGCCAGGGCGATTATGACCAGGACGCCCACCTTCAATTGTGACCAACGAACCTCGTGCTGATTTGGCACAGCTTCTCCTGGTTAAAACGGGTCGATCGGAAGGCGGGATACGACTGCCGCAAGACTGAATACAGTCGAGCATAGCAGAGGATTCGCCACATCCGAATGCTTCTCGAACTGCCAACGATGGATATAGATGCAGATTTTTGTTGCAGGCTACTAAAATCCTGCGGATACATCCGCTTTTTGGGCCTGGATGGCCGGGGTAGAAAGGTTGCGGAATCCGAAAGGCTTCAGTCTTCTAACACGACCTGGGCCAACGCCTCGGTTCGAGAATGGGTCAACGAAATCACGGCATTTCGGACTCCAAGCTTGCGGGCAACCGCCGCCGCGCGTCCGTGAAACTGCAGCGTGGGCCGGCCGCTCGGAGTTCGAACCACTTCAATATCGCGCCAGGAAACGCCGAAATGAATCCCAGTGCCCAAGGCTTTCGCGGCTGCTTCTTTGGCGGCAAAGCGGGCGGCGAAGCTCTCAGCTCCATTCTTTTTGCTGCGGCAATAGCGAATTTCCCCGGGCAGGTAGACGCGCTGGCAGAATCGGTCTCCAAAACGCGCCAGCGTCTCGGCAATGCGCGCAATTTCAATCATGTCCACGCCGCTGCCAACAATCATGGCTGCACGGTATCACATCGCCGATCTGCCGTGTGGTGGCGGCAATCCGATGCGATGTCACGACGCCACTTCAACCCGCTTCCACCAGGCCATAATGGCGCTGCCAATGCGCTTTCAAGTGGGCCCATACGATTTCGACCGAGGTGCGCGACATCTCCTTCTCCCCGCTCTCGACAAACCGTGCCGCTTCCTGGCGAGCCAGCTCCAGCAGCTTTCGGTCGCGCAAAAGATTGGCGACACGAAAATCCGGCAGCCCAGCCTGGCGCGTGCCGAAAAATTCACCGGGACCGCGCAGCGTCAGATCCAGTTCCGCCAACTCGAAGCCGTCCTGGGTGCGCACCATCGCGTCGAGGCGCTCGTCAGCCTGCGGTGTCACGCGTCCAGCGGTCATTAAGATGCAATACGACCGCGCAGCCCCGCGACCGACGCGACCGCGCAACTGATGCAGTTGCGCCAGCCCAAATCGCTCCGCATGCTCAATCACCATCACCGTGGCATTAGGCACATCCACGCCAACTTCAATCACCGTGGTCGCCACCAGAACATCCAGTTCGCCACGCTGAAATCGGCGCATCACAACTTCCTTTTCTTCCGCGCCCAGCCGCCCATGCAGCAGTCCGAGCCGCAAGCCTGCCAAATGTGTGGCGCGCAATTCTTCGCACATCGCCACTGCGGACTTCAAGGCCGGCTTCTCAAACAGTGACTCGGTTTTCGCCCGCGATTTTGTACCTGCCTTTTTCTTCGCCGCCGCTTTTCCTTTCGTTCCCGAGCCTTCCTCGTCCGACGCCGCCTCTGCGTCCGGATCGTGGGCGAAGTCGAGTTCCGGCTGATCGTCTTTGCTGCCCTCAATCACCGGATAGACAATGTAGGCCTGGTGTCCCGCTTCCACCTGCTTGCGGAGAAATCCCCACACTTCTTCCGCGCGCTCATCCACCACTCGCCGCGTCACGATCGGCGTGCGTCCTGGCGGCAGCTCATTCAACACGCTCACGTCCAGATCACCATAGAGCGTGAGCGCCAGGGTGCGCGGAATCGGCGTGGCCGTCATCACCAGCACATGCGGCTCCGCGGCATTGGGTTTCTTCATCAACCGGAAGCGCTGCATCACGCCAAAGCGGTGCTGCTCATCGACCACCACCAGGCCAAGATTGGCGAACTCCACTTTCTCCTCAATCAGCGCGTGCGTGCCGATCACCAGGTCCGCCTCACCGCGCACGATGCGGCCGCGATTGGTTCGCTTGCGATCTTCATCCAGCGAACCCGTCAGCAGCACCACGTTATAAGCAGGCTGCCGCTGCGATCTCTCCAGCAGCCGTCGCGCGGCCAGAAAATGCTGGGTCGCCAGAATTTCCGTGGGCGCCATCAGGGCGGCCTGATATCCGTTCTCAATCGCGATAAAAGCAGCCTGCAGCGCCACGATAGTTTTGCCGGAGCCGACAT
>JBARFA010000182.1:0-10224 GCA_049796755.1 Acidobacteriaceae bacterium
AGCGGATTCATTTCAACGATGTCCGGTTTTTCTCCTGCACTCCCCATTGTGATTGGGCACCCAAACCCAATGGGGAGTGCAGGAAGTATAAGCGTGGAGCAAAAAAGTGCAGCAAATTGCAGAACGCAATAAACCGCATTGTACCGTATATGGTACAATGAAACCGTGAGACAGGTTCCGCTCGTCCAAGGTGTTGTAGCAACGAAACGAATCTCCGTAATCTTTTTTCAAACGGCCGCAGGAGGCGAACCTGTACGCGATTGGCTGAAGGGCCTTGAGCCGGTTGAAGACCGAAAGCAAATTGGCGTGGACATCAAGACAGTCGAGTTTGGCTGGCCAATTGGAATGCCGGTCTGCCGTCCACTCGGGGGCGGGCTGTACGAGGTTAGGTCCGATCTCAGCGGAAACAAGATCGCTCGTGTGCTCTTCTATGTCGATGCCGAGGAACGGATGGTATTGCTCCACGGATTTGTGAAGAAAACGCAGAAGACGCCAACGGCGGATATGGAATTGGCACGGAAGAACAAGCGGCTGCATGAAACCGAAATGAAGGGCAGGAAATAGACATGGCAAACGGAAACGTAACGACCCATAGCGGTTCCTCCTTTGATGAGTTTTTAGAGGAAGAAGGTATTAAGGAAGAAGTGGAATCTGCGGCCATTAAACGTGTGCTGGCCTGGCAGTTCGAGCAGGAGATGGGACGCCAGCAGAAGACCAAACAGGCGATGGCGAGGGAATTGAAAACGAGCCGTTCACAGTTGGACCGTCTGCTTGATCCCCAAAATACCTCCGTTTCCCTGGACACTCTTGCGCGAGTGGCGCGTGTTCTTGGAAAACGATTGGTACTCGAAATTCGGGATCAACGGGCCGTACAACCGTCTTCGGCACGAATTGCTTATAAAGCCGCGACGACAACTGCCCGTAAAACAATACGCGTTACTCGGTCAGACAATGGGAGTAATAAGACAGCGAAAATATCATAGAAAAAGTGTGACGTAAACGTGACGTGCGCGCTCTAAGCCACTATGCAGAATCAATGTCTTACAAGCAATTTAAGCGGTTCCATCCGTGCGGGCGAACGGTTTATAAGTTGTTGTTATAAAAATGGTTTCGCGGCATAAACCGAGTCAACTCCCCACGACTCTTAATCGACAGGTTGAAGGTTCGATTCCTTCCGCGTCCACCAAATTTATTCGCCCAAAACTGTAAATTGCTGCCTATTGTTCCGTTCCAAGGCCGGCAGTAATCATGGGAAGGCCGGTCGCGGGCCAGTGGCTTACTTGTGCGTCCACGTTGGTCGCGAGAGCGCTGTCGGAGTTTGTGACCGGGGCGACATCGACGTTCCATCCATCCAAAACAACCAGCGGCGTGTCGCCTTTCAGGTCGGCTTCAGACGCGTCAATGGCGACCGTGCGGCTCTCGCCGGGAGCAAGGGAAATGTAGTTGTCGGAGTAAAAGACCGGCAGCACTCTCTCTCCGGAACTCTTCCGCCGCAGTTGCAGGTGCGCCAGCAACGCCATGGTTTCGCCCGGATTGGTGAGCGTAACGTCCAGCAGTAGGCGGCCATTCGCATCATGGCGAGTGATCGTGCCTGTCAGATGCATCACCGGCATCTGATCGAGCGGCGTCAGATCTTCGCCCTGAGAGGGATTCGGCTTCCAATAGAGGTTCCGCGAAAGCATCTTACCGCTTGAGTCTCGCAGCTGCAGCCGCACAAAGTACACCGCGGAAAGATCTTCGGGAAGGGGAATTTTGCCAAGATTGATCGCTGTATCCGCAGGGCCGCTGACCGGATAATCACGCTCGAGGGCCGATGTTCCATCCAGATTCAGAATTGACAGATGAGCCGTGGCTCCGGAAATCGGACGGGGCCGATTATTAATTACCTGCAGCGTCCCGTTGGCTTCATTCATTTGGATGTGCACCATCTCCGACGCCGACTCTACCGCGAACAGGGAGGAGTTCGGTTCCAGGTCGTAGTCGTAGAGCTGCCACACGAAACTCGGATGGGCAGGGTTGCTCATCCAGGTAATGACTCCGGTGTCTGGATGAAACAGCATTGCGTTGCGCCCTTCATACATGGCGCGGAAGGCTTCGTAGTTCATCATTTGAGCTTTGCGAACGAAGTCGGCAAGGTTCACTACGCGTCCATATCGTCCGGCCAGCACGTATGGATAGGTATCACCGTGCTGCGCTCCCTTGGCCAGGTCATGCTGCGCCCAGTCGTCGTTAATCACCTCCCAATCTTTCTTCGGCATCATGGCGTGAACGGATTCGAGCGTGGGCACAGAGACGCTGCCGGTTTCTGTTTTGAATGGCGCATCGTACACATAAAAAGCGGCGGGCACGCGCCAGTAGTACGGTCCGTGCGATACAACCCCGCGCCCTGCGGTAGAGCTTGGCTGATACAGGCGCATTGGATCGAGTTCCGGAATCATTTTGTCCAGAACGGTTGCAATCTCTGGCGGCGGGTAGCCTTCGTTTCTTGCGCACCACACGGCGATCGAAGGATGATTGCGGACCCGCAGGACCTTGTCCTTCACGTTCGCAAGATAGATTTTCAGATCGTCTGGATTCGGACCGTCGCTTGGATTGGGCTGGAAGAATTCATCCCAGATAAGAATTCCGTATTTGTCGCACAACTCGTAAAAGTCTTCGCTGGTGCTTTGGCCAACCCAGTTGCGGATCATGTTCATATGCGCCATCTGATGCATGTGAATTTCCGCATCGAGTCGCGCGCGAGGGATTCGCTTCATCGCTTCATCCAAGCCCCAGTCGCCGCCACGGATGAATATGGGCACACCGTTGACCGAAATCGCGAGGTTGTCGGATCCTGGCAATTCATATGTAATCTTGCGAATGCCAAATGTCGTATCCTTCGCGTCGGAGTCTTTTCCGTGCTGCACAAACTGGAAATGCAACGTATAGAGATTTTGCGGGCCGTAGCCGTTGGGCCACCATAGTTTTGGATTGGCCACGTGCAGGACTGGAGTTGTTTTCGGATCGAACGCGACGATCTGCGTGCTGTGCGGCGCCAGGGTAACCTTTTCGGAAAACTTCACGTCACCGAAGCTGCCTTCGAGCAGGCCTTTCTGCTGCCTATCGGATGTATTCTCGACGGTTGCCTTCACGGACACATCGGCGGTATCGAGGCGTGGCAGCGGAAGATCGGTTGTGATGTACGGATTCTCAATCAGCACAGGTCCAGATGCGGACAGCCACACCTTTTGCCATAGTCCGGTGTCGCGATCAGCTACGGAGGGAA
This sequence comes from Acidobacteriaceae bacterium, assembly GCA_049796755.1. Taxonomy (GTDB): domain Bacteria; phylum Acidobacteriota; class Terriglobia; order Terriglobales; family Acidobacteriaceae; genus JAKAAZ01. Next base: position 3,266 of record JBARFA010000182.1, read on the forward strand.
GCCAGTCCCATCCGATCGTCGAGAGAAATGTCGGTCCATCGATGGCTGTGATGCCGCCGTTCTTGCCTACTCCGTTGGCGATGGTGTGTTGGTGCGGAACTCCAGGATGCGGCTGTGGAAATACTTGTACTGCGAGGACGGCGGTCTTGCCGGGCTTCACAAGTCTTGTGATGTCGAATCGTCCGCGAATGAATGCGCCCTGAATCGTTCCTACGTGGGTTCCATTCACCCAAACTTCCGATCGAAAATTCGCTCCATCGAAGTGGAGTGCGATATATCGGTGCGTATACTCCTTCGGCACGGAGAAGGTCGTGCGGTACCAGTAAGAAGTTTTATTGAGGCTCTCAGGGATGGGACGACTATTCTCGCCGTAGAGCGGCTCGGGGTATAACCCATCGTTCACCATGCTGGTCAATACCGTGCCCGGCACGGTTGCTGCTAACCAGTTTTGGGGCTGGAATGTCTGAGAAGAAATCGCCGCGCCTGCAGCGGAGACTTTGGCGGCATCCTGCAGTTGCCATCCTGAGCTTAGCTCGACAGGCGATGGAAGAACGGTCTGCGCATCCATCGGAGCGCTGCGAAAGACGATGACAGACAACGCGACGATTAACCAGGCGGACATTTTCCGAAGTGTGGGCATGTTTCCTCTTTCTGCTTCTTTCAACGAGAATTTTGGATGAGATCAAATGGAAAGGCCAGTCGTTGGGCATGGGATTCAATGCGGGTCGGCCTCAAATCTGCCATACGAAACACTATATTCGCGCAGTGCAACGAACAACGCGAAGCCGTTCAATCGTTGAACTCACCGGAGTGGGGTTCGCGCCGCTCTCAAGATTTGGCCGGCGGCGATGTCGGATTTCGCGATGGCGAAATTATCTTAATGGGGCCGCGACAAATCATGGTCGCGACATATGCAGCGCCAAAACCGTTATCGATATTGACAACGGTTACGTTCGGAGAGCAGGAGTTCAGCATTCCCAGGAGGGCTGCCAATCCGTGAAAGGAAGCGCCATAGCCAATGCTGGTGGGCACGGCAATCACTGGAACGCTGACGAGTCCTCCCAGCACGCTTGGCAGAGCGCCTTCCATTCCGGCGCAGACAATAATCACGCGTGCCTGCTGCAGCGCCTCGCGATGAGCTAGCAGCCGATGGAGACCGGCGACGCCGACATCGTAGAATCGGTCGACTTCCCCGCCGAAAATATCGATGGTCACGGCGGCTTCTTCTGCGACCGGAATGTCGCTGGTACCGGCACATACGACGGCAATGCGCGGTTGATTCGGGTCAGAAATTTTTTCTTTTTGGCGGAGAGTGATGGCGCGCGGAACTGGAAAATATTTTGCCGCCGGAACTCGCTGCTGAACGGCATCGAACGTGGAACCATCGGCGCGGGTGGCCAACACTTCTACGCCGCTGGCTGCCATGCGCTCGAAAATTTCAGCCACTTGTTCGGGTGTCTTGCCGGAGGCGAGGATCACTTCCGGCAAGCCGGTTCGAAGGGACCTGTGATGATCGACCTTGGCAAAGCCGATGTCTTCAAACGGAAGGCGCGCGAGTTTTGCCGAAGCGTCCTGCGGCGACACGATTCCTTTCTTGACGTCTTCTAGCAGGCGCAGCAGCGTGTCTTGATCCATGGTCACTCTTCCTGAATTATTCGCGCGGTGTTATTTGGTAGATCGCGAGCGCGGTCTGCATGACCAGCTTGAGCGGGACAGAATGCTCCGCGGCACAACGCCGGCAATCTTCATACTCTGGCGCAGCGTTCACCTCAACGCCGTTCAGCAAGCCGATTTTAATTTTGATTTCGCCCCACTGGGTTTGCACACTGACGAATTTGCGATCGAGGTAGGCGCGGCGTTCCTCGCGAACGCGCACTCCCAGCGTGCTGGTCTCGCGAAACAGCAGTTGCTGTAGTGGCTCGGCGTGGGCCCGGTCGCACAAAATGGTAATCAGCGTCGCCAGCCTGTTTTTCTTCATGTGCACCGACGAGCACATCACGTCGAGTGCTCCGGCCTGCAACGCACGGTCTGTGAAATCGCCCAACACCTGTGGGTTCAGATCGTCCACCGCAGTTTCCATCACGACGATGGTATCTCCGGCTATCGAGGCACTGTCGCTGGCATCGCCAACGCTGAGGCGCACAACATTCGGAAAGCGTTTGGGATTGCGCGATCCGGCTCCGTATCCGATTTTGTCGACGCACATCGAGGGGGCGGGACCGAAGGTGCAATTGAGCGCGCGAACCAGCGCTGCGCCGGTGGGCGTGACCAACTCCATCTGGATGCCGGAGGAATAGGTCGGAACTCCCTGCAGCAAATCCATCGTCGCGGGCGCGGGAACAGGGAAGGTTCCGTGCGCGCATTCGACCGTGCCTCCGCCAACATTCAATGGCGAGCAGATCCAGGAGGCAGCGGCAAGAGCGTGTGCACCGACCGCTCCGGCCACGATGTCGGCGATGGAATCAACCGCTCCGACTTCATGGAAATGGATGGTCTCAATGGGAACATTGTGGATCTTCGCCTCCGACTCGCCGAGTAACTCGAAAGCGCGGATGGCCGTTGCCTTGGCCGCCGCGGCCAGAGGAGCGTTTTCAATCATCGTCCGGATGACGCTGAGCGATCGGCCATGTTGATGGTGTTCGTGATGGGAATGATGATGTGTGTGAGTGGAGTTCGCCGCGGATTCCGCGCTGGCGCCGTCGACCAGCACGTGTACCTTGCTGGCGTTGATTCCGCTGCGATCTACTTTTTCAATTTCGAGAGTCGCGCCAATGTTCAACGCGGCGACTGCGTCGTGAAGTAATTTCCGATCGACGCCGGCATCGACGAGGGCACCCAGGAACATGTCGCCGCTAATTCCGGCAAAGCATTCAAGATAAGCAATTCGCATAAGGTTCAAATTCCAAGGCCGCGGCTGGTATCGAGCGCTGCACAGTAGATGCCACAAGTCTATTGCAGGTTGACCGAACGAATCGCCTCCACTGGAAGGATGGCGTTCATGGAGCCGGAGCGATAGCCTTCGCAGTCCAGCGTGACATATTTAAAACCCAGGGCGCGAAACGCAGAGGTCATGCGATCCATAGTTTCCATGTTCAGCGCGCGCGGCATTTCTTCGCGGGCAATTTCAATACGAACCATTTCACCGTGATGCCGAACGCGGAACTGGCGAAATCCCATCTGCTGCAATAATGTTTCGCCGTCTTCAATCTGCTGCAATACTTCTCGGGTGACGGGGCGTCCATATTCAACGCGAGAAGAGAGACAGGCGGACGCTGGTTTGTCCCAGATGCGCAAGCCCGCCTGCAGCGCCAAGGTGCGAATTTCCTGCTTCGTCAGGCCCGCCTCGGCCAAGGGAGCCAACACGCCATGCGCGCTTGCCGCCTGCTGTCCAGGGCGGTACTCGCCTCGATCATCGACGTTCATGCCATATGCCAAATGTTGAAACCTGGAACCTCGATGGGCCTTTTCCATGACTGAAAAAAGTTCGTCTTTGCAGTGAAAGCAGCGAGTCGCGTCATTCTTTACATATTCGGGATCGTCCAGTTCCGCAGTCGTTAGAACCTGGATCGGAATGGAATGCTCATCGGCAAAACGCAACGCATCCAAAAAGTGCGCGCGCGACAGGCTGGCGGAGTCGGCAAGGACGGCCAACATGCGATCGCCTAGAACGCGATGGGCAGTGTACGCGAGGTAGGCGGAGTCGATTCCGCCAGAGTAGGCAACGAGCATGCTGCCTAACTGGCGGATGCGATCTTCGAGATGCGATTGTTTCTGCGAAAGTTCCATAGCTGTTTCTGATCTGCTTGCAATTCCAGTCTAGACGTCATTTCCACGATGAAAGATTGGCTGGACGCCCGAGGCCTGGTGTAACAACGCTTGTTCCTCTTGCGAGTCGAGCGGTTTATAGTTTTGCGCGACGTCCATCGCCAGGCGAAAATACGCTTCGTCGCCGGGTGGGATAGCGGCCGTGATGGAGTGGCCTAAGGTATACCGCAGACCCAGCGCAGCCTGATGAGGAAAGTTTGCGGGCTCATACCAACACTTGGGGTCAGGATGATCTTTCTTCTCCGAAGCGGGCCACACTGTCTTCGCCATGCTCTTGAGGGCCAGCATGCCCACACCTTTTTCCTGGGCCTTCTGGATGACCGTGGGACCGAAGTTCGCCTGGGAAACGAGCACCCAGTTGATCGGGAAGAGAACGGTGTCGAAGGGATACCTATCCATCGCGGCGACGGCCGTCTCCACTGAATGGGCGGAGAAACCGATGAAGCGAACTTTTCCTTCCTTGCGGGCCGCTTCGAAGGTTTCTATTGCGCCGCCCGGTCCGAGCACCTGATCTAACTCCGTCATCTTGGTCAGCGCGTGAAACTGGTAGAGATCGAGGTGATCGGTCTTGAGTAATTGCAGAGATTCTTCCAGCGCTGCCCGTGAACCGGCCTTGTCACGCTTGCTTGTCTTGCAGGCGAGAAAACTTTTTTCGCGGTAAGGCGCCAGCGCGGGGCCGAGCAACTGCTGCGCATCGCCATAACTAGGGGCAACGTCAAAATAATTGATGCCGCGATCGACAGCTTCAGCAACAATATTTTTGGAAGCAGTCGGGGTGCTGTTCATCACCACAATGCCGCCGAAGCCAATGATAGAAAGATGGACGTCGGTCTTGCCCAGGCGCCGTCGCGCAATCGGGTCGGAAGTCTTTGCGGAGTCGGATGCGGCCCACGAAGGAGAAAAACTTCCGCTGGAGGCGGCAACGGCTGCGAATGTTCCTTGCTTGATGAAATCTCGACGTTCCATGGATTTCTCCTCGGTTGGATTCGACCAAAGCACATGACGCGCAAGGATGCGCTGCCATGTTCGTGCGGCGTTTTACGCGGCCGCGCCGCCGTGATTTCAGCATAGTCTGTATCAGGCAGCATTTCTACCGGGCCCGGACAGTGTCAGCATGAGACAAGAGGTATGATGCAGGAGTTTTCGCGGCGCACCCGCTGGAACCTGGAAAAGACCGCGTATGCAGCGGCTTTGGAACGATTGCGTACGGACGGCAAGCCGATTTTAGACTTGACGGCGTCGAATCCAACGACGTGCGGATTCGAGTACGATCGAGCAGGAATTCTTGGGGAGTTGAGCCGGCCGGAATGCCTGGAATACGAACCTGATCCACGTGGACTGCCGATTGCGCGTGCCGCTGTCGTCGACTATTATGCCGCCGCTGCCGCAACCCACATTTCGGCCGAGCAAATCTTCCTGACCACCAGCACCAGCGAGGCTTACAGCTATCTATTTCGGCTGCACTGCGACCCCGTCGCGGAAATTCTGATTGCGCAACCCAGCTATCCTTTGTTTGATTTTCTGGCCGACCTGGATGATGTGCGCTTGGTGCCGTATCCGCTGTTTTACGATCACGGATGGCACATCGATATAGCGGCTCTAAAGGAGCGCATCGCAGCGCAGACTCGTGGGGTCGTCGTGGTTCATCCTAACAATCCCACGGGACATTTCACTTCGCAGGCGGAACGAACAATGCTGGAGGGCGTTTGCGCGGAGCATGGGCTGGCGCTGATTGTCGATGAAGTGTTTCTCGATTACGGCCTCGACGCGGAGGATGTCACTGAGAGGGTGCATGCAAGTTTTTCGACCGGGGAACATCCGGTGCTGACGTACGTGCTGAGCGGGTTGAGCAAGGTGGCTGGATTGCCGCAGATGAAGGCAGCCTGGATCGCCGCGTTTGGTCCAGAGCGGTTGCTGGAAGCTGCTACGGGGCGACTGGAAATGATCGCGGATACGTTTCTCTCGATGAATGCGCCCGTGCAGCATGCTATGCCGTATTTGCTGGCGAATCGGGGGGGGGTGCAGCAGCAGATTCGACGGCGCGTGCGGGAAAATCTAGAGGAACTAGATCGACAGCTCGCCAATGCGACAGCGGTGTCGCGGCTTGAAATCCAAGGAGGGTGGTATGCGGTTTTGCGAGTGCCGGCACTGATGAGCGGGGACGAGCTGGCGATTCGCCTGATGGAACGGGAGCGCGTGGTCGTGCATCCGGGACACTTTTACGGATTCGACGGGGATGGGTGGATTGTTCTCGGCTTGCTGCCGCCGCGGGTCGAATTCTCCGAAAGTGTGACGCGGCTGCTTCGCTCGCTCGCGTGAGCGGAAGACGGTGCGCAGGCTACTCGTTATGAGTCGATCAGGAATGGATTGGTTTCACGTTCCTCGCCGATGGTCGTTGCAGGTCCGTGGCCCGGAAAGACTCGTGTGGCATCCGGCAGCGGCAGGAGCCGCGCTTTCAGGGAGTGCAAAATCTTTCGGAGGTTGCCGCCGGGAAGGTCGGTGCGGCCAATCGAACCTGCAAAAAGGGTATCGCCCGCCAGCAGGAGTTGTGGGCCGGGCATGTTCACGCAGATACTGCCCTCTGTATGCCCGGGCGTATACAGCACTTGCGCGGGTTCACCCGCAATGGTCAGCGCGAGGAGATCGGAGGCGTCGACATCCGGGGCCATCACATCGGGCACCGGTACGCCTAACCAACCCGCCTGCATATCCATCATTTTCAAGAGAGGCAGATCGTGCTGATTCATGTAGATTGGCGCGCCAGTCGCACGCTTCAGCAGCACTGCGCCGCCGACATGGTCAATGTGGGCATGGGTGACGATGATCTGCTCCACGCTGAGGCCATGCTGTTTCAGGACGGCAAGGATTCGGTCAATTTCCGCGCCGGGATCGATGACGGTAGCCCGCAGGGACGTTTCATCCGCAAGAATGCTGCAGTTGCAGGCGAGCGGGCCGACGGGAAAAATCTCGTGAATCATCTACTTCTTATGCGGAGTGCTCTGCGCAGGCGTCGACTGAATTCCCTGCAACACGGAATGGCCTGCGCTGTGACGAGCGACCAAAACCGTTAGCGAGATGGACGTAATCGCGAAGATGATCGCACACCACGTGGTCACCTTGGTGAGGATATTGAC
>JBARFA010000183.1:0-6322 GCA_049796755.1 Acidobacteriaceae bacterium
CTCGCGCTCCCCGCCGCCACGCAGTCCGGCGATGTTGCGCAGATCGCCCCCGTCGTACCTGCCGGCGATGTCGTGCTGGCATCGCGCACCTCGGTTCCGCTGCTGCAAGACATTACGGTCACCAATAAGGTCAGCCAGAATCTGCACGCAGAAACCTGGCTGCGTCTGCTGGGCCAGCACTTTGGCGAAGATGGCTCCATTGTGGAAGGCGCTCGCGTGGTTCGCGCGCAAATGCTGCGCGCCGGGATGCAGCCGCAGGATTTCTTTTTCTATGACGGCTCCGGTCTTTCGCCAGCTGACCGCATCACTCCCCGCGCGCTGACAACCCTGCTGCGCTACATCGCGGAACAGCCGTGGGGAGCGCAGTTCCGCAGCACGTTGCCAATCGGCGGAGTCGATGGAACACTGTCCGATCGATTTCTGCATGGGCCTTTGCACGCCCAGGTCTTCGCCAAGACAGGAACGCTGGACGAAGTGAATGCACTCAGCGGCTATGTGACCGCGAAAAATGGCCAGACGCTGGTATTCTCTGTCCTTTGCAATGGCCACATGCCGAACGCCAAAGGCATCACAAAAACCATCGATGGCATTGTCACCGCTGCAGCCGAAACCGATTCGGTGCGATGATAGCTAGGAACCCGCCCAGTTCCCCAACCTGAGCCGAATCGTCAATTTCCTTTTCTGGGAGGACGCTATGTCGGAAACCAAACCGCAAACCTACGCCAATCACAGCCGGCTCGATCCCTGGTTTCACTTTTTTCTGGCGCCAGTGTTTCTCATCACATTCATCGCCAGCATCGTGCATCTGGTTCGACATCCCCACCTCGGTAGCGCATGGCACGTGGTTCTGGCGTTCGCCTTCGTCGTTCTGATCGTGAAGGTTCGCACCTATTCGCTCAAGGTGCAGGACCGTGTGATCCGGCTGGAGGAGCGACTGCGCCTCGCCGCGCTGTTGCCTGAGCCACTGCGTTCCCGCATCAACGAGCTGGATATTCGCCAGCTCATCGCGTTGCGCTTTGCCTCCGATGCTGAGATACCGGCGCTGGTCGAGCGCACCCTGAACGAAAAGCTCGCGCCAAAACAGATCAAGCAAGCCATTCAGAATTGGCGCGCCGACAATTTCCGCGTTTGATCGCTGCCTGAAGCGACGAACATAATCCGTGGGTTCTCTATAAGGAGAAGAAGTTGAAGCAAGCAATTCGATTGTTCGCGATTGCAAGCGTTGCAGCCGCGATGCTTCTGGCCGGTTGCCATCACCTCCCGCCGTCGAAACCTTTGAGTGAACTGACGCCTACGGAGATGCGCGGCTACACCGTCTATCAGCAGCAGTGCGCGCAATGCCACAATGCCAACAGCGAACAGCCGCTGCATGGTCCAGGCCTGCAGGGAATCTTCAAGAAGCCTTACCTGCCCAGCGGCGCACCGGCGAATGACGATCGCGTTCGCGCCGCCATTCTGGATGGTCGCAATATGATGCCGGCCTACGGCAACGTACTGAACGATCAACAGGTGAACGATCTGCTGGCGTATCTGCATACGCTCTAGAAATTGGCGAAGCGATTCCTCCCGGCTACACTAAGGACAACGCAATTTGCAAATTCCCTGGAGGAATAGAACTTGAAACCATCGATTCGACTGTCCATGTTGGCCAGTGCGGCGATTGGATTGCTGTTGGCAGGCTGCCATCACGCACCCAAATCAAAACCGATCAGCCAGCTGACACCCGCGGAAATGCAGGGCCATCAAACTTTCCAGCAGAACTGCTCCGTCTGCCATTACGCCAACAGTGAGCAGCTTTTGAAAGGCCCCGGGCTGCAGGGATTGTTCCAGAAGCCGTATTTGCCCAGTGGCGCTCCCGCGACGGATCAACGCGTTCGTTCCACAATTCTCCATGGACGCAATATCATGCCGCCCTTCGTGAATGTTCTCAGCGATCAGCAACTGAACAATTTGCTGGCCTATCTGCACACCATTTAAGTCGTCGATAAAATCTGGGCGGAAATCGTCCGCCCAACGTTTCGCTGAGGAAGAGAATTTTGAAGCAACATCCTCGATCTCCGCTTGTTCCTGCCGCATTGGCTGTCGCTGTACTGGCGGGTTGTCACTCCGCCACGCGGACAACCGGACCGCACGCCTTGACCTCTGCGGAGTTGCAAGGCCAGCAGATCCTGCAAACTCATTGCGCCGGGTGCCACTACGTCGATAGCGGTAAAACCTTGATTGGTCCCAGCCTGCAGGGACTATTCAAGCATGCGCGGCTGCCCGATGGCGCTCCCGCCACCGATGGATATGTCCAATCGAAAATCGCCCGCGGCGGCTCAGTGATGCCCGCATTCGGCAACACGTTGGATGCCGAACAGATGCGCGTTCTGCTGGCCTATCTCCACACCGTATGAGCGAGCCCGAACAGAAACCCAACCCGGAAGATACCGCCGCCAAGTTTCCTGGCGTGGCCGCGATCGCGTTATGGATGTTGTTGGAGGCGCTGATCGGAGTGTTCGGGGTGCTCACCGGTCACTTTGCCAGCCTTGGCGCCCGCATTGCAGTGCTGGCCGTAGCCACATTGCTGGCGTTGGCCGGCCTTGGCCTGCTCAAAATGCGCCGCTGGGGATGGGCCCTGGCCTTGGCCGCCGCATTTCTCACCAGCAGCTATGGCATCTACATCATCATGCGATTTCATCAGAACAATTACTGGGTGATGACCCTGGCAAATTTCATTTTCTTCTTCTATCTGGTCCGCCCCGAAATTCTTCGCCGCTTGAAATAGTTCCCCGCGCAACAGACTTCGCTTACTTCAAATATTTCGCGAAGAAGGCAAACATCCGGCTGTCGGCATCCGCCGTATCCGCCGGCCGATAGCCACCCTTGTTATTTGGATTTTGAAAGGCATGCCCTGCGTCCGGATACTCTTTCACATTCACAGGATGCCCGATCGCCTTCATCGCGGCGGCAAAATCCGCAACATCCTTCGGCGTGATGCCGCGATCCTGCGCTCCAAAGTTTCCCAAAATGGCCGCTCGAATTTTCTTCAACTGCGCGGGATCAGTCTCAGGCGCGCCATAGTTGATGGCCACCGCCTTCAACGACGGCTCCGCAACCGCCAACTGCATGGCGAAGCTTCCGCCCATGCACCAGCCCACCGCGCCAATGCGGTTCGCCTTCACATATTTCAGGGTCTTCAAATACGCCACGCCAGAGCGAAGATAGGCCACTCCACGATCCTGCGGCAACGCCCGCATCAACTCGTGCGCCATCTCCGGATCGGTCGCGACCTGGCCACGATAAAGATCCACCGCCAGCGTCACGTATCCATGCTCGGTAAACATCTGCGCTTGCTGCTCCACCCAATCGTTCAGTCCCCACCACTCATGAATCACCACGATGGCAGGAAAGGGCCCAACTCCCTGCGGTCGATACAAAACGCCACGCACCATTTCGCTTCCACTCGGAAAGCTGACGTTTTCCGGGCCGATCACATTTGTTGTTGATTTCGACTGGGCGGCTGCTGCGGCCACGAAAGCCAGCGAAAAAAGCACGCAGGAAAGCATGAAATAGCGATAGATTTTCTTCATCCTGACCCATCCTTGCCGACGGAGAAGTGGGAGACTGCGTGGAAGGCGATGCAGTACACAGGATGCTTCCACACAACAACAATACGCTGCCCATGCGGGCTCGACATTAAGATTTTAGGGGTTACGCCGCCCGGCTTAACCCATGTGCATGCCGCCGTTTACGTCGAGCACATGGCCGGTAATATAGCTGGCCTGGTCGGAAGCGAGAAACACCACCGCGCTGGCCACATCCTCCGGCGTGCCCGCCCTATCCAGGGGAATCTGCGTCAGCATGGCGCTGCGCTGTTGATCGTTCAGCACATCCGTCATCGGCGTGGAAATGTACCCGGGCGCAACCGCATTCACGGTGATATTGCGCGAAGCAAGTTCGCGAGCCAGCGACATCGTCAGGCCGATCAAGCCCGCTTTGCTGGCGGCATAATTTGCCTGCCCCGCCTGTCCGGTCTCTCCCACCACGCTGCTGATATTAATGATGCGTCCCCAGCGCGCCTTCAACATGCTGGAAGAAGCCGCCTGCGTCAGCAGAAACGCTCCGGTCAGGTTGGTTTGCAGCACCGCATTCCAGTCCGCCAGCTTCATCCGCAGCATCAGGTTGTCGCGGGTGATGCCGCCATTATTCACCAGAATTTCTAGCTTTCCGTATTGCGCTACCACCGCTTTGGTGACGGCTTTGATGGAGTCTTCGCTGGCCAGGTCCATTTCAAACGGCATGGCTTTGCCGCCCGCCGCTTCAATCTCTGCCGCAACCTCCGCCAGTTTTGCGGCGTTGCGTGCCGCCAGTGCGACCTGTGCTCCCGCCTTGGCGAGCGCCACAGCGCAGGCGCGACCAATACCCTGGCTTGCGCCGGTGACCATGGCCACCCGGCCCTCCAATGAAATCATGCAGTCAACTCCTATAGGACAATTTTTCTGAAGTATGTACTTTACGCAACCCTCACGAAATGTGGAAAAGTCCGGTTGACAAGCGAAGATTTGGTGATAACCTAGGAATGCCGGGAGTGCGTCAAAGAACTTCCTGCACGTTCAGACTATGGTCTGACCCGGCGTCTAGCCATTTTATTTCCAAGTACCTCTCGGAAACTTAACAATCCCATATCCTTCAACATTTCCACTGGGAGACTTCCTCAGCGACGGCTCCAAGTGCTTGTACCAGAAATCGTCATTTTTCTCGAACTTTCTCCACACTGCGCCAGCCACCATATCCGCCAGTTGAACCCCGACGCTAAGTTCGGACGGAAGGAAGAACAGGGTCTCGATTAGGTTTGAGTAATTGCTCCTGAAATCATTCGGTGTCCTCTTTAGCAGCCTTTCGTGGGCACCTCTAAACCGCGCATCTGGAATCGGCCCACGGTGATCGGCAACAATAATGCCGGTCTCGGTTCTGCCGACAGTCCTCGAAAGGTCTTGAAGGTAATACTGAAATCGCTCGGAAAGTGGCTTGTATGCGTAATGGTATAGGTCATCCGCATCTACGACTGAAGGCATATCATAGGCTGACTCGATGCAAGCCACGCACGCCATAGATCGAATTGATTTGGTGCCGCAGATTATTTGATAAAGCTCAACCCTGATCTCATTTCTTTGCTGCTGATCTAGGGTTTGCATCGGGTTGACATCCTCGCGGTTGCGCTCAGCGAAGTATCTCCACTTCAATTCTCCGTTTAATTTTCTTCGCACCTTCATGCCGTGCAGGGCATCGTGGACTTTGTGCCAGACGCCATCAGGGATCGCAAGACCCCCAATCACGAAGTACCTGTCCTTCCGTTTCTTCCCGGGTCCAGGCGGTGTTCCTGATTCATCTAAAAACAGGATGTGCATGGCTTACCGGATTCTACTCTTAAGGCCCTTCGCAATTAGTCCAAATCCTGATTGCGAAAGTACATACTTCCGAAATTTTTCGGTCATGCGCGGATGGAGGCGACTGTCTTACGGCAGGGAATATAGGTCGAGTTCATTCATCGGAAAATCATTTCGATTGTCTGTCATCAGCGTCAGGCCGTGTTCCAGGGCCGCCGCCGCGATCAGCATATCGTCCAAAGCCAACGTCCGGCCCTTTCGCGACCACTCCCACTTCAGTTTTCCAGCACGACGCGCAATCGCTGCTGTCACTGGATAACATTCCAGGCCATCGAGAAACATCTTAGTCCTGGCTTCTTCCGCTGGCCGCATTCCCGCGTAAATTTCCGCCAGGTTGATCGTGGTAATCGCCAAGGTGTGGCCTTGATGGATCGTCTCCGCAAGCAGTTCGCGCCGTCCCTGACGATGTCGCAGCGCATCAATCAATATGGTCGAATCGAGCAGGAAGGTCATTTCTCCTTGCCTGAACGCGTCTTCCGTTGTCGTGTATGCCGCTCAATGGTCGCGGATCGACTTTTCCCCTCTTGCCGCAAGCCACGCACCCAGGCCCCCGACCCTTTTGCCAGCTCCGGATGGTCTTCGTCCTTCCACGCCGGTTCCGCCGACTCCAGAAACTGCAGCAGCTTGCGCCGCCGAATCTCCGCGCGCGCCGTTTCCACCAGAAACGCGCTGCGCTTTCCAGGTCCTACGATTGCATCGATCTCGCCAACGAGTTCCTGCGGCAGCAGGATGTGGGCGCGCTTGGCGGGTGCCATAATCTGGATGATACACCTCGAGTGTGCCTTGGAGATGTATCAAGTGTGGTCACATCCCGGGCGAAAGACCTACGCCAGGGCCAGCACCGGCTCCAGCTTCCAGATGTACACTCGCTGCTCGCGCGCGAAGTGCAGCAC
>JBARFA010000184.1:0-10795 GCA_049796755.1 Acidobacteriaceae bacterium
CGATGATGGCGATGTTGCTGGCTGTGTATGGCGCGATCACTTTGTATTTCGCCGGACGCATTGTGTGGGGCGTGTGGAAGACGCGATCGCTGCACGGGAACGCGTTGGCGGCACAATTGTCGGAACCATTGCAGATGCGGTGGGAGGGGCTTTCCAGGCGGATGAACGTGACGCGGGTGGTGCTATGTGAATCGGCGGAGGTTGCGGGGCCGGCGATGGTGGGGATGCAGACGGTGCTGCTGCCGGTGGGTTTTATCGGGAAGGTGCAAGATGGCGATCTGGAGGCGGCTTTGGCGCATGAACTGGCGCACGTTCGACGCCGCGATTATGCAAAGAATGTCGGATATGCCGTGCTGATGCTGCCGGTCGCGTACCATCCATGCGCGAGGTTGATCAAGAAGGCAGTGGGGGAAAGTCGGGAGGCAGCGTGCGATGCGATGGCGGCCGAGGTTTTGGAAAGCAGACGCATGTATGCGCGGTCACTGCTGCGACTGGCGATGGTGATCCCCGCGGGGCTGCGTGGAGGGGCGACGGCGGCGATGGGAATTTTTGAAGGCAACACTCTTGAAAGGAGGGTGAGTTTGATGATGGAGCGAGGGAAACGACTGAGAGGTACAGCTCGCGTGGCCGCGATGATTGCGGTGATGCTGCTGAGTGGGGTGGCGATCGTGAGCATGGTGGGAACGCACGTTACGGTGCGGGCGGAGGAAGCCGGAGCAAAAGGTATGCAGCAGGTTCCGGCCCACGTGATGGCGTCGCGAATTGTGAAGCGGGTGCAGCCCAAATATCCGGAGGAGGCAAAGAAAAAGAAGATTCAAGGAACCGTCTTATTGAATGTTGAAATCGGGAAGGATGGAACTGTCAAAAACCTGACGGTCGCCTCGGGGCCGAAAGCGCTTCGGCAGTCGGCACTGGTGGCGGTGCGACAGTGGACGTACGAACCATATCTAGTGGATGGGAGTCCGGTCGAGGTCGACTCGACGATCGGCGTGGTCTACCGGCTGACGGAGTAGAGTGCTCATACTGAATCGATTTCGGTTGCGCTGAGGAATTTATAGGAGAAGGGTCAGCGGTTCGCCGCTGGCCTTTTTGTCTGGGGGCGACTGGGGACGGAGGGGAGGCATTTCGGAAGGAACGCCGGCCTTGTGGACAGCGAAGGTGCGTAGTAACTGGCGGTTTCTTAAGGTGTGATGTTTGTCACAGGCAATGATCCACTCAGTTTTATATTCTGCACAGGTTGAGAGCGGACCGTGTAACGTGCGTGAAGTTCTTGCAAAAGGACTGAATCTACTTCGACAAAGGATCAACGTATGAATCGACACATTACAGTACTGGCCACCGTGGCGTTCCTCGGCCTGGCTACGTGCACCGTGCTTGCCCAAAGCAGCGGAGCGGACGTTTACAAGAGCAAATGCGCCATGTGTCATTCAGCTGACGGCAGTGCCAGTGGGGGTGCGGGCAAGGCGATGCATGTGCCTTCGTTCCTGACGCCGGAGGCAAAGAAGGCATCGACAGCGAGCTATGTGACGATCGTGAAGGACGGCAAGGGAAGAATGCCGGCCTATGGCTCGAAGTTGTCGGGTCCAGAGATTACCGCTGTTGTGGCCTACATTCGCACGCTGCAGAAGTAGTCGCAAGGATGGGGGCGAGGGAGGAGATTTCCTTCGTCCGTGAAGATTGGTGCACTTGTTGTCTTTTGTTTTCCTGATTTCCGCGCACAGAACGCGGCAGGGGTCAGAGACCCAATGAAATCTATTTCCTCCGTAGAGATGTACTTCCACAGCAATCCGGCTGGGCGTAACGCTGATGCTATCTGCAGCGGTTACGACAGCCGGATGCTTGTTTCTGGACGATGTTCAGCCGATGCCGAAAGACAGTCAAGCCAATTGGGCGCGTCGAGACTGGGCGGTCGCGGAAGAATGCTGCTGGCCGGGCTGGTCGCGCTACTGCTTTTAGCGTTGCCGCGGGTGGTGCTGGCGAAAGATGCGGACTGCCTGTCCTGCCACGCAGACAAGACGATGCAGGATGCGTCGGGGAAGAATGTGAGCGTGGATGCGCCGCTATTTCATTCCAGCATTCACGGCAGCCTGGGGTGCAGCGACTGCCACACGGACATCCACGCTTATCCGCATCCCGATCACCCAGCCGCAGTTCAGTGCGTGGCTTGCCACGCGGACGAGGCCAAGGGACTGGCGGGCAGCGTGCATGCCAAAGCGAGCGCTCAGCCGTGTCTCAGTTGTCACGGAAACCCACACACGATTTTCACTAAAGACGATCCGCGGTCGGCGGTGTATCCGCTGAATATTCCAAAAACCTGCGGCACGTGCCATGGAAATCGCGCGCTGGCGCAGAAGTATGGGCTGCAGAATGTGTACTCGGTGTACATGGATTCAATCCACGGATACGCGGTGAGTAAAGAGGGGCTGCTGGTGGCGGCGAACTGCATGAGCTGTCATGGATCGCACCATATTCTTAGCCATAAAGACCCGCAAAGTCCGACCAATAAGGCCAACATTCCGGCAACCTGCGGGACATGCCACGGTGGGGTGAAGGCGGAATACATGGGCGGCGTGCACGGCAAACAGGTGGCGAGCGGCAACATGAAGGCTCCTGTCTGCACGGACTGCCATACGGCGCACGCGATTCTGCAGCCGACACTGGCAAGTTTTCGCATGCAGTCGACACCGATTTGCGGATCGTGCCACAAAGAGCAGTTGGCAACATATAGAGACACTTTCCACTCGCAACTGGGATTGCTGGGCGGATATGTGCAGACGGCGCGGTGCTGGGATTGCCATGGGGCGCATGAGGTGCTTCCGGCATCGGATCCACGTTCGCCAGTGGCGCAGGCGAACCTGGTAAAGACCTGCGGGAAATGCCACGCGGGCGCGAATGCCCGGTTTGTGCAGTATCAGCCGCATGCAAACCCGCGCAATCGCAGGTTGAGTCCGGCGCTGTATTACATTCGGACGTTCATGAACTTGTTGTTGTGGAGCGTGCTGGGATTCTTCTCCCTGCATACGCTGCTGTGGTTCCTGCGCTCGAAGTATGAACAACGCAAAAACGGGCCGACCGGAGAGGAGAAACATGACTGAGCAGAGTGAGACGGTACTCGAGCCCGAAATATCGCCGGCAACACAGCCAGGCGCGGCAAAGGAAGAGAAGTACTATTTGCGGTTCACCTTACCGCAACGGTACCTGCACGCGGTGCTATTTACCTCCTTTCTGGGGCTGGCTGCGAGCGGGTTGCCGATGCGCTTCAGCGAGAACGCCCCGGCGCGGTTTGTGGCACGGGCGGTGGGCGGCTTTGGGGCGATCCTTTTCTTTCATAAATTTTGCGCTATCGTGCTGACGCTGGCGTTTCTGTATCACGTGAAAGACATCATCACCCGGGCCGCGGTCAATAAGGAAAAGGGAATGTTCTGGGGTCCGACCTCCATGGTGGCCAACTGGAAGGACGTGAAGGACCTGGTGGGACACCTGCGCTGGTTTGTTGGGCTGGGGCCCAAGCCGCAATTCGACCGCTATGCCTACTGGGAGAAGTTCGACTACTGGGCGGTTTTCTGGGGGATGGTGGTCATCGGATTTTCCGGATATGCCATGTGGTTCGCACCGTTCTTTGCGAAGTTTCTGCCGGGATGGGCGCTGAATGCAGTCCTGGTGATCCATGGCGAAGAGGCGCTGCTAGCCATTCTGTTCATTTTTTCGATTCACTTCGTCAACACGCATTTGCGACCGGGTAGCTTCCCGATGGACATGGTGATCTTTACCGGGAAAGAGACAGAAGAGGAATTTAGAAAGAAGCGGACGCTGGAATTTGAGCGTCTTGCTCGACAGGGAAAGCTGGAAGCAAAGGTCGCCGATCGTCCGGTGTACTGGTGGGTCAATTTCGCTCGGGTGGTCGGATTCACTGCAATTCTGATCGGGCTGACACTTCTTGTCTTGACATTGATCGCCTATTTCGGCACGGTATAACCACTCACGCGAGGGAATGATGTTTGGGACATTAGAGAAGAAGCTGCGTCCGATCCTGTTTTACGGAAACAATCCGCTCAGCTTGATCGGCGGGGCGTTGACGACCTCTGCGGCGTTCGTCATGATCGGCTTCTGGGTGGTGACGATTTTCGGTCACAGCGGCCCTCAAAATCCTTACATCGGATTGATTTTTGACCTGTTTCTGCCGGGGCTATTTGTTCTGGGGCTGATTCTGATTCCCGTTGGAATCGCGCTTCGTCGTAAGCAGCTGGTCGCGTCGGGGCACGTGCCCTCGGTGTATCCGGAGATCGACCTCGAAAACCCTATCTTTCGCCGCGGCATTGAGGTTGTGATTGCGGCCACGTTCATTAACTTCGTCATTATTGGGACGGCCAGCTATCGCGGCGTGTCGTACATGGATTCGCCGAACTTCTGCGGGCAGACCTGCCACGTGATGGCGCCGCAGTGGGATGCCTACCAGGTAGGTCCGCATCGGCATGTGGCTTGCGTGGAGTGCCACATTGGTTCCGGATTCGACGCGGCCGTGCAGGCCAAGATGAACGGCACCAAGCAGCTGGTGGAGGTAACATTCCATACCTATCCCACCCCGATCACCGCTTCCTTGTCGGCGCTGCGTCCGGCGCGTGCGACCTGCGAGCAATGCCACAATCCGACACGGTTCGTGGGCGATCGGCTGCTGGTACTGACCAAGTACGGCGATGACGAAAAAAATTCCATTACGCGCAGCGTGCTGGTGCTGCACCTGGGCGGGGTGGATTCCTTATCGCACCTGAGCGGGATCCACGGTCATCACCTGAACGATTTTGAATATGTGGCTACCGACTCGACTGACCAAACTATTATTGCCGTGAAGGCGCATAACCCGGATGGCTCGGTGACAGAATATGTCAGCTCCGACTGGAAGGGACCGGTAAAGGGAGTGACGCGGGTGATGGACTGCATGGACTGTCACAACCAAGCGTCGCATATCTTTGTGACTCCGGAACAGGCGATCGATGAGGCGATGCAGGACAGCAGCGTCAACCCGTCGCTGCCGTTCGTTCATAAAGAGGGAATGCAGTTGATCCAGGCGAGTTATTCTTCGCAGAATGAAGCTGCAGCGAAGATCAAGAGCGGACTGGAAAGCTACTACAGCACGCAATACCCGGCGGTGTGGAACAGCCAGCGTGGACAGGTGTTGGAATCGGCGCAGACGCTGGTCGCGATCTACAAGCGGAATGTATTTCCTTTCATGAAGGTGAAGTGGGGCACGTATCCGGACAATATCGGGCATAACGACTATCCCGGTTGCTTCCGCTGCCACGATGGCAACCATGTATCAAAGAGCGGGAAGACGCTGACGAACGATTGCAGCGTCTGTCATAATCTGCTGGCCGTGGATGATAAAAATCCCAAAGTGCTGACCGACCTGGGCATGCAGTAGGGGCATGGTGTGCGCGTCAGGGGCATACCTCAGCGCCTGAAGGCGCGCGCCGGATTTGGGCTCGGTTCCCCGGACTAAAGTGCGGGGTCTACCTCAGAAACAACGTCAGCGTCTACTTCTTAAACTAGGTCCGGGTGCCACCTCACAAACTAAGTCCGGTCTACTTCACAAGCTAAGTCTGGATCTGAAGGCTCGATGTTGACACAAGGAATGTGCGTTGCCGCAGTTCTTCTTGTTGAAGAAAAACTGCGGCTTGTGGGGGAGGGGGCTGGGGGTAGGGAACTTGCAGTCCAAACTTAAGCGGGATTCTGGGTGCTCTGGTTCGCGGCCGAATAGCGTGAAGCACTTTGCCATGGAGACTCTTCTTTCAGCACCAGGACAGGACAATGCGCCTCGCAGAGAACGCGATAGGCGATGCCCGGAATGAAGCGAGGATTGAACGCGGAGTGCTCCGATGCGCCGAGAAGAATCATGTCGGCGGCGTGATGTTTTGCGTAGGAAAGGATGGCATCGGCGGGCTGGCCATAGACCACTTCGCAGGAGGCGCGGGCCTTGCGCAGGGGCTTGAACGTCAATAAATCTTCCAGCATGCGTTGCGCATATCCTCGGGCCGAGATGGTGGTGGGGTGCTCGGGAACGACATTCTGCAGCACGTGGAGCAGGGTAATTTCCGCGCCGTGTTTTTCGGCAACGCTGAGGGCAAACTCGGCAATCCGGCTGGAACTATGGTCGAGCGCGGCGGCAAAAACGAAGCGGGGGTGACCCTGAGCAGAGGCGTCGCTGGGGACAGCCTTTGGACCGACAGCCAGCACGGGAATATCAATTTGATGAAAGAGCGATTCCGCGATAGATCCCAGGATGTGGTGATGGAACTTGGCTTTTCCATGGGAACCGGCAATGATGCGGTCGGCTTTCCATTCTGTTGCGGCGGCGAGGATCTCTTTTACGGTGTGGCCGGTGGCCAGGTGAAACGAGCACTTGATGTTTTCCGCCTTGTTGTCGGCGATGACTTTGCCTAATGTGGTTTCGGCTGACTTCTGCATGCCGGCAGCGTCAAAATAGACCATTAACACTGGATCAATCGGCGATGCGGTGGGATCGGGCAGAACATGAATGATGCGCAGTTCGGCCTTGTAGGCGAGGGCTTGTTGCTTCGCGATCGGGAGAGTAAATCCTAAGTCGGTGAGGTCCGTGGCCAACAGGATGCGCCGTGGATGAGTCCATTCCCGCAACTGTTTGTTCGACATAGGAAACTCCTGAACATCAATCTATTGTGGACGCAGGGCATATTTGTGGCTGTGCCAATTGGCACCGATCATTGTGATTTCGGTCACCACAAGGCCCTTGAAAAAGCGGTTAGGGCCGAAGACGGGCGGACGTCAGGAGATTCGTCGCGCCGTTGAATCCTGTTGCTCTTGTCCTGCGAAGCCTGGCCCGTGAACCAGGCTCCGATGTTTGTCCCGCGTACCTGGAATTCGCCAGGAGGGGTTAGATCATCACCTTGTGAGGACTGTTCAGATGCGCTGGATGGATATGGTGAGGCGCATGAACATCGCGGAGGATCATGGCGGGACAGCGCGACCTCCGCAACACCCGGGCCATCAATCCTGGCCGGAGGTGGGACAATAGTTCGCCGCCGCGATGGACGCTCATCACCAGTAAATCCGCTTGCGCATCTTCTGCCATGCGGAGGATCTGCTCGGCCGGCTCACCTTCGCGAATCAGGCATTGAGGCATGACCGCCAGCCAGGCGTCGCGGCTCATCATCGATTCCAGCGCGTCGAATTGGCCCTCAGAGGGGCTGGCAATGCCTTCCTCCCTGACAGTGAAAATTGTCAGGCGGGCATGGTGGCCGCTGGCGATTTCGCCCGCCAGGCGAGCTGCGTCGGTGACGCCTTCGGCGGTGTCGCAGGCCAGCATGAGATGCTTCCAGGGAATGGTTTGCCTGGCCATGGCCGCAGCCAGAGGGCCGACAACGATGACGGGATGGTCGGACTTGCGGATCACCGCCTCCGCGACAGAACCGAGGAGTAGCCGCTCGAGGCCGGTCTTTTCCTCCGTGCCGACAACGATGCAGGCGGCATGGAGTGCGTCGGCGAGCCGAATGATTTCATGCGCGGGTGAGCCGAAGACCAGAGTACCTTCGACCTCGATGCCGGAGCCATGAAGCTTCTGCTGGGCAGCATGGACGTATTCTTCCAGCTCCAATTCCTGGATCCGCAGGAGATCCGGGGAATCGTCGGTGACGATGGGCATGACATAGACGAAGTGCAATGAGCGCAATTCCTGCAGAGCCAATTTCACCGCATACTCTACAATCGACTTGGACAGCTGGGAAAAATCTATCCCAACCAGAATCGGGCCTTGCGTCAGTTCCGGGTTGGTGTGCATATATTTGGCCCCCTTACGCCCGATCATAGGAGGGGCGAAAAGAATAGGGTGTGACAGAGCGCACACTACCGCGTGATGGCAGGCACTTGTGGCTTCTGCTTCGGAAAACGTGATTTGGAATGTGGTTGCACGTTGGCAAATCGGCGAGACCAGTGACAGTCGTCACGGAGAAAGTCGCAGCCAGCGCTTTACTCTTGAACTGTCGGAGACGAGCCTCTGTCACGATGACGCTGCGATGCTCCGAGCCGCACCGATCGCGCTGTTACGGGTGAAATTCAGGCGCCGTAGCGCAGAAAGAAGGAGTACATGTCGACCCAAACCAGTCCTGCAGTGAGCCGCTTTGATCTTCTGTTGGAGCGGGCGCGGCAATTGCCGCCCATTCCGGTTGCCGTCTGCTATCCGTTGACCAAGGTTGCGCTGGCGGGGGCGCTGGAGTCTGCCTCCTGTGACGTGATTCATCCCATCCTGGTGGGGCCGAAGGAGAAAATTCAGTATCTGGCGAAGACGGAAGGCTTTGACATTTCGTCTTGCGAGATGATCGACGCCGAAGATGAGAATCAGGCGGCGAAGCTGTCGGTGGAACTGTGCCGGACGAAGATCGCGGACGCGCTGATGAAGGGAAGCCTGCACACCGATGTGTTTATGCATCCGGTGCTGGCGAAGGAGACCGGCTTGCGCACCCTGCGCAGAATCACCCATTCCTTTGTGATGGAGACGCCGGCGTACGATCGCATCCTGTTGATCACGGATGCGGCCATCAATATTCTGCCGACGCTGGATGACAAAGTAGACATCGTGCAGAATGCAATTGACCTGGCCCACGTGCTGGGCGTGCCGGTGCCCAAGGTGGCAATTTTATCGGCGGTTGAAACAGTGCAATCCAGCATTCTTTCGACGATTCACGCGGCGGCACTGTGCAAGATGGCAGACCGAGGACAGATTACTGGAGCCATTCTGGATGGGCCGTTGGCGTTCGATACGGCGGTGAGCCCGGAAGCGATGAAGATCAAGCATCTGGATTCCGCAGTGGCGGGACAGGCCGATATCCTGGTGGTTCCCGATCTGGAGTCGGGCAATATGCTGGCGAAGCAGTTGGAATATCTGGGTGGCGCGAGCCTGGCGGGCATTGTGACTGGGGCATCGGTGCCGATCATTCTGACCAGCCGTGCAGATTCGGCAAAGACGCGGATGACGTCGGCGGCGGTTGCGTTGCTGATGCATGCTTGCGCGTAGGAATACATTGGCCCGCGCAGGATAATCGTGGGCGTTGCGCTGCCACAGCCATGTGGCTTGATTGAGGCCGGGACCGTCCATGCTGGGTTCCGGCTTTTTTCTTGCGCGACGCTCGACAGGGAAGCGCGGGTCCCCGTCGCGAGAGACATTTCCGCCCATCCTTCGCCTTTCAGCAGCCCGTCATTTATCGTTAATAGAAGTGACTATGAGTCAGATCAAGGCAGTACGGGGCACGCGCGATTTGCTGCCGCCGGAAACGGAATTGTGGAATCGAGTGGAGGCAACGGCGCGGCGCGTGTTTGAGCGCTATGCGTTCGGGGAAATCCGCACGCCGATTTTTGAAGATACGCAGTTATTTGCGCGCGGGGTGGGCGAAGAGACCGATATTGTTTCCAAAGAAATGTACACGTGGGAGGATCGTCCGCGGGCGCAGTCGGAAAAAGCGCAGATGCTGACGCTTCGACCGGAAAATACGGCGGGGGTGGTGCGGGCGTATATCGAACACAAGCTTGGCGACAGTGGATTGATGCAGAAGCTCTACTATATAGGTCCGCAATTTCGCCGGGAGCGGCCGCAGAAGGGGCGGTATCGGCAGTTTTTCCAGATTGGCGCCGAGGTGATTGGGCCGGTGAGCGCGGGCAGTGAATCTCCGCTGCGCGACGCGGAAGTGCTGGAGATGCTGGCGACATTTCTGGATGAGCTGGGCGTGACGGGCTGGACGCTGGAGTTGAATTCGGTGGGTTCGGCACAGGATCGGCCTCGGTATGTGGAGGCGCTACGGGCGGCGCTGACGGATGTGGCGCCGACGTTGTGCGTGGATTGCCAGCGGCGGGCGGTGACCAATCCGCTGCGGGTGCTGGATTGCAAAGTGCCGGAGGACCAGGACAAGATTAACGCGCTGCCGAAGATGCAGGATTTTCTCGATGACGATTCGCGGGCACATTTTGCTGCGGTACTGGCGGCGCTGGATGCTTGCGGCGTGCGGTACACGGTGAATCCGAGGCTGGTGCGGGGCCTCGATTATTACACGCGGACGACGTTCGAGTTTACGCATGGGGGATTAGGCGCGCAGAATGCGCTGCTGGGCGGCGGGCGGTACGACGGGCTGAGCGAAGCCATTGGAGGTCCGAAAGCGCCGGGAATTGGATTTGCGATTGGCGCGGACCGGCTGGTGC
The DNA here is from genome assembly GCA_049796755.1 of Acidobacteriaceae bacterium. Classification (GTDB taxonomy): domain Bacteria; phylum Acidobacteriota; class Terriglobia; order Terriglobales; family Acidobacteriaceae; genus JAKAAZ01. The sequence continues at coordinate 10,219 of JBARFA010000184.1, forward strand.
TGACGTTGCAGGCAGCTTCGGGTGAGATGGCAAGCGCGATGGCGGATGTGTATGTTGCTCCGCTGGGCGAGGCGCAGCAGGCGGAAGCGCTGGTGCTGGCGCGGGAATTGCGTCGCGAAGGATTGCGGGTGGAACTGGGCGATGGATCGTTCCGGCTGAAGAAATCGTTTGAGATGGGGAATAAGGTGGCGCGGGCGATTGTCTTGTTTGGAGAAGACGAGGCAAAATCCGGTGTGATGACGGTGAAGAATTTTTCGAGCGGAGAACAGACGAAGGTGGCGCGTCGTGAGTTGGCGGAATTTCTGCGTGGGAAATAAGGCGTGTGCTGGCAGGGTTGGTGCACCCCGCGATTTTCTTCGAGAGTATTGGAAAATCCCAGGTCTCAACCTCGAGACCTGGGGCAACCATATTCTTCTCGTCGCTCAGAATGACGAAAAGTTGGGTTGGTTGAAGGTAATACAAATTCAGCGATTAATTAGGAAACGATGGCACTGGATCTTCTAGGAAAGCTGCAGCGAACACATATGTGCGGAGAGCTGCGGCTGTCTGCGGACGGCGAGCAGGTTGTGGTGATGGG
>JBARFA010000185.1:0-15324 GCA_049796755.1 Acidobacteriaceae bacterium
GCGGTAGCGCTGCAGGTCGCCATCGATCGCCTGGTCGCCGCCAAAACCCTGACCGCGTCTCCCATCCGGCACCTGATTGCGGCCATCAGCGTCGGTGTGGTCGACGGCACGCCACTGCTCGACCTGGCCTATGAAGAAGATGCCCGCGCCGATGTCGATATGAATGTGGTGATGACCAGCGCCGGCGAGTTTGTCGAGGTGCAGGCGACCGCTGAACACAATACCTTCTCCCGCGAGCAGCATCTGGCCTTGCTCGACCTGGCGGCGCGCGGCACCCGGGAACTCGTCCAGGCGCAGCAGGCTGTCCTGTCACACCGGTCGTAACCGGAAACGATGACGCCCATCACCGCTTCCCTTTCTTTCGCCAGCGTAAAATGAAGACGATGAAGGGATGAACCTGAGAAGTGTGAACCTGGCCTTTCAGGGCCGCAACCATCACTGACCCTACAAGACAAAAACCCAAGGAGTAAGACAATGAAGCTGACCCCCGGCAAACTGGCCGGCATGAAAGCGCTCTCGGATGAACGCGGCGTTATTGCCGCCGCCGCGATGGATCAACGCGGTTCTCTGCAAAAGTCGCTGGCCAAGGAAAAAGGCTCTCCCGTCGATGCACATGCGCTGACGGAATTCAAGACGCTGGTAACGGAAGTCCTAACCAGGCACGCCTCCGCGATTCTGCTCGATCCCGAATACGGATTGCCTGCCGCCCAGCACCGCAACGGCAAGGGCCTGCTGCTGGCGTATGAGAAGACCGGCTATGATGCCGCCACTCCAGGCCGTCTGCCCGATCTGCTCGATCACTGGTCGGTGCGCAGAATCCAACACGAGGGCGCGAATGCAGTAAAGCTGCTGCTCTACTACACGCCGTTTGAGAAGAAGGAAATCAATGACGTCAAGTATGCGTTCATCGAGCGCGTGGGCGACGAGTGCCGTGCCCACGACATTGCCTTCTTTTTGGAAATTGTCGGCTACGATGCCGAAGGCGGCGATGAAAAGACGGTGGCGTATGCCAAGAAGAAGCCGGAAATCGTGACCCAGGCCACCAAGGACTTCAGCGACGACAAGTTTGGCGTCGACGTCCTCAAGATGGAAGTTCCCATCCAGATGGAATTTGTCTCGGGTACCAGGGCCTTCAAAGGCACCGCTGCCTACACCAAAGAGGAAGCGCTGCAGCTGTTCCGCAAAGCTGCCGAAGCTTCCGCTAAGCCTTTCATCTATCTTTCGGCCGGCGTTTCCAATCCAGTCTTCATTGAAACCCTGGAGTTGGCGGGCGAATCGGGAGCCAAATTCAACGGTGTTCTTTGCGGCCGCGCAACCTGGAAGGACGGTATCGCCGTCTATGCCAAGCAGGGCGCGAAGGCCTTTGAAAATTGGCTGAAGGACGAAGGCGTTCGCAACATTGAGAATGTCAACACCGCGCTCAAGGCCGCCACTCCGTGGCATGAACGCTTCGGCATGTAAGCTCGCAGCATCGCCTGAAAGGTAGCACCCGCGGACCGCATGCCATGTGCGGTCCTGCTGTTTTTGGATCGGCCTTACGTTTCATCGCAGCGAAAATGAGTTCACGCGATACAACTCGCAGCACCCCGCGCAAATCACGTCTTGACTTCGTGCCGGCTTGTTCCTACAGTCGCAGTATGGAAGTGAACCGTTCTGGCAGCGACGGGACTGGCAGTCATTGCGAAGGCGATGCAACCGAAGCACCACCCATGGGACCGCGCAAAGACCTGGTCCTGACCGCCATTGTCGAAAACTATATTGCCACCGGAGATCCAGTTGCGTCGCAGGCCATCGCCCGCCAGCAGAATCGCGAAGGCATGAGCGCGGCCACCGTTCGCAATGTGATGGCGGACCTATCGGAAAGCGGCTACCTGGAACAGCCGCACACTTCCGCAGGAAGAATTCCGACCGCGCAGGCCTTCCGTTATTACGTGGAGCAGTTGCTGCGCCGCAAATCTTCCCCGCGGCAGGCGCTGTCGCGACCCACGCAGGAACAGATTGAAGAGAGTTTCAGCGGCGTCGCCAGCGCAACCGACTTTTTTGCTCGCACCTCCCATATCCTGGCGCTGCTTTCCGGCGGCGTGGGAGTCGGCCTGGGCGTGCCCATCGCCTCCGCCGACTGGGAACTGCTGGAACACGTGCACTTTGCGCGACTTGGAAATTCTCGTGTGCTCACTGTGCTGGTGACGACGGCGGGCGTGGTACGCGATCGGCTGCTAATGCTCGAACACGATCTCTCTCCTTCAGAACTGGAAACCGCCGCCAACTATCTGAATCAGAATTTTCACGGCTGGGGACTGGAAAGCATTCGCAAGGAACTGACGCGCCGTATGGATCACGAACGCCGCGAGTACGATCAGGTCCTCTGCTCGCTCGAACTGTGGGCTAAGGGTGCGATGAGCCCAACCGGTGACCGCAACGGGCCGGAAAAATCCATCTTCGTCGACGGCGTCGCCAACCTGATGGCTACGGAAGCCGACCAGAGACAGCTGCGGGAGATATTTCTCGCCCTCGAAGAGAAACAGCGCATCATCGACCTGCTGAACGCCTACGTCGATCGCAACCAGCCTTCCGTGCGCGTGGTCGTTGGCCTGGAAGAAAGCATTCCGGAGATGCGCGACCTGGTACTGATCGCCGCCCCCGCCCGCCGCGGTGCGGAGCATCTGGGAACGGTAGCCGTCATCGGCCCCACACGCATGCAATATGCCAGCGCCATTGACACCGTCACTTACGTTGCCGATCTCTTTGGACGCTGGGCAACGCAGCCGTAACCGCATGCAGCATAAGCGCTCCGCTGTTTGCGAATTGCACATTCCTCAGAGCGTCGCCGGCATCTGCATCCTCGCTCTTCCCCGACTGGTTACAATAGAAGGTAAGGAGTAGGGGAATCGGCGACCCGCAAAGATGACGCGTTTTGCGCATCTCGCGCATCTGCTGCTAGTGAGCTAATCGTAGAAAGCGACGGTCGTGGGAATTTACCAGACGATTTGCCCCGATTCCGCATCCCATTCGACTCACACGAAAGATTATGCGACACGACGAAACTTCAAAGTCGGCCAAAACGGCCCATCATATGAAGAACGACAAAGAGAAGCCCGCACAGACTCCAGCGGTTGAGACCGCGGAACCCGAAACCACGCCCGTAACCGCCATCGACGCTGCCGCGGTCCCGGCCGAAGTCGAGCGCCTGCAAACAGAGCGCGATCAGCTCTTCGACCGGCTCGCACGCCTGCAGGCGGAGTTCGACAACTACCGCAAACGCGAAACTCGGGAACGCGCCGAATATCGCGACTATGCCCTCATCAACACCGTGGAACAATTTCTTCCGGTGCTCGACAATTTTCAGCTCGCACTCAAAACTCAGAGCACCGCCGAGCAACTTCGCTCCGGTGTCGAATTGATTGTTCGCCAGATGGGAGAAGTTCTGCGCTCGCTCGGTGTGCAGCCCATTCCCACGGTTGAAACGCAATTCGATCCTCGCGTCCATGAAGCCATCGAGATGGTCGAACGCGAAGATCTGCCGGACCATCAGGTGATGGACGAAGTCCGCCGCGGCTATACCCTGCGCGAACGCCTGCTGCGTCCAGCCCTAGTACGAGTCGCCACCAATCCCAAACAGAAAACAGCATGAGTCCAACTGCCCGCGTGATCAAAGCCGATTATTACGAAGTTCTGAATGTCGAGCGCACCGCCTCCGATCAGGAGCTGAAAAGCGCCTACCGCAAACTCGCCATGCAGCATCATCCCGATCGCAATCCGGACGACCCTGCTGCAGAAGAAAAGTTCAAGCAGGCGAGCGAGGCCTACCAAATCCTGTCTGATCCGGACAAGCGTGCCGCGTACGATCGCTTCGGCCACGCCGGAGTCAGCAATGGCATGGGAGATGCCAGCGGTTTCGCCGGAATGCCCGATCTGGGCGACATCTTCGGCGACCTGTTCGGAGAGATGTTCAACATGGGCGGCGGTCGCCGCTCGTCTCGCGCTCAGCGTGGTCGCGATCTACAGTATGAGCTGACCCTCACGTTTGAAGAGGCGGTCTTCGGCAAACAAAGCGAAATTGAAATTCGCCGCATGGAGAACTGCACCATCTGCCAGGGCACAGGCGCCGAGCCAGGACACGGTCCGACCGTTTGCCAGCAGTGTGCCGGTCGCGGCCAGGTTCGTTTTCAGCAGGGATTTTTCTCCGTCGCGCGCACCTGCCCGGTTTGCGGCGGCACCGGGAGCCTGGTCACGCATCCCTGTCAGAAATGCAAGGGTGAAGGTCGTCAGGCAGCTAACCACACCATCAACGTCACCGTCCCTGCCGGCATTGAGGACCGCATGCGCATCCGCTACCAGGGTGAGGGTGATGCCGGCCGTTACGGCGGCCCCTCCGGAGATTTATATGTGGTGATTTCGGTCGAGCCGCATCCCTTCCTTGAACGCGAGGGTAATGATCTGCATTATGTGTTGCCCATTTCTTTCCCGCAGGCAACGCTGGGCACGGAAATCATGATTCCCACGCTGGAAGGCGAGACCAAGCTGAAAGTTCCCGAAGGCACCCAGAGCGGCACAGAGTTCCGCCTGCGCAATAAAGGCGTTCCCTATCTGAACGACCATGGTCGCGGAGATCTAATTGTTCAGGTGGTGGCGCAGGTGCCGCGCAAACTGACCAAGCCGCAAAAGGAATTGATGCGCCAGCTTGCCGAAACTCTCACCGTAGAAAACACGCCTTCGTCGCGCAGTTTCCTCGGGAAGATGAAAGATATTTTCAGCTAAAGAAACAATTGATTATTGAGACGATGAGGGTGCCCTATCCTTGGCGCACGTCTTTAGCGTCAGGGGTGGAACTCAGTAGCATCCCGCAGTGTTGATTCCTGCTACTCTAGAAAATTTAATCGCATGCGGCAAAGCTGCTATCCGTTCCACCATGCACCGATCAAACTTGCCACCGCGATCGCCGCCGTTTCGGTCCGCAAGATATTTTTTCCCAGGCTCACCGATTGCCAACCGCTTTCCTTGAAGCTCGAAAGTTCGGAGGAAGTCCATCCGCCTTCCGGTCCAATCGCGGCATAAATTTTCGTCGATGGGGTAACATTTCGATCTGTTGTCATCAAAGATTCCCACAGCGATCGAGACCGCTCCTCTTCCGAAAAAAGGTAGCGTAGCGCGTTGCTGCTTTCCTTGATGCAATCCGTCACCGACATCGGATCGGAAATTTCTGGCACCTGACTCCGGCGAGATTGTTGCGCCGACTCGCGCGATATTTTTCTCCACCGCTCACATCTTTTTGTCGCTGCCTGCACTAAATGTTTTTCGCTGCGCTGCGCGCTTAACGGAACGATTCGCGTCACACCCAACTCGGTTAACTTCTCGATCGCCCATTCCATTCGTTCAAAACGGACGATGCTCAGCGCCACAATCAGCGGAAGAGATTCTCCCGCCTCCACCTGCTCGTGCAACGACAATTCGACAGCTTCGGGAGATACTTTTTCGACGATCCCTCGCCGAACCGCATGTCCAGCGACGATATCGAATTCCTGGCCGACCTGTGCGCGCAAAACACGCGCCAGGTGTGCCGCCTGCTCTTCCAGCAGTGTGGCGGAATTCTCGGTCCATCGATCGGCAATCCAGCGTCGGCGAGTCATAGCTTCTCCGCTGAGCCTACCGGACAGGAGCAAAAAGCAACAGCCCGCCTCCAGTCAAATTGAGCATTCTCACAAAACAGGAGAGGGAGCGCTAAGCGCTCCCTCTCCTGTTTTGCCTTTGGATGATTCGGTTAATTACTTCTTTTTGGTGGTCTTCTTTGCTGCCTTCTTCGTTGCTTTCTTTGCTGCTTTCTTGGTTGCCATATGAACTATTCTCCCTTTCGATGTGACATCGAGAACTGCAGTCTCATACCGCAGTTACACGAAGGTATAGTTTTGCGCAAAATTAATGTCAAGAAAAAAATTACATTAGTGTCGCTTTTTTTATAGAGATGCGATTGTCATTTTTTCTAAAAGGGAATTCTTCCCTGTGACGCAGCACACGCGAAGTCCAAAAATCCTACGACCTACATTTCCCGCGTCGACGCATGTCACTACGAAAACCGAAAAATCATCGGACCAAAATTGTCGATTGGGGTCCACGATTACGCTCACTCGAATGCGGCACGGGTTGGGGTACATATCATCGGCGCATCCCGATCTATGCACCCACGCTGCACGTTTCACGCTTTTCGAATCTGCAGCCGCTGCTTCGCGAATTGATCCAACGATTAGAAAATGCCGGTGCCAGCCAGCCGCGACCGCCGCGCCGTATACTTTTTTGTTTGCATCGAATCGCATCTATGAAAGTTGAAAGGATCGTATGGAAGACATTGTCATCGTTGCCGGAGTTCGCACACCTGTCGGAAAATTCCTGGGCTCGCTCAGCGATTTTTCGGCGACGCAGTTGGGCGCCATCGTAGTTCGCGAAGTCGTGAAGCGCGCCGGCATTGATCCCGCTTCCGTCGATGAGTGCATCATGGGCAGCGTCGTCTCGGCAGGGCTGGGACAGAATCCCGCCCGTCAGGCAGCGATCTTCGGGGGCCTCTCACCTGAGGTGAGCGCCTTCACCATCAACAAGGTTTGCGGTTCGGGATTGAAGGCAGTTTCGCTTGCAGCTCAGGCCATCCAGACCGGCAATGCGGAAATCGTCGTCGCGGGCGGCATGGAATCCATGAGCAATGCTCCCTATCTGCTGCCCGACGCGCGCAAGGGTTTTCGTATGGGCGACAACAAAGTGGTCGACAGCATGGTGCGGGACGGCCTGTGGGATACCTACAACGACTACCACATGGGCATGACGGGCGAGAACGTCGCCGAGAAATATTCCATCACTCGTGAAGAACAGGATGCGTATGCGCTCGAGTCCCATCGCAAGAGCGCCGCAGCGTGGAAGGATGGCCGCTTCGCCTCGCAAATTGTTCCCGTTGAAATTCCTGCGAAGAAAAAAGGCGACAAGCCCGCGCTCTTTGATCACGATGAATCCGTACGCGAAGATACCACCTTGGAAGCGCTGCGAAAGTTGAAGCCCGCATTCAAGAAAGACGGGACCGTCACCGCCGGCAATGCACCCGGGGTCAACGATGGCGCTGGCGCCCTCCTGGTCATGTCCGCGAAGAAAGCCGCGTCGTTGGGTCTTAAGCCTATGGTGCACATTCGCGCCCAGGCCAGCAGCGGTATCGAACCCAAATGGGTCATGATGGCTCCAGTCACCGGCATCCGCAAGGTTCTGGAAAAGGCCGGCTGGCAGCGCGATGAGGTCGACCTCTTCGAATTGAACGAAGCCTTCGCGGTGCAGGCACTCGGCGTGTCGCGCGAACTTGGCCTCAATCCGGACAAGGTCAACGTGAACGGCGGAGCCGTCGCCATCGGGCATCCCATCGGCGCCAGCGGTGCTCGCGTCTTGATTACGCTGATCTACGAAATGATTCGTGAGGATGCGAAGAAAGGTGTGGCTGCGCTTTGTCTCGGCGGCGGCAATTCCGTGGCCATGGCCGCCGAACGGTGAGGAAGAACTTTAAAGATTGGTAAGATTTCGCTATGTCATGGAAGCGGATGATGTCGTGGCTGATTGGTTTGCTGCTGATTTGCAGCGGCCCGCTGGCTTCCGCCTGCGATGCGTCCTGCCAGTTGCGCCGGCCGAATTTCTGTTGTCACGCTGCCGTATCGAGTGAATGCCGGATGCCGCGGTGTTCCTCATCAGCCGCGTGCAATGGCGCGATGTGTGCACAGACACCGGAGAGAACCGCACTCTGCGATGCATTGCCCGTGACTGCGCCGGTGAGAGCCGAACATTTAGCTACAATGTTTCAACCCTTGATCGCAGTCAGCCATTCAAGCATGCACTGTCGATTGCACCCTCCTCGGCAAAACTCCTCAAGATTCAACCCTCTTCTTGTCACCCTGCAAATCTAGGCCCGCAGTGCACACCTCAACTGTTATGCGTTGAATGGCTCTCGCCGAGTCCGTTCGATTGTCAGCGGTTCTCCAGCTGCCAAACCCGCGAGGCGCTGCCTTGGGTTCGGCCACAGGATCATCGAATGAAAAGAATTCTCCTCGTCTCGCTGCTTTCGCTGGGACCGTGGCATGGTTCCGCGCAAGATGCAATTGTCCCGCCCTCCCCGGCGCGACACTCTATGCAGCCAATGGCTCCCAGCCGCAGGATGCCGATGCAACCCAGGGAGGCGCGTAGCTTCGTTGACGAAATTTTGCACCATGCGACTTCCGGAACCAGCGCCGAACCAAACTCCACGCCCATGCCAATGATGATGACGACGCACGGACCATGGATGCTGATGTTCCACGCCAACGCCTTCGTCACCGATGAACAGCAGTCCGGTCCGCGAGGCGGCGACAAATTCTTTTCGACCAACTGGTTCATGCCCATGGCCGCGCGGCGCCTCGGTCCGGGCCAGCTTACCGTCCGCGCCATGTTCAGCCTGGAACCGGCTACCATCACCGGTCGACGTTATCCGCTGTTGTTCCAGCAAGGCGAAACTGCGTTCCGCGTGCCCATTGCCGACGGTCAGCATCCCCACAATTTCTTCATGGAACTGGCGGCTCTATACGATTGGCAACTAAGCAAGCAGACGCTGCTGTCGTTCTACGTTGCTCCGGTGGGCGATCCCGCGTTGGGTCCAACAGCCTATCCACATCGTGCCTCCGCGATGGAAAATCCTGTCGGCGCCCTGGGCCATCATCAGGAAGACTCCACACATATCTCCGACGATGTCGTGTCGGTCGGACTGACCCATGGAATTGTCCGCATAGAAGCAAGCGGCTTTCACGGCCAGGAGCCAGGCGAGAACAAATGGAACATTCACCAGGGAGACATCGATTCGTGGTCGACGCGCTTGACCGTCCAACCGGGCCAGAACTGGAGCGCGCAATATTCCTACGGCAGGCTGACCAGTCCGGAACAATTATTTCCCAATGAAAACCAGGCCCGCACCACCGCTTCCGTCATGTACAACCGACCCTTCAAAACAGGCAACCTGGCGGGCACAGTTGTGTGGGGGCGCACCCGCTCCATCCCGGATAACGGAAAAGAGAACAGCTATCTCCTGGAAGCGACCCTGAACTTCTTGCAACGGAATTACGTGTGGACACGCATGGAAAATGCCGGGCGATCCAACGAACTCCTGATCGTCGAAAATCCGCTGCCGCCCGGGTTCATAGAATCGCCGTTGACGCACGTGCAGGCGTATACGTTTGGCTATGATCGCGAATTCAATTTTGTGCCGCATCTGGCTTCCGCCGTCGGATCGCAGTTCACAGTGTATGGTGTCGGCGGGCCGCTTCAACCCATCTACGGAACCGACCCCATCGGAGTGAATATTTTTGTTCGCTTGCGCCCGTTTTAAAATGATGCTCGGCCCTCATTGAACATTGAATCGGAGAGATCTTTTCGCTATGGCGCAGTCGGCAGCTGACAACACGGATTCGAAAGAGCGATTCAGCACGCGCGTCGACGCCTATCGGGAGTTTCGCCCACGCTATCCCGTCGAAGTGATCACTCTCATGCGGCAGCAATGCAGTCTCGCTCCCAGCTCGGTCATCGCTGACGTTGGCGCAGGCACGGGACTGCTGGCCGAACTTTTCCTGCGCCACGGGAATTCTGTGTTTGCGGTCGAACCTAACCGCGCCATGCGCTCTGCCTGCGAGGAGTTGCGCTCCCAATACCCCAAACTGACATGCGTCGACGGCTCTGCGGAGGCCACCACCTTGGCCGATCATCGCGCCGATTTTGTAACGATCGGCCAGGCACTGCACTGGTTCCATCTGGAACGCGCTCGTGCGGAATTTGGCCGCATTCTTCGACCCGGTGGGTGGTGTGCGGTCATCTACAACGAGCGACGCGTTGGTGGCGACGCCTTCCACGACGGCTACGAGCACATCCTGCGCGAATTCGGCACGGACTACGAAAGCGTGCGAAGCACATATCCTCAGCAGAAAAAACTGAAGGAATTCTTCCGCTCTTCGCATGCCGCGCCACCAACCATGCAGCAAGCCAGTTTTCCCAACTCACAGGAATTCAATCTTGCTGGATTGACCAGACGCATTCTTTCTTCTTCCTACATGCCGCAGCCAGAACATCCCCGCTATCCCGAGATGGTGCAGGCGATCGAAAAATTATTTTCGCTATGCCAGCAAGGGGGTCGCGTCCGGCTGGCGTATGACTGCGTGGTCACCTTCGGGCATCTGGAATAATTGCAGCAACGTCCGGAGAGGCTGGCGCGCGGAGCGATTCGACGGCGCATCCCCGGATGTTCACTTTTCAAGCAGGGATCCATCATGTCCAATGCACCTCAACTCGATCACAGGGCTCGCTTCGCAGATCGAGCTACCGTCTATCATCGCTACCGATCCAAGTTTCCACCCGAACTTCTCGATGTTTTGCGGGAACGCTGCGGCTTGCAGGCCCACTCCGTGATCGCGGACGTCGGAGCGGGAACCGGGATGCTGGCAGAACTGTTCCTGGCCAACGGGAACCGTACGTTCGCCGTCGAGCCCAACGCAGAAATGCTGGCATTGTGCCGCAGGTTGTGTGAACCATATCCAAATCTGACATGCGTGCAGGCCTCCGCCGAGGCGACTACGTTGCCTGATGCCTCTGTCGATATCGTCGCGGTAGGACGGGCGCTGCATTGGTTTGATCTACCTGCGGCAAAACGCGAATTTCAGCGCGTGCTGGTTCCCGGCGGATGGCTTGCGGTGATGGGAAATATCTGGGAACGCGAGACTGGGGATTTCGCCAAGGAGTACGATTCGGCCGTCCTCAAACACGCGCGCGACCTTTCCACAGCGAAAGATCGTTACACAATTTTCGAGCCGGCCCGGCTGCAGGATTTTCTTGCCCTGGCGAAGATGGAAGCTGTCACTCTATCCAGGACACGAAAGGTAACACTGGAGGAACTGATCGGCAGAACCGTATCCATTTCTTACGCACCCCTTCCCGATCAGCCCGGATACCCCGCCATGTGTGACGAATTGACGGCGATTTTTTACCGTCATCAGCAGAATTCTACGGTCGAAGTGGCTGAGGATTGGTCCGTGTGCTGCGGACAGATCGCTTAGCACTCGATAATATTCAACGCCAGTCCGGCTTGCGAAGTTTCTTTGTAGCGGCTCTGCATGTCTAATCCAGTGCGGTACATCGTCTCGATGATCTGGTCGAGCGAAATCTTGTGCGTCCCGGTTTCGTTCATGGAGATGCGGCACGCGTTCACCGCCTTCACCGCTCCCATGGCGTTGCGTTCGATACAGGGAATCTGCACCAATCCTCCGATCGGATCGCAGGTCATGCCGAGGTTGTGCTCCATGGCAATTTCGGCAGCATGCTCGACTTCTTCATTGCTTCCGCCCATCGCCGCTACCAATCCTCCGGCAGCCATCGAACAAGCGACGCCCACTTCACCCTGGCAACCCACCTCCGCGCCAGAGATGGAGGCATTCTCCTTGTATAGGATTCCAATCGCCGCGGCCGCTAGAAAGTAGCGAAGAATTCCTTCATCGTCCGCACCGGGAACAAATTTGCGATAGTAAAGCGCGACCGCCGGAATCACGCCGGCAGCGCCGTTCGTCGGCGCCGTCACCACGCGACCTCCCGCGGCATTTTCTTCATTCACCGCAATGGCGTAGAGCGTCAGCCAATCCATGGGCGCCAGCGGATCGCCCGCCTGCTTTCGCAGCAGCCTGGCGCGCATCTCCGGTGCGCGCCGGCGAACATTCAAGCCTCCCGGCAGCGTGCCTTCCGTCGTCAGACCACGCTCGGCGCATTGCCGCATCGTCGTCCAGATCGCTTGAATGCCGGCCCGAACCTCTACCTCACTGCGTGCGACCGATTCATTCGCCAGAATCAACTCCCAAATCGATAAGCGATTTCTTTCCGCGATCTCCATCAACTCCGCCGCGCTTTGGAATGGATAAGGAATCCTCGCCGATTCACCCGTACTAACCTTCTCGCCTTCAGCGCGAATGAATCCCCCACCGATGGAGTAGAAAATCTGCTGCCGCACTGTCGTGCCACGCGCGTCGAACGCCGTGTATCGCATTCCATTGGGATGGGCTGGCAGCGTTTCCGCGGTGTGCCAAACCAAGTCGGTGGCTTCATCGAAGGGAACAACCTGCTTGCCAAGCAGTCGCAACGTATGTGCGTCGCGAATTGTTTGTACGAGTCCATCGATGGCTGCGGGATCCACTTTGTCCGGCTGCTCGCCAGACAACCCCAGCAAAATGGCGCGATCCGTGCCATGGCCATGACCCGTCAGCGCCAGCGATCCGTACAGCTCAACCGTCACTCGCGCGGTGTCCTGCAGCAGTCGCGCAGTGTCCAATTCGACCACAAATCGTCGCGCGGCGCGCATGGGGCCGACGGTGTGAGAACTGGAGGGTCCAATTCCGATCTTGAATAAATCAAACAGGCTCGTCATTATGCTGGAGACTCACGCGCAGCACTCTCAGCATACCGGCAGGGACGTGACATCTGGCGGCAAGAATCTTCCGCCGTCCCACCCGGTCCATCCACTGGTAATGACCTGGGTGCGCGGCGGCACATTCAAAATCCTCTCCGCAGTAGTACCATCGAGAACGGACCTCCCCCACGATGCTTTTCAAATCCTTCAGCGCCGCCGTCTACGGCATCCACGCCAACATCATCGATGTGGAGGTGGATTTCTCCGGCATCAAAACGACGGAAGATCGCTTCCACACTGTCGGCCTGCCTGACGCCGCCGTGCGCGAAAGCCGCGATCGTGTCCGCGCCGCCATCAAAAATTCCGGATTCGATGTTCCCCCCACCCAGATCACCATCAACCTCGCGCCCGCCGATTTGAAGAAAGAGGGCTCGGGCTTCGATCTTCCCATGGCTATCGGCATCCTGGGCGCATACGGCAGTCTGCAGTTGCGCGACCTCAGTAATTTTCTCTTGGTGGGCGAACTCGGCCTGGATGGCAGCTTGCGTCCCGTGCAAGGCATGCTGCCCATCGCCATCGCAGCGCGCGAACGCGGCATTCGCAACCTCCTCATCCCGGCAGCCAACGCTCGCGAAGCCGCTGTTGTCGAAGGCGTTGATGTCTTCGGCGTGAACACGCTCCTAGAGGTACGTGAGTTGTTGAATTCTGCCGCCAACGGTGGCATCCAGGCCCAGCCCATTCGCGTCGCGACCCGCGAACTACTCGGGGAGATGGAACATTTTCCCTTCGACTTCAGCGATGTTCGGGGTCAGCAAACCGCCAAGCGCGCTCTTGAAGTTGCTGCTGCCGGTGGTCACAACATCCTGATGATCGGGCCTCCCGGCTCCGGCAAAACCATGCTGGCCAAGCGTCTGCCGGGAATTCTCGCTCCACTCAATTTTGAAGAGGCGCTGGAGACGACCAAGATCCACTCGGTCGCGGGAGTGTTAAATTCGGAAACTGGCCTGGTCACTCAGCGGCCGTTCCGTTCGCCACATCACACTGTTTCCGATGCCGGCCTGATCGGCGGCGGCGCCATCCCACGTCCCGGCGAAGTGTCGCTCGCCCATAACGGGCTGCTCTTTCTGGATGAATTGCCGGAATTCCCGCGTAATGTGTTGGAAGTTCTTCGCCAACCCCTGGAAGACGGCCAGGTCACGATCGCCCGCGCCTCCATGTCACTCAGCTTTCCGGCGCGTTTTATGCTGGCGGCCGCCATGAATCCCTGTCCCTGCGGATACTTCAACGATAAATCCCGGCAATGCATGTGCACTCCGCCGATGATCCAGCGCTACGTGTCGAAGGTTTCCGGCCCCCTGCTCGACCGCATCGACATCCACATTGAAGTTCCGGCGGTCCAATATAAGGAACTCCGGGGCGGGTCGGCTGCCGAAGGATCCGCCGAAATTCGCGCCCGGGTGCTGAAGGCACGCGAGCGGCAGGCCAACCGCTTCGCCGACGCCAAAGAACGCATCTATTGCAATGCCCAGATGAGCACCCGCCAGATCCGAGCCTATTGTGGGCTGGCCGCCGATGCTGAACGTCTGCTGGAACGAGCCATGCAGCAGCAAGGCCTCACTGCCCGAGCCCATGATCGCATTCTGAAAGTTGCACGCACCATTGCCGATCTTGAAGGGGAGGCCGATTTGGCGGTGAAGCATCTGGCTGAAGCCATTCAATACCGCACACTCGATCGCAGCTATTGGTCATAATCTTAATATTTGGTTAAAGTTGCAGCTATTTCTAAGGATCGCGACGTGCCACCTAAGGTCCCTTTTCCGCGCGCTGCTGCCGAAATTGTGCAAACAGATGATAAATTTATGTTGACTGGGGATTCTTCACACAGTTAATCTTAATAGTTGTCGAGCTCCACCTGTGGGCGTCCGTCGCTGCGACAAGTGCCTTACTCCACAGAAAAATCCCGTTCAGTCAAGGACTTCCAAGATAGGAAACGCCATTCGGCGGTATCTGTCCTGACCCTCGACGGGAGTGAGTCGGCGACAATCTTCACCTCGTGAGTTGCCAGTATCCGCAAGAACGAACGCCTACAGCAAACCTCTGTAAAGAAGTCGGTTGTGGATCTCATCAAACGAAATTTGAGGCAAGATTTCCAGATTTTTGATCAATCGATGGGTGTGCTTCGTGCGTCTAAATCGGTAGCAACGTTGGCTGGACCGGCTCAACACTTCTCGGACCCCGAAGTAGAAGGTTTTGACGGCCATTACTCAATACACAGAGAGGTACTGAAAATTATGCGCTCCCAACTAATATTTGGCGCTTTGACTTACGTCCGAAATCGCTATGAGCTGTGTCAGCTCGCTTCCAAAGCGGCCCGCAAATTGCACAAGCCGACCACCCGCCTGCAGGACACGATGAATGATGTATTGATTCGCTTTCATCACTCGAATCCCCTAGGCGAAAGTGCCGTTCCCGTTGAGCAGGTTCGTAAGCAGGAACGTCGCGCAGCGTAAGCTGCGTGCCGTTCCCCGACGGCCCTCCTTCATCATTTCCCCATAATCATCAAAACATCCTATCCGTTGCGCTTCCCGGTGCACTCCCCGATCAATACCATCCGAAAATCCACTAGAAAACATTTATGACGATTGCAGAACTAAAAGAAAAAAACATAACCGAACTGACTCGTATCGCCCGCTCCCTTGAAATCCCCGGGGCCAGCGGACTGCGCAAGCAAGACTTGATTTTCAAGATTCTGCAGGCGCAGAGCGAAAAAGAAGGCCACATCTTCGCCGAAGGCGTGCTTGAAATCCTGCCCGACGGCTACGGCTTTCTCCGCTCCCCTGACTACAACTACCTTCCCGGCCCCGACGACATCTATGTCTCTCCGTCGCAGATTCGCAAGTTCG
>JBARFA010000186.1:0-3493 GCA_049796755.1 Acidobacteriaceae bacterium
GACGACATTGGCAGGCCTTTGTTCCAACGTTTCGTGCAGCTCTTTTTCGATGTTGCCAAGGCTGAAGGATTGCCAAATAAGAATGACATCGTGGTAGCTCACACCTGGTGGTTTACGATCTTTGGCCTCGCCACACTCATGGTCATCCAGGGGGTTGTGCCTGACTTGCCTGACCAGACTCTCGTGGTAGAGCAAACGATCGCCACGCTTTGGGCCGGCGTTCAGGCTGTTCCGCGATTGCCGAAGAGCGCAATCAAGAAGCGATACGGCCGACCCAGTGCCTTAAAGCACTAATGGTTTCCGACTTCTGAGGAGTCGTTGGAGGTTTGCCTGTGGAGTACCAGGAATCAACCACTTTTCCAAGGCCGTAGCCCTTCTGGTGACGGGAGAGTTCTCGTTCTACGCGGAATCGCCAAGGCACTCATCGACGCCGGAAAAAGCTCGTTAAGTTGTCTGACGTTTGCTTTTCTTCAGCCGTCCAAACCACCCCCAGCGGGGCACCGTCATGCACACATACGCCGGCTCGCGTGGCGTTGAATTAGCCCCAAACCGGTAGAATGGTACTAGACGTTGGTTTGCGTCCGGTACGCTTTTGGCACAGCGCGTGCGTTTTTTCCGCGAGCAACCACAAAAAACGCCCGAAATTGCGGCTCCAGACGCCACAAAGCACCTTGGAATCAGCAGCTTAGCTCGATCACAGCCCCTGTATAATCCTTCAACTAGCCCGTATAATCCTTCAACTAGCCCGTATAATCCTTCAATTAGGCCGCATAATCCTTTAACTACGCTGCACAATCCTTCAATCAGGGCGCACAATCCTCCAATTACTTGCTCGGTGCCCCATGCAAGCCGCCTTTGGGATACTACCCCCGCGCCCACTCAATCGCCCGCACCACCGCCTTGGCCTTGTTGACGCTCTCCTCAAATTCCTTCTCCGGAACCGAATCCGCAACAATCCCACTTCCCGCCTGAATATGCCCCTGCCGCCCCCGCATCAGCAGGCTTCGAATCGCAATGCAGGAATCAAAATTCCCCGAGAAATCCGCATAAAACACGCTGCCACCATAAACCCCGCGCCGTGCCGGTTCCAGCTCTTCAATAATCTCCATCGCCCGCACTTTTGGCGCACCGGTCAGCGTGCCCGCCGGAAAGCAGGATCGAAACGCATCCACTGCCGAAAGCTCTTGCCGCAGCTTCCCTTCCAGCGCGCTCACCAAATGCATCACGTGCGAGTAGCGCTCCACAAACATCAAATCCTTCACCTGCACGGACCCATATTCGCTCACCCGGCCCACATCGTTGCGCCCCAGATCCACCAGCATCACATGCTCGGCTGTTTCTTTCTCGTCGGCGCGCAACTCCGCCTCAATGCGGCGATCGTCCACTTCATCCACCCCGCGCGGCCGCGTGCCCGCAATCGGACGATACTCCACCGTGCGCCCATGCACCCGCACCAGCAATTCCGGCGACGAGCCCGCCAGACTCGTATCTCCCGGCCTCCGCAATCCCATCCGCAGAAAATACATGTATGGCGACGGGTTCACAATCCGTAGCGCTCGATAGATAGAGAACGGATCGACCCCCGGCTCCACGTCGAACCGCTGCGATAGCACTGCCTGAAAAATATCTCCCGCCGCAATGTAGTCCTTGATGCGTTCCACCCCAGCCAGAAAATCCTTCTTCCGCGTGCGAGGTTTCAACTGCAGTTTTCCGGTCGCCGTGTGCCGCGTCTGTTTCGGCAACGGCTTCGCGAGGCGCCTCTCCAGATCATGCAAGCGACGCACCGCATTCGCATACGCCGTTTGCGGCTTGTGGCGCTGCAAATCAGCGGTCGCAATCAACAAAATTTCCTGCTTCACATGATCGAACGCCAGCACTGTATCAAAAAACATCAGGCAGGCTTCCGGCATGGCCAACTCATCTTTGGTTGTCTCCGGCAGCTTTTCGATTAGCCGCACCGCATCGTAGGAGAAAAATCCCACAGCCCCCGCCGTAAACGGCGGAAGTCCCGGCAACCGCGCTGGAGCGTGCCCCGCCAGGGAGTCGCGCAGCAGCTCAAAAACGTCTCCTTCGCTCGACTCGGCGTTGGCCCCGGTATGGGTCGTAATCTGGTCGCCGTGGGCGATGATCTTTTTATAGGGACGAATCCCCATAAACGTGTATCTGCCAACGTTTTCGCCGCCTTCTACAGACTCCAGTAGAAAGGCCTCGGGCTCCCCATAGGCGACCCGCAGAAAGGCCGAAACCGGCGTTTCCAGGTCGGCGGTCCAGGTCTTGCAAATGGGCACCAGGTCATGGCTGCGCGCCAGACGCTGAAATTCAGACAAAGTCGGTGTAATGGAGGTGTGAGTCGACATAAATCAACGCCAATCGTACACGGTTCGGAGCTTGTAGCGTAGCAGGATTTTCCAACATCTTGCCCCAGGCTCTTTCAAATCAGCCTCGGTCGGCCTCCGATCCGCAACGTCCTCGCGGATTTTTCAATCGAAAGCAGTCTGGCGTATTCTGACGTTGGACGAAAAATCTACAGAATCCCGTCTCTCTGTTGGCCTGTCGAGTATGGAAGAAGCAAAAAATCACCCCCCCAAATTCCGGATGACACTGCGGAACCGTTGGCTACTATTGGCTGCGACGTGCGCGGTCCTGCTCATGGCTGCCGTCCTCCTCACCGTGAAGGCTCCCGTTTCGACGAGCCAAACCGTTCAAGCGCAAGCCCCCCTTGCCGCTCCGGGATTTACGCTGCGCGATCAGCAAAACCGGCCCACATCGCTGGCGCAGTTCCGGGGCAAAGTGGTCGCCCTTACATTTATCGATCCAGAATGCCATCAGCTTTGCCCTCTAACAACGCACAGTATGGTGCAAGCGCTCAAAATCCTCGGCCCGGCTGCGGCGTCGCAGGTACAGCTTCTCGGAATCGACGCGAACCCGCAGAAAACGCAGGTCTCGGACGTCGCCGACTATACCCGCACCCACGACCTCGAAGGACGCTGGCTGTTTCTCACCGGCTCGCCTGCGCAGCTGGCGGAAATCTGGCGCCAGTACCACATCTATGTCGCCGTGGTGAACAATGACATCGAGCATACGGCCATCGTCATGCTCATCGATCAGAACGGAAAAGAGCGCAACATCTACTCCACTCCGATGAGCTACTCCGCCGAAGGCGACCAGGCGCAAACGCTCGCCGCGGGGATCGCAAGCCTGCTGCCCGGCCATCCCGCCGTCCCCAATGCAAACAAGGATGCGCAACCGCCGGAGGCGCCGCCCCAATCCATCGCCTCCATGAGTCTGACTGCTCTCGGACCGGACGGCGCGCAACATCCACCAGTCATGCTAGGGAGCGAGCACGCTCACCTGACAGTATTTTTCGCAGGCTGGCTCGGCCACGACTCGAATTTGCCGAAAGACCTCTCCGCGCTCGACAGTTATTCGGTCCTGGCGCGGCAGCGCGGCTGGCCATCGCCGGTCGCGGTGGACGAGCTCACGACGGAACCAT
>JBARFA010000187.1:0-10591 GCA_049796755.1 Acidobacteriaceae bacterium
TCGATCCGACGACCGGCGTCATCTACATCAACTCCAATGAAATGGCGTGGACGGGCGGATTGATTCGCAGCAAGGCTGCCGCCGGACAGGGAGAAAAGATCTATCAAAGTCAATGTGGTATTTGCCACGGCACCGACCGGGCGGGCTCGCCGCCGACGTTTCCCTCATTGATTGGCATCGACGAGCGCATGACAACGCAGCAGATCGTCGACAGAATTCATTCGGGTGCGGGCAGGATGCCACCGTTTCCCAATGTGACCGGAAGCGATTTGGATGCGCTACTCGCGTACCTGAAGTATGGTCCGAATGCGCGGTCTTCCACAAAATCAGCCGCACAGGCGGAAAGTGAGTCCACACATGCGCCAGGTTCGGGCCAACGAAGCGGTGGCTACATCTTCACGGGCTATCGTAAATTTCTCGATCCGGATGGCTATCCTGCAATCTCACCGCCATGGGGAACATTAAATGCGATTGATCTGAATACTGGAAAATACCTTTGGAAAATTCCTTTGGGGTATTACCCCGCGCTCGCAGCCAAAGGAATGGCGGACACCGGAACAGAAAATTATGGCGGTCCCGTCGTGACAGGTGGAGGGCTGCTGTTCATTGGAGCGACTGCTTACGATAAAAAAATTCGCGCATTTAACAGTCAGACCGGCAAGTTGCTGTGGAGCGCCGAATTACCCGCTCCCGGAGTAGCCACAGCCATTACTTATATGATCGACGGAAAACAGTACGTCGCGATTGCCGCCGCGGGCAGCAAGATGGACAAGCTTCCAGAAGAAGGCTACTACGTTGCGTTTGCGCTGCCGTGAGAACGCAAAACGTTAGCGCTACAGACCGCGATACGCGCCCCCGTCCACCAGAATGGTCTGTCCGGTGATGTACGCGGCGCGCTCGGAAGCCAGCCAGACAATTGTATCGGCGACTTCTTCCGGTTTTGCCAGTCGTCGCAGCGGAATGTCTTTTGCGATCTCCTCCTCGTAGTCGGTAGCAGTTCGACCGGTGGCTTGCGCATTCGATTGCGCCAGTTCTTTTACCCGATCGGTTGCGGTATAACCGGCGCCGACATTATTGATGGTGATGTTGTCGGGACCGTACTGAGTCGCCAGCGAACGCACCAATCCAAGAACTCCAGTTCGCACCGTATTAGAGAGAACCAGTTCGAGCACCGGTTGCTTGACGGCGATCGAAGTAATGGTGATCAAGCGCCCCCACCGTTTTTGTTGCATTGAAGGAAGAACCGCATGCGCGAACGATACGATGCTGCGAAGGTTCAGTTGATAGGCGCTGTCCCATTCTGCCATGGTGGTTTTCGCAAATGGCTTGGCTGGCGGACCACCAGCGTTGGTAACGCAAACATCGATCCTGCCAAATTTGCCATGAACACTATCCACGAACTGGCGCACGCTTTTGTCTTCCGCAACGTCGAACGTCGCGGTGTAGACTTCTACTCCGTACAGCTGCCGCGCCTCTTCTGCGACAAGGTTCAAGGGCTCGGCGTGACGAGCACAGATGGCGAGATTCGCGCCTTCCGCGGCGAAAGCAAGCGCTGTGGCACGACCAATTCCTTTGCTGGACGCGGCAACGATGGCGACACGATTTCGAAGTCCGGTTTCCATAGGGTGAGTATAAATATCAATTTTGTCTGAGTCGCGTATCAACGCGATGTACAGCCCAGGTAGATTGCTATACTTGGGGCCACATGAAAGGAACGGGTAGACACAATGAGCACAACCACTCACCAGGCAAGCTCCAAATTACAGCACATTCGCCTGCAGGACATGCCTGTCGAGCACCTGAATCCATTGATCGACCGCCAGTTTGTTGCCGGGGAGCGCAGCATGCTTGCCCGCATCATTCTGCGCAAAGGATCGATCGTACCGCAGCATAGTCATGACAACGAGCAGATCAGCTACGTCCTGGAAGGAGCATTGAAATTTGTCATCGAGGGCACGGAACTGATCGTGCGCAGCGGGGAAATCCTCGTGATCCCGTCCAACCTGCCCCATAGTGCCGAAGCCTTGGAGGATACAGTCGATCTCGATGTTTTTTGCCCGCCTCGCGAGGATTGGATCCGTGGAACGGATGCATATCTGCGTAAATAGTGCGCAGGATACCCTCCATCGCGAGGGCTGCGTCGTGCAGTAGAGCCACGATCCGCGAATATGTATCTGTCACTGTTGCAGTTGTGATATTACCCCTAAAATAAGATGGATTGGGTACGTTCGATATCCATCCGCCTCGCCGCGCAAACTTTCGAATTTCGCCGCGTTTCGAACTTTCTAGTTACTATCGAACACCTTTGCCCGGAACGGAGCCGCGGGAAGATTCGCGCCATTGTACAAATTGCAGTCTGGATTGGCGGCCCATCCGTATTGCACCGCTTTCGGTGTTGTCACGGAAAGGCTGGATACCACCACAGTGTCTCCATCGATCGTCGCTTTGGCAGGGAAGTATTTGTCGTCGGCGCCCGCGATCTCAAACCCGCGTAGCATTCCGTTTTTGCTCGTCAAGCCTCCGCCGGTGTGGTTGAACCAGATGCGCAGACTGCGGCCCTCGGTCGTCACTTGGCGAAACATGGGGCCGGAATATTCAATCGGCTCCCCATAGGCGATTCCGCGCGCCGCCAATGCCAGCCGGGCTCCGACATCCTGCTTATCTTTTGGATGGATATTGTCCGGATCTCCAACATCAATGGTCACCGCCATGCCGGTATCTTTCAGGGCAAGCGCCGCGGCCTGCTGTTCGCGAAGTTCGGGCCAGGTCGAACCAGCTTTCAGGTTTGGCAACTGCACAAATAGAAACGGAAACGGTCCTTCCCCCCAATGATTTCGCCAATCTTGAATCATGGTCTTGAAAAGCTCACCATAGGTGGGAACTGACTCAGGATCAGCGTTTGACTCTCCCTGATACCAGATCACTCCTTTGATGGGGAACGGTGTCAGCGGTGCGATCATCCCGTTATATAAGCCTGCTGGCTTCCATGAAGCCGGGTCAGGATGCCATGGAAAATCCGGGATCGGTTTTCCAGCCGCCTTCGCGGCGTCGATTTCCTGTTGCTCCTTCTTCTGTTCAAGCATGGTGGTCGGCAATTCATCCATCAGCTTGGCGCGCCAGGCAAACACCGGCATCAACGAAGCATTCGCGGAAAGTCCATCCAGGCTGGTCCATGCCTCGGCGATGGTTCCATCCCAGGTGTCGTCGATGATTCCAATGGGAATGTGCTGGTGTTCTTGCAGGTCTCTCGCGAAGAAATAACCAACCGCGGAAAACTGAGCGACGGTCGCCGGCGTGCATGCGCCCCATGCCTGGCTGATCCCGGTATCACCCAACGGATAGTCGGAAGATTCGTTTGCAATCGTCACCAGGCGAATTTCAGGATAATTCGCAGCCGCGATCTCAGCCTTCTCGTTGTTCACTCCGCGATTCATCCCTTCCGCCATGGGAAATTCCATGTTGGACTGACCCGATGCCAGCCAGACATCGCCGACCAGCACATCCCGCAAGGTAATCGTGTTGGCGCCGTGTACCTCCATCGAAAACGGCCCGCCGGCTTTCCCCGGTTTTAGATATACGCTCCATCGTCCCAGAGGTCCGGTCGTGGTCGTTTGCGTTTCGCCGCGAAATGTAACTGAGACAGTTTCATTCGGGGTCGCCGTTCCCCAAACATGCACTGGAAGATTCCGCTGCACCACCATATGGTCCGCAAAAATTGACGGCAGACGCACTTCCGCACGAGCTAAAGACAGGGAACACGCGACGACTGTAAGCACCGCAATGCGCAGCGCACGCAAGCGGGTAGATGACAACAAAGTTTGCACGATGAACCTTTCCTGCAGGTCGCTCGCCTCAATTCATCGGATGAGGGTGCGGCACGACGGTGATGGTGATCTCGGACGGATACTCCGCCGAATGATGCACCTCGTTATGTGCGACAACGCTCTTCGTCTCGTCGTAATTGTTGCCGCCGGTGTTCAAGTTCCGATCGAAGCGCGGAAAGTTGCTGCTCGAAACTTCAATCCGCAGCGAATGACCGGCAGGGAAGTAGTCGCTCGTCTGCATGGGCTGAAACGTCACCTTGTAGACTTTGCCTGGCTCCATCCAAGCCAGCGGTTTGTCGTATCCATTGCGATAGCGCATGCGCTGGATATTTTCATCCAGGTTGTAAGCGGGACCATCGGGAGCTACATCGATCAACTTCACAGTAAAGTCCGTGTCCTTTGCGTCGGAAGAGACATAAAGCGTCACGTTAATCGGGCCGCTCACTTCCGTCCCTTGCTTGAACGGCTCGGTGGTGTACACCAAAATGTCGTTGCGGGTTTCCATTTGCCTCTGGTCATACGCGCCTGGATGCACCGCATTGCCTTCGCAGCATACGTTGCCGCCATGTGTCGGTACGGGATTCATTGGATCGTAGGTGAACTTGTCGCCCACATCCCGCTTCGGCGGAGCGACCGACAACGAACCATCTCCGTACAGGCTGTTCGCTTTGCCGTCGCTCGACAGAAAGAAGCTTAGCGGCTTTGCTCCTTCGGGCGGCCAAGTATTCGCGGTCTCCCAGCGATTTTCACCCATGACGTAATAGCGAATCTTGGGCATGGTTTCCAGCACGTGATTGTCTTCGCCCTTCAGGAAGTGATCGAACCAGCCGTACGTCAACGCGTTGACATCGATATGCGCATCGCCCATGTCGCGTTCGCCGATCACAGAGT
The DNA here is from genome assembly GCA_049796755.1 of Acidobacteriaceae bacterium. Classification (GTDB taxonomy): domain Bacteria; phylum Acidobacteriota; class Terriglobia; order Terriglobales; family Acidobacteriaceae; genus JAKAAZ01. The sequence goes on from JBARFA010000187.1 coordinate 4,716, forward strand.
GATCTGTCGCGCGCCAGTAGCCGCAGTGCCCGGTGGGAGCGATCACCGCGTACTGTTCGTTGGCGATGTCCGGACGCGCCGTCTTACGCACGAAGTTATAGGCCGCCAGGTTAGGTCCGATCGAAACGTCGTACCACGACATCCACCAGAAGCCTGGCACATTGATCTTCATGCTGTCGTTCCACAGTCCGCCCTTGTACCACGCGGGATCATTGGGAGTGCGCTCAATCATCGCACCGCCCGTCGCGATTCCCGGCATATGATCCGCGAAAATTCCTTTCGGCCCATTCACCGCTTGAATGATGTCCATCTCAGGCAAATGCCACAGCGCTTTTGACCAATCGACCGGCGGAAAATGCGGCGCAAGATCAAAGGCCCTGGACTCCTCGATCAGGTCTGCTTGAGACGTGTTTCCCGGAAACATCGGTCGCACCGAATTCTGCACGTCATACAGCCAGTCGATAAACAGCATTTGGACCGCGCCACCGCGATACCAGTTCCCCTGCTCGTAATAGGGGCCAACGCGACCTACACCGGCGCCAAATCCCATCGGGATAAAGGCCGCGTCCGCTGGATTTCCCATGGCCGTCACCGCTAGCTGCCATTCCGCGGTCGAAGAACATCCGATCGTTCCCACCTTGCCGTTCGACCAGGGCTGCTTTGCGATCCAGGAAAACTCGTCGTATCCATCACTCAACGGCGGTCCCAGGATGTCGTAATTTCCCTGGGAAAAAAATTGTCCGCGTTCGTTGATCTCGACATAAGCATAGCCGCGCTTCACCGCATTCAACTCCTCACTCATATTGCGCGGCGCGCCCAGTTCAATATTCCAATAATTGAAGTTGTACGGAGTCCGCACAAATATCGTCCCGTACTTTTTCGATTCGTCTTTCGGGCGATAGATGTCGGCTGCCATTAACTTGCCGTCGCTCATCGGGATCATCACCTTGCGATCAATGATGGCGACAGACTCGAGTTCTTTTTCCAGCGCGTTGTTCTCCGCGATCTGTGCTTGTTGAGAGCCGCTCCTGGATTGAGCAGACAGACTTGGCGTAGCGAAAAGCGCGGTTGTCAGAAAGGTAGACGCAAACAACGAGAAAGCGATTGTATTTCGCATTTCGAAGGTCTCCTAACGGGCGTCAAAGTCTGAGCCCATAAAAACAATTCGTAGTCTATGCGTCTTCCGCAGGCAGTTCAAAATTAATCAGGTTCTTGCGGAATCCATGCGTCTTCCAGGCGCCGAAACTGATTCCGACTGCCATCCAGATGACGCCCGCAATGATCGCTGTATGGCTCAGGTTCAACCAGAGCAAAAGGCAGATACAGAACCCCGCGACCGGCGGAATAAAATGGGTGATCTTCTTCTCTTCGCCGCGAACAAAGTAGTGCACGAAGGCAGCGGCGTTGACACCCATAAATGCGATCAGCGCGCCAAAGTTCAACATCTCTGCGCCCAGTTCGTAGCTCATGATGAAGGCCCCGCCCAGCGCAATCAACCCGACAAAAAGAACATTATTCCGCGGGACGTGTCGTTTTGGATCCACTTTGCCGAAGAAAGATTTCGGGATTGCCTCGCTTCTGCCCATGCCATACAACAAGCGGGCCGCGCCTAGTTGCGCCCCCATTCCGGAGCCGAAATTGGCCACCAGCAATGTGAACCCGACAATGATAAACATGGGGTGCCAGGCCCGTGCGGCCACGTGAACGAAGGCAGTGTCGACGTTCGGGAACGCTTCCGATGCCGGCCAGATAAGCTGTGCGGCGTACACCTGGATGGCGGAAAGAATGCCAATCACCAAGCACGTCAGCACCGTTGCCAGCAGAATATTTCTTCGCGGATTCTCCACTTCTTCAGACAGCGTCGAAATACCATCGAATCCGATGTAAGTCAGCACTGCAATCGAAGTCCCGCCGAGGACCGCTTTGGTATTCCATGTAGCGGGATCGTAAAACGGATGCCAGAAATAGCCAGCCCCGCCATGATGGCCAAAAATATAACGCGCTGCGACCACGAAGAAAATTGCGATCACCACGCCCATCGCCACCGCTAAACCGAAATTCACATGGGCGGAGCTCTTGACGCCCTGAATGTTCAAGCCGGTAAAGATCGCCGCAAAACAGATTGCCCACGCCCAATAGGCAACGTGCGGCGCAAACACATGCGCCTGCTGACTACACCAGATGATGCAGATCATGGGATTCAGCAGGTAATCCATCACCATGCCCCAACCCGTGATGTAGCCCAATGCTGGATTAATCTCCTGACCGACGTAGGTGAAAGCAGAACCGGCGCTGGGGTAAACTCTCGCCATTCGGCCATAGCTGATGGCCGTAAACAGCATCGCGACCATGGCAATCAGGATAGTGGTGACCGCATACCCATGGCTTCGGTCGGACAACACCCCGAACACAGACATGGGAGCGACCGGCTGAACCACAATCACGCCATAAAGAACCAAATCCCACAAAGTGAGACTGCGGCGCAAACGAGCAGCGCTACCGAGGGGAGCGCTGTTATTGTTCTCCATGGACGATCCTTAGCGAGTTTTTTGTGTTCCTTCCAATGTAAACGTTGATTGCATTGTTTTAATGCTGAATCTTCGTTTCCGATGAGGGTGGGCTCTTCTCCACCTGGGAAGGCGTCGGCAGTTGCGACGTATCCCATCCACCTCCCAGCGAACCCACCAGTTCTACTGCGCCCGTCATCTGTTCGATCTGCAAATTCGCCAAAGTCTGCTGACCAATCAGCAATGTAGTTTGCAGCGTCACCACGTCGATATAAGGATCGAGCCCGGTTTGATAGCGTGCCATTTCCAGATCCAAGGCCGCCTGATCGGAACCTACGGCCTGGCGCTGTTGCTGAATCTGTTGCGACAAGATCCGAACTTCTGCCAGATAGTTTTCCACCTGTTCAAACGCGGTCAGCACGGTCTGGCGATAGCTGGCGAGATCGGCATTGTAGACGGCGACATATTGGTGCAGCGTTGGGTTCAATGCAGCGTCAAAAAGAGGTTCCGAGATCGTGGGACCGATCGACCAAAAGCGGCTTGGCCAGTCGAGCAGGTGAGTAAACGCGGAGCTCTCCGTGCCTCCACTGGCTGAGAGAGTCAGGTTGGGATAGAAAGCGGCATGGGCCACGCCGATTTCCGCGTTTTCTACGGCCATGGTTCGCTCCGCCGCAGCAATGTCCGGCCTGCGCTGCAGCAGTTGCGAGGGCACGCCAATTGGAATCGGCGGCGGCGCGGTCGTCAGCGGTCTGACCGGAATGGAAAAATTGGAAGCCTGCTTGCCAACCAGAACGGCGATGGCATGTTCGTACTGCGACCGTAATATCTCAAGATTCGTCGCATCTGACTGGGCAGTTTGTAATGTGGCTTGCGCCTGCACCACGGAAATTTTGTCGCCAACGCCAGTTTCATATTGTGTCTGCGTTAGCTGCAGCGCGTTCTTATCCGCCGCCACAGTATCTGCGTATAGATGGATCAATGCGTCCTGCCCGCGAATCTCAAAGAAATATTCGGCCAGCGATATCTGCTCGCTTAATCGCTCATTCTCCAGGTCGGCTGCGCTCACCTGCGCGTTGTATTCGGCGGCACGTACCTCATTCCGGATTTTTCCCCACAGATCCGGCTCCCACGAGACGGTGATGGGAAGAGTATAGAGAGTGGATAGTTTTCCCGTATTGGCTTGCGCGGAATTTGTCAGATTGCTGGAGGATTTCGAACGACTAAAGGACGGCGCCGTCGACGCGGTTGGGAAATATTGCGCGCGGGCTTCGCGGACGATCGCGCGCGCTTCCATATAGTCTTGGAAGTATTGCTTTATATTCTCGTTGTTGATGTTCAGTTGATCTTCCAGCGCATTCAATTCGGGTTCATGGAAGACCTCCCACCAGTTGCCCCGAAGCATCGCATCCTGTGGCTGCGCTACCTTCCAAATTCCCGTGTCCGTGCTCTGCGTTGACTGCGCCGGGGGTGCCTCTTTGTACGCGGCCGGAGCCTGCGTAACAGGCGGGTGATACTTCGGCCCAACGACGCACCCGGTCACCGCGCAACATATCAGCGCCGTGCCCCAGACTCCAAGGACACGCCATCTGTCCCACGCAATCGCGCCGCGTTGCACATCTCCTGCTCGCTTCATCATGGCGACGTTCTTCATAAGAATCCTGCCTTGCTTCATTCCTTCGACTTACACTCCAATTCGAGCCGATCTACCTTCTACATCCGCGTTGCTTACGACGCCGCTTCGCCCATCGGTGCGGCGAGCGTGCCGTGATCTTTTCCCATTACGCGCAGCCGCAAGCGATCCATATACAGATAAATCACCGGCGTCGTGTACAGCGTCAAAGCCTGACTCACAATTAAACCTCCGACGATGGTAATTCCCAGCGGTCGGCGTAATTCCGAACCCGTTCCAGTGCCGAACGCCAGCGGCAGCGCACCAAATAACGCCGCCATCGTGGTCATCAGAATCGGACGGAAACGTAGCATGCACGCCTCAAAGATCGCATCGGCAGTGCTCATCCCCTCGCGCTCCGCCACCAGGGCAAAGTCGATCATCATAATCGCGTTCTTCTTCACGATGCCGATCAGAAGCACAATCCCGATGATCGAAATCACATTCAAATCAATCTTGAACAGCATCAGCGCCAGCATCGCGCCCACACTTGCCGACGGCAGCGTGGAGATGATGGTCAGCGGGTGAACCAGGCTTTCATACAGGATTCCAAGCACAATATAGACCGCCAATAACGCAGTCAGCACCAGCACAGGCTCTGTCTTCAGCGACTGCTGGTACGCCTGAACGGTCCCGGCAAAAAAACCGCGCAACGTGGAGGGCGTGTTGAGCCGCGCTTGCATCTGGTTCACCAGTCGCGTAGCGTCGCTCAGCGACATCCCCGGAGTCATGTTGAACGAGACGGTCACAGACGGAAACAATCCCGTGTGGTTTACTTGCAGCGGGGTGCTGCCTGCCTGGGCTGTTGCGACGCCGTTCAGCGGCACGGTGCCATTTGTATTTGCGGAAGGATAAATGTAATTCAGTCCTTCGGGAGATTGCCAGAATTGCGGCGCCGCTTCCAGCACAACATAATACTGATTCAACTCCGTATAAATGATCGATACTTCGGACTGGCCGAACGCGTTGTACAGGCTGGTGTCCAATGATTGTGACGTGAGACCAAGCCGGGCCGCAATGGCGCGATTGTACGTCACATATTCTTCGAGGCCGCCATTTTGCTGGTCGGTATTGACATCCTGAAATCCGGGAATCTTCTTCATATTGGCCAGCAGAATCGGTCCCCACTTGCTCAAATCCTGCACGTTGTCGGACTGCAGCGTGTATTGGTAGAGCGCGGCGCTCGATCGTCCTCCAATGCGCAAATCCTGCGCAGCCTGAAGAAACGCGGAAGCCACCGGCAGCCGGTTCAACTTCGGCCTCAGCCGGTTGATAATCTGCGCCGCGCTGACCTTTCGGACATTCAGCGGCTTCAGCGCGATGTATATAAATCCGCCATTGCCAGATCCGCAATATGCGTTCACATTTGCGACCGCCGGGTCTGCCTTGATCACGCGCACCAGCTGCTTGATGGAATTGTTCATCACCGCGAAGGATGCATCTTGCGGCCCCTGCACCCCGCCGACAAGCGCGCCCGTGTCCTGCTGTGGGAAGAACCCCTTGGGAATTTTCACGATTACAACGACATTTAGTGCAATTACCAGCAAAAGCACGATCAACGTCAAAAATGGATTATCCAGGACCCAGGTCAGCGAATGGCGATACATCGCCAATAGCCCCTCGAAAAATCTTTCACTGGTCCGATACAACGCGCCGTGTTCTTCCTTCTTGTGCTCCTTCAAGATGTAGGCGCACATCAT
>JBARFA010000188.1:0-18235 GCA_049796755.1 Acidobacteriaceae bacterium
GCCATGGCATCGGTGACGACAATTTCCAACTTGATCTTGGGCAGCACATCCACGGCATACTCGCGGCCGCGATAGAACTCGGTGTGACCCTTTTGGCGGCCGTGCCCGCGCGCCTCAAGAATGGTGATGCCTTCAACTCCAATTTCGATCAGCGCTTCTTTCACTGCGTCCAATTTCGACGGCTGGATGATCGCTTCAATCTTCTGCATGTCTTGCTTCCTCACTTTTCTCAAAAAAAGAAGGGCCGGTCATTGAATCGTCGTTCCACATCGCCAAGATATACCAGAGTGGGATTAAGAAGCCGCAATTTCCCAATCGTAACCTTCTTCGCCGTGCTGGCTCAGGTCCAGCCCCTCGTGTTCGTCGGCGGGATCTACGCGCAAACCGATCAGCATGTCGACAATCTTCAACAAGACGAGTGTTCCGACAATGGATAGTACCCACGCGATGGCGATTCCGACCAATTGGTGCGGCACCTGCATCCAATTACCGTCGAGCCAGCCGACCGGCAGCGCGTTACCGTGAGCGTCCTTGAAGATGGGATTGATGGCGCGGGACGCGAAGACTCCGGTAAGGATTGCGCCTAAAGTTCCGCCGGCGCCGTGCACGCCAAAAGCGTCGAGCGAATCATCGTAGCCAAACCAATGTTTCACCTTGGCGACCATAAAGTAGCAGAACAGGCCGGCGAGAAAGCCAATCGCAAGCGCCGACATCGGTCCGACAAACCCGGCTGCCGGAGTGATGGCGACCAAACCCGCGACGGCGCCCGAAATGGCTCCTAGAGCGCTGGGCTTGCCGTTGCGAATCCACTCTGCCAGGCACCATCCAATGGCCGCAGCGGCTGCACCAAAATGAGTGGCGACGAAGGCGCTGGTAGCCAGGGTTCCGGCCGATAACGCGCTACCCGCGTTGAAGCCGAACCAGCCCACCCACAACATGCCTGCGCCGATGAAGCTGAGCACGACGCTGTGCGGCGGCATCGGCTCCTTGGGATACTGCAGCCGTTTGCCGAGATAGAGCGCGCAGACCAGGGCCGATACGCCGGAAGTGATATGGACCACGGTGCCGCCGGCGAAGTCCAACGTGGGAATACCGCCCGTTAAAGAGGCATTCAGCAGACCGTCTTTGCCCCACACCATGTGGGCCATGGGCGCATACACAAATAGAGACCACAGCAGGGTAAACAACGCCATGGCGCTGAACTTCATTCGTTCAGCAAATGCACCGGAGATGAGTGCCGGCGTAATGATGGCAAACATCAATTGGTAGATCATGAAGGTGGCCAGCGGGATGGTGGCGGCATAGGCTGGGTCCGGTGCCGAGCCAACTCCACGGAGGAACAGGTGGTGAAATCCGCCAATAAACCAGGTCCCCGACCCAAAGCACAGGCTGAAGCCGACGAATGCCCATACCACCGAAATAATGCCAGCCATGGCAAAGCTATGCATCATGGTGCTCAGGACATTCTTTTTTCGGACCAGTCCGCCGTAAAACAGGGCCAGGCCGGGAATGGTCATCATCAGCACCAGCGCGGCGGAGACCAGCATCCAGCCGTTATCGGCGGAAAGCTGGGCGTGTTGCACGGCTACATCCAACTGCTGCAGATGCTGCTGCACCTGGGCGTCGGTCGTCGCGGCAACCTGCGCCTGGGCGATGGTCGCGAAGCAGCCGGCGAACAGGAAAAATAGAAGCACGGCGCGCGCAAAAGAAGTTCGATGCGACGCCCCTGCAGTGGGGATGACTCGGGCTACACCAGGTCGCAAGCCACGCTGATTCCTGTGATTCTCGGCTGGTTGCCAAATACCGAGGCACCGCTCTTGGATCCGTCTCATAACGATTGACCGCCGTGGTGGAAGAATGAAATGAAAAAACCTATATTTCGTGACATATCTTGAACTTGCGGTTGACCCAGACTGCGTAGACAGGGACGTCTGGAAATGAAACTTCGCGGCACCATTGCCGAGTGCGCATGATTGGAACAGTATGCCCAGCAAAACCAAAATGAATATGAGGAAAGACGAGAACTTAATTCTACTTTGCCTTGTGGCTCGTGAAAGGTCGAATACAAATTTTTTATCGAGGTTATCGAGTGTCGTTATGCAGGGTTTTTTGGACTGCGGCGGTTACGCGGAGGCAAAACCGGGGATCTCTTAGAAATTTCAGGGCAGGACAAACTTTGCCTGAAACAGCCTCCACACCGCATCATAAGAAAGTAGCCAGCCTGAGCGAAACTGAAGTCTTTCAGAATTCCCGATAGAATTTTAGGGGCGAGAGATTCTGTGTGGCTTTCGACAGCCGTTTTGTTGCCGCAGTCAGTTTATGGCGGGATGGTTGGGATCAGTTTTTTTGAGGTGCAAGTGAAAAATCGTAGCATTCGGACAGTTGGGGCAAGTTGGCTGTGCGCGGGGTTGGCAGTTGGAGTGATGGTCCTGCAAAGTGGAAACGCAGAGGCGCAGGTGGCGCGACCACTTCCTGGGGCAGGTTCAACCTTTTTGGCAAATGTATCGTGGCAGCCAGTGGAGTCCACGATGATGTTTGGTCCGCAACAGGACCAAAGTGAGCCAGCGTATCGAGCGCCGAAACCGCCGAAGCCACAACCGGGCGTGCCAAACACGTACATGCCTCCTGCCCAATCCAATGGCAACACCTCGGATGAAGCCTTTCCTCCGTTTGCGATCGTGCCGGCGTCAGAAATCGCAGGCAACCTGGGGTCAACCTACATTCCATTAGATAGTTGGATATATCCGGCGCTGATGCGGCTCTACTCGCTGGGGTATTTAAACACCGCGTTCGTTGATATGCGTCCGTGGACGCGGCTCGCCGTGCTTCGCATGCTGTTTGCCGAACAGGAAAGAATTCACTCCGACACCAACAACGAGCAAGCGCTGGAAATTTACAATGCCGTCCTTGGTGAACTCGAAGGAGACATCCACACGACCGGCTATTGGACGACGAACGCGACGCTGGAGTCGCTGTATGAACGTGCCATGCCGATCGGAGGAACCCCGTTGCGGGACAGCTATCACCTTGGGCAGACGATCATCAACGACTACGGGCGTCCGTATGAGGAAGGATTCAACAACTACGCAGGGTTCAGCGCTCGTGCGACTTCAGGTCCGTTTGCTCTGTATGTGCGGGGCGAATATCAGCACACACCCAGCGCGGATGGATATTCTTCGGACCTTGCGGCGACGCTGGCGGACGTGGACTATATTCCGCCCGGACCGCAGGACACGATTCCGGAGGGCCCGATCCCGGCCTACAATTATTTTCGCTTGATTGAAGCCAATTTCTCCGCGACATTTCTCAATCACGACTTCTCGATTGGAAAGAGCGATGTGTGGGACGGCCCGGCGACAGGCGGCGCATTTGCCTGGAGCAATAACGCGGAGGATATTTATTCCTTCCGCATCAACCGCGTTGTTCCGCTGAAGATTCCGTATCTGTCCTATGTGCTGGGCCCGGTGCGGTATGAGTTTCTTGTCGGCAGCTTGCAGGGCCATACCGATCCGAATGAGCCCTGGGTGCACATGGAGAAGTTCGCGTTCAATCCAACTCCCACGTTTGAATTTGGATTTTCGCGGACAGTGATCTGGGGTGGTAAGGGCCACGTGCCGATCACCTTCGGCAGCTTCTGGAACAGCTTTACAAGTTTCCAAAACGTTCCGGTGTCGGTCAAATTTTCTCGCAACGATCCGGGAGCCCGCTTCAGCACCTTTGATTTCAGCTGGCGCCTGCCTTACATAAGCAAGCTGGTGACGCTCTATGCCGATTCGGAATCGCACGATGATGTAACGCCGGTCAGCGCACCGCGGCGCGCGGCCATCCGGTCGGGAATCTTTCTGGCTCGCCTGCCCAACGCCCCCAAATTCGATTTTCGTGCGGAGGGCGTCTACACCGACGTTCCTGTTTCCAACAGCAATGACGGCAGCTTTATGTATTACGAAACCATTCAGAAGCAGGGTTACACCAACAAGGGCAATATTTTTGGCGACTGGATCGGCCGTGAAGCAAAGGGCGGCCAGGCGTGGCTGACCTATCATCTTTCTCCTATGGAGATGTTGCAAGTCTCCTATCGAAATGCCAAGGCTGCCAAGGACTTTATCCCGGGCAACACTTTTTCGACCGGAGTGCCGCGGGTGGATGGCGGAACCACGCAGAATGATTTCACCTTCACCGTCGTCAAGCGGCTGAAGCCGGATGTGGAGTTGAACGCGTGGGTGCAGTACGAGCGCTGGAAAGCTCCCGTGTACAAAACCGGCGGACAGAACGACGTCACGACGAATATTCAAATCACCTGGTACCCGAAGAAGACTCACACGATTCGCAGCTGGTAGGGCGAGCAGCGCTCGATTTTTAGAATTGCGCTGATTTTCTTTGCTAGGATGTTTCCTGATTCAAGGACTTTACTTTGTCCCGCGGAACGGAACATCTGTGAACCCAGTGAAAAGCTTCAAGGTCTTCGGCGAGCCCGTCGAGATCCTCGTCTCCGGCGAAATGACCGGCGGACTGTCAACCACACTCATGCAAACCTCGCCGCCTGGCGGAGGACCCCCGCCGCATTCTCACTTGCGCGAGGATGAAACCTTCTTTGTGCTGGAGGGCGATTACGAGTTATTGCAGGACGGAGCGTGGCACAAGGTTCCCGCGAGGCAAGCGGTTCTCGCCACCCGCGGCGGAGTGCATACCTTCCGCAATGCAGGAACGACGACCGGCAAAATGCTGGTGTTTGTGACTCCAGCCGGTATGGAGAAATACCTGGAAGAGATTTCTGTTCTGACAATGCCGCAAGATGTCGAACAGTTAATGGCCATCTCCGAGCGCTACGAAATTTCGTTTGTGCAATAAGTGCGATGGTGGGTCGAGGTTTCATCTAGCCGACGATCCAGCCCGTGAACCGAAGGCACGGATGAAATGTGCAATGCAATTAGTGCGTTGGACTGTTGGCGTCACTTTGATCGACAGCTCATGCTGCGAAGGTTCTTTGCACCCATGCGACGTAAAAGTATGAATCTCCGTTTTGCGCTAGTACGCCAACAGTCGTTTCGAGTGCTTTGGGCCGCAATCAGAGAAGCAGCTTTTCCATGTGTTCTTCACGTCTACTCGGCTTTGATGCCATCGACCGTAATTTTGTAGTGGAAATACGATTCAGTGTTGAAGGTCAGGTAAACGCGCGAGCCTTTCGGGAGTCGCTCGTAGTCCCCAGTGCGCGTGTCGAGGAGGATTTGCCCCTCGTAGTTGCCGCAATAATTGCTGAAAAGAAAGTATCTGTTTCCTGGAAGAAAAACACCCTGATCGGCTTGGTCGCAGTAATAGGGGCCTTTGAGTCCTACGCCGCGTGTGAATGCCATCAACCTTTTATTTCCGGCCTCCAGCCACTCGACACCATTAGCCCCGCTTATCGCCGTGGACAGGTATTTCGCGGTCCGTATTTGGTCGAGACCGCTGAGATCATCAAAAGAAAAGAACGGCGATTCCCGGAAACTCGCATTCAGCTGCTCGACTGGAATCGCTTGTCCATAGGGCACTCGAATGTCATGCGTATGCTTGCCATCGAAGCACCGCAGCTGCAAATCGCCGTTTTCTGTCGGCACAGAAAAGTAAATCCCCGATTTCTGACCGAGAAAATAGCTACCTGCTGGAAATGGCTTCAGAACCATCCAAAGACGATTCGCGTTAACGTCGTATCCCCAAAGCTCCGCCTTATCTGAGAAAAGTTGCCCTCCCTTTGTTTCGTAGAACTCGTCTTTCACGAGATAGAGAATCTTTGAATCTTGGGACCACTGCATTTCAAAATCGCGAAAAAATTGTCGCCCAAGTGGTTTCGGCTCTCTGAAAATTGAGTCAACCGGCACTACCTGACGAATCGCGAGCGGGCACCTGCTTACAACTTCGAGCTTACCGCTGACTACGACGGCGATCCTTCTACTGTCTGGCGAGACAACAAAATACCCAATACTTCCGCGCATCAACGTCGGAGACTGAGGGGAAACTTCGTTTCCGAACTTCAACTCATCCCCGAAAGAATAGAAGAACTTGCTAGTCGCCTTTGCCTGAAAAGCTTTGGGGTGAAAATCGACGATATTTGAAGGAACGTAAGACGTCGACCACCACAGCCAAAATGCCCCCAGGAACACCACAGGGACCAGCAATGCAGCACCGAGAATCAGGGCCTTCCTGTTTTCGATTCGCGCCAATCCTCCCTGTGGATTCAAATTGACCCACTACCGAGCCGTTAGCAACAGTCTAATATCGCGGGCCTGAGTGGTTGGTCGCCAATTCGGAACTAATGCCGAATCGCCCCCTGAGCGGGCTTCAATCCAGTAGCCGCTCCCGGGATCGCGGAAAACCTCTACGGGTACCATCATCGCCGGGTGAATCAGTGAACATTCCACACGGGAAAGGGCCGAACCTGCCTAGCCGGCGACGATGAGTTCGGCGGGGAGGGCGCGGAAGTAGGCGATGGTCTCGCTGAGACCCTGGTCGAAGGAAACGACGGGCTCCCAAGCCAATAGTTGGCGGGCCTTGGTAATGTCGGGGCGGCGGCGCGGCGGATCGTCCTGCGGCAGCAACTCAAAGCGAATTCGGCTGGAGGAACCGGTGAGCGCAATCACGCGGCGGGCGCAGTCGAGAACGGTGTTCTCTGCGGGATTGCCCAGGTTCACCGGCAGCGGTTCTTCGATACGCGATAGGCGAACGATGCCTTCAATCAGGTCGGTCACATAGCAGAAGCTGCGGGTGTGTGAGCCGTCGCCGTAGACGGTGACATCGTCACCGCGCAGCGCCTGCATCACGAAGTTGGAAATCACGCGGCCATCCTCGGGCTGCATACGCGGGCCATACGTGTTGAAGATTCGGACCAGGTGACCGTCGACGTTAAAGTGGGCGCGATAAGCCATGACCGCGGCCTCGCCAAAACGCTTGGCCTCGTCATAAACAGAGCGCGGGCCGACGGGATTGACGTGGCCCCAATAACTTTCCGGTTGCGGATGAATCTCTGGGGTGCCATAGCACTCGGATGTGGACGCGTGCAGAACCTTCGCGCGGTATTTCCGCGCCAGGTCCAGAATGTTCATGGTGCCTTCTGAACCGACCCGCAACGTATCAATGCCAAGGCGCATGTATTGCGGCGGGCTGGCCGGGCAGGCGAAGTTGAAAATGTAGTCGATGGGGCCGGGATCGAAGAATTCGCAGATGTCGTGTTCGATCAGCTCAAAACGCGGGTCGCGGGTGAGGTGGGCGAGGTTATGAAAGTGTCCGGTCGATAAGTTATCGACGCCGACGACGGAGTGGCCCTCAGCCAACAGGCGATCGGTGAGGTGGGAACCGAGAAATCCGGCGGCACCGGTCAGCAGAACGCGCATTTTTTTCTTGCCACGGGCGACCGGGGGTACAAGGTATGGTGCAGCAATTTTTTCTGATGGGATGCTGCGCTGGACTGAGGCCCCGGTTTCGGCAAATTCTGAAAGTTCCGGCTGGCCTTCGAACTCCGTGGTTCCGGCTGCCGGACGTCCCACACTGAGATACATCATTCCATGGCGAATGACATCTTCCGGCGCGAACAAGTTGCGACCGTCGATCAACAAGGGTTGTCGCAGCGTTTGAGAAAACAGTTCGAGATCCAGGGAAAGAAATTGCGGCCAGTCGGTGAGTACCAGCAGCGCGTCGGCATCCGTCGCCGTCTCCAACTCACTTGCCGCATAGCGCAACGCCGGGCTCGGAGGCAGGACTTCCTGCGCGCGAGTCATTGCGGCCGGATCGTAAGCGACGATGGTGGCGCCCTCGGCCAGAATCAACTGCACCAGGCGCATGGCGGGAGATTCCCGAACGTCGTCGGTGCCTCCCTTGTAAGCCAGGCCAAGTACCGCAAGATGTTTTCCTTCGAGGCTGCCAAGAGCGTTTCGCACCTTCTCCAGAAAGCGCAGCGGCTGCAGTTCGTTGATGCGTTCAATGGCGCCCAGCAGGCTGAAATCAATTCCGTATTCGGCGGCCATGGAGCGAAAGGCTGTCAGGTCCTTGGGGAAACAGGAGCCGCCGTAGCCAATGCCGGGATGAAGAAACTGTGTGCCGATGCGCTGGTCCATGCCGACGCCGGGCCCCACTTCAGTAATGTTGGCGCCCACAATTTCACAAAGGTTGGCAATCGCATTGATAAAGGAAACTTTCATCGCAAGGAATGCGTTGGAGGCGTGTTTGATCAATTCGGCGCTCTGGGGTGAAGTGCGCAGCAGTACTGGCGGTTTGTCGGGAACGCATTGCCCTGGGATAATGTCGGCGCGTTCGTAGTAGGCGCCCGAGGTCAGCGGCCAGTAGACCTCGCCGACCAGCGCAGCGGAGCGGTCGTTGCTGCATCCGATGACGATGCGGTCGGGATGAAGAAAATCTGCCGCGGCACTGCCTTCGCGAAGAAATTCCGGATTGGAAACCACGTCGAAGCGATCGCGGGGAACGCCACAACGTTCGATCAAACCGCCGATCCACTCATTGGTATAGACCGGGACCGTGCTTTTTTCCACAATCACGGTGTAGTGATCAATATTTCTGGCAATTTCTTTTACGGCGGACTCGATGTACGAAAGGTTTGCCTTGCCACCGCGCGCCTGCGGGGTTCCGACGGCGATAAAGATCACTTCTGCCTGACGGGCAGCGGCGCCTAATTCGGTGGTGAACACTACATTGCGGTTGCCGTGCCGAGCGAGCAATTCCGGCAGGAACTGTTCGTGAATGGTGGCACGACCGGCCTGCAACGCGGCCATTTTGGCTGGATCATTGTCCACGCACAACACGTGGTATCCCATTTCGGCAAAGCAGAGGGCCGCCACCAGGCCCACATACCCGGAGCCGACCACGACAATGGGACGATTGACATCCATATCTTGGGTGTACCTTCGCGACTGCTTGCAACAGACGCCAATACTCGACGATCATATCAGCGCGAGCGGCCTGCTTTTCTAGTGAGGATGGGGGAGAACCTGACTTGCCCCGAGGTCGGACCGAGCGATCGCATCGATTCCCATTATCGGAATCCCTCGATTTTCGCCGCCTAGCCCGGGGAACTTTCCTGACATCCCTGTCTCGGTAACTCCTGTATTCTTTACTCGCGGCGGTTTCCTGCCCGCGGCGCTACCAAGAGAATTGACGCGCGTCGGCGCTTGCACCTATCCTCAAGAGTAACCATCGCCAAGGTGTATTGGGGTCCATCACTGAGATTGAATCGGTGACGGCTTATTGTATGTATGAGGGATATGGCAGAGCGCAGTCCAAAGCTTCAGACCGTGCGCGTGGAGGATCGGAAGACCATGGAAGAGGCGGATCTGGCCCAGCCGTGGAGAGAAAAGAATTGTCCGCAAAACATTTTCCGAATGCCGTCCGAACTCCGAGGTTTCAAAAGCATCTCCATGCAACAATCTAGCGCAAGAATGAATGAGCGGTCCGTCCTGGCATGAGCCCAATCGAAACCAACGCAGCGCCCCAAGAAGAATTCAAACCTCGATCGTTCCAGACCGGTGGCGGCTGGGTCACGAACGAGGAAGGGAACGCGCTGGCAGAAAACCTTCTGACGCTGCGCAAGCGAAAGTGGATCGTTTTGACCTGCGTTTTTATTGGCACGGTGTTTGGAGTGGTGCGCGCAATTACCACCCCGAAAACCTACATTGCCGGAGGGACGATCCAGGTACGTCCCGGCGCCTCGAACGAGTACCGCATTGGCAATGGAAGTTCCGGACCGCAGGACCTGGGCACACGTCTGGAAACAGAAGTCGCGATTCTGCAGAGCGACTCTTTGCTGCTGAAGGTGGCAAAAGAACTAAAGCTGGAAGACAATCCTGTTTTCCTGGGACCGAAAGCGACGGTGACGCACGTCGATCCGAATGACCCGGCGGTGCAGGACTGGATGATTGGATTTCTGCGCGGAGGGTTGTCGATTGGCCGCGTGCCCAAGACGGAACTGATTGCCATCAACTTCACCAGCTTGTCGCCGGAGCTGTCGGCGCGGGTGGTGAATACCCTGATCAACGACTACATCGTACGCAGTTTTCAGACGCGCTTCGCATCGACGCAACGGGTCTCGCAGTGGCTGTCGACGCAGCTGGACGACTTGAAACAGTCGGTAGAGACCGAGCAGCAGAAGCTGGCGGAGTTGCAGCGAAAGCTGGGTGTACTGGGTTTTGGCGACCAGGCGCACAACCTGAACCTGGATACGTTGGATGATCTGTCGAAGGCTGCCGCGGACGCGAAGATTGCCCGCATCGTGTCGGAAGCGCGCTACCGCATGCTGACTTCGATGAATCCGGACTTGATTGACGGCAGCCCTGCGGTTCTGGGTTCAGGATCGGGTACATTGCTGGCTACACTGCGCAACGGTCAAGCCACGCTGGAATCGCAATACGCGCAACTCATTTCCCAGTTTGGGCCGAACTATCCGGCGGTCAAGCAGTTGAAGGCTGAGATGGCACAGAATCAAAAGGCCATCGATAAAGAGGAAGCGCGCGTTCTGGCGGAGTCGAACAACGCCTATCAAGCTGCCGCCGTGAACGAGTCGATGACTTTAGGAGTTCTGAAGGACGAAGAGGCCAAGGACTACCAGAAGCGCGACGACATGATCCAGTTCGTGCTGCTTCAGCGGGAGTTTGATTCCAACCGCACTTTATATGACGGCCTGTTACGTCGCCTGCGCGAAGCCGGGATTGAGGCGGGACTGGAGTCGAGCGAAATTGATGTCGTCGATTATGCTCGCAAGCCGTTGCTGCCGAGCGGAATGCGCCGCAGCTCCCGTGTATTGATCGGCCTGATGTTTGGATTGTTTGGTGGTGTTGCGCTGGCATTCTTCTTCGACAGTCTGGACACCAGCCTGCGCAGCGTTCACGATATCGAAACCATTTCTGAATTGCCGTCGCTGGCCGTGATTCCGCGCGCGAGAAAAGTGCTGCCCCGAACTATGACGGAGGACACGCGAACGGCGGCGCAAAGAAATGTCGACGTCATTGGCCAGCCTAATTCGCAGTTTGCCGAGGCCTTCCGGTCGCTGCGGACCTCTCTGCTGCTGTCCGGCGTAGGACAGCCGCCGCAGACGGTGCTCATCACCAGTTCAACTCCAGCGGAAGGGAAGAGCACGATTGCGAGCAACCTGGCCGCGGTACTGGCGTTCCGCGAGGCCAAGGTATTGTTGATCGATGGCGATCTTCGCCGGCCCACCATTCACAGCCGCTTCGGGATCACCAGCCGCGTTGGTCTTTCCACGCTGTTATCCGGTTCGACGACGCTGGATGAATCGATCCAGACCGTTCCTGAAGCGCCCAATCTATTCCTTCTGCCTAGCGGACCGGTTCCGCCGTTTCCAACGGAATTGATCTCGTCGAATCGAATGATCACGTTCCTGGAGGAATGCAAGCAGCGGTTCACCCACATCATCATCGATTCGCCGCCGGTACTGACGATTACGGACGGGCTGATTCTCGCACCCTTCGCTGACGCGGTGCTGTTAGTCGTTCGCTATGGACGCGCCAGCAAACATTCTGTACGCCGCTCTCGTGATCTGATGCTGCGCGCCGGTACGCGGCTGGGAGGCACCGTCATCAATGCTGTCGATGCGGCGTCGCAACGCTATTACGGGTACTACGGATATCAGCGCTATTCCTATTCCAATGGCCGAGCTCCCGCCAATGGAAAGGGCAAGCGCAAATGGCCATTCTTCTGGCGCAGGGAGGATTCCTGATGTTCGCCCTGAGATCGACGACAATGGCTCGGCGGTTTTGCCCAGGTGTCGCGCGCCTAGCGGCGGCAGGTATTGTGCCTCTGGTGCTGGTAGTGGCAATGCTTTGGCCGGCGGCCCCTGCGTATGCACAGTTTCAGGGTCCGGCGCCGACAAAAGCGGACAGTCCGAACCCGGACAATAAGGGTTTGGTCGAGCGGGCTCCGACGGAAGTTATCCCGGGAGGCCCGATCGTTCTGCATCCCGGCGACGGGATCACGGTGAGCGTGTATGGTGTGCCAGACTACAAAATAACGGCGCGGATTGCTGGAGACGGCAACGTGGATTTGCCGCTGATCGGCAGCACCCATGTCGCGGGCCTGACCGTCGAGCAGGCTCAGCGATTGGTTGAGAAGAAGTTAATTGACGGTCAAATGATCCTCAGTCCGGATGTGTTGATCTCGGTCACGGATTCGAATGTCGACATTATCGGTGTCATGGGAGAGGTGAACTCGCCCCGGGCGATTCCTGCGTTCGCGCCGATGAGTTTGTTCGATGCGCTTTCCGCTGCCGGAGGACTCAAGCCGGATGCCAGCCATAGTATTTCGATTCTTCGAAAGGGCGTGAACGAGCCGCTGCTGGTGGTCCTGAATTCCAACCCGGCTAATGCCGTGGATCAGAACATTCCTCTATACCCGGGCGATCGCGTGATTGTTCCGCGCACCGGTGTGGTGTACGTGGTGGGGGCTGTGCTGCATTCCGGCGCCTATCCGATTACTCCGGACACTCCGCTGACGTTGACGCAAGCAGTGACGTTGGCAGGGAACACCGGCTTTCAGGCCGAGCCGACCGAGACTCGCATTATTCGCACTACCGGCGCGAAGCGCCGCGAAATCCGCGTGAACCTTTCGCGAGTGATCGACGGAAAGGATCCTGATCCGATTCTGCAAAATGATGACATCGTGATGATCCCGACCAACCTGATCAAGGCTGCCATTAAAGGCGGTGGGGTGGGCATCGCGATCGGCTTAGTCTACGCAATTCCATTGCTGTGATGCCGTCGGCTGCGATGGTTCCTAACATGTCATGTTAGAACTCGCCTATCATTGTGGTCGTATTACCTGCTGAAAGTTATGCTGCGAGTCGCCTATCTTCTCAGTCATCCGATCCAGTACCAAACACCCTTGTTGCGGCTGCTTGGCCAGCAACCTGGATTGGAATTGACAGTGCTCTACACCTCCGACTTTTCTGTACGCAGCTATCACGACAAAGGATTTGGAACGGCGGTGGAATGGGATGTGCCGCTGCTGGGCGGCTACTTACACGAATTTCTGCCGCGACTGCTCGACGGCCAGGATGTGTCATTCTTTCGACCACTCAATCGCGGAATCTATCGCCGGCTCTGGCAGGGCCGGTTCGATGTGCTGTGGATTCATGGCTACGCGACGCTTAATTCCTGGATCGCGATGGCGGCGGCAAACATGTTGGGTATCCCAGTGTTGCTGCGCACCGACTCGACCCTGATCGATCATCCGCGCGGGCCGGTCAAGCTGGCGGTGAAGGCTCTATTCTTCCGGATCTTACGACGCTTTACCTATGGAGTTCTCAGCGTCGGGCAGCGGAATACGGAGTACTGGCACCATCATCTTGGCACGGAGATTCCCGTCTTTTCGATTCCATACGCGGTGGATAATGCATTTTTCCAGGAGCGGTGCACTGCGGCTTCCGCTACACGAGAGCAGTTGCGGCAGCAGTTGGGGCTGGAAGCGAATCGGCCTGTTTTGCTGTTTGCATCCAAGCTGTTGGCGAGAAAATGCTGCATCGATCTGGTGGATGCCTATCTGGAACTTGTGAAGCGATCGAGATTGGAGGATGCATTCCGTCCTCTCCCATATTTGCTGATCGTTGGGGAGGGAGAGCAGCGGCCCCAGATCGAAGCACGCCTGCAACAGGAGAGCGCGGCGGATCGCGAGGGCGTCCACATGCTTGGGTTTCGCAATCAGTCGGAGCTGCCGCGATTCTATGATCTATGCGATGCGTTCGTGCTGCCTTCCATCCATGAGCCCTGGGGACTGGTGGTGAATGAGGCCATGAACGCAGGCAAGCCCATCGTTGTTTCCGACCAGGTAGGGTGCCAACCGGATTTGGTGAAAGATGGAGACAACGGCCTCGTGTTTCCAGCAAGGAATGCAAGCGCGCTGGCCGATGCACTGGCAAATCTTCTGGCGGATCCGTCCGCTTGTCGTAAGATGGGCGAGCGCAGCCGGGATAGCATTCAAGGCTTCAGTTTCGAAGCCAATGTGCGGGAATTGATGCAGGCATTTACGGCAGCCAGCGAACACAAATAACTATGGAAGCGAACCAGCGTTTCGTCCGAATCCTCGAACTCCACCGCAAGGAGAGCGCGTAGCCATGCATATTTTGCATGTGATTCGTTCTCTCCATCCGGAATACGGTGGACCCGCCCAGCTAGTCCGCTGCATTGTGGCGGCAGGTCCGCGTCTGGGTTGGGAAGGTGAAGTGGCGTGCCTCGATGATGCGTCGGAGGATTTTCTTCACGAGATCACGTTTCCTGTACACGCATTGGGTCAGAGCAAGGGAACCTATGGCTACTCCAGCGCATGGATTCCCTGGCTGCGTAGGAATATTGATCGCTTCGATGGAGTCGTGATTCACGGCATCTGGCAATACCAAAGTTACGGCACATGGCGCGCGATCCATGGACGCAAACCCTATGTTTTATTTCCGCATGGGATGCTGGACCCATGGTTCAAGAGGCGCTATCCGTTGAAGCACATCAAGAAATGGATTTACTGGAACCTGGCAGAGCGGCGGGTGCTGCGCGATGCAAGCTCGATTCTTTTCACCTGTGACACCGAGCAGCGCCTGGCCCCGCAGAGCTTCAATACACCACCCTGGAATGCTGCCGTGGTGCCGTATGGAGCGGAAACGCCTCCGGGTGACCCGCAGCAGCAAGTGGAGGCGTTCTACGAAGCCTGTCCCGGGGCGCGAGGAAGGCGATTCTTTCTGTACCTGGGCAGGATCCATCCGAAAAAAGGATGCGATCTGCTGATCGATGCATTTCTGGCAATTGCCGCCAGCTCGCCCGATGTTGACCTGGTGATGGCGGGCCCGGACGCGGGCATGCGCGACGGCTTAGAGGCGCGTGTCAAAGCAGCCCACTTGACGCACCGTGTGCACTGGCCCGGCCTGATCACTGGCGATGCCAAGTGGGGAGCGTTTCATGCCAGCGAGACATTTGTGCTGCCATCGCACCAGGAAAATTTTGGCATCGCCGTGGCCGAAGCTCTGGGTTGCAGCCGACCGGTTCTGATTTCTGACCAGGTGAACATCTGGCCGGAGATTCATTCAGATGGCGCCGGGCTGGTTGCTCCGGACACGCTGGATGGTACGACACTGCTGCTGCAGCGATGGCTGGCGCTATCGATTGACGAGCGTCAAGAGATGCAGCGGCAGGCACGTGCGTGCTTTGTGTCTCGCTATAATCTGGATCAAAATGTCAGCGAGCTAGTACGATTCTTTCAGTACATGCAGTAGCGAGCGTGGCCCATGGATCCCAACCCGTCCTCTAGTACGCTTGCCTCGCCTACGGATCGGGAGATTGCCCGGAGCGTCACGCGCACGCGAAAAGATCCGTATATTTCGCCGCAGTATTCCTTCGGCAATCGCGTGCAGCGACAGCTGTGGAGTGTAGTGTGGATCTTGCTCTATCGTCCGTCGCCGCGGATCGCGCATGCGTGGCGCGCGTGGCTGCTGCGATGTTTTGGCGCGAAGCTGGGACCGTATTGCCGCTTCTATCCAGCATCTCGCGTCTGGGCGCCGTGGAATCTGCATTGCGAGGACACAGTCATGGTCGCCGATGGAGCGGAACTCTACAATCCTGCGCCGATGTTCCTTGCCTCGCATGTCATCGTGTCGCAAGGGGCGTATCTCTGCGGCGCGACCCATGACTACAACGACCCAAAGTTTCCCGTGGTGCCGTTCCCGATGCGGCTGGGACGCTATGCCTGGGTTGCGGCGCGTGCCTGCGTTTCGCCGGGGGTGAATCTTGGGGATGGAGCGATTCTTGGCCTTGCTTCCGTGGCGACCAAAGATCTGGAACCATGGTCGATTTATGCTGGCGTTCCGGCGCGCAAGGTGAAAGATCGCGCGCGAATCGAGTAGGGTAAGCATCGCTACAAATTCCTTCGTTTTCCGTTGTGGAGAAACTCCGATGAAGATCCAACAGGTGCCGTTCACGGTGATTGACTGGGAGACGGTACCTGTAATCGAAGTCCCCGGCAAGAGCGGTACAGCGCAAATGCGAACCGTGATCGACGAAACGTTGTGCGTTCGGATGGTCGACTATACACCCGGCTACAGCGCCGACCACTGGTGCGCCAAGGGTCACATCGCGTTCATCGTTGCGGGATCGTTGAAGATCGTATTGGGGGATGGACGAAGCTTCGATCTGGGCGCGGGCTCGAGCTTTCATGTCGGTGATGACGCTGGCAGGCATCGGATTTCATCGGACATTGGAGCAAAGGTGTTCATCGTCGATTGAAAAGCTTGCAGGTGGAAGCTATCCCGCTGAACCTTCCGGGAGCACCATCGGCGCGGCGAATGGTGCAAAACCTACTGCTTTGAGCTTGCGTTGATAGATTGCGTCTCCGCTGGAGACATAGAGGGTTTGCATGTCAGCGCCGCCAAAACAGATTCCAGCCAACTGGTGCCCAACAACCGGCAGAATAGCTCGAACACGTCCATTGCGATCGAAGATCTGCACTCCCATGCGCGTGGCAGCGTACGCATATCCATCGCGACCCATGCAGACCTGGGTCACGCCGCTATCGTTGGCGGTATCGGGAACGTGAAACCAGTAGAAGGGTTCGCCAAGCTGCAATCCGCCGCTGGACTGTATGCGATAGCTGTAGCCGTGATGACCCTTGCTTTCCGCGGCGAAGAGCCACAAACCATCCGGAGAGATAGAAACTCCGGATGGACCGCTGAGTCCTTCGGCGACGACAGTTTTTTCGCCGTGGGGACGAATGAGCCAGACCTTGCCGGAATTTGGAGCAGCGTCATTCGGCTCCGTCGCGTAGATATTTCCCGTGTGCGTCACAGTGAGTCCCACGCCGCGGATTCCCTCGGCAATGACAGCGGCATGGCCTTGTTCATTCAGCGCGATAATTCTTCCCTGGGTAGTTTCCGCGACGTAGAGCCGTCCATCCGGACCAAATGCGATTCCGTTATTCCCAGCGCTGACGCGAGCAAAGTGTTCTGTCGATCCATCGGCATTGATGCGATCGATTCTTCCGTTGGAAGGATTCTGCACATAGACTCGCCCCGAGGAGTCGCTTGCAAGCGCCGCAGCGGTGGAGTGCTCGCTTAAGACGGCAGGGCTTCGATAAATGGGTGCGTTTACGGTAAGGCTTGCCGGCGCTGCGACCCCAGCAAGCGCGGGCTCCCAGTGTTCTTCCGGCTGCAACACCTCGCGCAGCATGGAGTTTTTACTGGTTCCAGCTTCAACCGGCTTGGGCCAATCCTTCCAGAGCCAGCGCATCACATCGGGCAGAATGGATTCGCCGTGACTGTTTTCATGTCCCAACACGCCCCAAGCGTGATTGACTTCATATCCGGAAAACGTCAGTGAGCGTTCCATTTCCTGATTGCTCATCCACCAGTCGCCAAACTCCAGGCCGCCGGGCCAGCCATCGCGGATGCCATCCTGCAAAAAAACTCGCAGCGGTTTTGGATCGGTTTTTCGAACGAGCACCGGATAGCGATCACCTCCGCGCATGCCGACGTAGGTGCCGATCATGCTGTAGACGCGGCGAAAGGCGTCGGGACGCTGCCAAGCGACGGTGAAGGAACCGATGCCCCCGGTGCTGCCTCCCATTATGCCGCGATCATTGGGATCGGTGGAAAGGTGGATGGAAAGGCCGTCGGGAGTCTTGTGTCGCTCGACCGCAGGCAGAAGTTCCTGCAGGATGAATTCCGCCAAAACAGGGGATAGGCTGTCGAACTCGAAACTGCGATTGAAGCGGGGATTGCGCGGCGGGTCGGCGGAGGGATCCGTTCCGAAGGAAAGCCCGATCGCAATGATGACAGGAAGTTCTTTGCGATGGATCAGGTTATCGAAAACGATGGGTTGGCTGCGCATCAGGCGATCCAGTGCGACCAGCACGCACGCAGGACGATCGGCGGTGTATTGCGCCGGGATATACACGTCGATGTTGCGCTGTGTGCCAGGAAAGAACTTCGACTGGTCCATCGAGAAGCCGAAGACCTTGCCAGTGGGAACATCAGGCTGGCGCTTGGAATCGGGACCGAGCGAGTAACTCTGAAACGGGGGTTCGGTCTGGTTCTCGGGAGTTTTCGCGGATGCGGATGGATTCATCCACGCGGCGCCGACACCAGCGGCCGTCGCAGACTTCAAAAATTCTCTTCGCTTCACAGGCACCAGCTCCTCATAAAAGGGATGTCAAAATTCCACCCAAGTATAGGCGTTGAAATCTTTGAATGACGAGAGTTCGACGTGAAAGC
>JBARFA010000189.1:0-22384 GCA_049796755.1 Acidobacteriaceae bacterium
GTTATGGTCAGCCGCGGCGCCTTTGCCTGCGACCTGCTCGGCCACCTTTGCGACCGCGAAGCCGCGCCGAAATTCGTCCAGCGCACCCGTTCCGGTGACCGCTTCAATGCGGCGCACGCCGGAGGAAACACTATTTTCGCCCAGCAATTTCACCAGGCCAATTTCGCCGGTCGCCCCCGCGTGCGTACCGCCGCACAACTCGGTGGAGAAGTCGCCAATCTTGACCACGCGCACCTTGTCGCCGTATTTTTCACCGAACAAAGCCATCGCGTGATACTCGTTCACGGCCACATCGATCGGCACGTCCTCCAGCGTGACTACCTTGGTGTTCGCCAGAACATTCATGTTGATGCTGTCTTCAATGTCCTGCAATTCTTCATCGGCGACCGCGGTAAAGTGTGAGAAGTCGAAGCGCAGATGCGCCGGATCGTTCAACGAGCCAGCCTGTTTCACGTGCGTGCCAAGAGTTTCGCGCAAGGCGGCGTGCAACAGATGGGTCGCGGTGTGGTTGCGCACGGTCGCGGAACGGAACGCCGGATCGACGACGGTGTTGACCTTGTCACCGAGAGCGATGGTTTGCTTCGCGATGATTTTGTGCGCGAAGATACCCTGCATCGGCTTGGTGCAACCCAGGACGTCGGCAACAATCACATTTCCATCTTCGGAATAGAGCCAACCGTGGTCGCCCACCTGTCCGCCCGAGTCGGCGTAGAAACTGGTGTGGTCGAGGACAACTTCCGCACTCTCGCCGGCTTTCACTTCCTGCGCGCCGAGACCGTCTTTTACCAGCGCCAGGACTTCGCAGCCGTTCGAGACAAGTTGGCGGTAGCCTTCGAAGACGGTCTTGGGCAATTCGCGATAGGCCGGGCTGGCGGTGGCTTTCGATCCGCCTTTCCAGGACGCGCGAGCCCGGGCTTGTTCCTCCGCGCGGGCTTTTTCAAAGCCTTCCATGTCGAAGGCGATCCCTGCATCGCGCGCAGCGTCGACCATAAAGTCCAGCGGAAGACCATAGGTTTCGTAGAGATGGAAAGCAGCCGTACCGGAATATACAGCTCCGGTTTTCCCTAGCAGTGGAGCCAACTCACTTTCCAGCCGAGCCAGCCCGACGCTCACCGCGCGAGCAAACTGCCGCTCTTCGGCCTCGACAACCCTGGCGACACGATCGGCAGAGTCCTTTAGTTCCGGATAGGCATTCTGCATGTCGTCGCGGACGGCGTAGACCATCTGGAACATGAAAGGCTTTTCTTGTCCGAGCAGACGTCCATGGCGAATGCCGCGACGGAGAATTTTGCGCAGTACGTAGCCGCGCCCTTCATTCGCGGGCAACACTCCATCGGAAATCAGAAACGTTGCGGCACGAGAATGATCGGCAATGATGCGCAGGCTGGCGTCGCTGCGCGATTCGCCATCCTTATATGTAGTGCCGGTCAGTTCGGCGGCCTTGGCGATCAGCGGCGTAAACAAGTCGGTGTCAAAATTCGACAGCTTGCCCTGCATCACAGCGGCAATGCGTTCCAACCCGGCACCAGTGTCGACGCATGGTTTGGGCAGCGGCGCTAAAGTTCCGTCGCCGGTTTTGGGATTGACGCTGCGGTCGAACTGCATGAATACCAGGTTCCAGATTTCGACGTAGCGGGCATCATCTTCGCCGAAGGGCAAATCTTTGTCGGGCGTCTCGGATGCGGCTTGACCCATGTCATAGAAGATTTCGCTGCAGGGTCCGCAGGGGCCGGTGTCGCCCATCTGCCAGAAGTTATCCTTCATGCCCATCTCAAAGATGCGTTCTTTTTCAACGCCAATGTCGAGCCAGAATTGATAGGCCTCGTCGTCGCGGGCAACACCGTTTTCGCCTTTGAAGATGGTGACGTACAGCTTGTCCTTTGGCAGGCCCAGCCACTCCGGCGAGGTGACGAATTCCCACGCGTAGGCGACGGCGTCCTTCTTAAAGTAGTCGCCGAAACTGAAGTTGCCGAGCATTTCAAAAAAAGTATGGTGGCGGCGCGTAAAGCCGACATTTTCCAGGTCGTTATGCTTGCCGCCGGCGCGCACGCATTTTTGCGCCGTGGTGGCGCGGGAGTAAGGCCGCTTCTCCAGACCGAGAAAAACATCTTTGAACTGGTTCATGCCCGCGTTGGTAAACAGCAGGGTCGGATCATTTTGCGGCACCAGGGACGATGAATGGACACGGGTGTGTCCTTTGCTTTCAAAGAACTTCAGGAACATCTCGCGGAGGGCTGCACCGGACAACGTACGCATATCCATTCAGTTTATCAATGTGACCACCCTACTCAAGCCGAAGGATGCTTGAATGGGCCACCGGCCGGTCCGCGTCTGCCGCGGCGAACTAGTTTGGCAAATACTTCGATGGCGGGAAGCCGTCGATACGGATATGGAAGCAGCTGACCGCCTCGTCCCAATCCAGTTTCAGCTTCTTCCACGGACCATAGCCCTGCGGCCAGGAAGCGGCCTGTGTTTTCCACCGCAGTCGGGGGTAGTGGCGGAGGATGAGCGCGGTGCGTGGCAGGTGATAGGGAGAGCTGATGACCTCCGTCGTGTGCCAGCCGTTTGCCTCCATGATCTTGTCGGAGTAGTAGATATTCTGGATCGTGTCGTGGGCCTGGTCTTCTTCGATGATCGCGGAGGGTGGAACGCCGTTGGCCTCTGCAAGCATCGCCATAGCATGGGCCTCCACAAAACGGTTGTGGGCGGCCGTGCCGGTCATGATGATGTGACGGCTAACTCCCCAGTCGAACTCGCGGACACCTTCCATGACGCGCGCACGCTGCTCCGGCGACGGTGATCCATCGGCCAGAGTGGGACAGCCCAGGACAATCAATGTATCGACCTTGCCGAGCTGCGCGTTTTGCCGCGGCGCAAAGAAGTACAACCCCAGCACCATGGCCGGGTAGAGCAGGCAAAGGAGGAGGAAAATGAGGAAGACCCGCCGTGCAGCTCGCATGAGCCTAGAGTACACAGTGCTTTTCTCAGGCCGAAGCGACGCAGTGCGGGCCGAGTCGGATGGACTTAGATTGGCTTCGATTTACGAGCTGGATTCCGGCGTGTCCAGGTCGATATCCGAGACGGCTGCGAGAGTCGAGTCTTCAACTTTCCAGGCCTTTAGCAGTGGGAAGATGGTTCCCATGGAGAAACCGGCACGCACCAGGCTGCGAACGATGCGCGCAGTTTCTTTTTCATTGGTCGGCTTGCGCAGACGTTTGCGCTCAATATACTTGCGGGCCAGCTCGGCTTCGGGCAGTTCAGAATAGGCGGCGTCCAAAGTCTTGCCGATCACTTGCTCGTGTACGCCGCGCTGGATCAAGTCCTGCTGCACGCGGCGACGGCCGAATTTCTCATTTTCAACTCGCAGGCGGGTGTAGTCGGAGGCGTAACGGTTGTCGTCGAGGTAGTGGAGTTCTTTGAGCCGAAGAACAACGGCTTCCACCTTGGCCTCGCCGGTTTCGTCGGGCTCCACGCGGCGGCGCATTAAGCGCTTCAACTCGGCCACTGTACGCATTTTGCTGCCCAGGCTGCGAACAGCATATTCGTACAAGGCAGCCGCATCCAGCGGTTCCCGCGGCCGCTTACCCCGCGTTTTTGACCGATTGAAAGTGCCAAATGCCACGCGTTTCTCCTGCCCAAATCCTACGCTCAGTTGCGGGGCCAGGACTTGCAAGAGCGCCCATGTGATCTGGTACTTGCAGGGTGGCTGAAGCTGAGTACAATCATGGCACCTCATTCCCAGGGGCCAGTGGCAACGCTCGATCGTGCGCTGCGTCGCTGTTAACTATCCAGTAACCTTGGTAACACAAAACAGTGCTAACGCATCTTACAAATTGGCTTCTGTCGGCTATGGTGAAAAAGGGAAGACGCGGCGTGCATTCAGAAGCCTCGAATCCCGAGGTCTGGTGTGATTTGTCTTTGTACGACTAGTGGATCGATTGTGCGGGTCACTCACGAGGACCGGCTATTGACTGGCTTCGCTTCGCGCCTGCGCTTGTCTCGATTTTTTGGAATCGCACTGCTGTGCCTGTCGCTCGGGACAGGACTGTCCGCGACAGCGCAATCCTCAGAGCCAACTGCCTTGGATTCTCAAAGCCCTCGGCAAGCCTTTACTCCGGCACCCTTGGATGCTGGTTTTGGACCGCTCGATACCGCACAGCCCAAGGGCATCACGCCGCAGCAGATTATTCAGCGCTTCGCGGAAAAAGAAACAAAATTCAAGCGCGCACTGGAGAATTACACCTATCGCCGCACCGTCAAGCTGGACTCAATTGGGGACAATGGCGGCATCGACGGAGAATATCTGCAGGTGGATGACATCGTGCTGAGTCCCTCGGGGCGCAAGCAGGAAAAAGTCGTGTACGCGCCTGACAACACGCTGACGCGGGCATTGCTGAGTCCTGCAGATTTCGACGACATCGAGCATCGTCTTCCATTTACCTTGACCACCGAGGACGTCGCGCAATACCACGTGACGTATGTGGGTACGGAGCGCGTCGACCAGGTGGACACATATGTGTTCGACGTGACGCCTCGGCACATGGAAAAAGATCAGCGCTACTTTGAAGGACGCATCTGGGTCGACGCCAAGGACTTTCAGATTGTGGTGACCAACGGAAAAAATATCCCAGACGATACGCGCCGCGGTCAGGAAGATCTTTCCATCCCATTCACGACCTATCGCCAACAGATTGATGGAAAGTATTGGTTTCCGGTTTATACCCGCGCGGAAGGCGTGCTGCACTTCAAGAATTGCAAAGCGTGTCTGCCGAACGATGTTCATCTGCGAGAGATCGTCAAGTACGGCGACTACAAACAGTTTGGTTCCTCCGTGCGGTTTACGTTTGAAGGATTGGATCGGCCGACAGGCCTTCCGGCAAACCTGCCGGGAAATGGACCCACAGGCCCGCAAACCGCGAGCGCCGCACCTGGAGTGAACACATTCGCCGAGACGAGTGGTGCAGGCGGGCAGGATGCCGCGAAAGACTAGATCCAAACATCGTCTCGTATAATTTGCTCGCACAACAAGAAAGACCCGCTCTCTGAGGCGGGTCTTAACTTTGTTCGCGGATTACAGCTGACGCCCGCGCGGCCCATAGCGGCTATCGCGGAACCAGGATGTTTTTCTTATCTTCCGCTTCGGCAGCAGTCTTTGCCACTTTGGCATCCTCATAGCGCTTCATTGAGGCTGTGATGGCTTCGCGGGCGCGTGAAGCGTCGTGCCAACCTTTGATTTCGACCCGCTTGCCTTCCAAATCCTTATAGATCGAGAAGAAGTGTGTGATTTCGCGCAGCATGTGGGGGTAGATTTCCGTGTAATTCCATACATCCGCATAGCGGGGGTTGCTGCGGCCGACCGACAGAATCTTCTCATCCGGGATGCCCTGATCCATCATGAGCAACAAGCCGATAGGGCGAACATCCATCACGCATCCCGAAAAGCTGGGTGAGTCGACCAGTACCAGCACATCCAGCGGATCGCCGTCCTCGCTGAGGGTGCTGGGAATAAATCCGTAGTCTCCGGGATAGTGCACCGGGGAATACAGATTCCGATCCAGCCGGAAGACGTGAAGTTTCTTATCGTACTCGTACTTGTTCACCCCTTCATAGGGGATTTCAATGACTGCATTGATGACTTCGGGTGCTTTTGCTCCGGCGGGAAGTTCCAGATAATTCGTCATTCATTTTCCTTGACTGTGGGTTGCCTCTGGGAAATCGGCGGGCCGTCTACGTATAATTCAGTCACGATGAAGGCCCATGTGTACGTAATGCTTCGCAAGACCGTGTTGGACCCCCAGGGGCAGACCATCCACGGAGCTCTACGAAAGATGCAATATCGCGGTGTCGAAGATGTCCGCCAGGGCAAGTATTTCGTGCTGACCCTCAGCGACGCGTTGGCATTGCCAGAGGCGCAACTGGAGGTGGAGCGAATTGCCCGAGAAGTCCTCGTAAACCCCGTGATTGAAGAGTACACGTATCGACTGGAACCGTGAGCGGAAACTTTTCCGCGGGCGGTTCTTCAATTCGCCAATAGCCTGTTGGTCAGCCGCTCATGCGTCCCATCACCTTGGAACTGCAAGGTTTTCTTCAAGCATTACCTCGAAGATAAGTCGCGCACCAATCGATCCGGCTTCGAATCCGGAATCGATTTTTTCTTGCCCCATAATTGCTGCGGTTCCAGCGAATCAGCGCCAGTACAATGGGACAACTATGTGCGGCATTGTTGGGTATGTGGGGAGCAAAGATCCTGTCCCGGTCATCCTGGAAGGACTGCGGCGGCTGGAATACCGCGGCTACGATTCCGCAGGGATCGCTGTTGCCGGTGGGCCAGACGGCCTGGAACTGCGCCGCGCGCCGGGAAAACTGAAAAATTTGGAAGAAGTGTTACGTGAGAAGCCGCTGCGCGGAACCTATGGCATCGGTCATACCCGCTGGGCGACTCATGGTCGCCCGACAGAAGAAAACGCCCATCCGCATCGCGATTGCAGCGGACGCCTGGTCGTCGTACATAACGGCATTGTCGAGAATTATTTGCAGCTGAAACATTCGCTGGCAGCGCAGGGCCACAAATTTGTAACTGAGACGGATACAGAAATCATCGCGCATCTGATTGAATCAGAATTAAACGCGGCGGAAGAAAAAGATCAGGCAATTCAACTGGCAGAAGCAGTGCGGCGTGCGGTACGACACCTGACCGGAGCCTTTGCCATCGGCGTTCTTTCCGCCGACTTTCCGCAAACGCTGATTGCCGCGCGCAGCGGTCCCCCCGCGGTGGTTGGCTTGGGCGATGGCGAGTATTTCCTCGCGTCCGATGTTCCCGGCATCCTCCATCACACTCGCAAGCTTTACTTTCTGGCGGATGGCGACATGGCCAGTCTGACGCCGCAGGGCGTGACCCTGACGGATTTCGATGGCAATCCGATCGAACGCAAAGTGCAGAACATTTTGTGGGATCCGATTCAGGCGGAAAAGGGCGGCTACAAGCATTTCATGCTGAAAGAGATTTTTGAGCAGGGAAGAGCGGTGCGCGATACCACTCTGAGCCGCGTTTCCTTCGACACCGGCAAAGTGTTTCTGGACGAAATGCAGATTCCGGAAGTTGAACTCCGCGCAGCGACAAAAATCAACATCGCTGCCTGCGGCACCAGTTGGCACGCGGGTCTGGTTGGCAAATACATGATTGAGCGGCTGGCGCGCGTGCCGGTTGAAGTCGACTATGCCAGCGAATATCGCTATCGCGACCCTATCGCCGACCCGAAGGCGATTGGCCTGCTGATCACCCAATCCGGCGAGACTGCCGACACCATTGCCGCGCTGCGGGAGATTGCTGCCAAAGGTTCAAGAACGCTCGCTATTTGCAACGTCGTCGGAGCGATGATCGCGCGCGAGGCCAATGGTTCCATCTACACGCATGCGGGTCCGGAAATCGGTGTCGCCTCCACGAAAGCATTTACCGCGCAGTTGACGGCGCTGTTCATTCTCGCGCTCTATCTGGCGCAGCAGCGTGGCACGGTCGATGCGGATGAAAGCCTGGCGCTTGTGGAGGAACTGACCCGAATTCCCAACAAGATTCGCGACATCTTGAAACACTGTAATCCTGTGTGCGAGGCGCTGGCGAAAATCTATTCCAACGCCAGCGACTTTCTGTTTCTTGGCCGTGGCATCCATTACCCGATTGCGCTGGAAGGCGCGTTGAAGCTGAAAGAGATTTCTTACATCCACGCGGAAGGATATCCTGCGGGCGAAATGAAGCATGGCCCGAACGCGTTGATCGACGAGTCTTTACCGGTCGTGGTGCTGGCGACACAGGACAGCAACGATCCCACATCGAAGCTGCGGTATGAAAAAACGCTATCCAATATTCAGGAAGTGACGGCCCGTTCCGGCCAGGTAATCGCGGTGGCAATCGAAGGCGACCAGGAGATTGCGCAATTGGTCACCCACGTCATCTATATCCCACATGCGCCGGAACTACTTCTGCCAATTTTGGAAGTCGTCCCGCTGCAATTGCTCGCCTATCATATTGCGGTCCGGCGCGGGTGTGACGTCGACCAGCCGCGTAACCTGGCCAAATCAGTCACAGTGGAATAAACATCCAGCGAGCCGAAAATTTGTCGATCTTGGATATCTATTCAGTCTACATGACGATGCGCATACCTATATCGGATGCGGAGGCGGACGTTTCGAAGCATTTTTTAAGGACAACTCGGCCCTTGCACCTGACTTCATGCGCAATCCTGAGGGAGGCCGGATTTCCCTGGCTTGGCAAAACATATGTTGCTCGCCTGCCCCTGACCCGGAAGGCATTGGAGGAATTATATGAGTCACGGATTCAGTTCGCCGCCAGAAGAATCTTCTTTACCGCCGATAAATATCTCCAGAGACACGAATACGTTCCGAGGTGGCGGCTCATTCGCGAATCGAGAATAAGACCAGAGCTGGTTCGCGAGCCGCAGGTTGCAGATGCTATCCGAGAATGAGGGATTCACCGTTCTCCGAGCTTGCCCCACACATCATGGCCCCACTGGAACTGCCCAACTCTGGATTCTAAGCGGTTCTGAGAAACCAGACCTCGCCTTGTTGATATGGACGCTGAAGGAGGCTCACGTGAAGGCCCGTGGTTTAGGGCTCTTCTTGCCGTTGAACAGTTTTTCCGTGCGGTGTGGTGGATGGAGGGAATCCGTCTTGAGCCGGGCCCGGTCGAGGCGACGAGCCAACGCGCTGAAGGTTGGGGCTCCTGGATCTTGCCAGACACCGCGTTGCACTCATGCTCGAACGCAAGCGAGCCCGCATCTTCAACTTTGGGAAACGCGATCATTGTTCGCCCGACCTGATCGGCAGCCTGACGCTGGGGAGATTTTGAATCCGCTGTCGAGGGGCGTTGCGGAACCGCTGACTCCCTTTCAAGTCATCTCGCGGAGTACGCTGGTTCGTGCGATTGTGGCGTGGCTGCTTCGGATTGTTGTAGCCACGCGCGGAGCTGGTCTGCTAAGTTCTCGATGTTCGGTTTCTCGAATATGCGATCGTGATCGCCAAGCACTTCACATACTTCAACACCGCCCTTTGCAAACGCCTTCCATCCAAGATCTCTCGGCAGCCGGGGATCCCAATGAACGGATGCGCGGAAGACCGTCACCGGACCCGGCCAAGGTCGTGCTTGGTAGTTGATTGCCGCTGCCCTGGAGATGTGAAAGGCGTTCTTCATGAACGAAGGCACCGAACGAAAGCCGAGGGCGGCAGCCGCCAGATAGACTCTGGTCCGGATTCGGAAGTCTAGTCTCTCCCTTATGTAAACGACCTTCTCCCTAAGCCCGAGACGGCCAAGACCGACCAGGTGTCGCGCGATACGGCGGTCAAGCCTGTGCATGGAATCATCCCGTAGCATTTGCATCGTGCAATCGCGCTGCGGGGCGTCGAGCATCCCCAGCAGTTGCACCCGCTCCCCCATGGCGAGTAGCTGCTGCGTCATCTCGAAAGCCACTGTGCCTCCGAATGAGTATCCCAGCAAGCAGTATGGCCCGTTCGGCCAGACCTTCCGGATCTCGGCCACATAATAAGCCGCTTGATCTTCCAAGCGAAGGAGTGCGGGCTGGCCCTCTAGCAGCGACTGCGCCTGGACGCCATATATCGGGTGGTCCGTCCCGATCAGCATGGCAAGATCGTAGAAACGGAGGACATTCCCCAAGCGGCCGTGAATAATAAACAGAGGTGCCCCGGCCCCGTTCGGCTGTATGGGAACGACGGAGGAATTGGCGTTGGCTGAACTGCCGGAGGGTTGCGCCGCAACCGGCCCCATATCGAGATCTCGCCCCCGAATTAGCGTAGCGAGTTGTTCGATTGTCGGAGAACCGATGATGGATGCGAGCGGCAGAGAACGTTGGAATTCCTTTTTGATTTGGGCAAACATCTTTACAGCCATCAGGGAGTGACCGCCGAGGTCAAAAAAATTTGCTCGAATCCCGATAGGATGTGCTTCAAGCAATTGCTCCCAAATCTGCACCAACCTGGCCTCAAAGGAGTCCCGCGGCGCCTCAACTGGGACTTCGCTAGCGATTGCTATGACCTTGACCGATGACAGCGCCTTCCGATCAATTTTGCCGTTGTGTGTCAATGGTATCTTCTCAATTACGCTGAACACTGGGGGAATCATGTAATTGGGCAGCCGCTGTTTCAACGAGTCCCTTAAATCCTCGACAGTCGGAACGGCTCGCGGATCTGTTGGGACGATGTATGCGACTAAGCGCTTGTCTGCAAGATCATCCCATTGAACGGCAACGACGCACTGACTAATGCCCTCATGTTGTTCCAACGCAGCCTCGATCTCGCCCAGTTCGATGCGGAACCCGTGGATCTTGACCTGAAAATCGTTGCGGCCCAGGTACTCGATGTTGCCGTCCGCCAACCAACGGGCCAGGTCCCCAGTGCGGTACATCCTCGCTCCTGGCTCAGAGCTGAATGGATCGGCCACGAACCGCTCTGCCGTCAATTCCGCACGGTTCAGATATCCCCGCGCCACCTGAACTCCGCCGATATACAGCTCGCCCGACACCCCGATGGGCACCGGTTCCAACTGCCCATCCAAGATATACATTTGTGTGTTCCAAACCGGCTTGCCGATCGGCACGACGCACCCATGGAAGTTCGCGGGTGCCGTCCACGCCGTCACATCAACGGCAGCTTCAGTCGGACCATAGAGGTTGTGCAAGGTAGCATATGGGAGCCGCTCCTGGAAGCGCTGTAACAGCGACGCCGATAACGCCTCCCCGCTGCACACCACACGCACCAGGCTCGGCAACTCGGACAAATCCTGATGCTCCAGAAAAGCCTGCAGCATCGAGGGCACAAAATGCATGGTCGTGATCTGATTCCGCCGTACGGTCTCCACCAGATAGTCCGGGTCCTTGTGGCTTTCCGGACGCGCCATCACCAGGCGCGCACCAACAAGAAGCGTCCAGAAGAATTCCCACACCGATACATCGAAACTAAACGGCGTCTTCTGAAGAACCGCTTCGCCCGAAGTCAAACCATACGCATTCTGCATCCACAGCAAACGATTAACCACCCCGCGATGATGAACCAACACACCCTTAGGGTTCCCCGTAGACCCGGACGTGTAGATGACATAGGCAAGGTGGCTGGGGTTGAGCCCCATAGCTTGCAGGTCGGGATTGCTGACAGGTTGGTCATTCCATGCGGCAGTTGCCACCGTCAGGT
The DNA here is from genome assembly GCA_049796755.1 of Acidobacteriaceae bacterium. Taxonomy (GTDB): domain Bacteria; phylum Acidobacteriota; class Terriglobia; order Terriglobales; family Acidobacteriaceae; genus JAKAAZ01. Next base: position 11,215 of record JBARFA010000189.1, read on the forward strand.
CCAGTACCGGCACGTTCTCGCCGATGCCCAAAAACAGACCGGCGAGATGGCTCTGGGTCAGAACTGCAACCGGCTCGGAATCCTCGATCATGAAGCGGAGCCGTTCCATTGGATAGGAGGGATCGAGTGGCACGTAAGCGCCTCCCGCCTTGAGGACCGCCATCAGCGCGACGACCATCTCGAAGCTGCGTTCCACGCACACCGCCACGCGCGCATCGGGTTTCACCCCAATCTTCCGCAAATAATGCGCCAGCTGATTGGCATCACGGTTCAATTTCGCGTACGAGGTCGAAGCCCCTTCAAACACCACCGCCACCGCATCCGGAGTTTTCTCCGCCTGGTCTTCAAACAACTGATGCACGCACTTGTCCTTCGCAAACTCCGCCGCAGTGGCATTCCACCCGTAGAGAACCTGTTGGGACTCGGAGTCGGTTAACAGCGGTATTTCCGCCAGGCTTGCACTGGTGCCAGCTGCTATATTTTCCAGCAGCGTCTGATAATGGCCCAGCATGCGCGCCATGCGATCTCGATCGAACAGGTCGGTGTTGAATTCCAGTTCCAGCCAGATCTCATCGCCAATATCGGTGGCCACGAGAAGCATGTCGAACTTGGATGTAGCGGCTGTTGCCATCAGCGAATCGATCGCAAGTCCCTCCAGACCAATAAATGGCAGCATCTGATCGCGGTCGCGCCAGTTGAGCATCACTTGGAACATTGGAGTGTAGCTTAGATTGCGCACGGGCTGAAGTCTCTGAACCACTTGATCGAAGGGTGCGGAGCGGTGGGCATACAGTTCCAGCACTCCCTTTTGCACACGACTGAGCAGATCGCGGAATGTCATGTCCCCCGAAAGCCTGGTACGCAGCACATGGGTGTGCAGCATGAAGCCGACCACCTCTTGCAATTCCGGCAGATCGCGGTCGGCCAAAGGGATGCCCAACAGGATGTCATCGCTCCCTGTATAGCGGAAGAGCAATGTATCCAAGGCCGCCGAAAAAATTGTGAAGAGACTGGAGTTTTCCTTCTGGCTGGTGGCGCGCAGCCCTTCTGTCAAGGCATTGTTGAGCTTCCAGCGGATCCGGTCTCCCTTGTAGGACATCATTGGAGGGCGGGGCCGATCGGAGGGTAACTCGAGAAGCTCCGGAGCACCACGCAGCGTCTCTTCCCAGAACGCCAGATCTTCGGTAAAGCCCTTCGCGGCAAGCCTCTCATGCTGCCATAACGCATAATCTCCATGTTTGATCGGCAGAGTTGGCAGCACGACCGGTTCCCCGCTAAGTAACGATCTGTACACGGCCGACAATTCCCGCCAGATAATCCCTTCCGAAGCCCAATCACATATGATGTGGTGCATCATCAGGATGAATACATGTTCCCGGGGGCCCAGGCGGATGAGTGCAACTCGAACGCCAGGTTCTGTTTCAAGATGGTACTGAGCCCGAGGCTCGTCAATCAACAAGCGTTCAATCTCGGCCTGACGCTCCGCCGCAGGGAGCGCGCTGATGTCAATTCTCTTGAAGCGTAGTGGCCAGCTCTCGTGAATGACCGCGTGCGGCACCTCGTCAATGATCTTGATTGTTGAGCGCATCACCTCTCGCCGGTCAACGATCACGTTCATCGCCCTCTCCAGGGCATCGACGTTCAACGGCCCGGTTAGCCGGACTGCTTCAGCCTCGTTATAGACGGGCACACTTGGATTCAATCGCTCCAGGAACCAGAGGCGCTGCTGCGCGGGGCTGAGCGGATGGGGAATCGACGGATCCGCCCTGGGAAACTCCTCTTCATCGGCGGACGGCATACGCTGTTGCAGGAGCAACTGCTCCCAGTTAGTTGATTCATCGGTGAGTTCCTGACCACCTGTGCGGCTTGCTGGACGCAGCCGTTGCCGGACTAGTTCGGCCTGCTCAGCTACAGTGCTGAATTCGAAGAAATCAGACAGGGAGAGAACAATGGGAAGTTTGTCACGGAGCTTGGATAAGCATTGAATCGCCAACAACGAGTGACCGCCCAAAGCGAAAAAATTCGTCTTCAGCTCGACCGCCGGCACGGCAAGCACCTCCGCCCAGGCGGTTGCGATGATCTGCTCGATGGTAAGCTCAGCGGCCGGAGGATTTTTGTCACTCCCGTCGCTGCTGCCATTGATGGTGACGTTATTGCTTTCCGGCTGCGCGGTTGCCGCAACGGCGGAAAGTACGGCTGGGTCGAGGAGCCGGAGCCGTTGCACCTTGCCTGAAGGGCCTTTTGGCAACTCTTTCAGGAAGTGAATTCTCGAGGGAGATTTGAAATGGCCAAGCCGAGTCTCGCAGAAGGCAAGTAACTCCCTCTCGTCTGCCGTGGTCTCGGATCGTAGGACCACGAAGGCCACCGCATCTTCGCCGAAATAGCGGTCGGGGACACCTACTGCTGCCGCTTCGAACACTGCCGGGTGAGATTCCAGAACTTCATCGATCTGACGCGGCGCTATATTGACGCCGCCTTTAATAATCAGCTCTTTGGAGCGCCCAACGACGAAGAAGTAGCCATCTTCATCCTGCCGGGCGAGGTCCCCGGTATGCAACCAACCGTCGCTGTCCATCACCGCCGCCGTACCCTCGGGGTCCTTGTAATACCCCGTCATCAGGCCGGCACCGCGAAGCAACACTTCGCCGGCTTCACCTTGTGGCACGTCTCTGTCCGCGCGATCGACGATCCGTGTCTCGAAACCCCAGGGCAAGCCCGGCGATCCGATCTTGTTCTTGCGGGGAGGCAACGGATTCGAGAAGACATTCCCACCTTCGGTCGAGCCCATCGCTTGAAGAAGTGGCAACTTGAATCTGTCCAGAAATTGCTGATGCAACGATGGCGACAGCGGTGCCGACGAAGAGCGCAAGAAGCGAATTCGCTGGAATGCGGACTGACGTCGATCCTTCCCGGGATCGTTCCAATCCACGAGTTCCGAAATGATCGTCGGGACGACAGCCGACCAGGTGACATGAAGATCGTCGATCCAATCCCAAAACTTGCTGACCAAAAAGCGATGAGCAACAACCACCGAACCACCGCTCAGCAGGGTAGGAATCAGGGTTACGCATTCCGCGTTGATGTGGTAAAGGGGCAGGACAAGGAGTGATCGATCCGTCGAGGAGAGCTGATGCGCTTGAATAGAATTATGCCCGTGCGCCAGGACCGAAATGTGAGTATGGATTGCTGCTTTCGGTTTCCCGGTGCTGCCGGAGCTGTACATCAGTAGCGCCACATCATCCGCGGCTGGAGAGAGAGGCATCTGGCTATCGATGGCCGATTCAAAAGCTGGCAGCGGGCCGTCCACGTCCGCCGCGACCACCCGGATGTCGCGGCGAACGCTCCCCAGGGTCTCGCGAAGCAATCCTGTATATTGGTCTTCGACAAAGATCACTTTCGCGTCACAGTGATCCAGCATGTATGACAGTTGCGCAGCGCCGGCACGCACATTCAGCGGCACAGCAACGTACCCGCCGTACATCGTTCCAAGGAACAGTTGCGCAGTCAACAGACCGTTATCCATCAGGAACGCAACCTTGTCTCCCTTCTCCAATCCTGCTTGACGGAGCATGCAGGATAGAAGGACAGACTGTTGCTTTAGCTTCTGGAATGGCACAGAATTTCCCGTTTCCGGGCTAATCAGAAACGCGGTTTCAGGTTGCGCCTGAGCCATCGCATCGACTGCTTCGCGAATGTTTCTTGCTTCTCTACCATCATTCATAGAGATTCTCCTGACGTTCTGCTCTTTGCCACGCCAATCGAAAGCAGATTGAGAACTTATACGTTTACGCCAGCCGAGGGGAGGACGAGGCCGGAGAGTTGGAAGGGGGAACGCCAAATCATACCAAAAAGTACTTAGGAGAGTCAGCTGTCCCGCTTCTAATTTCTGAAAATCGACGTATTTTCATTTTGGGGAGTTACTTCTGGAGTTACTTCTGCGCAGCTTTAATGATTATTTCTCGGTGCGGCAAACTGATGACTAGCCAAAGGCCACCTATTCGTGCATAATAGCCCTCAATTAGCTCTCCTCCGGTAAGCGGGCTCCCGACGACAATCTCCCCTGACGACATTCTCCCCTGTTTTAGTGGAGTAGGGTGTAGCCCCATGTACACCAGAAAAGGTAGGGGATTAATGATCTCAGATCACGTTCTTTTTCTCGACACGACCTTGCGGGATGGCGAACAGTCCCCCGGTTGCAGCATGAACATCCAGGAAAAGCTACGGATGGCCCGTGCCCTTGAAGCTCTCGGCGTTGACGCCATCGAGGCTGGCTTCGCGATCGCCTCCGAAGGCGACTTTCGTGCGATTAAGGCGATCGGCCAGGAGGTCCGTGGCCCGGTGATCGGCTCGCTCGCCCGTGCTCGTAGCGAAGATATTGAGACTGCGGCTCGCGCGCTCGACGGCGCTCGACGTTCCCGTATCCATATTGTTCTGGCAAGTTCGGACATTCATCTCCAATACAAGCTGAAGATCACACGAGCCGAAGCGCTGCAACAAGCCGACTCTTCGGTCCGTTTGGCCTGCGGCTACTTCGACGAAGTGGAGTTCTCTCCGGAAGATTCTACCCGCACCGACCACGACTTCCTGTGTCAGATGGTCGCGGTGGCCATCGAGGCCGGGGCTTCTGTCATCAATCTTCCAGACACTGTCGGTTATTGCATCCCGGAGGAGTACGGAGCCATCTTTGCAATGCTGCGAGCTCGTGTTCCCCAAGTAGCAGGCGTCACGCTTTCGGCACATTGCCACGACGATCTCGGCATGGCTGTGGCCAATACAATGGCCGCGGTTTGTGCCGGCGCGCAGCAGGTCGAGTGCACCATCAACGGCATTGGCGAACGCGCGGGTAACGCAGCCCTGGAAGAGGTTGCTGCCGCGATGTTGGTCCGCAGGGATAAGTTTCCGTGCACCCATTCCATCGTCCTCGATCGCCTCTTTCCCACCAGCCAGTTGCTGTCCGAAATCATCAGCTTCGGACCGCCGCCAAATAAAGCCATCGTAGGTCGCAACGCATTCGCGCACGAAGCCGGCATCCATCAACACGGCGTGCTGGCAAACCCGCTCACCTATGAAATCATGGAGCCATCTTCCGTCGGAGTGCCCCACCACCGCATGGTCCTTGGCAAACATTCCGGCAGGAGCGCCCTGGCTCACCGCTTGCAGGAGCTTGGTGTTGCTCTTGAAACTTCAGATCTCGATATTGCGTACCGCCGGTTCTGTGAACTTGCCGATCGCAGGAAGTCCATTTTTGACCAGGACCTGCTGGCGCTGATTCCCGTGAAGAAGCTCGCAACCACCGTGACCGAGAGCCTTTTGAAATCCAAAGCGGTAGCGCAATGAAGTTGTGCCTACTTACCTTTGAATCCCTGCTAGAGACTCGTAGAAAAGCTGACTTTGCGCGGTGGTGGTAAACGACGCTGTCCCTGCAGGCAGTAATCGGCAGAAATGCAGCGCGGTATGGTGGATCAAATACCACCGCCACGGAATACCGTATAGTGACGTCTGACCGTGAGTCATGGAGCGGATCGCCGGAGTGGTCACCGCCTAAACCAACATGCATCAGAACATGCACCAGGCAAAAATGGCCACTCCGCAAGGAGTGGCCATTTTCTCGTAAGTCTTTTATTGTTTTGGTGCCGGGAGGGCGGCGAATCCCCATGACCCGAAGGTCGGGGAATTTTGAGTGTGATCGGAGTAGATTTGCATCAAGTCGCACCCAGAAGCGCTAAGACGCAAACTGATTCTACCGCCAATGCTTATTCTCTGGATGATTTTTGCACTAAGTCGCACCAAATGGCCTCAAAGTCCAAAGCCAAGTATCACCATAAGTAGCACCAACTCTAGAGCCTGCACTCAACGGGGCCAATACATCGAACCCCTAGAATTCACCTCCATCCGATTGACCACGCGGCTTTGGACGATCAGAGCAATGGCTAATTGCCCGATTGACACCTCCCCGCAGGTAAGACTCGAATCCGCTGGACGACGTATTCCTAACGTCTCACAACGCAGCAGATGGCACGTAAAACAGTCCTTTCGATGTAACGCAGTGGGAATCGGCACGGTGAATTGTCTTAGGTTTTGAGCCTTCTGCGCTCTCGCTCAAACATTCGCGCGATGATCGCCTGGGATATTGCAAGTCAGTCGATGAAACTTTGCCACGATTAGGCTTTTCGCGTCAGGCGCCTCTGGCAAGGAGAGTGATCGCGAGCAGGTCGTAAATATCTGCCTCTCGTGCTAAGCGAGTTCGGCATTGAGGTTGACTCGTCTGCCCGCGTTCCTCAGCGGGATTGATCTGAACATTCCCTAAACGATCCGCAGCACGACGAATAACGAGTGGTCGGGGATCTGGAAGCCGATTGCCATGCTGTCATTCAATTGGGCATGAACGCCCAAGGAAAGACTTTTCCGGGTCCTCTCGATGGCTTTTGTTGAGTTCCCGGAGTCAATCCGCCTCGTTTCGTCATGATCGCGGCAACAACCGCGAATCTGGCGAATCTGAAGGTCAAATGGTTAGCGCCTTTGCCCAGCATCCGGTTCGGTGAAGGCGAGGGGAAGGGAAGAGTCAGCTGAGAACTTGCGTGCGACAGGAGCGCGGTTGGGCTAGTGGAATGCTTTCGACAGCATTCGGAATCTACTCAGTCCGAAGCGCTTCCATTGGATCCACCTGAGTTGCTCGCCACGCCGGAAGAGCGGCAGCCATCGTGCCGGTCAGCAGCAGCACGGCCACGGCTGCAGCGAGTGATGCGGGATCCAGAGGCTTTACGCCGAACAGGAAAGATCGCACGGCATGTCCGGCGCCCCATGCTCCAGCCAATCCGGGAATGATTCCTATCAGAACCATCCGGCCAGCCTGACGCAGGACGAGTCTGGATGACTCCAGAGCGCGAGGAGCCAAGCGCCATGCGGACGCCGATCTCTCTTCGCGGCAGAGTCACTGTATAGGCCAACATTCCGTAGATCCCGATCGCAGCCAGCAACAGAGCCATCGCGCCGAAGCTGGACACGAGGCGAAGGGCGAGGTTGCGCTCGCCCAGTGACTGGGTCATCTCTTCTACCATCGGATAGAGCTGCATCTCGGCCATGTCGGGAGCGACATGCTTCAGGATTGTGCGCGGTTCATTGTCGAGAACGCCCTGGGGGAGCCGCGAGCGAATGACAAACTGACTCGCTGAGCCCATCATGATGCCGAGGAATTCAGAGTCTGTGGGGATCTGCCGATAATCCAGGTAAATTATGGGCTCTAAGGGAGCACCCAGATCCGTGCCCTGCAGTTCGTTCTGAACAACCCCGACAACGCTGAAACTGGGCTTAAGCGGCACGTCCGATTCTGGTTCCAGAGCCTGGAGTAACCCAGGAGGCAAGCCGCTTGGGCCTGCAGGACGAGGGCGGCGATGGAATCGTAGAGTTACACCGAGGGGATTGCGTCCTGGCAGGAACTTGTTGACGAAAGCCTGATTGACGAGGGCCACCATGTTCGGGCTGGTCTCGTCCTGGGCGGTGAATGCACGGCCGTGCAGCAAACGAATTCCGCTGGCGCGCACGAAATTGGAACTGACGAAGCTGTAAATGGGCGAATCACCTTTCTGGTAGGGACGGCCGGGTACGTCCGTGGCGCCGGTCAGTATTGGGCTGTAAATCGAAAACGGGATGGATGACTGCATGGCTGCGGATTCCACACCGGGAAGGACTTGGAAACGCTCCAGCAGGCGAGTGTCCGTCTGGCGGATCAGGGTCGGTGACTCGTGGGAGTCGATAGGCATGAGCACCAGGTTAGTGGCGTGGTGCGGGTTGAATCCCAGAGGGATTTGCTGGAGCGCGCTGAAGGTTCGCGCAAACAAGCCTGTGGTTGCAAGGAGGACACAGCTCAGCGCGATTTGCAGGATGACGAGAATACCGGAAATGCGCGTCCGTGGGGTTGCGCGTTGGGTGACGGCTGCGACACGTGTTCGGCGGCGAATGCTGAATGCCGGCGCAAGAGAAGCCAGGATGCCGGCGACCAGCGCGAGTAGAGCGATCGCCGCGAAGACGATGGGGTGCATCACAATTTCGCGGAACCGCGCGAATTGATGCTCGTATACGGTTCGGATGATCGCGGTTGAAGCAAAGGCCAGCGCGCAGCCGAGGGTTGCTCCGAGGAGAGAGACGACGAGACCTTCCACGAGCAATTGCTGCAGAAGACGCATGAAGCTCGCACCCAGGGCAGATCGGACATGCATTTCCGTCATACGCTCCATGGCGCGCGCAATCTGCAGGTTGGCCGCGTTGGCGCAGGCGATCAGGAGCAGGATCAGAACGCCGCCCAACAGCGCGAATAGCGGCCGGTTCAGATTGCCTGTGAGATAGCTGGAGTACGACTGCATGGCGAGGTTACCTTCGACTCCATCCTGAGTCTCCGAGTGACCGAGAATGCTGTGCGCTTCCGCAAGGGCCTGCGAGACGGTAACACCGGCCTTGATCCTGGCCATGACAAATGCGCTCGAGGACGGTAGGTCAGCATGCTGCGATGGCGGCGAGAGGGGCACGTAAACGTACGGGCCGCCCGTCCCGGAGAGAATGCCGACGCCTCGTGGCAGCACTCCGACAATGGTTCGTGCTTCGCCGTCAAGATGGATGAAAGACCCGATAGCGTGTGGGTCTGAACCGAGGCGCTCCTGCCAGAAATCGTAGCTTACGACCGCGACTGGCGCGGTGTCGTTCTGGCTTGGCAGGCGACCCAACTCCGCATGGACGTCAAGCATCCGGAAAAAGCCGGGTGTGACCTCAACCACAAGTGCTGAGCGTGTCCCGCTGGAGCTTCCCACAGGCTTTACCGTCGTGGCGTATCCGGCAACTGCGGTGAGGAGTCGACTGTCCCGTCGCAGAGTTTCAATCTGCGAGTAGCTGAGATCGCCGCGCAACCCCGCCTGGCCGGTTTTGAGGTACAACAGGACGAGCTGATGGGAATTAGGGATGGCGACGGGTCGGAAGAGAACGCAATCCACGATGGCCAGCATGGTTGCAACGGAGCCGAAACCGAGCGTCAGGGTGAGAATGACAGAGGCGGTATATCCGGGAGACTTTCTCAGGCTGCGAAGGGCGAAGCTGAGATCCTGCAGCATGTGCTCCAGCCGCTCGAAGCCCCACATCCGGCGTGTTATGTCTTGGAGCAGTGCTACATTTCCGAACTCGTGGAGCGCTTTCTGTCGGGCCACCTCTTCCGATTCGCCTCTGGCGACGCGGTCGGCGATCGCCATGCGCAGATGATTGTTGATTTCTTCCTGCAGCTCATCCCGGCGCCGGCGAAATGCGAATGGCCACATCCGCTTCATGCTTCTCCTTCTCCCGGCCGGGCCCGCATGACGGAGCCAATCGCAGTCACGATCCGTTCCCAACGACCGAGATCGGAAGCCAGCTGCTTTTTGCCGCTGGCCGTGATGCGGTAATAGCGCGCACGTTGTTTGCTCTCTGTTCGCTTCCACTCGGAGCGGACCCATCGCTGGCGCTCCAGCCGATGCAGTGCCGGATAGAGCGAGCCGGTCTCGACTTGCAGCACCTCTCCGGATTGGGTGCGCAGAGCTTGAACGATTCCGTATCCGTGCTGAGGACCCCACTGCAGCGTCTGGAGGATTAACATGTCGAGCGTGCCCTGGAGCAGCTCCACGCGATTCTGATAGTGGCTCGTCGAGGCATTCATAGGAAGTAGGCATTCTGCCTCTAGGAGTGTAGAGAGTCTACGGGTCGGTAAGAGGTTTCGAAGAACCTCTCAACTTGCAGAATGCCCGATGTGCAGGATGCGTGCGCGAATGGGGAATTCACGCGAAAGACCGTCTGCGCCAAATCACTCATCAAGAGACAGTGAATCGAAACATGTCGGGTTCTCAATGAGTGCTAACAAATGGGAACCAGGCCTCATTGTTCCTATGTCTTTGCTCCCCCCTGACACGCGCAATGTGATGCCTTACATGAAGCTCAAGCGCGGCGCAAGTCTAGCCCACGCTAAAGCGGAAATCGATGCGCTGCTCTGCCAGTTCGCGAAAGAAAGACTGCAGGATTTTCCCCGCCACTCCCTTATGCATCTCGAATCCGTCACGAGCAGCATTCTTGCAAAAGCAGGAGACACTCTGGTTCTGCTCACCGCCGCCGTCATCATGCTGCTCATCATCGGATGCGTCAATTGCTCCATTCTCCTGCTCGCGCGCGGCATGACCCGCCAGGGCGGACTGGCATTCCGGGCTGCCATCGGGGCCAGCCGTTACCGTATCCTCCGCCAACTGATTGTCGAAGCCATAGTCCTTGCCGTCACTGGCTCGCTTCTTGGCATCCTTCTTACTTACTGGATGGCGAAGCGCATCCTCTCGCTTTTCCCTGACGTATTCATGTATGAGTCAGTCATTCGCATCAATGTGCCTATCCTCGCTTTCTCTATATTCCACCGAACAACACGAACTCATATTATGCACGCGACGTCCTCTGCCACACCTCAATGTTGAGACTCCTGAAGGTAGCATCAGCATCCACTACACGAACATTACCGCCTCTTCACAGGCGGACCCAGTGGATTGGGTCATCGTTGCCACCAAGACCTACGATGCTCCTGGCGCCGGCGCATGGGTCGAACATCTCTGCAAACGAGGTGCTCCTGTCGCGGTAATTCAGAATGGAGTGGAGCATCGCGAGCGCTTCGCTCCCTATGTATCGAGGGAGAAGATCGTGCCGGTCATTATCGATTGCCCGGCCGAGCGTCAATCACCTGAGAGGGTGCGCCAACGCGGGCCGGCCGAGCTGTTCATCCAGGCAGATGAGCGTGGCCATTCTTTTGCGGCCTTATTTCACGGCTCAGCCGCGCAGATCGACCTGACTGCTGACTTTCTCTCCGCCGCCTGGCGCAAACTTTGTATCAACTCCGCTGGTTCGATCTCTGCGATGTTGGGCAAACCTGCCGGTGTTTTTCGGGATGAGGCGATTGGTAAGGAGACGCTGGAGGTGGTGCGTGAGTGCGCCGCAGTCGGCCGCGCTGTAGGAGCCAACCTCGATGAGGATCTGCCGCAGAAAGTGCTCAGTCAATATCGCAATTACCCTGTGGACGCTGTGAACTCGCTGTTGGCCGACCGGCTTGCTGGCCGCCCGATGGAGACGGACGCTCGCATCGGCGCCATCGTTCGCTATGGACGGCAGCACAACGTTCCCACAC
>JBARFA010000190.1:0-4256 GCA_049796755.1 Acidobacteriaceae bacterium
ATGTGGAGCTGGCGGGAGTAATCCTGGCCGGTGGGGCGGGCGCGCTCTATATCTCGCAAAGCTCCTTCTGGTCGGTCTCGGTCGATATCGCCGGGCACAATACCGGCGTGTTCTCCAGCATGGTAAACATGGGCGGACAGATCGGCGGCGCTCTCGCTGCATCGATGACACCCTGGATTGGGGAGCGATACGGCTGGACGATGTCGTTTGCGGTGGCGGCGGTGCTGGCCGTGTTCAGCGCTGCCTGCTGGTTGACCGTTCATCCCGAAAGACCACTGCAACAGTCAGAAGTCGCCTTGCGGCATCAAGGGTAGGTAAAATTCTAGTTGCAGCCGGAACAATTCTGTGTTGCTGTAGACGAAAACGCGGCAAGCCAGATTCGGCAGGAGTGTGTTCCTCTCGGTGGTTGTTCTTCTCATCAATCTTGACTCTTACCTCGACCAGACCTGGTATCTCTACCTGGCGGTCGTCCTGTTCTGTATCTGGGTGCCTGCCTATCTGTTCCGGCGCCATGTTCAGCAGATGAAGGGACGCATCGGCATCGTTCTGGAAGAGCGAAGCCGCATTGCGCGGGAATGCCATGACACGCTGATGGCTGGTTTTGCCGCGATTTCCTGGCAGCTGGAAGCCACAGCCAAAATATTTAAAGATGGCGGCCTGGACGCGACCCCCGCGGCTGAATCGTGCGAACTGGCCCGCAGCATGGTCTCCCACTGCCAGGGCGAGGCCCGGCGAATCATCTGGGATCTCCGGGACACGGATGAAGTTACGAGCCTTTTGTCACAGGCGCTTCGGCGCACCATCAGCGCTAACCACAGCCAGAAAAAGATCGAAACCACGCTCGACGTCGAGGGCGAAGAAATCCCGCTCGCTCCCGGTTGTGTGCATCACCTGGTCTGCATTGGCCAGGAGGCTGTGACCAACGCGATGCGCCACGCAGAACCGAACCATATTGTGGTCCATTTGAAGTACGAGGTCGACGCGCTTAGCCTATCGATTCAAGACGACGGTTGCGGATTCCATCTACCCCACATTGCAGGGTCCCGTCCCGGCCATTTCGGGATCGCCGTGATGGAGGAGCGCGCGCGCAAGCTCGGCGGAACTTTCCGGCTCCAGACTTCCGAAGGCATGGGCACGGAAGTTGCTGTGAAGGTATCGTTCAATGCCATACAAGCAGTCAATCAGGAGCACCATGTGATCCGTTGGATAGGCGTATGAAGCAGATTAGGGTTTTGCTGATCGAGGACCACTTCCTTGCCCGGATCGCGTTGCATTCAGTTCTCGGAGGCCATAGCCAGATCCAGATCATCGGCGAGGCAACCGACGGGGAATCGGGTCTGCGACTGTGCCGCGAGCTGAGTCCCGATGTCGTTGTGCTCGATCTGCGTCTGCCTCTCATGAGCGGATTTGAGCTGATTGTGCATCTGCGCAAGGAACTGCCGGGTATCCGCATTGTGGTTCTTTCCAATTACTCCGGCAGCGAAGACATTTACCGCGCGGTGCGTTCGGGCGCGATGGCGTATCTCACCAAAGACGCCAGCGGCGAGCAATTGGTCGATGCCATTCAGCAGGTTCATCGTGGGCTGCGCTACTTTCCGCACTTCACGCTTGATCGACTCGCTGAGCGGATGCCGGTTGTCGATCTTACGCCGCGCGAGATGGAAGTTCTCGACTGCATCACCCGCGGCTACAGCAACCGCGAGATCGCCCAGGAACTCCACATCGCGGAGAAAACTGTCCGCATCCACGTAAGCTCACTGCTCGACAAAATGGGCGCGCGCGATCGTACCCAGGCCACCATCTATGCGCTGCAGCGGGGCCTCGTACATTTGGAGTAAGCCTGCATTCTTTCGCATCACCTAGGCCATCTGCCATAGGAGGTGCCACGGCAACCGGCTGATGACAGGTGGTCCGATCCATTATGCAATCCAGGTGTATGGCCAATACGGCGCACCCTTCAGCTCTCAGCGACTTGACACCCGTAGCCAGCCTTGATGGTATGTTCTTGAGTTCAAGTACTCCCCGGGAGGAACTGGGATGCAGATAGCAGATCGATTATCGCGACATTTACGCAAGGGCAGCATCGTCGCCGCGCTGTTGGCAATTTGTGCTTCGCTGACTGTGATTACCGTAGCGGTTAAGGCGGACACTCCCATGACCGCGGCACAGTACCAAGCCAATCCGCAGGCCATGGTCGATGCTTACCGGCATGTTGAGGTCGCTTCGGTTTCCGATGCCATCGAGCAGATGTTGCACGAGAAGCGGTACATGACCCATCACATGACCGCCATCTTTCCGACGAAGTTTGCGGGAATCGCGCTCACCGTCAAGCTGGTAAAAGAAGAGAACCATGATCCACACGCGCTCGACGGCATGCTGAAGGCAATTGATAGCGGCGCACCCGGCTCAGTGTATGTGATGAAGGTGCAGGATGGAGCCGATATTGCCGGCATGGGCGGCCTGATGGGAACCGCGATGCTGGCCCGCGACTTTGCCGGGGCGGTGGTCGATGGTGGCGTACGCGACATTCCTCAACTCACCAAAATCGGTTTCCCGGTCTACGCCCTCGGCCCTGTGCCGTCCACTTCCGTGGGCCATTATCGCTTTGGCGGAGCGAATATTCCGATCATGTGCGACGGCGTACCGGTTTCACCGGGAGACATCGTTGTCGCTGACCGCGATGGTGTGGTCGTAGTGCCGCGCGCGCATGCAGTTGAGATTCTGATTCGCGCGCAGAGTCTCGATTTCAGCGAACACTCCATGTATCCATTTATTGACAAGTACCATTCGATCGAACAAGCCGTACAGAAGTTCGGAAGGCTGTAGAGCACGACTCTGCCTCTGACGCAGCCCTCGTAAGTAGAGGGCGAAGGAGAAGAAATCTGGAAACGCCACGGATGTAAGGCATTTCTATCGGGAGGGCCTATTTCTCCCCTCTTGACGCGCTATGTCGGCAAGTCGACGAAACCCGCAAAATTGAAGCTAGGTAATCTAGCCTATCTCCGCCTGCAGCATGCGGCTCATGACAGAATCCCGACCCCGCGAAACACTATATCCGTTCCAGGTCACAAGCCAGTGTCTTTCAGCAGAGTGTTCAAAGGACAGTCCGGATTTTCGTTCCCGCGCTTCGATACGTCGATGAGGTGTTCCGGCTTCTATCCCTGCCGAGACGGAACCTAGGCCTAAGCCCTCCCCTACTCTCTCCCACCGTTTCCATCAACCCATCACGCCGCGCTCTCACGTCAGGTTTTCTGCCCGACTTCTCTCGATCGCCTGGCGCGCCTTGCCGTGTTGTTTGTTCTGCAAGTTTCAGGAGCCAGGAAAAGCGATGTCTGAGCGGCGGATGCGGGTGCGATATTTTTTGTCGATCTGGTTGTTTGTATTGAGTGGAGTGGCGTTCCTGGATCGAACGAATATATCGATCGCCGGGCTGCAGATCAGCCGGGAATATGGATTGGGCAACCAGCGGCTGGGCTGGATCTTCAGTGCATTTCTGATTGGCTATGCGGGATTTCAGTTGCCGGCCGGATGGCTGGCAGCGAGATTCGGACCGCGCCGGATTCTGACCCTGGGAGTCTTGTCCTGGGGTGTAGCGACATCGTTGACCGCGCTTCTGCCTTCGGACATCGGGCACGCCATGGCGTTGCTGATCGGGTTGCGGTTTGCGCTGGGCGCGGGAGAGTCGGTGATCTACCCGGCCGCCAACCAGTTCGTGGCGCGCTGGATTCCAATGCACGAGCGCGGGGTGATCAATGGGCTGATCTTTGCCGGTGTGGGAGCGGGCAGTGGACTGACGCCTCCCATGCTGAACTGGCTGATTACGCATCATGGCTGGCGGGCAGCATTCTGGTTCAGTGCAGTGGTGGGCTTTGCGGTCGGCATTGTGTGGTGGCTGATCTCGCGCGATCGCCCGGAGGAGCATCCGGGAGTAGATCAGGCAGAGCTGCGGGAGATTCGCGACGGGATGGAGTTCCATGCCGGGGCGGAGCGCAAGGGAATCGACTGGCGAGCTATCTTTCATCGCCGGGATCTGCCGGTGCTGATGGCGGGCTATTTCAGCTTCGGCTATATCGCGTGGATCTACTTCAGCTGGTTTTTTCTGTATATGGCGCAGGTGCGGCATGTGAATCTGAAGTCGAGTGCGAACTATGCCATGCTGCCCTTTCTGTCGATGACGGTGTGCTGCCTGCTGGGGGGAGTGATGAGCGACCGGATGACGCGGCGCTGGGGGCTGAGGGTGGGCCGATGCGGGCTGG
>JBARFA010000191.1:0-41858 GCA_049796755.1 Acidobacteriaceae bacterium
GTCACGGAAAATTGTTGATGGTTTCTCCCTTGGCGAAACGATATGAATTTACCTGGAGCGTAGGCAGTGCAGTGCGGCGAGTTTCCAAACAGCGAAGGACAGTCTGAGCTTTGTAAGGAATGCCCCGAAATGGAGCGTCGTCGACGAATTTTTCTGTCGACGAATTTTTTCTCGAGGGCGCAATTGCAGCGGGATTTATGGAATGTCTCGCAGCGGAACCGACGCAAGATCAAACCGCTCGCAGCGTAGGCGGATTATGTGAAGTTCTATATCCCATGCCTTCCGCTGCGGCGGACGAGACATGGGGCACCCGCGGAGCGTCCTTCCCCGCTTCGAGTTTTGCCAGCCATTTGTCGGCTTCCCCGGCAGTGACATAGAGAGCGGTTGCCTGGTAATTGGTCCAAGCCGCGAGCCCATCCTGGCGGAATTTCTTGCTCTGCTCTTCCCGCTCCACGTACTGCTCGACGGCTTCACGCAGAACCCAATGGGGCGAGCGGCGGCGCAGAGCGGCGAGCCGCTGGACACGCTCTTTCGTCTTGGTGTCGAGTTTGACGCTGGTGCTGGAGGTGATGGGCATCGGGTGCTCCTAGGTGTTACCTAGGATTACTTTAGCACTACGGTCCTAGCTTAGACCGGAAGGCGTCGACCACTTCCCACTCAAGCCAAAAGAAGGCTTGAATGGGCCACCTGCCTAGGAGCACTTTAGCACTGCAATCCTAGTTTCCCCAAGTGGCGTCGACCGACTTTGTCGGCCCACTCAAACCAACCCGTTCGGCTACGCTCAGGTTGGGCTTGAATGGGGCACTAGGTGTCGTATTATTTGGGCAAGTTATTTCGGATGTGCCAAACGCCAACTGATGTACAGCATCTCGGCGAGCACAAGGCTACCACCGGAGCAAAAAGCTAAGAGCAACCGCTCCGCATTGACAGCCCGTTTATTGCAGAATAATGGGCTTGAAAACAAGCTCGGAAATGCTTTTGCGATCTTTTCCAAATAAATAGAAAATATCCCAAAACATATCCCGGATATTGCAATAATCCATATTTCTAATATCGAGTCGGCAATCATGTACACCTAATTCCGATGTTAATAACGGTCAAGCCCATTGGATAGCGCGTTTTGGTTTTATTGAAATAGCGTGATGGTTTTCGCTAGCACTTCATCCAGCAGTTCTGCGGACAGCGCGTCGACTTTTCTGCCGTGACGGGCTTCGATATCGAGAACGCGGGGCTGGTCGCATCGAACGATTCCGCTGGTTTGAATGCCGGTGAGAGGGACAGCAAAACCGAGGCGGCGGGCGAATTCTCCCCCTCTGGTAATGGGCAGAACAACCGGCAATTTGGTGGCCTGATTGAACGCGGTGGGGGAGATGATGAGGACTGGACGATGGCCCTGCTGTTCGTGACCGATGGTGGGATCGAGCGACACGGTGTAGATGTCTCCTCGTTTCATAGGAGCTCGCGACCCACGGCCGGAGCGTTGACCCACTCCCGCTCTTCAGGGGATAGCGGCTGCGAATAGTCCGAAGCTGCGAGCAGATCCTCCAATGTATAGCGTGGGCGCTGCTGCGGCTCGACAATGAGACGGCCATTTTCGACATCGACGGCCACGGTCGCGCCTGCCTTCAGTCGCAATAGATTCAACAGAACCGGGGGGACGGCCAGCATGATGGAGCCGCCGACTTTACGCAGGTTCGTGGTGTGCATGATAGTGCCCTCTAAAATTATACTTTAGTATAACACGACCGATGAAAGCTGTAGGGCCTGCACTCTACCTGCGTTCGAATGGAGCGCTCGCCCGCATTTCTGGAAAGCGTTTGTAAATCGCCTCGACAGCTTCGTTGCATTGCTCTTCATTGAGGTAGGCCAGGATGCAGGTAGTGGAGAAGGCACGAGTAGCGTACAACCCTGGAGGCCGTCCAAGCGGCTCTGTCAAGTCACTCTTCTTGTATACAAATCCACGAATGTCCGCACGCGGAATCGTCTTGGTGAGCACACGCTGTCTACCAAAACGTCCCTGTGCGATGAATTCAAAATTGTTAGCCAGTAATTCAGAGAACTTGTCGCGTAATGGAAGAACGCCAATCGTTCCACCCGCAATTATTGCCGCGGCCAGAGCCACCGGGCTGACAGCCTTATGAAAAACGAGCCCGACTACCGCTGCAAGGAAGGCCGGAAGTAAACATCTAAGAATTACTGGGTATTTTGTGACCACACGGAAATGCAGTTCATTGTCAGTGCGGCGTATCGAGAATTCTGTCGTCATTCAGTGTCTCGTTGGAACGCAACTTACAAGCCTAATTTGGGCCAGAGGGCGTCGACTTTGGATTTGGTGGTGGGGTCCATGCGGAGCATTTCGGGCCAGGGTCGGGTGAAGCCTTCGGCGGCCCATTTTCTGGTGGCATCGATGCCCATTTTGCTGCCGTAGTTGGGGAGGCGCGAGGCGTGGTCGAGGGAGTCGATGGGGCCGAGAGTGAATTGAATGTCGCGCTCCGGATCGATGTTGTTGGTGACGCGGAGGACGACTTCGCGCATGTTCTGTACATCGCAATCCTCATCGACGACGAGGACGCACTTGGTGAACATGGCCTGGCCGAGCGACCAGATGGCGTGCATGACTTTGCGCGCCTGGCCGGGATAACTCTTCCGGATGGACACGATCATCAGGTTGTGAAAGACCGCCTCGACGGGCAGGTTGATGTCGACAATTTCTGGAATGGTGAGTTGCATGAGGGGGAGAAAAATGCGCTCGACGGCCTTGCCCATCCAGGCGTCTTCCATGGGCGGCTTGCCGACGATGGTGGTCGAGTAGATGGGATCGCGGCGATGGGTGATGCAGGTGATGTGGAAGACGGGATAGTCGTCGGGCAAGGTGTAGAAGCCGGTGTGGTCGCCGAAGGGACCCTCGGAGCGGAGCTCGTCGAGGCGGACGTAACCTTCGAGGACAATTTCAGACGCGGCGGGGATTTGCAGATCGACGGTCTCGCACTGGACGAGCTCGACGGGCTGCTGGCGGAGGAAGCCGGCGATGATGAACTCTTCGACTTCTGGCGGGGCGGGGACGATGGCGGAAAAGGTGGTGGCGGGATCGGTGCCGATGGCGACGGCGACTTCTAATCTGTCGGCTGAGGATTTCGTACGGACGGTGATTTGTCCGGGTGGGAATCCTTCTATCCCACTCAAGCCAGTCGCTGGGGCGACCGGCTTGAATGGGGCACCGTCAACTTTGTGCGAAGGCAACATTGCGCCACCGGCGGTTTCGGCCATGATGGCGACGCGAGCGGATGCGGCATCGTCTGAGCCGGCTTCGGCGGATTGGCGCAGGCGTTCGCGATAATGTTCGGCGGCAACTTTCTGGCGCTGCCAGTGCATGCCGGTAGTCTGGCCGTCGTAGACCTGCATGCGATACATGCCTACGTTGCGCTTGCCTGCGGGATTGCCGGCGGAGTCGACCTTGCGGGGATCGCGGGTGATGACGCAGGGGAGGGTGATGAAGCGGCCACCATCCTGTGGCCAGCATTGCAGAATGGGAAAATCGAGAACGCTGAAGTTTTCGCGGAGGATGACTTGCTTGCAGGGCGCATCTTTGGCGGCGACCAGCTTGGGGAAGAATTTTCCCATCTCGGCGAGCATGGGGAGCATGCGAACTTTATCGAGGAAGCCTTCGGGGGAGCGGAGATTCATCAGCTCGCGAATGCGATCGGCGACATCATTGAGAGATTCGACACCGAGGGCGAGGCGCATGCGACGCTCGCTGCCGAATTGGTTGATGAGAAGTTTGGCGCCGGGATAGCCCTTGATATTTTCAAACAGCAGCGCGGGACCGCCGGCAGCATGGGTGGGAGGGCCGAGTTTGGAGACGCGATCGGCGATTTCCGCTATCTCGAGTTTGGGATCGACTTCTGCGCGGATGTGCTTGAGTTCGCCGGCCTTGTCGAGAGCCCCAATCCATTGCCGCAGATCGCTGTATGCCAAGTTGGTGATCCTTCCCGTCGCGCGGCGGTGTGGCTGCCGCGGTCCGTTCTCATCCTAATACGACGGTTGCGATTTTCAGAGAAACGGCTGGTGGATGGCTCCTGATCGTTCAGATTTCACTCGAACAAAGCGCGCGGAGTAAATGCGGGTCGAATCCGCGTTTTTGGTCGTACGCATGTTGATTCGAGGAAACCCGAGCCAGAATCGAGCGGTTGGGCAACCGAGGACTGTCGGTGTCTCTTCTACTCAATCAGAAGCCAATTTGGTGTGCCGTCGCTGTGAGGCGGGACTGGCAGCGATGATCTATCTTCAGCCATTCAGGAGTTCGAATAATGTCAACCAGCAGCTTTCGTCCAGATTTCGACCCGGGACTTTCCGAAAGCACGTATCGCGCCGGCGAACAGGTCAAAGGCAAGATTGCAGAAATCGCTTCAGCAACCGCAGAAATGGTGAACCAGAACCGCGGGAACGCGGCGGCAGGTTTGGAAGTCGCGGCCGAAACGCTGCACCAGCAGGCTGATCGATTGCCAGGGGGGGAGAGAGTCACGGAGATCGCGCACAGCGCGGCAGATCGGTTGAGCGACACTGCAGAATACGTTCGCGACAACGATTTGTACACCATGGTGGAAGACGTGGAGCACCTGGTGAAGAAGAATCCGGGCCCGGCGCTTGCGTTTGCTTTGGGTCTAGGGTTTCTGGTGGGGCGCGCGATCAACGGCACGGCGCGCAGATAAGCGAGGGAACGATGGCGACGGAAGCACGATCGATTGCGAATGTGTTGCAGGACATTGTTGGGAACGTGCAGGAAATTGTCCGCTCTGAACTGCGGCTGGCGCAGAGTGACTTGCAGGATCAACTAACCAAGGTCAAAGCGGCCGCTCCACTCCTGTTGATGGCGATTGGAGCCCTGCTGCTGGCGGCCTTCTTTCTGGCGTGGACGGCTATTTACGCGCTGGCCCTGGCCATGCCAATGTGGGCGGCGGCACTGGTCGTGGCAGCAACGCTGGGGTTAATTGGAATTATCGCCATGACCCTCGGCCTGGGTACGTTGGCGCATGTTCGTCCGCCCGAACTAACCATCCAGCGTGTGACGGAGAATGTGCAATGGGCGAAACAGCAAGTCAAATAGAAAGTCATATTGAAGAAACTCGAGAGAACCTGGGAGAAAATCTGCAGGAGCTTGAACAGAGGGTAAGGTCGGCAACGGACTGGCGCCGCCATTTCAGAAAGAGACCTATGGTGTTCCTAGGGCTGGCGTTCGGCGGTGGCTTAATGCTGGCCAAAATCAGCCGATGATCGGCCGCCAAGGTTGGCAGGGCCGCCAGACCCCTGGGCAGTCTCGAGAGTGTTGGAAATTGCGGGCGCGTTAGTACAGCCATCGGTGCCGGCGCGAAAGCCGGCCATCCATCGATCGAGATAGGTGTGGGCGCAGCCGGCGCCACAGAGGTGCTTGCTGTCGGCGCTGTGGGCCAGCGCATTGTCCCATGGGTTCAGCTTCAGGGTGGGCTGGCCGGTGTTCGAGTCGAGGGCAGGCGCGCACTCATTGGTGGCGATCCACCACTTCTCTTCTGCGCTTGCCTGCTGCTTGCCGCAGATGTCACACGTGAAACGTTCAATCCAAGCCATCGAGTGCTTTGTCATCCTGTCGGAAAAGTTTCGTGTTGTTTTTGGTTGGCAACGCGATGGGCGCACCCCGATGGATACGCCCAAGTTGTTACAGAAAACTACGCCTTGATTTATGCACCGGGAATGCCCGTCCGCTTGGACCTATGGAGGAGTTAGAGCGGCTAGATTCTGGTGCTCTCGCGTTTCAAGCGCGGCGTCAAAATTGCTTCAGGGCATCCATCAGATAGAAGGCCAGAATTCCCAATGTCACCAGGCCTTCTGCGCCTCCAAAAATTCGAATCAAGTTCTCAACCGGCCTAACCCGCTTCATGATCAGTTCCTGTTCCCGATGCTGCATGGTCGGCGCATCTTCCAGGAATAGCTGATCCTCTTCCGCACGTGTGATGGTCGCACGATACAAAATGAGACCCAGAAGGACGAGCCCCAATGCTCCCCAGACGGTCCAGATAACCAATACGTAGCTCATACAATGACCTCGCTATCGGTTGTAGCGTTCCGGTGTCTGCGCGAATTCCGTGCCGTGCATGCGCCGACACCGCTTTCGCCTGTATCGTACTCCCAAAGCTGGCCGCACGGGTAGAAGATTCTGTGCATCGAACAGAGGACTTTGGCATCAACATATAGGCGGCGTACGGGCCGATATCGCGCAATCCACGCGGACTTTCCGATTGTTTTGCGGTCCAATTCGCCGTATCATTAGAGACAGAAGAAACACGAGGGCTACCAAACATGGCAACGATCACGCAAACTCCAACCACTGAAACCGTCAAGGCTCCCCCGGTCACATTGACCCCGGAAGCGATCAAGAAGGTTCGCGAAATTATGGCGACCCAGGATCCAGTTCCCGCGGGCTTGCGGCTCGGCGTGGTCGGCGGCGGCTGCTCCGGCTTCCAATATTCCATGTCGTTTGAGAACCAGTCCGGCATGATGGACAAGGTGTTGAATTTCGACGGTTTAAAAGTCTTCGTCGACTCCACTTCCCTGATGTATCTGGGCGGATGCGTGGTGGATTATGTCGAGACGCTGGAGGCGGCTGGGTTCAAGTTTGAGAACCCGAACGTCAAAAGCACCTGCGGCTGCGGGTCTTCTTTCAGCGCGTAGGTTTGCCGCGTCAATCCTTTTCGAAGGGCGATGTATTCGCGAGAATATATCGCCCTTTTTGCGCGAGAAATCAGACCTGAATCAATGAAAAACCCTCGGACTATGAAGGCCGAGGGTTTTTGATTTGCGAATCGGGATTGGCTAAAACGGATTCGAGTTATCCGACGAACTGTTCGATCCGGATGATGTTGACCCAGACCCGGTGCTGGTGGACCCAAAACCTCCGCTCGAGGAACCGAAGCTGTTGCTGCTGGAGCCCAGGCCTGAGCCGGTTGAGCCAATTGAATTGTTGCCGCCAATGCCGCCCGATGTAGGCGCCCCTGCCGGAGTGCCGATGCCGCCTCCGGGAGCTTGGCCGTTGCCCTGTCCGACCGCAGCGCTAATCTCTTCCTGCGGATTGTAGACAAACTGCCATTGGTCGTAGATCTTTTTCTTGCGGTAGACGATGATGGACCGCTTCTTCAATGGAACCGTGACGCCTACGATGGGGCCGCCAGCAGCAGCCGTGCCGTTCAATCCGCCTCCGGCTGCGGTGCTGCCCGGCAATCCAGGAACGCTGGGCGAACCGCTGGCGCTGCCGAAGACTCCGCCGCCCTGGGAGCTGCTGGAACCGAAGATGCCTCCTGAGTTTGTCCCGCTGGAACTTCCGCCAGCGCTGATACTACCCGGGCCGCTGTTGATCGATGTGCCTCCGCCCGCGGAATCGTCATCTGAGACAGTGTCGCCCGTGGAATCGTCCTGGGTCTGATCGTTGGGCGACGCGGATGAGGCATTTTTGGCAGACGCGTTTCCGTTTGGCTGGGCGTTGCTGTTCGAACTGGAATTGTCGTTGAAGAAGCTGTCATCGCTACTGGAGTTGCTGTTGAGTCCGCCACCGACTGTGGAGTTGGAGCCTGGTCCGGAGGAGGATCCAAAGATTCCGCTCGAACCGCCTATGGTGCTGCTGCCGCCGATTCCACTGGTAGTTGTGCCATTGGTACCCTGCACTCCCGCAACAGGCATGGCGCCGCCAGCCTGAACCGTCTGGCCGAAGAATCCCATGGTGACCATCTGCACCTGCCCCAGATGCAGCAACTTCCAATCCTTCTTGCCGGTCATGGGATCGACGTACACCTGGCGCAGGAAGCGGATCTGATTCGTTTCTTTCAACTGGTTGATCGACGTGGGGTAGGCTCCAAATTTGCGGTAGTAGAGCTGGATGGCGCGCTTGTATTGTTCGCCGCGATGCACGGTTTCAATTTCTTTTTCGCGCTGAATTTCTTTCGCTATCTTGGGCGCAGCGAGAGCCAGACCGATCAGAATGATGACAAATAAGAAGAGGAGCCCCAGCAGCAGATACCCTTGCTCGCCAGTGTGCGGATTGGAGGCGCGATCGCCGATTTTTTGCGGTTGAATCAAAAAAACTCCTTCTCTAAAAATACGCTGCAGAACCATAAAAGTCGCGTCGCAAAGCGTGTCAACGCAGCATTTTCATATTTGCAATTCGATGACATCGTGGATGTCCTTTGATGCGATCAAGTTGCGCCAGGTCCAATTCGAGTTGATGCGTGGATCGCGAGTGGATCGCATCGGCTATCGCTGCAGGATTTGATGCGCCGCGCGCTGACCACTCTCCATCGCACCATGCACTGTTCCCCAGTTTCCGGTCGTATCCGTGTGTTCGCCGGCGAAAAAAAGCGTCGACTCGATGGGCTCGCTGAGGGCGTCTGGAACATGCAACGCACCGGCGGGCAAATAGCTGTAGGAACCCTGCGAGAGCGGATCGTTCTGCCAATCGTGTGATTCAGATTGAACGAGCAGGCCGCGGAGCCTTGCGCCATCCAGCGTAAATATTTTTGCCAGCTCAGAGACCGCCTCGCCTTCTAATTCCTGGCAGGTGCGACCGGCGATCGCATCGGCGCGCGGACCACCGGTCCATGCGACCATTGTCGAGGACTCTTCAGGAAACTTGGTCCACCACACAGGAAACAGTTCGCTGAAAGCATGAAGAAAACTCATTGCGTTGAGGCCTTCGGTCTCGCGGCGCCTATCGGGGTCTGTCCAAAATCTGCTGCGAAAGACCATGACCATGCGGCGGGCATGGCCGACACGAATCTGCGATAAAAGCTGCATTGCATGGATTGGCGACGGAGAGATTTTCAGCGCGCCCGATTGCAACACACCCAAGGGCAACGTTATGACAACAGCGGCGGCGCGATACGTGTTGGATTCTCCATTGCGTAAGCAATCGACTTCGACGCTTCCCTGCTTCCATCGAATCTCGCTGGCACGAGTCTCCAAGGAAATTGCTCCGCCGAGACGCTGGATCTGTTGCGCCAGAAAATTCGGCACTTGGGCATAGCCGTCGCGAACATGGAACAGGCGATCGCCTTCTGTTGCGTCCTCGATCGCCTGCTGCTTTGCCAGCGCTGTTACACCGATGACGCGATGATCGGCGGCATTGAATCCCTCGACAAATCCGATCAGGCGTTTTCGACTGGCCTCCGGCACGTGCGCAAGGTCGAGATACTCGGCGAAGGAACAATCTGCGCGATCCCAACCTTTCAGCGCCTCCAGCCATTCGAAGTCGCGGCCAAAATCTTCGCCGCATTGCTGCAGCACGCCATGCTCCCAGCAAAAATGCTTTCCGCCGAGTTCGCAGGTTTCGAGATTCGCTTCGTCAATCAGGTTCCAGAGGATCGGCGGCTTGCCATGAATAAATTCTGCGCCGAGTTCGACAACTTCCTTGCCGATCGTACGACTGAGAATTCTTCCGCCGACTCGATTCCTGGCCTCTATCACATGGACGCGAAGACCTGCGGCTGCTAATTGCCGCGCCGCGGTCAGGCCCGCGATTCCAGCGCCCAAGACGATGACGTCGTGGCTTGTTGCCGGCATGGCTAGTAGGATGCGGCGGATCTAGTTGATGGCATTCCAGTCCTTGGAATGAAAGCGAATGCCAATACTCGCCATGCGAGGTGTGCCCAGGGTAAGAATCGGCGTGCGGCCGACTTCGATCTCGCGATTGAAGATGTTGTTGACGGCAGCGTAGACCTGAGTGCGCACGCCGAAGTTGTGGGCCACGTAGGCGTCCAGTTGGAAATAACTATGAAGCAGAAGGGTGTTCTGATCGTCATCGTATTGCCGCCCACTCAGCGTTCCAAGCAGCTCGACAAGGCCAATCTTCGGCTTTGTCGCAGTGACCTGCGCCGTCGCCATGTTGTGCGCGACTTCAGGAATCCATTTGCCGACCAGGCTCGGCTCCTGAACGAATTGCGTTACGGTTGCATTCGCATATTGATAACCGCCGGTAATGGAAAGCCAGGAGAGAGGCTGCGATTCGTAATCGAGCGACACGCCTCGGCTGCGAATTTGTCCCAGGTTCTCGCGCTGCTCCACAATCTGCGTGGGAGTCACACTGATGGTCAGCGCGGTCACCGGACGATTCACTTCCGTCCAAAAATAACTGGCGCGGACCACGGTATTTCGAGTGGGCAGCGAAAATTGCAGGCCCGTTTCCCAACCGGTCGCGCGCTCAGATAGCAGATTCGGATTTGGCAATGTGACAGCCTGCCCTACCTGGCTTTGCCGATACAGCTCATTCATGGTGGGCGAGCGAAACGCACGATACGCGGAGCCGGTGAGCGAAAAGTATTGATCCATTCGGCGCACGATGCCGAGCCGCGGATTTGCGAGCACCTCACTACGGTTGGGAATAGTTGTTCTGACAATGGGCCCAGTTCCAGTTTGCATATACTGCACCGTGTCCAGATTGAGGAAGTCATCGCCTCGCACGGCGGCGGCTACAGTCCAGTTCCTGGTTTGCACCAGGCCTTCCACGTATTCGCCAATGTCGCGCTGGCGCGCAGAAGTATCTGCCAGTCCATTGGGCAGGCCATTTTTGATGGGCGTTTCGTCGTCCGCGGCACGAACATCGTCTCCATCGGCGCCGGCGATGAGCATCAGCCACGGACGCAGCGCCTTGGTCCATTGAACAGAGCCGCCGAATTGTTGCACGGCGACTTGTTGTTGCCGAGTGAGAAATTCACTCTGCTGGCCGGCGGTTGTCGACGAAAATGTTTGCTGGTAATGTTCCTGGCTGCCGAATAATTGCCCTGAAAATGCGCCCGCATTTTCCGTCGTCCAATCGGTGCCACCGGTGTACCGCCAAAGACGGGTGCGGTTGTGCTGCAGCGGAGTGCCGTTGCCGCGCGCCTCATTCAAGACATTGCCGCGCAGGTAGGCGTCGCCTCGTTCGGCAAACGTGCGCCGCCCATCCAACTCTCCGTTTTGATAGTGGACATTTGCCGCGGTATCGACGGGGCCGCGATCAGCCGGAGCCACCTCAATATATCCGTCGGTGCGCAGCCAGTCTGCAGCTGCCAGACCCGACCAGGGTCCGCGCGCGGTGGTTCCCAGCACGGCAGCATGCGGTGTATTCTCCCCGCCATAACCACCGTCGACGGCGTAGGCAGTCGGCCCGGGCTGACGCTCGATCAGATTAATAACGCCGCCGATGGCGCTGTTGCCGTACAGATCGGATGCGCCGCCACGCACCACCTCGACATCCCGAATCGCGAGCGAGGGCAGCTGATCCCAGTACACCCAGCCACCGAAGGGGTCGTTCAGCGGAACATGGCCCGATAACACCAGGGTGCGACTGGCTGCTGTGGAACCCAAGCCACGTAGCGAGACGCCTTGCGAGGTCGGGTTTGCCACCAACGTGCTTGAACGTCGGTAAAATTGCAGCCCTGTTACCTGTCGCAACTGATCCCCGAACGTAAGATTTGCGGTCTGCTGCAATGCCTTCTGCGAGACAACTCGAACGGTATCGGCAGATTCATTCAGGGCCAGCGCCGTGCGGTCGGCCGTAACGACAACGCGTTCAGAATTCGTCGCGAGGGCGAGAGTGATGGTGCGCGGTTGATTGGGGAGAAGACGTTCCGTCTGCGGAGCATACCCCGGAATTTTGAGCACCAGAGTGGCCGGGCCTGACAGGCTTGTTGAAAGCTGAAAGTCTCCGCGCTCACCGGTGACCAGCAGCATTGTGTGGTCCGCAATTTCCAGCTGGATCGTTGCGCCCACAACTGGCTGGGCTGTGGGTCCGACGATTGTTCCCGAATAGAAGGAGAGGGCGTGGTGGACAGACGCGGCCACGCATCCTAAACCGAGAAACATTGCAACCAATAGCAGTCTCGCCTTGAGCACGGCATCCTTTTGGAATGGAATTTTTGTCCTGTCGCCTGTCGAACGATGTGGCGGATCGAGCCGTCAAACACGTCGGTCCAGACGCTTCGATCAAACTAAATATTATGTTACAGATGCACCTGTACGGTTGGAGATGCCAGGGGAGACGATTTCTTCAAAATCGCCAGTGCACAACCGCAACCGCTCGACTGCCCTTCTCTCATTCTAGAATTGAATCACGGCGAAATTATGGCGTTCGACCTGGGCAGGGTTCAAAAAGACATTCGCAAGTTGAGACGCTTTTTGAAGCACGCGCCGAAACAGACGACGCCGAAAAAGGTTCACTCCCTGCGGACGGCCATTCGCCGATTCGAGGCTGCCATGCAGGCCCTGGCGCTCGATTCCAATGCGAATGAGCGGCGTCTCCTGCGTACGTTGGCGAAGCTGCGCAAGCGAGCTGGAAAGGTGCGTGACCTGGATGTGCTGACCGGGTATGTTGCCGATCTGAATGTGAGCGGCGAGGAGGAATGCGTGGTTCAGTTGCTGGAATACCTGGGATCTGAACACGCCCGCCGCAATCGGCAGCTACATTCCTGTGCCGTTCAGCATGGCGAGTCGCTGCGCCGTCGATTGAAGCGAACGGCGTCCCACCTGAAAACATCTTCAGAAGATGTCGCGGCCAACCAGACCGCTCCGGGATATACGATGATGTCTGAGTTGCGGCTCCAGCGAGAGTTGACAGCGGTAATTCGTCTAACAAGAAAGAATCTGCATCCCTACCGTCTGCAGGTAAAAGAACTGCGCTATATGTTGGAAATGGAAAAGGACCCAGCGGATTTAGAACTGATTGAAACCCTGGGCCAGGTGAAGGACGCGATTGGCGAGTGGCATGATTGGGAAGAATTGCTGACGATTGCGCGCGACCATCTGGCGCATGGCTCAAAGTGCAAGCTGATTCCGTTGTTTCAGAGGACGACGCAGCAAAAACTGAAGCACGCGCTGGCAGTGGCGAATGCAGGCAGGCGGCAGATGCAACGTTCGCCTGCCGGATCAAAACGCAAAGCCTGAAAAGCTCGACCATATTTTCGGCGATGCTTCATTACAGCCATCATTTCGGCGGAAACTACGGCACTTACCTGATACTTTCATTGCAGGATGCCTGCAGCCCCTGATCGAACCTACAAACATCTGGATACGCTGACGCTGATCTTCGTCGTCGTTCTGCTGATCTCCAACCTGGTGGCGCAAAAGATTTGCAAAATTGGCCCGCTGACCCTGAGCGGCGCTGAACTTTTATTTCCAATCACCTATATTTTTGGCGATATTTTCACTGAAGTGTACGGATATGCCGCCTCGCGTCGCGCCATCTGGATTGGATTCTTCGCCTCGGCACTGTTGTCCATTATGGGAGCGATCGTAGTCGCTCTGCCTCCCGCGCCGGGCTGGCATAATCAGGCGGCGTTCGCCACCGTTTTCGGATTTATTCCACGATTGGTAGTCGCCAGCCTGATTGCGTATTGGGCGGGGGAGTTCACCAACTCCTTTACCCTGGCGAAAATGAAGTTGCTAACGGGTGGCCGCTGGTTGTGGACTCGAACAGTGGGTTCCACCATTACTGGGCAGGCGGTCGATACCACAACCGTAGTGCTGATCGCATTCTGGGGAAGAGCCGCTGATAGAACGTTGGTGGCATTGATCTTTTCCGCGTACATGGCAAAGGTAATCTACGAGATTGTCGCCACTCCGCTGACCTACGCAGTAGTCGGTTGGCTCAAGAAGTCAGAAGGTTCAGACGTTTTCGATGCACATTCCAGCTTTAATCCATTTCGATGGACCTCGCGCCAATGATGGCCACGTGAGAAGATTGATTCAAATGATTGCATCCGCAGTGCTTTCTCCCGCATCTGTCACTTCGACCTGTAGCGCTGACGATTTTGTGGACCGCCATATTTCCGAGAACTGGTAGAGTTTCTGAAACGTATCCTAAAGGGACGGCCCTTGCGAAGAAGAATGCCTTGCGGTCAGGCTGGCGGCAGACCGGAAAACCGACGATTTGTGATACGAAGAAAATTTGTGAATCAGGTGACGACAGGTGGACGCCGAATTGAAGCCGAATCAAGCAAACGTAATTGTGACAGCCATAGTTGCAACGGCAAGTATTTTGGCCTGCGTTGTGGGTTGCAGTTCCAGCGCCGAAAATAAAGCTCCGCAGAAGCCGATGGCGATGCCGGTCAAAGTTGAATCCGTGTCGGTACAGCCTGTGCCGGTGAGTGACAATTATGTCGCGACCATTAAATCCCGCCGGTCCGCGACCATCATGCCGCAGGTAAGCGGAAATTTAACGCAGATTTTTGTGCACTCCGGGGATCACGTGAAGGCCGGGCAGCGCTTAATGGAGATTGATCCACGCCAGGAGCAAGCCTTTGTCGCCCAGCAGGAAGCGACCGAGCAGCAGGCCCTCGCGGTCTACCAATACAACCAGAAGGATATTGTTCGTCAGCGATCCTTGTACACCTCCGGCATCACCAGCAAACAGGCCTTTCAGCAGGCCGAGCAGACCTTCAATACCTCAAAAGCCACGTATGAAGCCGATGTGGCCGCCCGCAAGTCGGCCCAGCAGCAGCTTGCTTATTACCACATCGTTGCGCCGTTCGCCGGCGTGGTGGGAGATGTTCCTGTTCACATCGGCGACTATGTTTCGCCAAGCACGACTTTGACCACGGTGGACGATAACACCCAGCTGGAGGCCTACATTTACGTGCCGGCCGATCGCGCCTCCCAGGTGCATATTGGATTGCCGGTCGAAATTACGACTGCAGATGGAACTCCGATTACAAAGGCGAAGGTCTACTTTGTCTCGCCGCAGGTCGACAACACGCTGCAGGCCATCCTTGTGAAAGCCAAGATTGACACCAAGCCGGGTGTGCTGCGCAACGATCAACTGGTGCGCGCGGTTGTCACCTGGAGCTCGGCTCCGTCGGCCACAGTTCCGGTGCTTGCGGTGACACAGATCGGCGGCCAGCAATTTGTCTACGTCGCCGAAAATAAGGACGGGCACTACATCGCGGTACAGAAATCGGTGCAGCTAGGCAGCACCGTGGGCAATTCCTATCAAGTGAAAAGCGGACTGCAGCCTGGGGATAAAGTGATCGTTTCTGGAACGCAACTACTGGTGAGCGGCGCTCCTGTCCTACCGATGGCGTAAGAAGTCCGGGCGTATTTTCGGCCACAACGGTTTCAACCAACGTAACCATCACGGAAGTGTTCGATTTTGTGAGGCAGAGGTAGCTCAACGTGTTTGTTGATTTCTTTATCCATCGGCCAGTCTTCGCCACCGTTTGCGCACTCCTCATTATTCTTGCCGGCGCGGTCGTCATTCCAAGCCTGCCCATCTCGCTTTATCCTCAACTGGCGCCGCCGCAGGTCACCGTGAGCGCGACCTATGTGGGAGCCAGCGCGCAGGAAGTTGAATCGGCCGTCACGATTCCGCTGGAAGAAGCCATCAACGGCGTGGAGGGCATGGACTACATGACCTCCAGCAGCGGCAACGATGGCAGCTCGACCATCACCATTACATTCAAGACCGGGTATGACCTGAACATCGCCGCCGTGGACGTACAGAATCGCGTTGCCAGCGCCCAGGGACAATTACCGACAACCGTCAACAATTTTGGCGTCACCATCAATAAAGCCAACAGCAATTTCGTATTTGCTGCAGGCTTTTATTCCGATGGCGGCGAGTATTCCAACCAGTTCATCAGCAACTACGTTGATGTTTATGTTTCTGACGCGATTAAGAGAATCCCCGGCGTGGGCGGTACCGTAATTTTCGGCGAGCGCAAATATGCCATGCGTCTATGGCTGGATCCAGTGAAAATGGCGGCCCGAGGACTCACCGCCTCCGACGCGTTAGCGGCCTTGCAACAGCAGAACGTGGAGATTGCTGCCGGACAATTGGGAGCGCCTCCCATGAATTCCAAGCAGCAGTATCAAATCGCGGTCAATGTGATCGGCAGGCTGACCAGCGTCGCGCAGTTTGACAATATCGTCCTGAAAAACTCTCCCAACGGCATTGTCTTGTTCAAAGACGTTGGGCACGCAGAGCTGGGAGCCCAGACCTACTCGACAGATCTGAAATTTAACGGCTACAGTGCCGTGGGTATGGGCGTTCAACAGTTGAGTAACGCCAATGCGTTGGCCGTCGACAAAGCCGCCAAGGCGGAGTTGTCGCAGCTAGCCAAGTCCTTCCCTCCTGGACTACATTATGCGATCGCGTTTGACACCACCACAGTGGTGGGCGACTCGATTCGGGAAGTTTTGGTCACGCTGGCCGAAGCCATTGTCATCGTCATCGTTGTCATCTTCTTTTTCCTGCAGGATTGGCGCGCCACGATTATTCCTGCGGTGACGATTCCTGTTTCACTGGTCGGCACGTTTGCGTTTATTCGGATTTTCGGCTTCTCCATCAACTCCTTAACGCTATTCGGAATTACGCTCGCCACCGGCCTAGTTGTCGACGACGCGATTGTGGTGATCGAAAATGTGCAGCGACACATTACTGAAGAAGCTGCAGATTCTTATCAGGCGACTTCCGATGCCATGGGAGAAGTCACCAGTGCGGTCATCGCAACCTCGATCGTCTTGATCGCGGTCTTCGTTCCGGTATCGTTCTTCCCCGGCACCACCGGCATTCTGTACCGCCAGTTCGCGCTGACGATTGCATTTTCCATCGCGATTTCGGCATTCAACGCGCTTACACTTTCTCCGGCGTTGTCGGCGATTTTGCTGCGGCGAGAGAGGACGCACCACGGACTGCTTGCAGCTGTTGAGCGTGGCATCAAGGGTATGTCCACCGGCTATGCCCGCACGATTCACGTGGTGTTGCGCTGGCGCTTCCTTTTGATCCTGCTATTTGTAGCCGGCCTGGCTGCGACTGTGTACATGTACCAGCATGTGCCGACATCCTTTGTGCCGCAGGAAGATCAAGGCTACATCATTCTGCAGATCCAGGCGCCTCCGGGGGCATCGCTTTCTTACACCGACAAATTGGCAAGTCAGGCACAGGCGATCGTCACGCGCGAACCCGAAGTTGACAGCTCGTTTGCGGTGACCGGCTTCAGTTTCGCCGGCAGCGCCGCGAACTACGGCCTTATATTTGTGAGCCTCAAACCGTTTTCACAACGGAAGGGCGCCGACCATTCCGCGGCTGCCCTGGTGTCTCACCTGCGGGGAAAACTGTTCGCGATCCAGGGGGGACTGGTCATTCCCTTTGAGCCACCTGCGATTCAGGGGATCGGCAGTTTTGGTGGATTTCAGTTTGAATTGCAAGACACGGGGCAAAACACCCTTACCGATCTGGCCCGCGTTGCCGACGAGATTGTCGCCAGCAGCCGGCAAAGCCATCAGTTGACGGGATTGTTCACTCCTTTCACCGCCAACGACCCCTTGGTCCAGGTCAGCATCGACCGCGAGAAAGCGCAGGTGCTGAACGTGCCGATGACCCAGATCAGCGATGCGCTGCAGGTGTACATGGGCTCGGCGTATGTCAACAACTTTATCTTTAACAACCGCTCCTACCAGGTGTACCTGCAAGCCGATCAGAATTTCCGGCGCAATGCACAGGATCTGCGATCGTTCTACGTTCGTTCCGGCGGCGGCCAGATGGTTCCGCTGGATAGTCTTGTCACGCTGGTCGACACTTCAGGACCCCAGGTGATCAGCCACTATGATCTGTTCCGTTCGGCGGAGATTGACGGTTCCTCCGCGCCCGGCATTAGTAGCGGCCAGGGACTGACGGCCATGGAACAGTTGGCCACGAAACACATGCTGCGGGGCATGCAATACTCCTGGACTGGATTGGCGCTGCAGGAAATTGAAGCCGGCAACAAGGCGGCGATGATCTTCGGGCTTGGAATTCTGGTGGTGTATTTGACTCTGGCGGCGCTGTACGAAAGCTTTGCGCTGCCGTTCATTATTCTGTTGTCGGTCCCGATGGCGGTGTTAGGAGCGCTGGCCGCGGTTTCGATGCGTGGACTGTCCGACGACGTGTATTGCCAGATTGGTCTGGTGATGTTGATTGGCCTGGCGGCGAAGAATGCGATTTTGATCGTGGAATTTGCCGAGCAGTTGCGCAAGCAGGGCCGCTCCATTGCCGATGCAGCCATGGAAGCTGCCGAGTTGCGTTTGCGGCCGATCCTGATGACGTCGTTCGCGTTTATTCTCGGCATTCTGCCATTGGCGTTCGCCAGCGGCGCGGGCCAGGCAGGCCGACACTCGATCGGCACCACGATTATTGGCGGAATGCTGGTTTCGACGATTCTGAATTTGTTCTTTATTCCCGTGCTCTACGTGCTGACTAAGACGATTCTGGAGAAGTTTGGCGGCGGTCCAACTCCTGCGGTGCAACCGGTCGTCGAATCTCCGAGCCACTGATCTTTGCTGATTTCATCTAGAAGGCGCCGCTCGCGTCCCGTGCGACGGCGCTTTCTGCAGGTTAGCGCGACAGAAATTCCATCACGGCAGCCAGGACTTTGCCAGCGGATTCCTGCGGACTTTCCTCACCCGTCAAACACTCCACATCCGGCGTGAGTGGAACTTCGTAGGGATCGTCGATGCCGGTGAATCCGTGAATCATGCCGATGCGCGCCTTATGATAAAGGCCCTTGGGATCCCGCTTCTCGCATACCGCCAGAGACGCATTCACATAAACCTCAATGAAATTGCCGATGATCGCCCGTGCCTCTTCTCGTCCGCTCCGATAGGGGGAAATCGCGGCCACCAGAACGATCTTTCCGTGGTGTGTCAGCATCTTCGCAACGTGCGCGATGCGGCGGATATTTTCTTTCCTGTCGGCTTCTGAAAATCCCAGGTCTTTGCACAGATGCGTCCGCACAACATCTCCGTCCAGGACTTCCACGGCCATGTCGCGGGTTGCTAATTCCATTTGAACGTAGCGGCAGATGGTGGTCTTGCCGGCGCCGCTAAGCCCGGTAAACCATACGGTCAGGCCAGGTTTCGGCTTGCCATGGGCGATCGCTTGCTCCCTACCCACGCGTTTTCCCTTCCCCATAGAGTAGGTTTCCGAAATCAATCCTGATGAGAGTGGGACGACCTAGGAATGTCCTGGTACGGCTGGTGCTGGTTTCGTGTTTCCGATGCAGACAACGTTGCGTTTGAGCCTCTCGATCAAGCTGGAGGAACTTTCGGGCTCATCTGCCACGAAGGGCTTTTCACAAGCTGCCTGCGCTGGGATGCACTATAAATTTTAACCCTTGCCAACCGTATCTGAAATGCATTTCCGGCGAGATCGCCACCACTGGCGCACGATCTCGCCCTGTTCGACGGAACAGCCGCCAATTAAGTTTCCAACAGCCAAGAATCGGCCGAGAATCGAGCGAATCATCCGGACTGAGGGCCGCGCAGAGGGTCGCTTGACCGCGTATCATCGCAGGTAAGATAGAACACATCGAAATGAGTAAAAGCCGCGAAAGCAAACACGCTGAGCGCAATAACTACGTTCTGGTGGTGTTCGACAGCTGCCGTTACGACTCGTTTATGAAGGCGCGGCCGCGTACGATGCGCAAGCTGGGTCCGGTCGAGCGGAAGTGGTCGTATGCCTCCTGGACGGCGCCATCGCACTTCAATCTGTTAATGGGGCTCATGCCGCATAGCAGTCCAAAGCACATTTTCGCGTCCGAGTATTACAAGACGGAATTCCTGAAATATAACCAGCGCCTCGGTTGCGATGACCTGAAGTTTCAGTCGCTGGTGCCGCAGCTCTATCTGCCGCCGTTTTTGAAAAATACGCTGGGATACGCCACCCATGCGCGTGTGTCGCTGCCTGTGTTGAATCCGAAGACGCCGATTAATCTTGGGTTCGACAGTTTTCGCTTGATGGATAAACACAACGACATGCGGGCCATGGTTCGCGAAATGCATTTTTCTGAGGAGAGGCCGTCGTTTTGGGTGCTGAACGTTGGCGAGACGCACTATCCTTATGCGCTGCCCGGGGAGCCGGAAGAAGATTGGCCCAGGATTCATGGAGTGCATGGCGTGTTCAAGCACCTGCAGGATCCTGTAGTGGGCGGAAAGTTGAAGGGCACGCGATTCTTCAATCAGAAAAAGATGAACGATCTGCGCCATCGCCAGATTGCGGCGGTCAAGTATCTCGACGTGGTGGTGGAAGAGCTGTTCGATCTGGTTCCGAAAAATACGTACATCACCATCACCTCCGATCACGGAGAATTATTTGGCGAGGATGGATATTTTGGCCACGGCCCGGTGCAGCATCCGAAGGTGCTGGAGGTTCCATTCCTCGAAGGCAAACTGCGGTGAAACGCTCGCTCCATTCCTTTCCGCGGATCTCCGCCGCGGGCGCTGCGACGACGCTGGCGATGACGGCCTGCTGGCTGCTCTATGCGCACCACCACCCGCACGCGGTTCAGCTTGCCTACATCGGGCCGGGATCCGGCTTTGCGTTCATCAGTTCATTCCTGACGCTGATCGTCGGATTTTTTGCCAGCCTGTTGTCGTTCCTTACCTGGCCGTTTCGCATGGCCTGGCGAACCTTGCGACGGCACAAGGGCTTTCGCGATGCCAAGGTAAAGAAGATTATTTTTCTCGGCCTGGATGGGCTCGATCCAGTATTGACGGAGCGCTACATTGCCGAAGGCAAACTGCCGAATCTGAAGAAGCTGGCCGAAACGGGTAGCTACCATCGTCTGCGGACTACGTTTCCATCGCTGTCTCCGGTTGCGTGGTCTACGTTTGCTACGGGAGTGAGTCCGGCGAAGCATAATATTTTTGATTTTTTGGATCGCAGCCTGAAGACATATTTGCCGCAACTCTCGTCTGCGCGCATTGAGCGTCCGCGAAAAGTTCTGCGCCTCGGCCGGCTTCGTATTCCCACCTCGAGCCCTACGGTCGAGTTGCTGCGCAAAAGCAAACCTTTCTGGAAAATCCTGGGCGAGCACGGCATCGACTGCACGATCTTGCGGTTGCCCATTACGTTTCCGCCGGAAAAGTTCGACGGGAAAATGCTCTCTGCGATGTCCACGCCAGATTTGAAGGGAACGCAGGGAAGCTTTTCGCAGTTCACTACGCGCGTCGACAAAACCACGTACGAAAACGGCAGCCGCTATCCGCTACGTGCGACGGAAAACGGATTTGAAGGCGTGATTGAAGGCCCGCAGGATACGTTTTTGGCGGACGAGCCGACGCTGCGCATTCCCTTCCAGTTGCTCCGCAAGGGAAACACCCTGGAGTTGCGGGTGCAAGACCATCGCGTGCAGCTGCGACTTGGCGCGTATACAAACTGGCTGCAGCTTTCATTTCGTACGATTGTCGGCGCAAAGGCGTGCGGCATTGTGCGCTTCATGCTGACGGAACTCGATGCGGAAACCAGTTTGTACATGTCGCCGATTCAAATCGATCCGGGACGGCCCGCGCTGCCGATCAGCCATCCTTCGTACTACGCCAAATATCTTGCCGATCTCCTGGGTTCCTACGCCACTTGTGGCATGGCAGAAGATACCTGGGCGTTGAATGAAGGCGTGATCGACGAGGCAGCATTTCTCGACCAGGCCTACAGCATTTTTGAAGAGCGCAAAAGAATGTTCCTGAGCGCGTTGAAGAATACGCGCCGCGGCGTGGTGGCGTGTGTATTCGATACCAGCGATCGAGTGCAGCATATGTTCTTCGGTCACCTGGGCGCGAACGATAAATACAAAAATACGATCGAAGAAATGTATCAACGTATGGACGCGCTGGTGGGTGAGACCTTGCCGTTTGTCGACGCTGAGACCGCGCTCTACGTTCTCTCTGATCACGGCTTCTGCGCCTTTCGACGCGGGGTCAATCTCAACTCCTGGCTGCATCAGAATGGTTATCTGACGCTGAAGCCGGATGCCGAGGCGGGCTCGTTTTTTGCAGGTGTGGACTGGAGCAAAACGCGCGCCTATGCGCTGGGCCTCAGTGGCATGTATATGAACATCCAAGGCCGCGAGGCGCACGGAATTGTGACGCCTGGAAAAGAAGCGGACGCGCTGCGGCGTGAGATTATCACCAAGCTGACTGCATTGCGCGAAGACGATGGCGGAGCACCGATCCGGAATGTCTACGCGACCTCAGACCTGTATCAGGGACCGTATCTGCAAGCGGCACCTGATATGCTGGTCGGCTATCACAAGGGATATCGCGTGTCGTGGGACTGCGCGGTGGGCAAGGTCACGAAAGACATTCTCGAAGACAACACTAAGGCGTGGAGCGGCGATCATTGCGTCGATCCGGTCCTGGTTCCGGGAGTATTGTTCAGCAACCGCCCCGTCAAAAATGCCGATCCGGGAATTGAAGATTTGGCGCCGACTGCACTGCACCTGTTCGGGGTTGAAGTGCCGCAGTGGGTGGAAGGAAAATCGCTGGCGCTATGAAGTGGAATCTGTGGAAGCACGGCCCCATCGCACGGAGCGGACTTCTTGCGGTCGGTATTTGTTTTCTGCTGGCGGGATGCAGCCGGCCAAAGACAGCCGACGACCAGAGAATCATCATTCTTGGGCCGGATGGTATGGACCCGCAGTTTCTTGCAAGCCATTGGGATTCCCTGCCCAACCTGAATCGACTGCGGCAGATGGGCGGCTTTCGGCCGCTGCGAACCACCATCCCACCACAAACTCCGACGGCTTGGTCCACCATGAGCACGGGCCTCGATCCTGGCGGCACCGGGATTTTCGATTTCATTCTGCGCGATCCGAAGACCATGACGCTGCTGTCCTCCATGGCCGATGTGGAACCTCCGCGTCATACGTTGTCGATTGGGCCGTACGTTCTTCCTCTTTCTCCAGGGCATGAAGAGCGTTTTCTGGAAGCAAAGACATTCTGGCAGATTCTGGACAAGGCGGGCGTTCCGTCCATCATCCTGCGCATGCCGAATAATTTTCCGCCGCTTCCGACGAAAAGCCTGACGCTTTCCGGCCTGGGCACACCGGACCTGCGAGGCGGATATGGGACCTTCACCTACTTCACGGACGATCCTATGGCTGAGGCACACGAGGTGCCTGGCGGCATCATCGTGCCCGTTACCGTGGACAACAACAATCAGGTCTCGCTGGTCGTCGGTGGCCCGGAAAACACGCTGCGCAAGGACCATGCGCGTTCCACGGTCACCATCCAGGTACAACGCGATCCCGAACATCCCGCGGCGTTGTTTCAAGTGGATGGGCAGAAGTTCGTGCTTCGCGAGGGCGAATGGTCGGGTTGGATTCATGTGCGGTTTCCGATCATTCCCGGCATCAAAACCGCGGCGGGAATGTTTCGGATCTACGCCAAGAAGATCAATCCTGAATTTGAGATTTATGTTTCGCCCGTCAACGTCGATCCCCTGTCGCCTGTGTTGCCGATCTCGACGCCGCCCTCGTTCAGCCGGGAATTGGCCAAGGCGATTGGGTCGTACACTACCCAGGGCATCCCTGAGGACACAGCGGCGTGGCGGTCGGGTGTATTTACCCGCCAGGAGTTCGAAGAGCAAACCACCCTTGTCAACAATGACGAATTGCGCATGTTCAACTACGAACTCAGCCACTTCAAGCGCGGCATTCTTTATCTGCACTACAGCGTTACGGATTCGAACTCGCATTTGCTATGGGGTAAGTATGACGACGACGTGTTGAAAACCTACCAGCGATTCGATGCGGAGGTGGGGTACGTGATGCGCACTGCGCCCGATGCGACCTTGATTGTGATGTCCGACCATGGATTCAATCGCTTCGACCGCGCGGTCAATTTAAATACGTGGCTGTACGAAGAAGGCTTTCTTGCACTGGACAGTCCCGCGGACCTGGGGAAAGAGGATGGAACGCTGACTCACGTGGACTGGGCGCATACGCAGGCCTATGCGATCGGGTTGAACTCGCTTTACCTGAATCTGGCCGGCCGCGAAAAATATGGAATCGTCCCGCCGGCGATGAAAGACCAGGTGGCGGAAAAAATTGTCGCGCGTCTGGAAGCTCTGAAGGATCCGCTGAACGGGAAGCCGGTGGTGTACAAGGTGTATCGGAGCGACCAGGTTTACCATGGGCCGGCGATCCACCTGGCTCCCGATATGATTGTCGGTTGGGAGCGGGGATATCGGACATCATGGGAAACGGCGCTTGGGGAAATTCCCACCACCGTCGTCGTAGACAACGATGACCAATGGCGCGCCGACCATTGCATCGCTCCGGAACTTGTTCCGGCGGTTTTTCTCAGCAATCGAAAAATCAAAATCGACAACCCCTGGCTGGGAGATGTGACGGTTACATTGCTGCGCGCATTCGGCGTTCAACCCCCGAAGGATATGCACGGCCACTCGATATTTTGACGCGGAGGAAAGTATGGCAGGAACGTCCATCAAGCTGAAGAAGGAATTATGGGCGAAGGTGAAACGAGTTTCCCTGGCGGGCGGATACAGTTCTCCGGAGGAGTTCGTGGAACATGTGCTCGACAAGGAGATTTCCAAGCTGGACGAAGCACAGACCGATGAAGAAATTGTTCGAAAGCTGAAAGGCCTGGGATATCTGGACTGATGCGACCCGCGACATATGTGATCAGCCTGACTGTGCTCGGCATTTTGACGGGCATCGCGATTCTCCCGGTGTTCGGCAGGTTTTCGAACACGGAAGGGATCGCGCTGGCGAAACGAAAAATCCGCGCGGCGCTCTACGAATTTCGCTTGTTCGGAGATGACCCGCGACTTGTGCTTCGCGCTCAGGGACAGTTGCTGCGGTGGAATGCTCGCTACATTGGATTGATCCTCAAACCCGCGGCGATCATCATTTTTCCGATCATTGTTCTTATGGCGATGATGGACACGGTCTACGGACATCGGGCGCTGCAGGTTGGCGAGGACACGATGGTCACCGCACGCGTAGCCAACAATGTAGACCTGAATAACATTTCTCCCGAGCTGCATGGCAGCAATATCACAGTAGAAACGCCGTCGGTGCGATTGCCCGATCAACATGAGGTTGTATGGGGAGTTCGCGCTGCCGTGCCCGGAAATGAAACTCTGTCGCTGAGTCTGCCGGGAGGCGCAACAACAGACAACGCCGCGCAAAAAAGTGTGGACGTCGGAGCTGGGTTCCATATCCTTTCTGATCGGCGAGTGTCATCGTCGTGGGACTGGCTGATCCATCCCGGAGAAAAACTATTGCCTCGCAACAGCGCATTTCGCTGGATTGAGATTCAATATCCAGATGCGGAGGTGAACCTTTTCGGATTCGGAATTCCCTGGATCGTGTGGTTTATCCTCGTCAGCTGGATCACAGTATTTGCGCTGCGAAAGCCCTTTGGCGTAATCATCTAATCAGCTCGCCCATATTTCAATCGGAGAAGGACATCGATGCAATTCGGCATTCGACGAGCGTTCGTCAGCGGTATTTGCACGCTTGCCGTCGCCGCACTTGTTTCCTGCAAATCGACCCCCAGGCACAACGCGGCTGCAGTTTCATTGAAGCCGATCAACGTGGTGCTGATCACGCTGGATACGGTGCGGGCCGATCACCTGCACTGCTACGGGTATCAGAAGATCAAAACCCCGAAC
The DNA here is from genome assembly GCA_049796755.1 of Acidobacteriaceae bacterium. Taxonomy (GTDB): domain Bacteria; phylum Acidobacteriota; class Terriglobia; order Terriglobales; family Acidobacteriaceae; genus JAKAAZ01. The sequence goes on from JBARFA010000191.1 coordinate 25,442, forward strand.
ATCGATGCCCTGGCGGCGAGCGGTGTGATGTTTGAAAAAGCGGTCGCGCAAACGCCGCTGACGCAGCCGTCACATGCCAGCATGTTTACGGGCGAAAATCCGAATGTCCACAACGTTCGCGACACCGGCGGGTTTGCACTGCAACCCTCCTCGGTTACCATGGCGACGATTCTTGAGCGACATGGGTGGGACACGGCCGGGTTCATCAGCGCGAGTGTGTTGACACGGCTGTTCGGCTTCAATCAAGGTTTTGCTACCTACGACGACCAGCTCGACCATCGCAACAGCCGGGACCCCGTGTCCACGCGTGCGGCCAATGTCACCGCCGATCACGCAATTCATTGGCTGCAGCAACAGTCGGACAAGCCATTTTTTTTGTGGGTACATTTCTACGATGCACATTTCCCCTACGATCCACCGGCCGAGTTTCGCGAGCAATATCCCGAGGACCCTTACGATGCTGAGATCGCATTTGAGGATCAGCAAGTGGGTCGAGTGCTGGATGCAGTCAAGCAAAAATCTCCCGCGCAGAAGACGCTGATTGTTTTGCTTTCCGACCACGGCGAGGGACTCGGCGATCACGGCGAATACGAACACGGCGTGTTTCTTTATGACTCCACCGTGCGCATTGCGTGGATCATGGCAGGCCCCGGAGTGCCCGCAGGGCTGCACGTGCAGCAACAAGCGCGCGAGATCGACTTGTTGCCGACCGTGCTGGATTTGATGGGCGGACGCGCTTCGTCCGCGGTTCAGGGAACAAGCCTGGTGCCGGCGTTTTCCGGCAAAACGGTTCCGTCAAACTTTTCATATGAAGAGACGCTGTATCCGAAAATCAACATGGGATGGTCAGAGCTGCGCGGAATTCACACCGCTCGTTGGATGTATATTCGTGCGCCACGGCCTGAACTGTACGATCTGGATCAAGACCCTGGCGAGTTGAACAACGTCATCGACGCGCACCCGAAGGAGTATCGCGAACTCGATGCGCAGTTGAAGAAAGCAAGCCGCCTGGGAGGCTCCGGGACAGAGACAGTGGCGTTCAAGCAGATGGACGAGCAGACGATGAATCAACTGAAGTCTCTGGGCTACACCGCTGGATTTTCCGGAACATCTTTCAATCTGAATGGTAAGGGCGACGACCCCAAAGACCACCTGGCCACGCTCAAGGCTCTTCACCTCGTGGATACTTCCGGCTTGAGCGCGGCGGCTACTGAACGAGACATTCAACTACTGCAAGACGCGCTGAAGCAGGACCCGTCGAATCCCACGCTGTATGAAAGTCTGGTCGACAAATATGAGGCCGCTGGCCAGTATCCGCAGGCGATGCACATCTGCCAGCAGGCGCTGCAGCATACGGCGCTGAACGGAATGATCCTGTCGCGACTGGCAAATTTATATTTGCGAACTGGCAATTTGAAAGAAGCGATCTCCTATTATCAGCAAGCCGAACAGCAAAATCCTCTCGACATTGAAAGTCAAAACGATTTGGCGACCGCGTATTTACAGAGCGGCCAGCTTGCGAACGCGGAACGCGTATTTCGTTGGGTGCTGGCGATTCAACCGTACGCGCCCGCTTACAACGGACTCGGAATTATTGCCGACAAGCGCAACGACGTCGCCGGAGCGCGTGCCAACTTTGAGAACGCGGTGCAATTGAATCCCACCTACGTTGAAGGTCAGCTTAACCTCGGAATTATTTGCAACCAGGCACACGATATTCCCTGCGCCAGGACTGCCTTTCGCGCTTTCGTCGCCAACGCGCCCAAAGATTATGGGCCGGAGTTAAGCCAGGCGAAAGTGGCGCTGGCACACATGGGCAACGGACCCTCGCGATGATTTGGAAATGATTTCCTATATGAAATATACTTCGGGAGCCGGAATGCTCTGCCAAGGATGGTTCATGAAATCTATATGCCGATTTGCCCTGCCTGCCCTCGCTTCTCTGTTTTGCTTTCCGCTTGCGCTCTCCGCTCAAAATAATTTCCAGCCAGGCCAGCTTGATCCCACGCGAAACGTGGCCTCGCCACAGCCCGCGGATCAGGGGCATACCCCGTTGCCGGAGCAGTACATCTGGAGTGCCAATCACCGCGGTAAAGAGCAATTCGAAAAAAATGCTCCAATTTATTTTCGGGTTGGGTTTCAGGTCAAGACCGTGCCGCAACACGCCACTCTGTATGTTGCCGGACCCGAAGCGTCAAGCGCTTATCTGGATGGGAAGCAAGTCGACAAGGTGCAGGACAATCCGGCATCGCCGCTAAAAATGCCGGTGTACATGACAGATGTCAGCGGCAAACTCCATGCCGGCGAGAATGTTCTGGCACTTGAAATCACGCCCCGAAGCGATGACGATCAGCTGGTTGTCAAAATTGTTCCCGCGACTGAGGGCGTCGAAGCACCCGCGCTGCTGATCAGCGACTCTTCGTGGAAGTCCTCGTTCACTGCTGATTCAGGTTGGCAAAATGCTGGATTCAGCGATGCCTCCTGGACGCCAGTCGACACCTTGGGAGCGGTCGAAAGCTCGTTGAATTTTATGCAGGCGAACGACGATGCAGGGCTCTATCGTTGGCCCGGCTACCTCGGCGTCTCTAAATTTATGGACCACACAACCTTGCCAGTGCACAGTGTCGAACAGGTATTTACCGGGCGCAGCCGCTATGAAAATCTGGGCGCGCTGACGGGTTCCGGTGCTGCAGAGGGAAAAGATTTCACCGTCCAGCTTGCCTCCGCGATAGTGCCGGAGCAACAGGCGCCCAGTCTGCTGTTGGATTTTGGCAAGGAAGTCAGCGGGCGCATCATGTTCGTTTCCGCGTCTGACCACCCTATGCACGTCACCGTGCAATATGGCGAGTCGCGCGGAGAAGCACTGAATCAACCGTATCTAGGCGTAGATCCGCTCACCATCCTTCCGCATGCGACGGCCTATGGGCCCAAGTCTGCGTTCCGATTTGCCAAGGTTCGATTTGTCGGCGGCGGACCCACGATGAGATTTCAGTCGATCGCACTCGACGACATCTACTATCCGGTGAAATATCAGGGAAGCTTCGAGTCATCGGATCCATTGCTCAATCAGATTTGGGAAGTTGGCGCCTACACCGAACATCTCTGCATGCAGGAGGATATCTGGGACGCGACCAAGCGCGACCGCGCACGGTGGGCGGGCGATCTCGACGTGAGCGGGCGCGGCATCAACGATATTTTCGACGATCATTTCCTGATGCAGGATACGATGACGAATCTGCTGCCACCCGCTCCCATCCGGTCGCACGTCAACGACATCTCAGGCTATTCCGCGTGGTGGATCAATGTGCTGACCCAGTATTACCTGCACACCGGGTCGAAGGAATATCTGCAGAGCGTGCATACTCGGCTGGTGCAGTTGCTGAACTATATGGAGACTGACGTCGACGCGAAGAATTTATTTGCCGACTCCACCCACACCTGGGACTTTGTCGATTGGTCGCCGGATCTGGACGGCAATACGGCAGAAGCGCGACGCGCCACGCAGTTCGAGTTTTATCTCGCCTATCGCGATGCTGCTTTTCTGCTGCGGCAAGTTGGCGACACCGCCAATGCCGACCACTTTGAGCAGCGCGCCGCCCTGCTGAAAGAAGCGTCGCAAAAATATTTGCTCGACAGTTCCGACGACACCTTCGGACCGCGCTGGCAGACGAATGCTGCCGCCGTGTTCACGGGCGTGGCCGATCCGTCGCAGTACGCGCCTATTTGGGACCACGTGCTTTCCAGCGTCGCGAACACCAAATACACTGCGCTGGTGATGACGCCGTACTACAACTACTACATCATCTCCGCCATGGCGCAGACTGGCCATCGCCCGGAAGCGCTGGCGTGGATTCGTCAATACTGGGGCGGAATGATTGCCGAGGGAGCAACCAGTTTTTGGGAAGCCTACTATCCCAGCTGGCCGAAGAATAATTTCCATGCCTCACTGCAGGCCGACGATGGTACGGGATATTTTGTCAGCCTGGCACACGGATGGTCGAGCGGACCCACTCCATTTCTGATGGAGCAGATTCTTGGTATCCAGCCGACAGCAGGCGGATTCTCTCAGGTGACGATTCGGCCAGACCTTGCCGGACTTGCATGGGCCAAAGGCGCGGAGCCGACGCCGCACGGATTGCTGAAGGTTGATCTGCACGGAAGTCCTACGCTGCAGACGGTCATCGATCTTCCGGCGGATGAAGTAGCGACGGTGCTGATTCCGGTGCAACACGCCGGACAGGGTGTTCTGGTGAATGGTATTGCCGCTACAAATGTGAAGTCCTCGGAAAACGGCACGCGTGCCGCAGTGGTTTTGAGTGCGGCGGGACATTACACGCTGCAGGCGCAATAGATCGAGTCAGCGAGCGGTACGGATGAGTCGGAAAGCAGTGTGCTATTCGATGATCCGTACCGTGCCGGCGCCTACCAGTTCTTCGACGCGCTCGATGAAGGCTTTATCCGCGGCCACGCCGAGTCCTTCTGGCTCGAGCACGACCAGGTAATCGTCGCGCTGCTCAAAGTCCAGCAAAATTTTCCCGCTGCCTGGAGTCGCGACCATCATCGCATGCAGTTGGGTCAGCGCGGGCTCGCCAACGCGGTCCAGGGCGATGCGAATGCGCATGCTGCTGGGCAGCTTCAGCTTCACATCTTCGAGAGCCGTTATGTTGGAGATGGCCAGCTTGGGCGCTGCATCTTCTTCTCCGCGCAGCACACCGCGCACCAGCACTGGCACATCGATCTTTAGATTTTCTGCCATGCGCTTGTAGGCTTCAGGAAAGCAGATGAGATCGATTTTCCCTGTCAGGTCTTCGAGCGCTCCCTGTGCGTACAGATCGCCTTTACGAGACTTGGCGACCCGTACTCCGGTCAAAATCCCGGCGATGGAAATTTCATTTTCATTCTGTGCGTCGCGTCGCCCCGTGTTCGGCGCCGGGGTCATTTCCAAAGCAGTCTGGGTGTCGACGACGCCTTTCAGGTTGCGCAGCTTCTCGGCGTACTTGCCCAGCGGATGTCCGGAGACATAAAAACCGAGCACATCTTTCTCATGCTGCAGGCGCTGCACTTCATCCCAATCAGGGATGTTCGGCAGCTCATCCTGCTGCGAAGCTGCGCCACTGGCGGGCATGTCATTGAATAATCCAAAGAGGCCATGCTGGCCTGCCGCGTTGTCGCGCTGCGCTTTCTGGGCGCGGTCAATCGCCTTATCGATGGCAGACATCAACGCCGCACGTGCCCCGAAGCAATCGAGCGCGCCACTCTTGATCAGCGATTCCAGCACGCGTTTATTCATCACGCGCAGATCGATGCGCTCACAGAAATCCCAGAATGAGGTGAACGTCTTGCTTTCCTGCGCCAACTGACTGCGCACCTGAAGGATGGAGGCAATCGCATTCTGTCCGACATTTTTTACGCCAGCGAGACCGAAACGAATTGCCTCGCCATGCGGCGTGAAATCAGCATCGCTGGTGCGGACGTCGGGCGGCTCGACGGAAATTCCCATCTCTCGGCACTCTTTGATGTACTTCACCACGTTGTCTGGCTTACTGACTTCGGAGGTCAGCAACGCCGCCATAAACTCCTTGGCATAGTGCGTCTTTAAATAGGCGGTGTGATAGGCCAGCAACGCATAGGCAGCGGAGTGGGACTTATTAAATCCGTATCCTGCGAAGCGCTCCATCAGCTCGAAAATGTGCTCGATGGTTTTTTGCGGAAATTTCTTATCCAGCGCGCCCTGCACAAAGCGGTTGCGCTGCCGCGCCATTTCTGCGGGATCTTTTTTGCCCATGGCGCGACGCAGCAGGTCGGCTTCGCCCAGCGAATAGCCGGCCAGCACATTTGAAATCTGCATCACCTGTTCCTGGTAGACGATGACGCCGAGCGTTTCTTTCAGCAAGGCTTCCAATTCTGGCAGCTCGTATTCGACGGGCGCGCGGCCCCATTTGCGATCGATAAAATCGTCAATCATTCCGCCCTGGATTGGGCCCGGGCGATAGAGCGCGTTCAACGCGGTCAAATCGGCGATGGTCTCTGGACGATAGCGGCGCAGCACGTCACGCATGCCGCTGGACTCAAACTGGAACACGCCGGAGGTTAGCGCTCGATGGAAGACCTGCTCGAATGTCTGCTTGTCATCGAGCGGGATGGTTTCCATGTCGATCTCGATTCCGAGATTGACCTTGATGAGCCGCAGCGCTTCGTGAATGACGGTGAGCGTGGTCAGCCCGAGAAAGTCCATCTTGAGCAGACCGATTTTCTCGATCGCCTTCATGTCATACGCGGTGACAATTTCGTCGTTCTTGCCGCGGCTCAGCGGAACCAGATTTGTCAGCTCCTCCGGCGCGATGACAACGCCGGCCGCATGAATGCCCGCTCCGCGCGCCAGGCCTTCCAAACGACGGGCAATATCAATCAGCTCGCGAATCTGCGGATCATTCTCATACACCTGCTGCAGCGGCTCAGACTCTTTGAGCGCCTCATCAATCGTCATGCCGATGGTCGCCGGAATCAGCTTGGCAATCTTATCGACCTCGCCGTACGGCATGGCCAGCGCGCGACCGACGTCTTTGATCGACGCTTTCGCTGCCATGGTGTTGAAGGTGATTATCTGCGCCACCTGCTCGCGACCGTACTTGCGGGTGACGTAGTCGATGACTTCGCTGCGACGGTTCATGCAGAAATCGATATCGATATCCGGCATCGAGACGCGTTCAGGATTTAGGAAGCGTTCAAACAGCAATTCTCCTTGCAGCGGATCGACATCCGTGATTCCCATCACGTAGGAAACGAGCGAGCCTGCGGCCGATCCACGACCTGGGCCTACGGGAATGTCCTGCTCTTTTGCGTAGCGGATAAAGTCCCAGACAATAAGGAAATAGCCGGAAAACTTCATCTGCTGGATGCAGTCGATTTCGCGCTGCAATCGCTGCTCGTACTCTTCCGTGGTGTGGCGGAGATGACCGGTGTCTCGCAAATGCTTCACGGAGGTATCGAGTCGACGCCGGAATCCTTCGCGACAAATTTTTTCGAAGTAGCTGTCGATGGTGAATCCGGGAGGCACATCGAACTGCGGAAATGGATTCTCGACCTTGCTCAGTTTGACGTGGCAACGTTCGGCAAACTGCATGGTCCGCGACACCACTTCCGGCGTCTGCGAGAAAACCTGCAACATTTCCTCGGCGGATTTGACGAAGAACTGGTCGCCGTCAAAACGAAAGCGCTTCTCATCATGAATCGTGCTGCCGGTCTGCACGCACAGCAGAACGTCGTGGGCATGGTGATCGTCGTGGCCAATGTAGTGGCTGTCGTTGGTCGCGATCAGCGGGATGTTGAGATCTTTTTCCAACTGAAAAAGATTGGCGTGAATCTTTTTTTCCAGCTCAAGGCCCTGGTCCTGAATCTCGAGGAAGAAATTGCCTCTTCCGAAAATGTCTTCGTACTGCTTGGCGGTGGTGCGCGCGGCGTCGTAACGATCGTTTGTCAGATGCTCGCAGAGCTCGCCTGCCAGACATCCGGAAAATCCGATCAGCCCCTTCGCGTGCTCGGCCAGATATTTTTTGCTGATGCGCGGCTTGCGATAGAAGCCATGCAGCGAAGCTTCCGACGTGATGCGGACCAGATTGCGATAGCCTTCGTCATTTTCTGCGATCACCAGTAGATGGTGATATTGATCACCCTGCGGATCGGCGCGATGGTCGTCCTTCTGGCAGATGTAAAGTTCGCAGCCTAAAATAGGGTTGATATTGTATTTTTTCGCCGCGTCGAAGAAGTGCATCGCGCCATAAATATTGCCATGGTCGGTCATGGCGACCGCCTTCTGTCCCATGCCTTCGACATGCTTCAGCAGCTTGTCGACGTCGCAGGCCCCGTCCAGCAGCGAGTAGTCCGTATGAAGATGTAAGTGCGTAAATTCTGCCATGCCCGTACTTCAATTCTAGAGCAAAACCAGGGATACCCTATCCTGTCTCATTCCGTTCAAGGTCGCCGCTTCCTGGTTGTCGCGTCGACTGGAGTGATGTCGCTCTGGGACACACCGTCCCTGGTTTTGCTGTATTCGGCGCACCGGCAGGGAGGAAACGCTCATCCAATGGGAATGAGAATTGGGTGAGGAAATCGAGGGACGAAACTTTTCTGGAGCGGCTCGTACCCTGTTTCTCTGCTTCTCGTTTGGATTCTGCGCATCGTGTCTTGTAGAAACCAACGACGCTCTTCCGTACGAAGACTCTTACCGCTCTAGCGAAATTGAACGACTGTAATCCCAGGAGCCCCACCAACGATGGACGAGCCGATCGCGAACCAGACAAACTCCGCGGCAGAGGTAGCGCCGCAGCGAACCGGCATTTCTCTCGCCTGGCGGGCCTTGCGGCACCGAAATTTCCGTTTATTCTTCGGCGGTCAAAGCATCTCGCTTATTGGCACCTGGATGACACGCATCGCGACGGCCTGGCTGGTTTATCGGCTAACCGGTTCAGCATGGTTGCTTGGTATCGTCGGGTTTTGCGGTCAGATTCCAACCTTTCTGCTGGCGCCGTTTGCGGGCGTATGGGTCGATCGGCTGAATCGTCGCCACGTTCTGGTGGTGACCCAGTCGCTCGCCATGCTGCAGTCACTGGCTCTCGCCGCGCTGACATTGACGCACGTCATCACCATTACAGAAATTCTTTGCCTCAGCATCTTCCAGGGCTTGATTAACGCTTTTGACATGCCGGGGCGCCAGGCCTTTATGGTGCAGATGATTGAAGATCGTCAGGATCTGGGCAATGCCATCGCGCTGAATTCTTCCATGGTGAACATGGCGCGGCTGGTGGGTCCGTCGCTGGCTGGGCTGGTGATTGCTGGATTCGGCGAAGGTTATTGCTTCCTGATCGATGGCATCAGTTACATTGCGGTGATCATTTCCCTGTTGCTGATGCGGCTGCCGAAGTTTGTGGCTGCGTCGAAGATTGTGCCGATGGTGGAACAGTTGAAGGAAGGCTGGGCCTACGTTTCCCGGTTCACTCCGGTGCGAACCATTCTGCTGCTGTTCGCACTGGTCAGCCTGATGGGCATGCCGTTCACGGTGCTGATGCCGATCTTCGCTGCGAAAGTTTTGCATGGCGGCGCGCATACGCTTGGCTTTCTGATGGGAGCCGTCGGAACGGGTGCGCTGATCGCGGCGATATCGCTGGCCATGCGCAAGTCGGTGCTGGGGCTGGGACGCATCATCGCCATCTCAGCCGCAATTTTTGGAGCGGGGCTGATTGCGTTCGGCGCGAGTCACGTCCTGTGGCTTTCATTGCTGCTGATGTTGATCACGGGATATGGAATGATGCAGGGAATGGCCGCCAGCAACACAATTATCCAAACCATCGTTCCAGAGGACAAGCGTGGCCGCGTGATGAGCTACTACACGATGGCGTTCGTTGGCATGGCGCCGTTTGGCAGCCTACTGGCCGGCGGTCTGGCACATTGGGTGGGCGCGCCGGTCACGCTGATGATTACCGGTGCGTTCTGCATCGTGGGCGCTGGATGGTTTGCGACGCAGCTGCCGAAAATCCGAGTGCATATTCGGCCGATTTATCGCGATCTGGGAATTCTTCCTGCCGAGGTCGTCGCAGTGATGGCGGATGGCAGTGGGGATTAATTATCTCTCCGCAGCCGAAGCAGATCACGCGCAGTTGCTTCTTCAAGCGCTAACGAGCGCTGCTATTTTCCGGATTTCTTCTTCGTCTTCGACTTTGCGGCTGCAGCCTTGGAAGCGGATCGGCTGACAGATTTTGCGGCCGGTTTTTTTGCAACGGCAACTTTCTTCGGCGTCGCTTTCGGCTTCAAAGCTGCCTTCTTCGCGATCGGCCGATGCGCGGTTTTGGCCGACGCAGTCGCTTTGCCGCGAGCACCTGCAGCAGACTTCCTCGCAACAGTATGAGAAGATTTGCTGGCCTTACCGTGCGCTTTGGCAACAACGGCAGCCTTCTGTGCTTTGCCCTTGGTCGCCGTCGATTTGTTGCTGGCTTTGGCTGCCTTCGCAACTACCTTGCCGGTAGACTTCGCTTTATCGAGCTTGCCTTTGGCAACCGGCTTGGCCACAGCCTTTGCGGCCGGCTTCTCCGCTTTCTTCGTGGCTTCCGGCTTCGCGGCGGCCTTCCCGGCAACGGCTTTCTCCGCTCCCTTCGGCGGAGCAGTTTTGCCGGCTGCGGATTTTGCCTTTCCGCCCGCCATTCCATTTTGTTCAGCCAGCGCCTCAACTGAGTTTGCTTCACCGGTAGCTGCCAGACTCAAATCGCCATCCGGGGCTACAGCTGCGGCCTTGGCAGCCTTTCTGCCCTTCGCCTTCTTGGGCTCGGTGACGCGCTTGACAGCGCGACTGCGCCGCACAATCACGGGTGGCGGCGGAGCGGGCGGAGAATACGGCTCGGCGAATTTGCGAATCGTCTCTTCCGTCGGCAATTCGCCATCCATAAAGGCAAACGTCAGCTTGTCCAGCAGCTCGTCGTATCCTTCGACATCGGGAAGAATCCGCATATCCTGCAAAATCGCATTCGGAATTTTCTGACGCGCTTCCGGCCACTTGGTAAAGAAGTTTTCAAACTTGTGCTGCACGGCTGCGGTCTTGTTGGTAAAGAACAGCCACAGCACCGCTTCCGGCTTGACGCTGTGCAGCAGCTTCCACAGCTGCGAGGGCTTGGCGGCATCCTTCGCCGTCATCTTCTGCAGCACGTGCTTCGCTTCTGAATCGAGCGCGTTCGCTTCGGCGATCAAATCGCTGCGCACAAACGCTTTTTTCAGCGCCGATAAATGGGCCGGAGAAAGCTTGGCCGTCAGCAGGCGAAACTGCGCTGCCGATGGATCGGGATGCAATCCTGCCATCAACAGCTGGACAAACTTTTCATGCAGGCGTTCCAAGCCCTGCACATCGACTGAGCGGCTGCTCCAGTGCGGCGACAATTGTTCCAGCCAGCCCTCGGCTTCCAGCGCTTTCAGCACCTGCTGCGGCTCTTCTTCGTATCCAATCTCTTCCAGCTCGTACCCACGCTGCACGGCGGTAATGGCGCTGATCACGCCTTCTGCCTTGGCGTTCTCATAGCGGGCTTTGGTCCGCTCTTCCATATCCCAGCCGGTTCGCGACATCAGCCGCACGGCGCGCACCAGGCGAATGGGATCTTCCAGGAATCCGTAGTTGCTGACCAGGCGCAACTGTCGCGCGGAAATGTCAGCCGTTCCGTTCAGCGGGTCGAGCAATAATCCCCACGACCCTTCATTCAACGAGAGAGCCATGGCGTTGGCGGTGAAGTCGCGGCGTCGGAGGTCATCGAGAATTCCGGCGGGAGAATATTCTGGCTTCGCCGGCTTGGAAAAGGTCTCCGTTCGTGCCGGGGAGATTTCCATACGTGCTTGCTTGCCGAATCGCAGATACAGGGTATGCGAGGGCTCATGCTCGCCGGTAATGGTGAAGCCGGCACGCTCCAGGTCTTTTCTGAACTTCAGCGGATTCGCCTGGACAGTAATGTCCAGATCGCGAACAGATGCACCACTTACAATGTCTCGAACAGCGCCACCGGTAAGAAAAACCGTAATTTGCCGGGCGCGGGCCAGGTCGGTCATGGCGTTGAGTGCTTGTTTTTCGTTCGGAGAAAGCTTGGATTCAAGCAATTGGATATAATCGGGCATGCCCAGTTTTACGCCTCGGTCAGCAGCCTCTCACTCGTGCCGCTAAGACCCGTCTTTTCAATTAGATGTAGGCGACATTGTCGCGCACACAATGTTCTACAATACCATATCGGCGACTGTTTTTCCAGCACTTGCACAATAACCGCTGCGCTCGGTGGCGCGTCATGCGACAATCCTGGCTAAGTTGAGATCATGCGGTTTCGCTGGTCGCCCTTGCACGTTGTCTTGGAGAGCACGAAGTGGCAGGTTCAGGCTCGAGTCGAAAGAAAGTGATCGTCCGAAAGTTCAGCCGCGAGTGGAACTCGGGCTACGTCGACCCGCAAGGCTTCGCCCACGATGGAAAGCTGGAATTGCTCGACAGCACCGGCAAAGTGCTCGCAATGACGCTGCAGGACGTGAAGATGATGTGTTTTGTGCGGGAATTTCCCAGCGGCGACAGCACTGATCCTGAACGACTGGTGCGACGAAATTTTACTTCCCGACCGCGCACTCCGGGCCTGTGGATTCGTATGCGAATGCGCGATGGCGACGAGCTGGAGGGCCTGGCGAGCAACGATCTATCGTTTCTGGAGCCGGAGGGCATCCAGTTCACTCCGCCCGACATGCGGTCAAACACGCAGCGCATTTTCGTCCCGCGCTCGGCACTGCAATCTGTGGAGATCGTTGCCGTCATTCATCCCAGCAACCGCCGCAAGATCGATTTGAATGAGCAGGAGCGGCTGTTCGCAAGCTGAGGTCGGCGATCTATGGAATACGGATCGATTTCTGCCCGGTAATCTCTCTATGGCCGCAGCTCTGGACACATCTTCGCCAGCAACGCCGGCCGCTCCGGTGGGCAAGATCGAAGTTGTTCAGGGGTTGCGCGCCATTGCGGTTCTGCTAGTCGTTTGGACACACTCCATTGTCGCCGCCGCGTACCATTCAACCCCAAAACAAGCTACATTCTTCCACCTGAAAAGCTTTGGCGCGTGCGGACTCGATATCTTCTTCGTGATCAGCGGATTTATTGTTTCTCTGGTCGCCAGCCGTGCCGTCGCGCAGAATCATTCCTCCGCGCGCACTTTTCTCTCGCGCCGCTTCACGCGCATCTTCCCGCTCTATTGGATTTTGACCGGGGTGATTATCCTGGAGGCACAAGGTGGCAGATATCCCATCCTGTGGCACCGGGTGCCATGGCTGCCCACGCTGTTGCTGCTGCCGGGATGGCACTATCCTGTGCCGCCATTGATTTTGTCGCTGGGTTGGAGTCTCGTCTTTGAAATTTATTTCTACCTGGTTCTAGCGGCTTGGATGCGCCTGTCGCCGCGCCATCTGATCCGCAACACCACGCTGTTTCTGGCAGGCATGGTCGCGCTGGGCCTCGTCGTTGGCATTCATCGACCCTGGCTGGTGATCTGGTCGAATCCGGTCGCATTGGAATTTCTGTTCGGGTGCCTGATCGCGCAGCTTGTGATAAAGATGGCCGCAACGGCATCCAGCGATCGCACTAGGATTCCGCTGCCGTGCGCACGGCGGGCACGTACGTTAGGACCATGGCTGGTCGCTGTAGCAGCGATCGCGATCGCCGCGACAATTTTCACGGGCTATGGCAATGCGAGTGAAGCCAACTCCATTATGGCCGGGCTGGATGGGTGGCTGCGAGTTGGCGTGTGGGGTGTGCCTTCGGGCCTGCTGGTGCTGGGCGCGGTGCTTTGGCGGCCTGCCATGCAATCCATCCCTGCTCGTGGACCCGTACTCCTGGGTGATGCTTCTTACTCCATCTACTTATGCACCAACCCTACGCGCAGCATGGTGGAGCACTTCTGGCGCATCTTCGGCCATTGGGGCGGCGACGTGGGCGTTCTGCTGTGCGTGGTGTCGTGTGTCGCAGTTGGATTGCTGTGCTACCTGGCGATCGAGCGACCGATTATGCGCTTCTTTCACAACTGGTACAAACAACTTCCCTTCTCGGCACATCGGTCGGTTGCGGCTTGATTCCATCGTGTCGCTGCATGGATTTCGGAAATTGTTGATCCTCCCAAAATTCCGCTGGAAAATACAAATCCGGTGTAACTTGTGGTGCTTTCATCGATCTAACAACTCGTAAGACGTGGGAAAGGAGCGACCGCATGCTGATTCGTAAACCGTCAGATATTCCGTCGTCCCAAATCACTTCAAAGTCGGACTACATGAATCGCCGCAAGTTTATGGCTGGAGCCGCGGCCCTGGGCGCAGCCGCATTGGGCGCCGACCTGCTGAAGAACGTTGCCTCGCCGCGCGAAGCCGTACATGCGACCACGAAGTTATCGACAGTTCCCAGCCAATACTCCACCAAAGGAGTGACGCCAACCTCCTTTGAAGACATCACCACCTACAACAATTTCTACGAGTTCGGCACCGGCAAGAGCGATCCATCCCACAATGCATGGCGCCTGAAGACCAGTCCGTGGAGCGTGAAGGTTGACGGTGAAGTGAAAAGCAAAAAGGAATTCGACATTGATGCTTTGATGAAAATTCATCCGCTGGAAGATCGAATCTATCGACATCGCTGCGTCGAGGCGTGGAGCATGGTGATTCCCTGGGTGGGCTATTCGCTGTCGGAGTTCATCAAGCAATGCGAGCCGCTCAGCACCGCGAAGTACGTGCAGTTTTTGTCGATCGACAATCCGAGCGAAGAACCCGGAATTTTTCAAGTCAACCTTGACTGGCCCTATTCCGAGGGTCTGCGCATGGATGAAGCGATGCACCCGCTGACGCTTTTCACCTTCGGTTTGTACGGCCAGACGCTGCCGAACCAGGACGGAGCGCCGGTTCGCATCGTGCTGCCCTGGAAATACGGCTACAAATCCGCAAAATCTCTGGTGCACATTCGCTTTGTGAAACATCAGCCTCGCACCACATGGAATGAGGCTTCGCCTTCGATGTACGGTTTTTATTCCAATGTGAACCCGGATGTCGATACCGTGCCGTGGAGCCAGAAATACGAGCGCGTGATCGGCGCGCCTTTCTGGAAAGCCCGTCAGCCTACGGTGTTGTTCAACGGGTACGGAGACCAGGTCGCGAATCTCTATAAAGGGATGAACCTGCGCACAAACTACTAAGCTTCCCCATGTCCAATCGCGTCATTGTCATCTTGAAATTCGTTGCCTTCCCCGCCTGCCTGATTCCATTCGGCGTGCTGGTCTACCAGGGGTTCACGAACACGCTGGGTCCTGATCCTGTGGCGACGATCACCCACACCACCGGATTCTGGACGCTGTACTTTCTTCTCATCTCGCTGGCGATTACGCCCATCCGCCGTTTAAGCGAGCGCCTGGTGTGGTTGATTCGCTTTCGCCGCATGCTGGGGCTGTTTGCATTCTTCTACGGTACTTTGCATCTGATGACGTGGGTTTGGCTCTATTCTGACTTTGACGTTCATGCCATGCTGCATGACATTGTCAAACGCCCTTTCATTACTGTAGGCATGGCGGGATGGACTTGCCTGCTGCTGCTGGCAGCAACGTCGACCGCGTGGTCGATTCGCAAATTGGGCGGCAAGCACTGGACGATGCTGCACCGGCTGGCATACGTTGCGGCCATCGCTGGAGTCATTCATTACTGGTGGCTGGTCAAACCGGGCGTGCATACTCCGTGGAAAGTGACGGCGATTCTCGCCGTGCTGTTGCTGGCGCGCGTCGCGTGGCACATCAAAGAGGCCGCACGCAAGCGCAAAGTCGAAGTCGCCGCCTAGCTTTTCTTTTTCACGTTCGGCCTTGATTTCGTCTGTTCGGCGACTTCCTTTGCGCGAAACTTCGCAATGCGCGCGATCAATGCAACGGGAACGGGTTCGGACATCGGAAATCGAATCGTCGCTTTGTGGATCTTGTGCGCTTCAAGTTCTTCTTTGAACGCCGCTAGCACCCGCTCGGTTGCAGGGTATAGAGAATAATGCTGCTTCCATGCTGCGAAATATAGAACGGGATCGCCGTCGACCTTGTATGTGGGCATTTTGTAGGAGATCACTTCCTCCGCTGCCGGCACATTGTCGCGGATCGCCTTCCGCACTTGCACCAGGATGTCTCGCATTGTTTCAGGCTGCGAGGCGAGGTACGCATCCACGGAATTGATGTCAGCTTTGGCCATCCTGGTCCACAGCGGATCGCACTTATATTCCGCTTCTTCCGCTATTCTGGCGACGCATCAGAGACGAACTGCGTTTCCAATATCTCATTGACTGCCGCGATTGGCGTAGTTCCGTTCCGCAGCTCGACGACTCTTCTGACCGGTTCGTAGGTCATGCGATGCAGCGGGCACGGTCCGTGCTCGGCAAGCGCCCGCAAATGCTCTTCCGTACTGTAACCCTTGTGCGAGGCGAGCCCGTATTGCGGATATTCCTCGTGGTAGCGGCACATCCACGCATCGCGGTACACCTTCGCGACAATCGAAGCCGCAGCAATTGAAATACTGATGGAGTCACCGTAAATAATCCCCTTTTGCATACAAGGCGTATCCAGGCGCTCGGCGTCAATCAGCAGAAAATCTGGTTGCGGAAACAGTTGCGCAATTGCCGACAGCATCGCCAGATGCGACGCGCGGCGAATGTTGATGGCATCGACGGTGGCGGCGTCCGCAAAGCCAATCGCGACGGCAATCGCTTTGCGCCGGATGATCACTTCGAGGCGCTCGCGCTCCTCCGGCAGCAGCTGTTTTGAGTCGCGCACGCCGCGAATGCGCGTCTTCTCTGGAAGAATGACGGCCGCTGCAACAACTGGCCCGAACAGCGAGCCCCGGCCCACTTCGTCCACGCCTGCAA
>JBARFA010000192.1:0-11223 GCA_049796755.1 Acidobacteriaceae bacterium
GTTCGCACTCGATATGTAGAGGCGGCTGCGGCACCTGAAGCTCCGGCGCCAGCGTCCTACCCGGTGCAGCGCGGGCTGACGCGCCCGATGCGGGATGAGGCAGTTGCAATGGGAGATGCCGAACGGATGCAATTGTGGGCTGGGCAGGCGGCGCTGATGGCCCGGGCTGAGCCTGCGTCGGCGCTGTTACAGGGCTGGTGGGCGGAGGCTCTGGAATACTTGGGCTGACCGGAGGCGCGGCTTACCTGGGTGGAATCGCTGCCACTGCAATTGATTCGGAAATGCCGATTTTAAGGGGCTGCGCTGATGCGACTCAAAAACAAGGTAGCGGTGATCATCGGCGGGGCGAAGGGGATTGGCCGCGCGATTGCGATTCGTCTGGCCGAAGAGGGAGCCAGTGTCGCGATTAACGACATTGACGACGCCGCGGGACAGGCGCTTGAATCTGAAATCGAGCTTTTGGGTGGCACATCGTTTTATCTCCACGGAGACGCTACTTCTGAGCGTGACGTTTCGGCTCTGATGAGTGCGGTGACGGAGAGGTTTGGCGGGCTGGATATTCTCGTCAACAATGTGGTGGCGGGGGAAACTACGCTGGCCGCAAATGATTGGGATGCTTTAAGCGAGGTTTGCCTGAAGAGTTATTGGATTTCGATGAAGGCTGCATTTCCGTTGATGCAGCATGCGGGCGCGAGCGTCATCAATATATCGTCGGTCAATGCGCTGATGGGGTTCGACAAAGACCATCTGTATAGCAGCATGAAAGCCGCGATCATCGGGCTGTCGCGGTCCATGGTGGGGGAGTACTCGCCGCACGGGATACGGATCAATTGCATTTGCCCGGGCACAATCGTGACCGAGAGATGGAAGACGCGTTTTGAGCGTGATCCGGAATTGGGGCCGAAGCTGACCGGGCTTTACCCAATCGGAAGGCTGGGAAGCCCGGAGGATGTTGCCAATGCGGTTCTTTTTCTCGCTTCGGATGAAGCTTCGTTTATTACTGGCGCCGTGTTGACGGTAGATGGCGGGCTCACTGCAGTCAATACGGGATTCGCCAAGTAGGTCACGTTCGCCGGAGTGTTGTCGTTTCTTCTCAATATGCAGAGCCTCCCTGCGCCCTGGGTCGGATACCGAAACTGTATTTCTCGAAATTCAGAGACAACTGCGCGAGGTGCGGCAGAGTGAAATGAAATGCCGGCGCGCCGATCGCAGTTTTCCTATGGACGTTGCAAAGGAGTAGTGGTATGTTCTTTGCAATGGCCAAAGGAGAGAATTTTGGGCGGCGATAAAACTGAAGTTTTGCAAGGCACGCTGGACATGATGATCCTGAAGACGCTGCATGCGCTGGGTCCGCTGCATGGATTCGGAATTGCACGCCGCATCGAGCAGGTGAGCGAGGATGTTCTCACTCTTAACGAGGGGACGGTCTATACCTCACTGCTGCGGCTGCAACAGCAGGGATGGATCAAATCCGAGTGGGGAACGTCAGAAAACAGCCGCAAGGCGAGGTTTTACTCGATCACCAGGAAAGGCCAGAAGCAACTTGCGGTCGAGACGGAAAACTGGAATCGGATCTCCGGGGTGATCGGCCGAGTGTTGCGTCTGGAGACTGAGAAATAGCGATGACTGCATGGATTCTTCGACTCGTGTCCAGAGTGCGCGGCCTGTTCGGCCAAAAGCAAGCCGAGACTGAATTTGACCTGGAGACGCAGATGCATCTCCAACTGCTGACAGAAAAGTTCATTCGCCAGGGAATGGGCCCGAGAGATGCCGATTCAGCCGCGCGGTGCCAGTTTGGCAACACGACACTGCTGCGTCAGCGTCATCGCGAATCGCGCACGCTGTTGTTTTTTCCCAATCTGCTACTGGATCTTCGCTACGGGCTGCGCATGCTGTGGAAGAGCCCGGCATTCACCGTGATAGGGGCGCTGACACTGGCTTTGGGAATCGGTGCAACGTCCGCGGTCTTCAGTCTGATCCAGGGCGTGCTGCTTACCCCGCCCCCGTATCAGAAGCCGCAGCAACTGATGCTGATTCAAGCGGCGCGCACAGATGGGCAAAAGATGGACAGCCCGCGAGGCTGGGCCGCAGAGCAGTGGGTGGAATGGAACGAGAATGTGAAATCGTTTCAGGAAATGGCGGCGTACGGGTGGACCTTCAATTTTTTGATTCGCAATGATGGCAGCCAGTCGATGCAGGGGATGGAAGTAAGCAAAGACTATTTCCACCTTTTGGGTTTGAAGATGGCCCTGGGACACGGCTTCGACGATTCGGACTTTGGGCAGGGACATGTGAAGTCGATCGTGCTGGGATACGAGTTCTGGCAGCGTGCGTTTGGCGGCGACAAAAACATTATCGGCAAGGCGGTGCGCATCAGCCGCTGGGATTCGTCACCGGTTGTGATTGGAGTGATGGAACCCGGCGTGCGGTTTCTGCCTTCGCCGGGAGCCGCGAAAGAGCCGAATTACGACGTCAACGCGACGGTGGACATGTGGGTGCCTGCGAGTCCGGACCCGAAGTACATGAAGGATCCCTATTGGAACGTAGTGGGCCGGCTGCGCGACGGAGTCACTCCACAGCAGGGGCTGCAGGAACTGACCGCAATCGTCACACAAGAAGGAAACGCAGAGAAGACGTTTGAAGGGTTCACGCCGCGACTGCAGCCGCTGACGGATGAAATGAACGATGGGGCCAGTCGAATTCTGTTTCCGCTGCTGGGTGCGGCGGGACTGGTGCTGTTGATCGCCTGCGGGAACGCGGCAGCTTTGCTGCTGGTACGCGGACTGCAGCGACAACAGGAATATGCCGTGAGGATGGCCATGGGCATGGGCCGCATCGGCCTGCTTCGACAGATATTGACGGAGAGCTTACTTCTGGCGGTTCTTGGCGGGACGCTGGGAGTGGGGCTGGCCATTTTCGCGGTGAAGATGTTCAAGGTGGTTGCCCAGCATGCTGTTCCACGTCTCGATGGAGTTACAGCAGGCTGGTCAGTTTTGGGGTGGGGGCTGGGGCTGGCGGTGCTGGCCGCGTTCTCCGCGGGAGCCATTCCGGCGCTGCGCGCTTTTCGCTTGAATCCGATGGAAGTGCTGAAGGATGCGGGACCGAAGGGAACGGCGGGAATCGGAGAGCGACGGCTGCTGCGCGGGGTTGCGATGCTGCAGACCGCGCTGACGCTGGCATTGCTGGTAGGCGCGGGTCTGTTGATTCGCACCATGATCAAAATTGCGGAGGTACCGACGGGATATAACCCAAGCCGAATTCTGACGATGAGTGTCACCGAGGTGCAAAGCGAGGCGAATTGGCTGCCTTTTCACCGGCATGCCCTGGAGCGCGTCGCAGCGATTCCGGGCGTTCAGTATGCCGCGTTTGCCTGGGGTGTTCCGCTTACGGGCAACAATTGGCCCGCGACGATGGACATTGAAGGTCAGCCGCCGGCGGTAAAAGAAAGCGACAAAATCGCTCTGCCGCTTCGGGCAGTGACGCCTGATTATTTCAAGTTGATGGGAATGGCGCTGATCGATGGGCGGCAATTTCGATCATCGGACGATGATAAAGCGCCAGAGGTGGCCATTGTGAACCGGGCATTTACGCGGCGCTATTTTCCCCACAGGAGCTCCATTGGACGGAAGTTCTGGCTGAATGGACGAGATAAACCCGGCGTAATGATTGTGGGTGAAATTGCAAATAGCCGGACGGATGATCTGACGGAAGCGCCTTCGCCGGAGATTTATCTGCCGCTATGGCAGCAACACGCATTCTCCAAGCATCTGGTTGTGCGAACAACAGCCGATCCGCGCGCGATGGTGGTTGCGGTCGAGCGCGAACTGCGTGCCGTCGATCCAACTGCAGCTATCGAGAACGTGAAGACGCTGGAGCAGATTCGCGACGATTCACTGGCGTCGCGGACCTTCGCGATGCAGTTGTTGAGTGGGTTTTCGGTGCTGGGAAGCGTGCTGACGCTGGTGGGAATCTACGGCGTGATTTCACTCTCCGTGGCCTCGCGCCGTCGGGAGTTTGCCATTCGCAGTGCTGTCGGCGCGCAGCAAAATGACATTCGCAAGCTGATCTTCGGTGAAGGGTTCCGGTTAATTGCAGGAGGCGTACTCGCCGGCGTTGTTCTGGCGCTAATTTTGGCGCGAGTATTGCGAACTTTCCTGTTCGAGGTGCAGCCCAGCGACCCCGCCACGTTAACTGTGGTGGGATTGTTATTCGTCGCGGTTGGGCTGCTGGCGTGCTGGGCGCCAGCCAGGCGCGCGGGAAAAGTCGATCCTCTGGATGCGTTGCGCTACGAATAAATCCTGGCAGTCTCGGCCGCGAAGTCGAACGCCTGCAATGCCAGATTGCGGAGGCTGGGAAGCCCGGAGGATGTTGCCAATGCGGTTCTTTTTCTCGCTTCGGATGAAGCTTCGTTTATTACTGTGGCAGTGTTGACCGTGGATGGAGGGCTCACTGCGGTGAATACGGGGTTCGCCAAGTAGGTCGGGTTAGTGAAAATCGGAGTAGCCCGGATTTGTTAAAAGGTTCTGGCTAACTCAAATCGCGCCAGAAACGGTTCGGTGGGATGGGTAACGCGTCCGAATGCCGGCGGCGTGGCTATTGCATTGGGAGTGATCTGATAGACGTAGGCGTAGTCGATGTCGCTATCTCTGCGGTCAAGCATATTCAAAAACTCGGCCGTGACGTTCCATTTCTTGAAGAGCTGATGACCAACCTCCCCATTGAGCAGCACTGTCTGGCTTGATTGGTACAGTCCATCCGACGTCAAAACGCGCGGACCAAAGTAGCGCAGGCGCAAACTTGACGAAAGCCCCTTGTAATCGTGCAGCGTGGCGCCCGCCGAAATCACCAGCTTCACCGCTTCCGGCACATACTTTCCGCCTGGGCCTTGCTGTTGCCAATTGACATATACGCAGCCAGGTATGGGTGTGGAAGGGGCCGTGGAGGGGCAGGATGCGCCGTCGTAATACGTGGTGGTGACAGGCGTTTTGCTGGTGGTTGTCGAGGTCGCTGTTAAGGGCACATTGACGACCCACCATGTCGCATCGAATGGGTCTGGTTGGGTGAATCGTGCTCTGGAGTCCGCAAGATCAAAATCAAAAGCCAAATGTTTCGCCGGCGTGTAGTAGTTCGCCCACTCAATGCCGTAGCGATTGCTCGACTGTTCCGAGGCGATCGTACCTCCGGTGTCGCCATCCTGCGTCAGTTCGGAATTGCTGTGCAGATACCAGAGGGCAAAAGTGCTTTGCAGACGGGATACGGCAGCCGTGCGCACGCCGATTTCCGCGCCCTTTTGTTGGACCAGGGGAGAGATTTTCGGCATGATCGTATTGGGGTAAGGATAGTCCGGCGAAATCGGTTCCACCACCTGGGTTGAGCCACGCCCGTCGTTGCTGTGAAAACTGAATCCGCCCTGCAGATAGAACTCGGTATTGGCCCACGGATCGAAGATCAAACTTGCTTTTGGGCTGGGCAGGAACTTGGTGGCCGAGCCGGAGTTGGCTGCGTTCACGGTGGTGGTGGCGCCGTTGGGCAACGTAATCCTATCGTTCGGATACGCCAGGCTGGAGACGACAAATTTTTCGTCGTCGCCGCGTACGGCCACGACAGAGCGAAGTTTTTTCGTCCACTGGATTTTGTTTTCCCAATAAGCACTGCCCATCGTGTCCGTAAAGTTATCCCGCTCCGTGGTCGCGGGCAAGGTGGGGCAGGTGGTGTTGGGAACGGTGCTAGTTGCGGCGGTGCTGCCGTTGTTAGCAAAAGCAAGATCGTTGGGCAAGGTAACAGAAAGAGTGATGTTGGAGTTGGGGGCGTTGATGCAGGTAGGAAGAACGCCAGCGTTGGGAAGACCGCTGCCGACGGCGGGAAAGAAACTGGTGCCGCTGCCGGCTGCAGCGGTGGCGGAATAATCGGTTTTGGGATTGCGCACGCGATTTTCCGACCGGTACAGGCCGTTGTTGATCCAATCGTTGCGGAACTGCAGGCCGAAAGTATTTGACATCTTGCGATCAAGCCAGGTGCTGAAGACTGTGTGGTGCGCGTCCAGGTAACCCACCCAGCGCCTGTCCTGCTGATTGAACTGGTCCTCTTTGCTGTAGTCCACCAGGTAGTAAGTGAAATCGGAAAATAAATTGAGATCGTAATAAAACACGGCGGCCATGATTTTAGACGCGGAATTTTCGCCCTGGTGATGCCACTCACCCTGCAAGCTATAACGCTGTGAGTGCCCACCGTCGGACGGGTTCAGCGTGCCGAAAAAACCAACGAGAGATTGTGCAGTCACGGGGATTTGATCGCTGGAGTTCCACTTTCCGTGGTAAGCGAGGGCCATCACGCTGACACCATCGGCGTCATCGCCCTGGCTGTAAGCGAGCAATCCGTTGATCTTGTTATAAGCATCCGGATGGGTCCATGGCCCGTCGTAGTAATACTCTTCGCCGCCATACAGCAAGTTGCCCGACCCGAGTTTTCGCGATGCACCGAAAACGGCTCGCCCATAGGAATAAGTGCCGCCTTCCAACTTCAAGAAGTTATGGGGCAAAGTTTTAAAATATTCCAGATGGGCTGCACCGGCCGAGCTATAGTTCCCGACATTCGCATAGTAAGGGCCTTTTTCGTAATTCACCCGCTTCACAAACTCCGGGATCACGATATTCATATCCGCATAGCCCTCGCCGTGCGCGTGCGACGGCAGATTGAGAGGCATACCGTCGAGGAAAATGGCAAAGTCTGTGCCGTGGTCGAGATTAAAGCCGCGAAGAAAATATTGGTTCGCTTTGCCGCCTCCGGCATGTTGCGTAATGATGACCCCGGGAATCGTTTCTAGAATTTCTCCCGAGCGAAGAATGGGGCGATCCTGAATTTCTTTTGCGCCTACCGTGCCCTGTGAGGCGGATTCGGCAATTCCGATCAGGTCATTCTGCCGCCCCTGCACGTTGACGGTGGTGCTGACGGCACTCACAGTGAGAGATATGCGGAGCCGGGTCGACGCCGAGGTGGTCCCTATATTGACGGGCAGTTCTTTGGTTTGAAAATCGGGACTCAATACGAGGAGGCGACATTTGCCCGCTGCGAGTCCAGAGATCATGAAGGAGCCGTGCCGGTCGGACTTCGTCGTCCTGAGCACGGTACCGTTCATGCTTCGAACCTGCACG
Source organism: Acidobacteriaceae bacterium (assembly GCA_049796755.1). Taxonomy (GTDB): domain Bacteria; phylum Acidobacteriota; class Terriglobia; order Terriglobales; family Acidobacteriaceae; genus JAKAAZ01. Next base: position 7,152 of record JBARFA010000192.1, read on the forward strand.
ATGGCCCCGGAAATCACCGCACCAGAGGAATCAACGACAGCTCCCGACAAATGAAAGGGAGGAGACGTATCGTTTGTGGCGGTTAAGGTCTTCTGCTGCCTGGTCTGGTTGGTAGCCGCCTTTTGCGCTGAGGCTGCAGTTGCATTGAACAGGGTTGCGGCCAATATGCAGAAGGATGCGAATCGTAGCACTGATCTTATTTTCGTGCTACTGGATTGCACAATTGAGCCTTTCCACGAAGCGACCATGGGTTCAATGTTTGTGCGTGTGCTGTTTCCGGTTGCTCGAGCGAGATTTCCCGGATGCGTGCTGGGCAACTGTCATGACGAGACGGCCGTGCTGCACGCCCTTTAGTCCGATCAGGCGCCCTGCGAACTCCTCAACCCGCCGGGATTTCCCGTGGACAATGAGGACTTCCAGGCAGGAGTCATGGTCGAGATGCGCATGGCTGGTCGAGACCACCAGCTCGTGGTTGGCGTGCTGCACTTCGGTCAGCTTCTCCGTCACCCCGTGGGCGTGATGGTCGTAGATGAGAGTGACGGTGCCGACTACGGTTGCTTTGGGATTTGCCGTCCGCTCCGCCACCAGTCGATCGCGGATGAGATCGCGGAAGGCCTCGGACCGGTTGGTATAGCCGAGGCGAGAGATGAAATCGTCGAAGCGTTCGAGGAGATCGGAATCGAGTGCAACGCCAGTTCTGGTAAGGACGCCCAATGGTTGCTCCTTGAAAGAGAATTGTCTCTCTCTGAAAGGATGGAAAATAACACGATCATAAGATTCGTGGCACGACTCTCCATTCGTAACACAAATGCACGAATGGTGTTGTGACGGGTATCACGAATCGGTGAACTGGGATGGTTCGCAGGGCTACGAGAATGCAAGACAGGAGGTTGATTGAACACAGGCTTCGCGATGCGTTCGGACCGCAGAGATTTCGATGCGGCGGTGCTGATTACCCGGACGTGGTCAAGGAAACTCGAGTGGCATGCAATGCTGGGGCAAAATCCGGAGGCGGAGGCCAGCGTCGTGCTTGTCAGGCCAAGCACGACGGCGTGGGCCGGCTGGTAACGCTGGTCGCCCTAATACGGCTGACGGGCGCTAGGGCAGTTTATTCAAGTAACACGGGTTCTTTAGGTTTTGTTGTGGAGGCACGGGCGGAGACATCCACGGCGGATTGTTGAAATCGAAGAACTCCGACATATCCGCCTGGGCCGCATCCCGCTTGGTGAGGGCGGGCAGATTGAACCGCTCTTCGATGAACTTCAGGATGGCCGTCTCATCCATCACCGTGTGGGAGACATAGTTTTTCTTGGCATACGGGGAAATAACCGTCAAAGGTATGCGATAGCCGGTATAGGTGAAATTGCATGTCGGACCGGTCACCCCCACGCAGACATAGACCGCCGGGAGGTCGATCGGTGGAATGCCATCGGGACTGACGGCCGGTTGCGGCGCGACGTGATCATACAGGCCGCCGCTCTCGTCGAAGAAAAAGATAAACGCCGAATCTTCCCACGAAGAACTTTCCATGAGTGCGTTGATCAGTGTGGAGGTATACCTCGCTCCGTCCTGGACATTTTCCGGATGGGCGTCCGAGTCGGATCCATGTTGGTCGAGCCCAGCGTTCGATGCGGGTTCAATCTCCGCGACCTGGGGCAGAGTACCGTTGTCCAGATCGCTGAAGTACTCGGAGATGGGGGCGATGTTCTGTGGATATTTCGCCAGGATGGTTTCTGCGTACGAGAAGCCCTCAAGGTAACCCTGCTTGATCAGGCAGGACGATTGGTAGGGTGGCCCGGCACAACCGGAGCCCTCCGGATTAATGTAGACCTTCCAGCTGATACCCGCGGCCTGAAGCTCCTCCCAAATCAGTTTTGACTTCAGCTGGGGCGTATCCGCGGCGTCAGTGCCGTTCGGCAACGCGTAACCCCCGGATGTTGCAGCAGCAAGATATTCGCGGTTATTTTCGGTACGAGTCATTACGGGCTGGAAGAATCGATCGGATGTGGCGAAACTGCTAGCCATAAAGTAGTCGTAGTTCATGTCGGTGCCGTCCCAGTAACCCATGGCGCGGATGCCGTTTATGTCGAAGAACGGCGTTCCGGGGTTCTGGCGGGCGTCGCCCGCAGCGGTGTGCACAAACCCATTATTTTTAGCCGGATACTTGCCCACCGAATCCTGATAGTCCCAGTCGATATGGGCCTCCTGCCACGAAGGGCTGGTGTTTTCATTGCACACAGAAATCATGTGGAATGAGGCCACGGTGTGGCTTGGATCCCAAACACAACTGCTGGTGTCGGCGGGATTGCATCCGGGGATGGCGGGAGGGGGACCATAGAGCGGAGCCTCCCCGCTGGTCGGATTGAACTGAGGCAGGCCGTCGAACGATTGGTCGGGGAATCCGTTCTCCTTCCAGTATTCCCGCATCGCGCCGAAGTAGTTATCGAGGGAGCGATTCTCCTGGGCAAAAAAGATGATGTGTTTGAGCGAAGTGATACCTGCCGTTCCTTGCTCGAAGGTCGGCGTGACCGTAGCAGTGGCCGTCAAAGTGAGGCTGCACTTTGCCGTACCTGTACACGCGCCGGACCATCCTGCAAACGTAGCGCCCTCCTCGGCAGTCGCGGTTAATGCGACGGCAGTCCCTTTGGGGAAGCTGGCGGTGCAGGTTCCCGGACAGTTGATCCCCGCCGGAGTGCTCGTCACTGTTCCTGCGCCGGTGCCGGCGCTCGTCACCGTCAGTTGGATAGAGGAGGAAGCCGTTCCCGTTCCCACCGTAATCGTCACAGATGCGCTGGTTGTTCCTCCGGCTCCGGTTGCCGTCGCTGTGTAAGTGGTCGTGGAGGTGGGGCTGACCGAGGCCGTTCCGCCAGTTGACCCCAATGTACGCTTGCTGCCATTGTTTCCGTCGAGTGTCACACTTGTGGCGCCCTTTGCAGTCACCGTCACAAGGGAAGAACTTCCCTTAGCGATTGATTTCGGATTGGCTGTGACTGTGACGGTTGGCGCCGACGCGCTAGCTGCCGCTTCAACGGCCTGGGCGACACCGATCACTGCGAACGTGGGGATTGCGCATGGAAGGAGCATCGAAAGAACGTAACTGACGAGTTTCATCACGATTCACCAGCAATTCTCTCTTCCGCGAGTACACGCAGAAGTAGAAAGGAGTCAAATTTAATTTCCGTCGCTGGGGGGCTTCGTGGAGGAACAGTAAAATGGGTTGATCATACGCCACAACCATGCCACTGCTTTCAGTTTCCGCAAAAAAACTCGATCTCATCAAAATTCATTGCTAGTTCGATGGAGTTCCCGGTATCGGGCCCCATGCGGGAGAACAAAGCGAAGTCTTAATGAAGGGACACCTCAACCTAGGCAGACAAGTTCCAGTTCCCAAAAAGTCAGGTTTTCGGCAACTTCAATTGGTGACCTGGGGGCAATGCGCTGCTTGAGTGCGGGGGAGTGATGTGGGGTGATGGCGAGGGGATGTGACAGGCCGATTACAAATTTAATTTGGTTGAGCGAACAAAACGCAGATCTCTCCACTTCGGTCGGGATGACAATGAAGGCGCGCCGGGGGTTGGCGAAAGCGTCATCACCGAGGGCTCAGGCCTTTAAAGTCAAGCCAATAGGTTACTTCGAGGGTCTCCCATTCACATTGGTTTAATCTCCATCGGATGCGTAAAAACAGCCGTTTAATGGAGAGCCGTTCCGATACATCGACTTAGGTACGTAAGCTATCCAAGAGAGTATGGGGTGTGTGCTACGCGCCTTTCTATAAGGATAGCGAAGCGGCACGGTATGCCGGAATTCATCCCCGAAAGATTTGTAGGGTTTTGATTGCAGGGACTTAGCCGGGCGTTCGAAGGGTGGGGGAGGGTTCCTCGCTGAGCGTCAATAACAACCATCCGAGCATGAACTTCAGGAGAAGCACGAAATGCCGAAAGCAATGAAAATCGCGGAAAAGACGGTAACTTGGGCGGCGCAGGGTGCGTGGGCCGTATTTGAGAAGGTCAACAGTATCCGCCCGAATGCGTCGTTTACGCCGAAATGGTCTGATAAGCCGCTGCTGAAGTCG
>JBARFA010000193.1:0-5329 GCA_049796755.1 Acidobacteriaceae bacterium
CGCTCGATATGGAACAGGCAAGAAAAACTCGGAAGCGGCGGAGCTCGTCTGGGACTCTGTGCGTGTCAGAGGTGTATCCTTCTCACGTCCGCCAAATCATTGCTGATCAGCATCCATCAAAATTCCGATGCCTGCCTAAGAAAAGGATTGTCTGCATGATGACTCAACGTAGTTGGTGCACGCAGAATTTCCGCAGGAGGGCGTTACGTAGCCTCGCAAATTTCGCCTTGGGGTTGTGTCTCGTCGTCATTGGGTCAATCAACGTCAACCAGGCCAGGGCGCAGTCCGCCGCCCCAACTCCGCAATCTGCCGCGACTGCGAAGCCAGCCAAAGGCATCGTCGGGGACTGGCAGGGCACCTTGCACGCTCCACAGAAAGATTTGCGGACAGTGGTGCAGATCACCGAGGCAAAGCCGGGCGAACTGAAGGTCGTGCTGCGCAGCATCGATCAGGGTGGGCAACCGATTCCCGCCTCGTCAGCCAGCTTCGAGGACGGTGTCTTTAAATTTGCCATCGAGATGATCGGCGGCAGCTACGAAGGCAAAATGTCCACGGACGGCAAGTCGATTGCAGGCACGTGGAAGCAGGGCGGAAATCCGCTACCGCTGGTTCTGGAGCGGGCCACGCCGGAAACGGCATGGGCCATTCCGGCGCCGCCTCCCAAAATTCCATCGATGGCGGCCAATGCCAATCCCAGTTTCGAAGTGGCAACCATTAAGCCGGCCAAGCCGGATGAGAAGGGCCAGGGATTCCTGGTGCGAGGCGGGCAGTTCAGCACCTTCAACACAACCCTGCTGAGTCTGATCGAATTTGCCTATGATCTGCAGGCCAACCAGGTCGTCGGCGCAGCCGGCTGGATGTCAACAGACAAGTACGACATTGTCGCCAAGCCGGATGCCCCTGGTGCGCCGAGCGACAAACAGTGGAAGGGCATGCTGCAAAAACTGCTGGCCGACAGATTTCAGCTGAAATTCCACAGCCAGAGTAAGGAAATGTCCGCTTATGTGCTGACGGTGGCGAAAAACGGCCCGAAGCTCACCAAGAGCGATGGCGATCCGAACGGCCTGCCCGGCCTTTTCTTCCATCAGCTAGGCCAGCTGTATGTGCAGAACGCCACCATGGATGACTTCACGCAGTTGATGCAGGCGGTTGTGCTGGATCGTCCGGTTGTGAACCAGACAGGCATCAAGAACAGGTGGAACTTTGTGCTGAAGTGGACGCCGGACGAGTCGCAGTTTGGAGGCATGGGCATGAAGGTGCCGCCGCCCAGCAATGCCGCAGATGCGCCACCCCCGCTGTTCACGGCGATTCAGGAGCAGATTGGGCTGAAGCTGGAAGCCAGGAAGGCGCCGGTCGGGGTGATCGTGATCGATCACGTCGAAAAGCCTTCCGCGAATTAGCGTGGGTCGAAGTTGACGAAGCGCTGAACAAACAATAGAAATCCGGAAACAGCGGAGCTTTGTCCAAGACCTAAATACTTCTTACACGTTTCACAGATGTATTCTTGTCAGGTTCGCCAAATCATTGCTGATCCGCATACATCAAAATTGCGATGCCTGCCTCAGAAAAGGACTGTCTGCATGATGAGTCAACGTGGTTGGTGCACGCAGAATTTCCCCAGGGGAGCGTTTCCTGCTCTCGCCTTGGGATTCTTTCTTGTCGTCTTCGGGTCACCCAACGTCAACCAGGCCAGGGCCCAATCGCCCGCCGCGACTCCACCATCTGCCGCCCCAACTGCGAAGCCCGCCCAAGGCATTGTGGGCGAGTGGCAGGGCACGATCCACGCTCCAGATCACGACTGGCGAACCGTGTTGAAGATTACGGAAGCGAAGCCTGGCGATCTGAAGGTCGTGATGTACCCGCTTGACCACGGAGGGCAGCCCATTCCCGCCTCGTCAGCCAGCTTTAAGGACGGCGTCTTTAAATTTGCCATTGATTTCCTTGAAGGCAGCTATGAAGGCAAGATGTCTGCGGACGGCAAATCGATTGCGGGCGAATGGAAACAACTGCCAAATCCCCAGCCGTTCGTGCTGGAGCGAACGACCCCGGAGACGGCGTGGGCCATTCCCGCACCGCTGCCCAAAATTCCACCGATGGCAGCCAATGCCAATCCCAGCTTCGAAGTCGCAACCATTAAGCCCAGCAAGCCGGGTCAGCAGGGCAAGGGCTTCGGGTTTAGAGGCCGTCAGTTTATGACGATGAATACCAACTTGAACGACCTCATCGCCTTTGCCTATGGACTGCACGCCAAGCAGATCGTGGGTGCCCCGACCTGGTTCGATACCGATCTGTACGACATCGCCGGAGTCCCTGATGTGCCCGGTCGCCCCAATGAGAAGCAGGCGGGAATGATGATGCAAAAACTGCTCGCCGACCGCTTCCAACTGAAATTTCACCACGAGAAGAATGTGCTTTCCGTCTACACCATCACGGTTGCGCACGACGGCCCGAAGATGAAAAAGAGCACGGCCGGTCCTAACGATGGGGATGCCTTCTACTTCCGGGCACTCGGCGATCTGGTCGTACGAAATATGACCATGGCCGGGTTTGCGACCTGGATGCAATCGGGCGTAATGGACAGGCCGGTCGTGGATCAAACCGGACTTACCGACAGATACGATTTCACGTTGAAATGGACTCCGGACGAATCTCAATTCGCGCAGTTCAGAGGGGCCGGCGTTAAGATGCCGACCGCCAACGCGACCAACGATCCGAACGCGCCACCCGGCCTCTACACCGCGATTCAGGAGCAGCTTGGGTTGAAGATGGAAGCCACCAAGGCTCCTGACGATGTAATCGTCATCGATCACGTCGAAAAGCCTTCCGCAAATTAGCGTGATGCTGCGGTGGCGACGATGGCGCGGCCCTCTAATTCGGGTTCTATGCGGCGTGGTGATCTTCCATGCCGGCTTGTTGGCGTGGGCCTCGGAGTATCACGGGCAAGTTTTCTTTAGTGGCCAACCGGTGCCGGGCGCAACCGTAACAGTCACCCAGGGATCTAAACGCTTCCAGACCGTGACCGACCTGCAGGGACTCTATGAGTTCCCCAATCTCGCGGACGGAGCATGGAAAATCCAGATCGAGATGCGCGGCTTTTCGACGGTGAAAAGTCAGGTGATCGTCGCGCCCAACACGCCTCAGGGAGCCTGGGAGCTGAAGCTGCTTGGGCTGGCGCAGATGCTGGCCAAGACGCCGGTGAGCCAGCCAAAGCAGCTGCCAGCCGAAACCGCTGCGCAACTGAAGCCGAAGCCCGAAAAGGCAAATGCTCCGCAGATACAGCCATCTTCCGCTGAGACCACAGAGAACGAGTCGAATGGCTTGTTGATCAACGGCAGCGTGAACAACGCAGCCACCTCGAAGTACACAATATCGCCGGCCTTCGGCAATCGGCGGCCAGGCCGCAGAGGCCTGTATACAGGCGGAATCGGCGCGATTGTGGGCAACTCGGTCTTCGATGCGCGGCCGTATTCGCTGACTGGCCTGCAGGTGCCGAAAGACTCCTACAGCCGCCTGACAACGGTGCTCACATTAGGCGGCCCGCTGGACATTCCCCATCTGATGTGGAATGGGCCGGATTTCTTTGTCGCGTATCAGCGCACGCGCGAAGGCGATGCTGCGATTGAATCCGGACTGGTGCCAACTACAGCGGAGAGAAGCGGCGATCTGTCCGGCTTGCTGAACCCGCTGGGCCAGCCGGTGACCGTTTACGATCCCGCGACCGGACTGCCGTTCACCGGCCCAATCCCCGTAAGCCCGCAGGCCCAGGCGCTGTTGAATCTGTATCCACTGCCCGACCTCGACGGCAATTCACGTTACAACTACCAGACCCAGGTACTCAACGATACCCATCTGGACGCGCTGCAGTCGCGGCTGGAAAAAACGATCGGTCACAGGGACGATCTCTACGGCGGGTTTGGATTTCTCAGCTCGCGGGAAGATATTTCAAACCTGTTCCACTTTCGCGACACAACAGACACGCTGGGAATCGACGTCAAGGCGAACTGGTCCCACGTGTACCTGCACCAGTTCCTGGTCGTGTTGGGCTACCACTTTACCCGGCTGCGAACACAAGTGCAGCCAGAGTTCGCGAATCGCGAGAACATCTCGGGCAATGCCGGCATCTTCGGCAACGATCAGGACCCTACAAATTGGGGACCACCCGCGCTGGTATTTTCGAGTGGGATTGCTATGATGAGCGACGCAGACAGTGAGTTCAATCGCAATCGCACCGACGCTTTATCGGTAAAGGTTTCCAGCACGCATGGACGCCATACCGTCACCTTCGGGGGAGACTTTCGCCGCCAGGAGTTCAATGAATATACGCAGCAGAATCCTCGCGGAACATTTACCTTTACCGGCGCGGCCACGCAGGGAGGCGGCGCATCAGCCACCAGCGGCTCCGATCTGGCGGATTTTCTGCTGGGCATTCCCGATACCAGCGCGCTGGCGTATGGCAACCCCGATAAATACTTCCGGCAATCGGTTTATGACCTCTACATCACGGACGAGTGGCGAGCACGGCCCGAGCTTACCATCAACGCCGGCATGCGATGGGACTATGGCGTGCCGCTCTCGGAGCTGTTTAACAGGCTTGTGAACCTGGACGTCACTCCTGGTTTTGCTGCCGTCGCTCCAGTGCTGGCGACCAACCCGGTTGGCCCGCTGACCGGGATGACATATCCAAATTCCCTGGTGCGCGGGGACTGGCATGGATTCGAGCCGCGGATCGGCATCGCATGGCGGCCATTGCCCGCATCAACGCTGGTGATCCGAGGAGGCTATGGCATCTATGACGACACCTCCGTATATCTTTCGGCCACGGAGATGATGGCCCAACAAGCGCCGCTTTCGACCAGCATTAGCGTGGCCAACAGCAGCGATTGCGCGCTGACATTAGCCCACGGATTTCTCAATTGTGCCGGCGTTACCGCGCAGACCTTTGGCATCGATCCCAACTTTCGTGTCGGCTACGCACAGATCTGGCAGTTGCAAGCGCAGCGCGACTTGCCGGGCGCGCTGGTTATGACCGCGACCTATCTTGGAATCAAGGGAACGCACGGCATGCAGCAGTTCCTTCCCAACACCTACCCGATCGGCGCTGCCAATCCGTGCACCAGCTGTCAGGCGGGCTTCATCTATCGCACCTCAAACGGAAATTCCACGCGCGAGGCCGGACAAATCCAACTGCGGCGCAGGTTGCGCAGCGGCTTTACGGCGAGCATTGATTACACCTACGCGAAAGCCATCGACGACGACGCGCAGGTGGGCGCACAAGGACACGTCGCGGCGCAGGGAACGGGTGAAAGCTTGTCCGTTCCGACTCCTGCAG
>JBARFA010000194.1:0-15703 GCA_049796755.1 Acidobacteriaceae bacterium
AAGCACCACACCACCGTGATGCACTCCATCGCCAAGATCGACGAGTTGCGCCACACCGACACCGATCTGAATCGCATGATCAACACTCTGATGGAGCAGCTCAACAAGTAAACCGTTCGCACCATCCCCTCCGCTTCATCCTGCCCTGCAGGCTTCCGTTATGAGAGCCTTCAGGGCATTTTTATGTGCAGACGAACCTGGCGCTCACCATCTTTCCGTCTGACAACGTGAAGCGCGTCGCCCGCTGCCGCAACCCACAATCCATTCCGGCGCCAGTTATCTGCGCAGCCACCTCCAGAAAAATTGCGCTCGATCCAATCCATCCGCCCCTCCACCCCGTACAGGCTGCAGGAGGGTATCACCCCTCTTCAAAAGAACTGTTATTCGCGAGAAATCTGAATCATGGGGTGCGGGCGTACTGCTTACACACCACCATCGCTTCCTCCCGACGAGTCGGAAGGAAGAGAACGCAAACAAGGAGACTTCATGGCGACAGATAAATTGATCAAGGAATTGAGTGTGGCCGGGGGCCTGAACCGTCGCTCCTTCCTCACCGGGGCAACAATGTTCAGTGTGGGCGCGGCGGCCATGGCCATCGTAGATGGCTGCAGCGGCGGCTCCATGATGAAAACCACGCCCGTCAGTGCCGCAGGCACCACAGATACGGCGGCCAATATTTTGACAGCCGCTCTTATCGCCGAAAGCCTTGCCATCACCACCTATTACACAGCGCTCTCCACACAGGCTGTGATCACCGACCCGAACCTTGCTGGTCCAGGCGGCACAGCTGTGAATGTAAGTTCCTCCGGTAGCGTCATCAATGTCGCCTATCTGCAGGGAGCGCTGCTTGAAGAAGTGGCTCACGCGCAGTTGTTGCGCTCGCTGCTGGGGTTGCCCATGGATGGCAGCGGTGATTCGGGTGCCGGCGTTCCGCAGACTTTCTACTATCCTGCCGGGACCTTCTCCGGGCTAACTGGATTTCTGCCGGTTCTCCTCGCTCTCGAAAGCGCCTTCGTCGGTGCCTATATGACAGCTGTGGAGGAATTCGCTTCCATGGCAGCCGGGTACAACGGCTTTAGCGCGACTCAGGCTAATCCGGCCATGAGCGGCTCCAATCTCACTCCAGCCGATCTGATCCTGTATGCGAAAGTCTCCGCGTCGATCATGGGCGTTGAGGCAGAGCATCGCGCGCTGGTGCGAGGCATTCCTTCCGTCACCCTTGGATCACCCAGTTTTGCCGGCATTAACCTCATCCCTGCCAACAATGTGAACTACGAGAGTGACGCCAGTCTCACCGGGCTGGTGGTCAGCGTGAGCGGCGACACCAGCACAACAGCAGCCGGCGCTCTGGGTCCGTTCATCTCAGCGGGTACCAATCCCGACTCCGTGCCTACCGTCGCCACGCAGGCCAGCTTCTCTTCCGTGGTTCCAGCGTCCGTGGCGGCCGGCGTTTCGGGTTCCATCCCGTCAGCCGAATAAACCTTTTTGGGGGCTCCGTCACCAGGGGCCCCAAAACGTTCCTCATCCCGAATTCTCGAGCACGCTGTCTTCTTACCCGGAGATCACGTCTCCATCCTCCCACTGCATGTCGAGCGATCGGCATGCAGTTTTTTGTCCGAGGCCGGCATTCTCGCTGTAAGTGTGGGGATATCAATATTTACGCAACTCAATTTGCCCGGTGAGGCAACTTTAAGTCGCAGTTGATTCTCTACATGGAGTGGTAGACCATGACTCCAGCAGTCTTTTGGCTCATAGCTTTGAGTCCTCCGCTTCTTCTATGGGCTGATTCGGTCGTCCAGAAGGGGGAATCATGCTTTCTGCTTCGAACCAGACGCAACGCACGCAGCTTTTTCAGGAACTCTTTCGCGACTATTCCGGCCCGTGCTTCGGCATTCGCAGCGCGGACGACTGGTGCTGGTACTCATCGCAGAACCAGCAGCCACAGTGCACTTTTGTGATCAGATCTTCGGCTGCCTGGCACGCGCTGCTGAAAGACCCAACCGACCGCACCCTGGGCGAAGCCTTTATCAACCAGGACCTGGATGTCGAAGGCGATCTGTTCGCTGCGTTCCCTGCGGTTCGTCATCTGTACCAGCATGTCGGCCGCGCCGGCCATCACATCCTGCGCACCCTTTGGCGCTCCTCATCGGATCTGGCTCAGTGGTTCCGCTATGGCCGACAGCACTCGGTGAAGAGAGATCGCACCTCGATCTCTTACCACTATGACCTTCCCGTCGACTTCTATCGAACCTGGCTCGGACCGACGCTGGCGTATTCCTGCGCTTACTTCCGCGACCCCACCGAAGGGCTCGAGAATGCTCAGGCCAATAAGCTGGAGCTGATCTGCCGCAAGCTCGCGCTGGCCCCCAACGAACGCTTCCTCGATATCGGCTGCGGCTGGGGTAGTCTGCTGCTGCACGCCTCCTCCCGCTACGGAGCGGACACCTACGGCATCACCCTGAGCCAGGAACAGGCAGCCGTGACCGCCAGACGAATCACCCATGCCCAACTGGAAGACAAGTGCCGCGTCGAGTTGCGGGACTATCGCACCATCCCAGACCTGCAGACACCCTTCAACAAAATCGCAAGCGTCGGCATGTTTGAGCATGTCGGGCTAAAAAACCTGCGCGAGTATTTCACCATTGTGATGCGTATGCTCTCCCCGGACGGCCTATTCCTGAATCATGGCATCGGCCGGTCGGCCGGCAGCCCCCCGGCAAAAGATTCCTTCATGGACAAGTATGTGTTTCCCGACGGCGAGCTGCTCACCCTGGGCGAGGTGCTGGCCGTGGCCGAATCTGTTGGGTTTGAAGTGCGCGATGTTGACAATCTTCGCATCCACTATGAGCAGACGCTGCGGCTTTGGGTGAAAAACCTACAGCAGAATATGCAAAGCGTTCTGAAAACCGTCTCCGAAAAAACTTATCGCATCTGGCTGCTCTACATGGCAGGCTCAGCGTATGCCTTCCAGCAGGGCAACATCGAACTGTATCAGGTGCTGCTGGCCCGACCTGGCAAAACACTGCCAGCCTTCACTGCGCGAGAGAATTGGTATCAAGGTTGGACGACGGCTGCATCGAAGGCAGCTGTGTGGTAACGAAGTCAAAAAAATGGAAGAGGTGTGCGTGAGAGTTTCGACTGGACGGAATGCTCTTCAAGCCGCGGCCTTCGCGGCGAGAGTTCCTTGGTATATCACCTTCGCCTTGATGTCGTTTCTGCTGTTGCCAGGGTTTTGTGGAAAGTCCGCCGCCGAGAAAATCTCTGCCCAGGAGTTGGTTAAGCAGGTTGTCTATAACGAACTGCAGGCCAATATGAACGACCACACCCACTGGATGTATCGTGATTCCGATACTGTACCCGCAAAAAGCACGGTCAAGCTGGTCGTCGAAACGCCGGACGGCACCGTATCCAAGCTAATCCTCTTAAACGGCCATCCCTTGACGGCGCAACAACAGGCTCAGGACGATACACGCATGGAGAGTATCCTCACTGACCCTTCGGTGCTGGCAAAACAACACAAGAGCAGTGCCCACGATGATCAACAGGCAGTCTCCTTGATGAAGATGTTGCCCGACGGGTTCCTGTGGAGCTATGCCGGCGAGTCAGATGGCAAAATCACGCTTGACTTCAAACCTAATCCGGCCTTTCAGCCTCCCACGTATGCCTCCCGCGTCTTTGCCGCAATGGCCGGTCAAATGGTGGTGGACGAAGCGCAAAAGCGCTTGATGGAGCTGAGTGGAAAGCTGATTCAAACCGTGGAATTTGGCTGGGGAATCTTTGGCAAAATGGACCAGGGCGGCACGTTCCGCGTTATCCGTTCGCAGGTGGCCCCGGAAAAATGGGAAATTACCCAAACCCACGTGCACATCCAGGGTCACATGCTGATCTTCAAAAGCATCAACGAGCAGGAAGACGAGATCACCAGCGATTATAAGGAAACTCCCTCTTCGATGACGCTCGGCGAGGCGATTGAAAAATTGAAGAATGGCGACATCGCCAGGGAGTTGGGTATACAGCCTGAAAAGTGACGCTTGTGCATCCTTAAGCCGCGTAAAAGGCCCATGATTATTGCTCGGGGATTAGCTTTGCACATGCGGTGCGAGAAATAAACATAGGCTGGCGTTTCACCTGTGGAGATTGTGGAGATTGTGGCAGCCAAACTCGCCCGCAACCCTGGTCGGGCATCGCTTTTCCCAGTTTTACCTTTTCTCTGTGTCCAGTTTTAGAAAACGGGACACAGCCCACAGTCTATATTTCATTGGCGAAAGGCTCATTATCCAAATTTCCACCGCCATCTGCTACTGCTACTGTCTTTGTATTTCCATTTAATCTTTCTCGTAGTACCGAACGACAACCTCCAATCAAACCACCCAAAATCGCCATAACCTGTAACCTCCAGGTAGATTCCTCCGGCGCCTTATTTTCATCGTCTGTACCCCATTTTCCGCAGCGGATTTTCACGCCGGACCCTAGGTTTGTTCTCTACAATGAAGTCTACGTCCATAGTGGGTTCGCAGTGGGACGCTCCCGTGGTATATAAGGTTGAAAAGAGAGACGTTCTGAATGCCAAGTCTGGAAGTCCAGCCGGAGAAGCCAGTGGTCGAGAGTACTGCGATGGAAATCAGCGTAAATCGTCAGCTGTTGTTGCGCGAATTAACAGCCACTCAAGGCGTTGTCGAACGCAAGACGACGATTCCGATCTTATCCAACTTCTTGCTGGAGGCGGACCAGGATCGATTGACGATCACGGCCACCGATCTCGATCAAAGCATCCGTACTTCCTGCGCCGCCAAGGTCAAGAAGCCTGGCTCCTGCACCATTCCAGCGCGAAAATTATTCGACTACATCAAGCTGCTGCCGGATGGCGAGATCAGCATCAAGCTGATGGAAAACCATTGGGTGCAGATTCGTCTCGGCCGCTCCAACACGAAAATGGTTGGCATGGCCCGCGCGAATTTTCCCCAGGTGCTGCCGTTTCCGACCGCGGGCGCTATCCGGTTGCCTGCGTCCGTGCTGCGCAATATGATCGGGAAAACCATTTTCTCGGTCGCCAACGAAGAGTCTCGTTATACGCTGAACGGTGCTTTGTTGTTGGTGAAAGCTGGCAGCTTGACGATGGTCGCGACCGATGGTCATCGTCTCGCGCACATCGAAAAGACCAACGAAAATCTTGCCGTCAGCGGTGAAAAGAAACTTCTCATTCCTCGCAAAGCGCTTTCCGAGTTGCAATCGCTTTTGGCAAATACGGAAGAGGAATTCATCGACTTTTCTGACGATGAACAAACGCTGTATTTTCAGGTCGGCAATCGCGTCCTTACCTCACGCAAACTCACCGGCCAGTTTCCGAATTACGAAGCAGTCCTGCCGCGCGACAACAACCGCTTCGTGATCGTCCGCACTGTTGACCTGCTGGCATCCATCCAGCGCGTTGCGCAATTTGCAGATGAACGTTCCGGCGCAGTGAAAGTGCGGCTGGAACAGAATGAGATGAAGATTTCTTCCTCCTCCACCGAGGCCGGCGAGTCTGAAGATACCATCGAAACGCCTTACAACATGGACCCCCTCGTCATCGGGTTCAACTCCACCTACATGGTCGATTTTCTGAAGGCCGTCGGAGATGTCAGCGAAGTGCGTCTGGAGTTCAAAGACGCTCAGACCGCTGGCCAGGTTCGCCCGGAAGATGCCAAGGACGACTTTCGCTATCGCTACATCATCATGCCGATGCGCATTTGACGTGTTGTTTTCGGTCGGCGTCAAAACGGAGGATCCATTGCCGGCTGGGCTAATGGATCCTCCATCATTTTGATTGCGACTCGTATTCACCGACTTGCGCCGACGTTTTCTTCAAGCCATTGCCGGCTCTTTTGTCGTGACAATTTCGATTGCAATCTGCGGCGGCTGCAGCATGGTCTGATGAATCAGGCAGCGGTGCACCGAGCGCTCCATGGCCACGGTTTGGTCGGCCGTCAGAGTCACCGGGCTTTGTACTTTCACGACAAAGTTTCCAAGCCGTGCCGGATCGCGAAGCTTTTCAGCCACCACCAATACTTCCAGACCGTGATCGGCCAGCTTGCGACTGGAGAGAAACTGCGCCGCGTAAAAAGCAGCGCATGAACCCAGGGAAGCCAAGAAAATCTCCGGTGGCGTCATCGCTGCATCATCTCCGCCGTTCTCGACCGGCTGATCGCAGTCGATGATGTGCTGCCTCGCCCGTATTTGAAACCGCGTTTTTCCAATGTGACTCACTTTTACTTCCATTACGCTCTCTCCTTTTCGTCGCTCTATTATCAGTTGCCTAACCGAATCGCTTTGCCGGGCTCTGTCAGGCCCAGCTTGCGAAAGATTGTCATCGCCGGACACCAGTTGGTGAACGCGGACTGTAACAAATTGAGCCCGACGAACGCCGTCAGCCAAAGCCAGTTCGGCGAAACCCACCGTGCCAGCGCCAACGAAACCAGCACCATTACGCCTGCCATCAAACGAACCGCTCGATCAACCGTCATGGAAAGCCTCCTCTTGCGGGATACGGATAGATAATTGTTGCTCTCGCTCTTTGTGAGCATTCAGCATGTAATACAACACCGGTACTGCGGGCCATGACAGGAACGTCGATGCGATTCCGCCGGCAATCAGGGAGAGCCCCAGCCCCTGAAAGATGGGGTCGGTCAGAATCACGCTCGCTCCGACCACTACGCCTGCCGCCGTAAGCAACACCGGACGCAGGCGTACCGCACCCGCATCGATCACCGCTTCTGCCAGCGGCATGCCTTCATTCCTTCGCAGCTCAATAAAATCCACAACAAGGATGGAATTGCGCACGATGATGCCCGCTCCGGCAATGAATCCAATCATCGACGTCGCAGTGAAGAAATCACCCAGCATGGCGTGCGCGGGAAGAATACCTACCAGCGTCAGCGGAATCGGCGCCATAATCGCCAGCGGCACAGTAAAGGATTTGAACCAGCCCACCACCAACACGTAGATCAGGATCAGAACGGCAGCGAACGCCAATCCCAAGTCGCGGAAGACCTCGATCGTGATCTGCCACTCGCCATCCCATTTCATCGAGTAGTGGTCGGTCGACTCAGGCTGGACAGAGTTGTATCGAACCAGCTGGTATCCGTCAGGCAGCGTCAGCTTGTCGAGCGCTTTGTTCATCTTCAGAATCGCGTAGACCGGGCTCTCTTCCGCGCCGGCCACATCGCCGGTCACATACACCACCCGCTTCAGATTCTTGTGATAAATATCTGGCTGCAACGTGGTATGGTCCACATCCACCAGTTCGCGCAACGAAACCATGCTGCCGTCGGCGCCGCGCAGTTTGATGTTCTCCAGCGCCTGCAGCGAGGACCGGTCCGGCCGATCCAATTCGACCATTGTCGGCACCGCCTCGCGCGAATCCTGCGAGTGCAAGAGCCCCGCCTGCATACCTGACGCTGCCAGTTGAATCGTCTGCGCCACCTGTGCCACCGCAATTCCGTGCAGGGCCGCCTTGGTTTGGTCGAC
The DNA here is from genome assembly GCA_049796755.1 of Acidobacteriaceae bacterium. GTDB lineage: Bacteria > Acidobacteriota > Terriglobia > Terriglobales > Acidobacteriaceae > JAKAAZ01. Next base: position 7,507 of record JBARFA010000194.1, read on the forward strand.
GTGCAAAACCAACTGCTGCTGCGGGTCCTGCGTGTACCAGTCGGTGTCAACTACGCCTTTGGTCTGCTGGAAGATTTGCTTCACCTGGCGCGCAACTTCGAGCTGTCCTTGCGGGTTCGGTCCATAAATTTCGGCCACCAGCGTTTGCAGCACCGGCGGTCCCGGCGGCACCTCCGACACTTGAATCCGCGCTCCATACTGCCGCTCAATTTGGTCGAGGCCGGGCCGCATCCGTTTCGCGATCTCATGACTTTGAGCGCTGCGTACATCGGCCGGCAGCAGATTCACCTGGATGTCCGCCTGGTTCGGCTGGCTGCGCAGGTAGTAGTGCCGCACCAATCCATTAAAGTTGTAAGGGCCAGATGTGCCTGCGTAGACCTGATAATTTGTCACATCGTTCTGCCGGCTCAGGTAGGCTCCCAGCGCCTGCGCCACACGCGTCGTCTGCTCTAAGGGAGTACCGTCAGGCATGTTGATCATCACCTGGAACTCGCTCTTGTTATCGAAGGGCAGCATCTTCACCAGTACCATCTTCAGCGGTACCAGCGCGCAAGCCGCCAACAACAATAGCACCACCACACCCAGAAACACATAGCGCGTTCGCGGCTTGTACAACAGCGGATGCATCACCCGCCGGTAGAACCGCGTCAGCCATCCTTCCTTCTCCGGCTCCAATGTATGCGCACCGCTCAGATGCTTGCGCCCCAGCAGCCGCATAGCCGCCCACGGCGACACCACGAACGCGACGATCAATGAAAACATCATGGCAGTCGACGCCCCCACCGGAATGGGCCGCATGTACGGCCCCATCAGGCCGCGAACAAATGCCATCGGCAGAATTGCTGCGATTACGGTGAAGGTGGCCAAAATGGTGGGGTTCCCGACCTCTGCCACCGCCTCCACCGCGACTTCACTCAATGGACGTCGGCAGTTTTTCGGCAGACGAAAATGTCGGACCATGTTTTCGACAACAACAATGGCGTCGTCCACCAGAATGCCGATACTGAAGATCAGCGCGAACAGCGTCACCCGGTTGAGCGTGTAGCCCAGCAGATAAAACACCACCATGGTCAGCGCCAGCGTCACGGGGATCGCCAGAAGGACCACGCCCGACTCCCGCCAGCCGAGAAACAGCGCAATCAGAAAGGTCACGGAAAGTGTGGCCAGCAGCAGATGCTTCAGCAGCTCATCCGATTTCGCCTTGGCAGTCGCGCCGTAATTGCGAGTCGTCGTAATCGTCACGTCGGCGGGTACGGTCATGCCGCGCATTTCCGCCACGCGATGCAACACCTCGCGCGAAATGTCGGTGGCGTTGGTGTCCTTGCGCTTCGCAATGGTAATCGTGACCGCGGGATACTCCTGCACCGCCCCTCCATGCGCGCTGGCACGAGTTGTCCCGAACAACACGTAATCATGCGGCTCCGCAGGCCCGTCTGCAATTTTGTCCGCCACATCGCGCAGGTACACCGGACGCCCGTCAGCGACTGCAAGCACAACCCCCGCCAGATCGTTCGTGTCTTTGACCAGGTTCCCCGCATCGACGAGAATTTCCTGGTTGCCCTCGGCAAACTCGCCCGCCTGGGTGCGAGCATTCGCCGCCTTCAGCCGCGCGACGACCGTGTCTGGAGAAATATTGAAGGCCGCCAGCTTCGCCGTGCTCAACACCACTCGCATGGCGCGCGGTTGTCCACCAATCAACTTCGTCTCTGAAACATCGGGCACCTGCCGTATGGTGTGCTGCACCTCCTCTGCAATTTGCCGCAGTTGGTAGTCGTTGTAATGCGCGCCCCACAAGGTCAGCGCCAGAATTGGTACATCGTCGATCGAGTGCACCTTCACCAGCGACGGCGAGGCGCCTACCGGCGTACGGTCAGCATTCGAATACAGTTTGCTGTACACCTTCACCAGCGCATCCTGCTCCGGCGTGCCAACTTTGAAGCGCACAATCACCAGGCTCTGTCCCGGGCTTGAGATGGAGTAGACATATTCCACCCCTGAAATCTCGTGCATCAGGTTCTCGATCGGATTGGTGACTCGCTGCTCCACTTCCGCCGGCGATGCACCGGGCATGGCTGTCATCACGTCCAGCATTGGCACCTGGATCTGCGGATCCTCTTCGCGCGGAATCGCCAGCATCGCAAACAACCCCACTACCAGCGAAGCCACAATAAACAGTGGCGTCAGTTTCGAATCCAGAAACATGCTCGCCAGCAGGCCGGCAATTCCGTGCGGCTTGGTCGAGCTGTGCGGATTCGGCTCGATCCGGGAGGACTTCATGGTTGAGCCTCGATGCGTTTGCCAGCCAGGTCGCGATCGCCCGGGTGATTCACCAGCGTCTCGCCAGCAGCCACGCCAGAGAGAGCCTCGACGTCATCGCCGTGACGGTTTCCCAGCGTCACATAGCGAAGCTGCGCCACTCCTTCTGCATCCAGCGCGTAGACGCAAGGCAGCGATCCGCGCATCACCACCGCCGACTGCGGCGTCAGAATCACGGACCGAGCCGCGCCCGAAAAATTCGCCGTGGCATACATTCCTGCACGCAACTGTTTCGACGCCGGAAGATCCAGCTTCACCAGAAAGCTGCGACTCGATGGATCGGCCGCGGGAACAATCTGCGCCACGGTGGCCGTAGCATCGGCCGCACCCATTCCTTCAATACTCACCGGCACCTTCATTCCCATCCGCACCGAATCGATCAGAGATTCATCGACAGACGTGTAGAGCTGCAGGGGGCCGTCGCGATCGATCTGCAGCAACGGAGTCCCTGGAGTCGCCAGCGTTCCTGGATCGGCCGTGCGCGCTGTCACGATTCCAGAGAATGGAGCCCGCAGCTGCATGTATCCCAGTTGCGTCCGTGCGCCCGCCACCGCGGCTCTCGCCTCGCTGGTCTGCGCCTGTAGTGCCTGCAACTGGAGTAACGCTGCCTCCGAGCGCTGCTGCACTTCGTCAAACTCCTGCGGGCTGACGCTCTTTTCACTTTTCAGTTCCTGGTAGCGCTCCAATGTCGCCGATGCCAGCGTCGCGCCTGCTTGCGCCGCCATCTGCTGTTTCTCCACCGCCATCTGCGCGGCCTTCGCACGATTCAATTCCGAACGCATTGCCGAGTCATCCAGCGCAATCAGCAGTTGTCCCGCACGAACTCGGTCCCCAGCTTGCACCAGCACTTGCCGGATTGTCCCCGGCATCTGCGCGGAGATCATCGCCGTTTCCTTCGCATGCACCGTACCGCTGGTGCGAATCGACTGCGCTATCTGCTGCTCCGTGGCCTTCGCCAGCTGCGCTTGTGCCGTGGGGACCGCTGCCTGCACCGGTTGGCTCTCGCGAGTGCAGCCCAACAGCAGCACCGGAGTCAAAATGAGTAGAGAGGATAGCGCTGGCTTCATTGCAGGGTCTCCGCTGAATCGGGGGTAAGGGTGCCGGTCGAATACATCAGGGCTGCATACGCCACGGTGTTTCCGTACACGGCCCGCCAATAATCGTTCTGGCTTCGGCGTTGCGCATCTTCGGCGCGCAGCAGGTCAGTCATCGTCGCCAATCCCGCCTTATAGCGGTTGTCTATGATCCGCAGGCTCTCCGCAGATTGCTGCATCGATGCCTGCGCGGTCGCCACAATGCGCTCCGCCGTATGGTGCTCGGTCCAGGCGCGATTCACGGCCAGTCGAATCTGCTGTTCGCCCGCGCGCTCCTGCGCTTCGGCTTTTTGTTGCGCCGCACGCTGTTGCGCAAGCTTTGCGCGCTTCGCCATTGGGAAAATGTCGAGATCGAGTTGCACACCGGCAACCCAGTTATTGCCGCCGCCACCCGTAAAGTTAGGATTGTCCAATTCCCAGTTGCCATAGGCGCTCACGGTTGGCGCCAAGCTGTCTCTCGCCGCCTTTGCTGCCACGCCCTCCGCCAGTGCCTGCTGTCTCAGGGCCTTCAGATCCGGCCTGGCTTTCAGTGCGCTTGCAATGTCGTCCGCCAACACGCCATCAGGAAAACTGCGCGCTTCAATCGGCTGCAGCATCGCCCGGGAAGAACTGGTTTCCGCACCCATCGCCGCTTCCAGCTGTGCCCACTCCACATCGGCGTCGCCTTCGGCGGCAATGCACGCTTCCTGCTGCTCCGATAGATTGACCTGTGCGGCCAGCATGTCGGAGTCGACCGCCAGACCCGCGTGTACTTTTGTTTTCGCGTCTGCCAATAGGGCTTGCGCCGTCGTTTCTTCGTGCCGCGCAACATCGACCTGTCGCTGGGCGTACAACACGGCCTGATATGCCTCGACTACGCGAAGCACAATCCGCTGGTTGGCTTGCTCGCTCATCGCCGTCGCGCTGGCGGCTGCAAACCTGGCGCCATGGATCGTTTCCTGAGTGCCGAACCAGTTAAACAGCATCCACTGGCCGCTGAAGCGCGTCGCAAAATTGCCCACCGGCGTTGGGTTGTTCAGGCTGTTCAGCGCGAAATCCGCCGCCGTGAATTGTTGCTGCCGCAGTCGAGTACCAAAGACATACACGGGATCATTTCCTCGTGAAATATCTTCGACAAAATTCAGCCGCGGCAGCAGTTCTGTCCGCGCCTCGGTCAACCCGGCTTGCGCCGCCTTCAGATCGGCCTGCGCCATCGCCACGTCCGGATTTTTACCAAGCGCCTGCTCAATTGCCTGACGCAATGTCAGTGTTGGTGCTGCGGATGGCAGAGCTTCCTGTGCCCATCCTGCCTGCCGTCCCGCGACCGACAGCCACGTGAGGCCCACCAGCAGGGCCATCGCCTTGCTCACACGACTTCTACGTCCCATCGCCTGAATCCCTTTCACTTGGGGTGTTCAGTCGAATAAAGACCGCGAGTTGCGAAAGCGTTACAGCTTTTCTGAGTTATTTTTGCGGGAAACCTTTACGAGGCGACGGGCGTTGTTGCCTTGGACGTCCGGCTTTGCAGCAGGCGCAGATATTCTTCGGCCAACAGCCGCCGCAGGGAGGCGCAGGTGTCGCTGTCGAATGGCATGTTCAGGTTGCGGCAGCGGTCGATGGCAAGCTTCAGATCAGATAGGAAGGCGATACAGGCCGGACATGCGTCGATATGCGCCTGCATCTGCTTGCAGCTCTTCTTCTCCATTCGCCCATCCAGATATTCGGAAAGGTTTCCGAAGATCTCTACGCATTCCCGAGGGCGTTTGTTGACAGCAGGCTTGTTACGGCGCGGAGAAGTCTCCAGCCCGCGCTGCAACTTCTCCAGCTCTTTGCGAAGCATCAACCGCGCGCGATGCAGCCGCACCCGCACCGTTCCCGGCTGCAGTGACAGCACGGCCGCTACCTCTTCGGTGTCGAGCTCTTCCATATCGTGCAGCACCAATACCAGCCGATATTGCGGAGAAAGCTGCAGCACTGCCGCGCGCACCCGAAGTTCATCTTCACGGGTCAAGGCTTTTTGTTCCGGACTTGCCGCCGCAGCTGTCAGCAGCGCGCTTAATTCGGCTCCGTCCGGCATCAAGTCTTCCAGCGCAACCGTCTTATGGCTGGATTCCTTCTTTCGCTTGCGCCAGCAGCGGTTCCGCGCTGCCGTGTATAGCCATACCGACATTGCCCGAGGATCTTCAATCTTCGCCAGGTGCGGCAGAGAACTCACCAGCACATCCTGCATGGTGTCTTCGGCGTCTTCCCGGTGTCCGCACAGCTTCATGCTGAAAGAAAACACCGTCCCCTGCAACAACTTCAGCGCGTGCGGCACGCCGGCGGGATCATTCCGCAGTAATTGAATGGCTTTTTGCAGATCGGGACGCATTTTCCTCGGAACCAACCGGGTGCAGCATACTAGTTCAATTCTATGCTGTAGCGGCACCCAATCGGCTCGCTCCCCGGGGTGGCGAGCACGCTTCATCGACACCTGGGTAACGCCTGGAACTTCCTTCATCGCCGTCGATACACAAGCGAACCAATCTTCCTGAGTAACATAGGAAAACTCGTCCGATGCTCGGGGTCAAGTTATGCTGGAATCGAGTCATCGCAGGACCCGAGTATGGACGCTCCACATCAGCCCGTAAAAGTCGCCTGGTATCGTTCGCCGGTCAGTCGCGAGCAACTGCAGGCACTCAACCAGCGCAGCGATGTCAGGGGGTTTCTCCAGACCGCTGGCTATCTGGGACTGCTGGCATTTACCGGGACACTTGCCTTCGTCTCCGCCGGCCGGCTGCCTTGGCCTGTGGTGGTGTTGCTGACGTTCATTCATGGAATGTTCTGGGCCTTCATGATCAATGGCTTTCATGAGTTTGTCCACAACTCCGTGTTTGAGACCAAATCTCTCAACTGGTTTTTCGCGCGCGTCTTCTCATTTCTGGGATGGCTCAATCCATATGAGTTCTGGGCTAGTCACACCGAACACCACAAGTACACGCTGCATCCGCCGGACGATTTGGAAGTGGTTCTTCCCGTCGACTTATCGCTGAAGGGCTTTCTCAAAACAGGATTTATCAATCCGGTTGGACTGTGGCAAACACTTTCGAAGACCATTCGCATCGCTCGCGGTAAGCTGCAGGGTCCGTGGGAAAAGTCTCTTTTTCCTGACGCTGCTGCAAGAGAGAAACGCAGCCTGTTGCGGTGGGCGCGGCTGTTGCTCGCCGGTCACGCGGCCATCGTTCTCGTCTCGATCGCAATGCATTGGTGGATGCTGCCGGTTGTAATTACTCTGGCGCCGTTCTATGGAGGATGGCTGCATTACCTCTGCAACAACAGCCAGCACGCCGGCCTGCAGGATAACGTGCCCGACTTTCGCCTGTGCTGCCGCACCATCACTTTGACTCCGCTGCTCAGCTTTCTCTACTGGCACATGCATTACCACACCGAGCATCACATGTACGCCGCCGTTCCCTGTTATCGGCTGGCGAAGCTGCATGCGCTGATTCGTCACGATCTGCCGCTCACTCCGCACGGCCTGTACGCAACGTGGAGGCAGATTGCCGGCATCCTGCGACAGCAGCGCCAGAATCCGACATACCAATATGTGCAGGAGCTGCCGATGCAGGCGCAGCGTTAGAAGAATTCCAAGAGTCCCGCAACCTCAGATTTTTGCCGCTCGACGAAGCACGAACCCCTAGACGCCGGTCGCCTCAATAGTGGCGCCGATCATCGCATCAAATCCCATGCAGGAATTCAGCATCAGGTGGTAGATGCGATAGTCATTCCACACATTGTGATAAAAATGCTCGACGTATTCCGCGCGCCGCTGGTCGGTGGCCGCCAGTTCTCGTTCTGCGACCGCCTTTTTGTCAGGAAATGCCTGTTCGAACCAGCGCACCTTCCTCGCGGTGGAGGCATACACAAAGGTGTGAAAGCATCCGGGAATTCCATGCAGCGCACACGCCGCGCCACGTCCAACGATGACGCAATTTCCGGCCCGCGCCTTCTCCACCATCACTTCTTGTGCCAGCTCGGTGATCCGCGTCGTATCTGCAATCTCTCGCTCTACTGTGATATCGGCTCGTTCGTTGCTGCCGTGCCAGAACGCGCGCCCCACCTTGCTATACCAGGGGTCTAAACGTTCATCCCGGCGCTTTGCTTCCGCGGGCGATATGCCGGCGCGTTTGGCCACTTCATCAATCAAAGACTGATCGAGCAAATCCCACTTCAAATGTTCCGCCAAAAGCCGGGCAAATTCGCCGCCACGGCTTCCATATTCCCGTTCCACCGTAATCACTTGAATCATCGTTCTCTCTCGCGCCAAATTTTAGATGCAGAGTATCCGGGTCGCGGTGATGGTAGCACTGAAAATACCAGTTTTCCAGATGCTATTGCCGCAACTCCACCACCGTGGCTCCCGCTCCACCCTCATTCTGCGGTGGCTCGCTCACTTTGTCGACCTGCGGATGGTTGCCGAGGTAGGTACGCAGCGCCTTGCGCAGAATTCCCATGCCAACTCCGTGCACAATACGTACCTGCGGCACCCCCTCCAAAAATGCCTGATCCAGAAACTTCTCTACCGCGTCAGTCGCCTCTTCCACCGTCCGGCCGATTACGTTGATCTCGGTCGCACCCGAACTCATTTCGCCTGTACGCTCTCGATTCAGCGAAATTCGGATCCCTTTGCTGCGTGCTGCCGCGACGGGTGTCTGCTGGCGCGCACGTTCGACGGCAGACGTTACTACCTCGGCAATGTCGTTGCGGCGGATACGCATTTTCAGCTGCCCGACGGAGACCTCGAAATTGTCGTCGTCCATCTGCCGCTC
>JBARFA010000195.1:0-37448 GCA_049796755.1 Acidobacteriaceae bacterium
GGACGATGGTGCGCGATCGCGGTTCCAGTGACGGTGATGCCGCGAGCTTGCAGCATCTGGCGAAAGGCGATGGCGGCAAACTGCGCGGGGTCAATGATGGCGAGTGCGATGTGAGACGGTTGGCCACCGGCGGGCAGCGTGCCGAACAGGCGAAATTCGCGCGAGCCGAGCGGGCGATCCAATCCTAATGATGGCTGCGATCCTGCGACGGAGGTACGTGCGTCATTCTCGACCGTGTAGAACGAACTGGTGACATCGGGATTCCAGGTGAAGGTGACAGGATCGCCGGGTCGCACCCCGGGCATGACAGCGAGGTAGACGATGTTGTCATTCACGGTGAGCGCAGAAATCGGTGCGCCGTAATCCCAGACTAGATCGTCCCAGGCCCAGCCGCTGCCGTAGGGCTGTTGCGGAAAGGCAGTATCGTCGCCGACGATGTTGCCTTCCACGCGCTTGACGCCGCGCTGTTGTAACTGGTCCGCAAGCGCTTCGAGCGCGCTGAGGGGCGGATTGGGGCGCTCGGTTTTTCCGCTATACGGATAGGCGCGGCCGGACATGCTGAGGTCGCCCGCGCCGACAATGGTGACGTCTCCATGGACAGTTCCCTGCGCATCTGGCGCGCTGGGCGCGAGGACGCGGGTTTCGATGGTGGTATTCGGGCCGAATAAGGCCAGCGCGGTCGAGGTGGTGAGCAGTTTGGCATTCGACGCGGGCGCGAAAAGTTGCGCGTCATTTTTTTCGTACACAAGGCGTCCGTTCAGGGTGGTGATCGAAATTCCCCAATGCGCCTGCGCGGCGGCCGGGACGGCCAATAACTCGTCAATCTGGTGCGACAGCGTGCCTGTGGGAGTGCGTCTGGCGCGATGGTGGCGATGCGCGGCCAGTCCGCTGAACGGCAGTAAGAGGACAGCAGAGAGCAGAAAGGTGTTGCGGGGAAAAAATCTCATGATGGGCGCGAGTGTAACATTTTGGCGCGCTAAATCAGGAGGGTCGACGGAGACTTTTCGCGGTGCGCACGCGCAGAGGCATGAAAAAGTTCCAGCTTTAGAATGAGATATGGTTGTCGCGCCACGACCGCATTTCCGCTGGGCTCTGCACACGCGCTCGCTGGCGCTGGGCGAGCGAACCTTGCTGGTGGGCGTGGTCAACGTAACGCCGGATTCTTTTTCGGACGGCGGACTTTTTTTATCGGCGACGAAAGCCATCGATCAGGGGCTGCGCCTGCTGGACGAGGGCGCGGATATTCTCGACATTGGCGGCGAATCCACGCGACCCGGCACGCGACCGCCGATTTCTACGCAGGAAGAACTGGATCGCGTACTGCCGGTGATGGAAGGCATTCTGCAAGCGCGACCGGAGGCAATTCTTTCCGGCGACACCTACAAGGCGGAAACCGCAAGAGCCGCGGTGCGGGCGGGCGCGGAGATTGTCAACGACGTCAGCGGATTTCTATGGGACCCGGCAATGGCCGCCACCTGTGCGGAGCTGCGGTGCGGCGTGATTCTGATGCACACCCGAGGACGCAGCAGCGAATGGCGCACACAGCCGCGGCTGGCGCACGATCAAGTGGTGCCGCTGGTGCTGCGCGAGCTGAAGCAGCGGGCGGATGCCGCCATTTCCGCGGGCGTTGAACATGCGGCCATTGTGCTGGATCCAGGATTTGGCTTCGGAAAAGTTCTCGACGAAAATTATCCGCTGCTGGCGCACTTTGATGAACTGCACACGCTCGGCTATCCGCTGCTGGCGGGTGTGTCGCGCAAAGCATTCCTTGGCAAAAGGCTGGCGCAGATCTACGGACACGATGTTCCGGCCGATGCGCGCGGAAATGCGACGGTAGCTGCGGTCACCGCCGCGGCGCTAGCCGGCGCGCACCTGGTTCGCGTTCACGATGTGAAGTCTGCGCGCGAAGCCGTGGCCATTGCGGATGCGATCCGCAACGGCTCGACGGCCTAGTTGCTATTGCATGCTGCCGGTTCCAGTGCTGCCGGATAGGTCGACCTGCTGCACCAGCGGAAGATCCGCGGACGAGCTGCCCACCATGAAGGAATAACTGCCCGGCACCAGCTTCCAACCCTGCTGCTGCACATCGTAGATCGATAGATACAGCTGCGGAATGGTGATGCGAATCTGCTTGCTTTCTCCGGGGTTCAATTGCACCTTGCTCCAGCCGACGAGGCGTTTTGGTGGCTCGTTGGTACTGGCTGGCAGACCCGCATACACTTCGGCAATTTCTTGTCCGGCACGATCGCCCGTGTTCTTCACGGTGAAGGTCACGGTAGGCGTGTTGCCCGGTTCCACCTGCAAGCCAGAGTAGCTGAACGTGGTGTAAGACAATCCAAAACCGAATGGGAACAGCACCGGCTTATGCTCCGACTCATACCACTTGTAGCCAACCTTCAAGCCTGCGGTGTAATGCACCTCGAAGGTGGGTTTGGCGACGCCGGTGCGCATGACGGCAGCTCTCCCTTGCGAGCCTGGCGGAGGCACAACAATTTGCGGCGGCGGTTGATCGGCTTCAGTCAGCGGGAAAGTGATGGGCAGCTTGCCGCTGGGATTGACGTCTCCGAACAGAACGTTTGCGACCGCGGGGGCGCCGTCGCTGCCGGCGTACCAGGCTTCCACAACCGCGCCGACTTTTTCAATCCACGGCATCAGGACGGCGGTGCTGCTTTCAAGCACGACGATGGTGCGCGGATTAGCGGCTGCGACCTGATCGATCAGCGCATCCTGATTGTCGGGCAGCGAAAGATTCGGCAGGTCCATGCCCTCACTCGACCACTGATTGACGAATACGATGGCCACGTCGGATTGACCCGCCAATGCAGCTGCGGCCGCGGGATCACTGCCTGAATCGAATTTCACGGTGGCCGACGGCGCCATGGCTGTCACCGCTTTCAAAGGCGACGGTGGGAACCAAACATGCGATTGCCACGCCGGGTTGGTGCTGCCTGGTGGGTCGACCTGCGCCGAGCCGCCGCCGGAGATCATGCCGACGTCCGCATGGGAGCCGATGATGGCGATGGAGTGGACCTTTGTTGGGTCGAGCGGAAGAAGGTTGTGCGCATTTTTCAGCAGGACAATGCTGTTCTCTTCCACGTGAAGCGCGATTTTCAAATCCCGTTGGACCTCGACCACACTTTTCTGGGTTGGATAGTCGATGATGCCGGCGGCAAATTCCGAACGCAGGATGCGACGCACATGGTCGTTGAGCTGCGACATGGGCACTGCGCCGGATTGCACTGCCTCTTTCAACTTGGGACCGTAGTAGGTATCGAGCGGCTCCTCATTATCGAGGCCCGCGGCCGAGGCTTTGACTGTGCTGTGCGTGCCACCCCAGTCGGAGAGGACGAATCCGGGAAACTTCCATTGGCCTTTCAACACGTCGGTGAGAAGGTATTTGTTCTCGCAGGAATAATCGCCGTTCACGGCGTTGTAGGCGCACATGACGGCGGCAGGATGGCCGATGGAAATGCCAATTTGAAATGACAGCAGATCGCTTTCCTGCATGGCGCGCTTGCCGATGATGGCGTTGTATTCGTTGCGTCCGCTCTCCTGGTCGTTCATGGCGTAGTGCTTGATGTCGGCGATCACGTGCGCTGCTTGCTCGCACTTGATGCGATTGCCGACCATGGTGCCGGCCAGAACGGGGTCCTCGCCCATGTACTCGAAGGTGCGGCCGCCGCGCAACTCGCGGACCAGGTCGACACCGCCGCCGAGCGACATGTTGTAGCCCTGGGCACGCAACTCGCGACCGATGACGCCGCCGTATTCACAGGCAGCGTGCGGATCCCAGCTTGCAGCGGAGCCGAGGTTCGAGGGCATGGCGGTCGAGTAGCGACCATTGCGGGCGCTGAAGCGAACGCCATAGGCAGCGTCGTCCATCTGAATCAGCGGAATTCCCAGGCGCGGGACACCGAGCACAAAACCCGCGCCGCCATTGCTCAAATTCGCATTCGGCATCGGCTTGCCTTCCCAGCCGAGCATTCCCTGACCATGCAGCAGGTCAATTTTTTCATCCAGCGTCATCTGCTGCAGCACTAAGTCCGCGCGCTGATCGGGCGAGAGGCTGCGATTCATCCATGGAGCTGACGCCGCTGGGTTTGGCACGGCGGCGCCCGAATTGTTGTGGTGATGCTGGGCGAATGCTGGAGAGACCAGCGCAGAAATCGCAAAGATAGAGAGGAATGTCAAACAGGGAAGTTTACGCATACTGATTTTCGCTATCCTGTCGATCAGATTTTTTCAGCCAAACCATGATACCCCGTTGACTGTAACGATTTACTTGAAGCAGATTCATTTCACGATCGCGATCGCACCAACGGCATGAATGAAGAGGAGTTTGCCGATCCATCATCGACCACCATCAATCCTGGGTTTTCACGGCGAACATTCGCTGCGGCCAAAGCTACTGACGTTTCGAACTCCATCGAAAGTTGCAGGGGGCTCTCCACCCCAGGGTGCTTGACCATTCTGTCTCCGATCAATGAAGCTTGGCGAACAAGCCGAAGACCATTTGTGGCTGCTATGGCCGGAAGCAACATGCAGGATTCCGGCGAGTTGCAGCCCAATATATAGATGCGGGGAGAACGAAACTGAGACACCACCGACTTGCAGGATTTGCGGCGCTACTTTTTTTCCTTGCATCTTTGATCGCACCCGGAAGGGCTCAGTCGAGCGCTCCGAACCAACCTGTGAGCGTCTCTGTGATGTATCGGTCGCGGACCGACGCGTGGCAGTGGTTCGCCGCGCCGCCGGAGTCCAATACGTACGGGTACCAGGAGTCATTGCTGCGGGTGGCCGTGTCGCAGCGCATTCAACGTTGGGATTGGAAGCTGGAACTCTCGCAGCCGGCCGAACTTTGGCTGCCGAATGACGCCGTCTCGCCGGTCAGCGCGCAGGGTCAGCTGGGCCTGGGGGGCACGTATTATGCTGCGAACGGGAACAACAGCTACCCTGCCGCGGCGTTTCTGAAGCAGGCGTTTCTGCGGTATCGATTCAGCGGCACGGATAAAGATCTGCGCATCGGACGATTTGAATTTTTCGGAGGACTGGAAACGCAGCCAAAAAATCCGACGATCCTGTGGTTGCAAAACAATCGAGTGCAGCAGCGGCTGGTGGGCAATTTTGGATTTACGAATGCCCAGCGCAGTTTCGACGGCGTGGATGGCCACTATGGCGCAGGAACCTGGGACCTGACGGCGATGGCGGGACGTGCGGATCAGGGTGTCTTTAATATGAATGGAAATCCGGAACTGAACGTCGACCTGCAGTACCTGGCGTTCACGAAATCGCTGTGGAATCATCGCATCCTGTGGAGTGCGTTCGGCATTGGATACCACGATGGCCGCACGGGACTTACCAAGACCGACAATCGTCCATTGGCGGTTCGCCAGGCAGATCACAAGAATATTCGCCTGGGCACGTATGGCGGCGATGTTCTTGCAGCCGTGCCCGCGGGGGGCGGCAATTTTGATTTTCTGTTCTGGGGAGCACTGCAGAATGGTAACTGGGGCGAACTGAACCAGCACTCTGGAGCCTATGCCGTCGAAGGTGGATACCAGTGGAACAAGGTCGCGACAGCTCCGTGGCTGCGAGCGGGTACATTTCGCAGCACAGGAGATAACAATCCTGCGGACAACCAGCACAACACCTTCTTTCAGATTCTGCCCACCCCGCGCGTGTATGCGCGCTTCCCTTTCTACAACCTGATGAACAACCAGGATACGTTCATTCAGGGAATCGACAAGCCGGTGAAACGCGTAGTTGTGCGCAGCGATTTCCACTGGCTGCAGCTGACGACCGGAAAAGATCTTTGGTACCAGGGCGGCGGAGCCTTCGACAATAAAGTGTTCGGTTATACCGGGCGGCCCGGCAACGGATATTCTTCCTTCGCAAGCGTGGCCGATGTGAGTGCGGATTGGCAGGCGACCCGAGCCCTGGGCGTGAACTTCTACTATGGTCATGCGTCAGGCGGGAGTGTCATTTCTGCGATTTATCCAACCGGCAAAAACGCGCAGTTTGGCTTTGCAGAGCTTGTCTATCGCTGGGGCGTCGAGCAAACGGCTCCGGCCAAATGAGGCTGTGGTTGCGGGAACGAGTTCGTCTCCACCCAAAGGTGGATGCCGAAGGTTACTCACGCTCGATATACTTCGGCCACGAATCGCGGGTTGCAGCATACCACCTGTGTGGAACGGATAGCGGGAATCGAATGATCATGAGCAGCTGGCAAATTGCAATTCGGAGATGGAAACGATGAGGCGGTGGCTGATCGGTTGCAGCGTTGCGCTGGCGGCGAGCGCTGTCTATCTCTACGCGTTTCCGACGGCGACCCTGATTTATGAAGCAGTCGTTGTGCTGCACATCTTTGTCGGCTGCATGTTTGTCGTATGCCTGATCCCTGGCATGAGGAAACTGCTGCGGGGAACAAGCCTGCTGGAGAAAGCCGGATGGATCGTATTCACTTTGGGCAGCATCGCCGGCGCAGTGCTGGTGTATACGGGCACACGGCGTCAGCAATGGCCGATTCTATATACGCATGAAGCGATCTCGATGCTGGCGGTGGCGATTCTGCTGGCTGTTTGGGCGGGAAACCGGGGCTGGCTGCAGCATGGCGGAGCAAAAACGGCGGTGCGAGTGGCGGCGTCGCTGGTGTTAGTCGCCGCAGTCGCTGCTGGGACCTGGTGGCTGCGCACGGTTCCCTGGCAACGCGAACATTCCATCCACAACCCCAGCATGGCGCCGGCAGATCAGGCAGATGAAGGCGGAGGGCCGAAGAGTCCCTTCTTCCCCAGCGACGCCGAGACCTACACCGGCAAGGTGGTGCCGAAGGATTATTTTCTCGACTCCGCCACCTGCAAAACCTGCCACGCGGATATATACAAGCAATGGGCAAGCTCGGCACATCACTTTTCCTCGTTCAACAATCAGTGGTACCGGCAGGCAATTGTCTACATGCAACAAGTGGATGGCGTGCAAGCCTCCAAAGTGTGCGCGGGATGCCATGATGCGGCGCTGTTTTTTCCCGGCAACTTCAATACGCCCATCAAAGATCGCATCTTTACGCCAGCAGCGCAGGCGGGGATGGGTTGCGTGGTGTGCCACTCCATTCGCCTGGAGAAAAGCACTATGGGCAACGCCGACTTTATTCTGGAATACCCTCAACTGCAGCGACTGGTGGCCAGCAAAAATCCCATCGTGCATCGCGTCATCGACTATCTGATTGAAGAAGACCCGGAGCCGCACCGGCGGACGTTTCTGAAACCGTTCTTGCGCGGCAGCCAGTCGGCGGTCTTCTGCGGAAATTGCCACAAGGTGCACCTGGATGTGGCCGACAATCACTATCGCTGGATTCGCGGCTTTGACGATTACGACAACTGGCAGGCCAGCGGTGTCTCGGGATTCGGCGCGCGATCGTTTTATTATCCGCCGAAGCCGCTGGATTGCGAGGATTGCCACATGCCGGAGACGCCTTCGAACGATGCGGGGAATGTAAACGGCATGGTGCACTCGCATCGCTTTATCGCGGCGAATACCGCGCTTCCTTTTGTGAACAAGGATGCGGTGCAGTTGAAAGACACGGAAGAATTTTTGAAAGATAAGAAAGTGCGCGTCGACATTTTCGCCATCTCGCCGGAAACGGCGGAGAATCGCATCTCGAATAACAGGGTGATGTATGCCGCGCCGCAAATGGCGACCACATTTGCGGTCGGTGAAGAATCGGAAATGCAATCGCCGACGGGCGCTGCGGGAGGGCCGCCGGTCGCGCCCATCACGGCGCCGCTGAACCGGGTGCAGGCGGATGTTCGCGCCGGAGATACAGAACGGGTGGATGTCGTGGTTCGCACACTAGCTGTGGGACATTTCTTTCCCGGCGGAACGGTGGATGCATTCGATTGCTGGCTGGAACTGAAGGCAACTGACGATGCGGGCCGCGTGCTTTTCTGGAGCGGCATGGTCGAGGACAACGGCCATGGGCCGGTCGAACCGGGAGCGCACTTTTATCGCTCGTTGGCGATCGATGCACATGGCAATCCCATCGACAAGCGCAATGCGTGGGCGGCGCGGGCGACGATTTATGCGCACTTGATTCCTCCGGGGGCGGCAGACACCGTTCACTTCCGGCTGCAGATTCCAAAAGATGTGCGCGGGAAAATTCATCTGCAGGCGAAGTTGAATTACCGCAAATTCGCCTGGTTCAATACTCAATTTGCTTTCGCAGGAGTTTCTGAAAGTACGGGTCCGCATGATGTGACGCCTAACTACGATGATCGGCACATGGTCTTCACGGGAAGCACCGCAAACGTCTCGGGAAAGATGAAAGCGATTCCTGATCTGCCGATCGTGGTGATGGCAAGCGCGACGGCCGACCTGACTGTGTTGCCGCCGAATGCGCCCGAGCCAACGCCGCAGGTGGTGACGAATAAGGCAGACTGGCAACGGTGGAATGATTACGGCATTGGTCTGTTGCTGCAGGGAGATTTGAAGGGCGCGGAGGCAGCGTTTGAGCGTACGACGCAAGCTGATCCGACCAACCCTGATGGATGGGTGAACATTGGCCGAGCGCGCGTGCTGGTGGGAGACATGGCGGGTGCAAAGGTGGTGCTCGACAAGGCATTGCAGCTATCTCCACACCTGGCGCGAGCACATTATTTTTACGCCCGCGTGTTGCGCCAGACGGGCGATTACGATGGCGCGATTGCGCAGCTGCTGCAGGTGATTCAGCAATATCCGCAGGATCGCGTGGTACGAAACGATCTGGGCCGCGTCTATTTTCTGCAACATAAATATGCGCTGGCACACGCGCAGTTTCAGCAGGCTCTCGATATCGATCCGGAAGATTTGGAAGCGAATTACAACATGATGTTGTGTGCCACCGGCATGGGCAAACCGGAGCTGGCTCACGAGTATGAGGTGCGCTATTTGCGCTTTAAAGCGGATGAGTCGGCACAGGCGTTGACCGGACCGTATCTGGAAAAACATCCCGACGATAATCGAGAGAGGCAGCCGATTCACGAACATGTTTCTGTGCCGCTGCCGATTGCAAACGATTCCGGCAAGCATGATGCGACCCTTCCCGGCGAGGCATACGTTCACGCTTCGGATTCATCCGTGCTGCACAGAGGTGGCAATTGACGCGTAGAAAATTGGATGGATCAAGCTTGACGGAAGAAGAAGCGCAACTGCACCGCCGCAGATTTCTAAAACTTTCTGGAACTGCGCTGGCTGCGTCGTTGCTTGGCTCACTGTCCTTTTCTGTTGCTGAAGCGGCAATCGCCGAATCGGCGAGAAGTGGCTCGACCGCGCAGCAGGCCGCGAAGAGCCCCGCAGACACAGGCGAGCGCATCCGTTTTGAAGACATCACTCGCGCGGCCGGAATCCATTTCGTGCACAACAATGGCGCTTTCGGAAAAAAATATCTGCCGGAGACGATGGGGTCGGGCGTGGCGTTCATCGATTACGACAATGACGGCTGGCAGGATATTTTTCTGGTGAATGGAATGAACTGGCCCGGTCATCCGGGTCGCGTCACCACATCGGCGCTCTACCATAACAACCGCGATGGAACGTTTACCGACGTCACGCACAAAGCGGGCCTGGCGGTACCGATGTACGGCATGGGCGTCGCGGTAGCAGACTACGACAACGATGGTCACGACGATTTGTTCGTGACGGCCTACGGACAGAATCACCTGTTCCATAACAATGGCAACGGCACGTTTACCGACGCCACAAAACAGGCGGGGTTATGGGGCATCGATGAGTTCAGCACCGGCGCGGCGTGGGTCGACTATGACCGCGATGGTCATCTGGATTTGCTGGTGGCGAATTATGTGGATTGGACTCCGCAGAACGATTTGTATTGCTCGATGGACGGCAAAGATAAATCCTACTGCACGCCGGAGTCGTATAAGGGCGCATCGGTGCGGCTGTGGCGCAACCGCGGCGACGGGACATTTGAAGACACCACGCACAAAGCCGGGCTCTACGACCCGACTGCCAAGAGCCTGGGAATTGCCATCCTCGACGCCAACCAGGATGGCTGGCCGGATATCGCGATCAGCAACGATACGGAGCCGAACAAGCTCTACATCAACAACCGCAATGGCACGTTTACGGAAAAGGGCGTGGTCTCCGGCATTGGCTTCAGCGAAGATGGCGTGGCTCGGGCCGGCATGGGGATTGATGCGGCCGACTACAATCACTCGGGCTATCCGAGCCTGGCGATTACAAACTTTTCCAACCAGATGATCTCGCTGTACCAGAACCAGAAAAATGGATTGTTCGTCGACATTGCTCCGCAGTCGGAAGTGGGACGGGCAAGCTTGTTGACGCTGGGCTTCGGCTGTTTCTTCTTCGACTACGATCTGGACGGATGGCTCGATCTGTTTATTGCCGACGGTCATCTGGATCCCGACATTGAGAAGGTGCAGCAGCGGGTCCATTACGCGGAGTCTCCGCACCTGTTTCACAACGAAGGCGGCGGCAAGTTTCAGGATGTTGCGGCAGAGATGGGCAAGTCCTTCGATGAACGACGAGTGGGTCGCGGCGCAGCGTATGGCGACATCAACAACGATGGCGCGCTGGATTTGATGCTGACGACGAACAATGGGCCGGCGGTGCTGTTTCGCAACACGGGAGCGACGAATCACTCGTTGCGGGTGAAGCTGTGGGGAACCAAATCGAACCGGAACGGCATTGACGCGGTGGTGTTTGTGCAGTCGGCGCAGACGGGACAGAAGATGACGATGCGCAGTGGATCGAGCTATCTTTCCTCGAGTGAACTGGTGCTGACCTTTGGACTCGCCCAAGCTGACAAAGCGGATGTGGTCGAGATCCATTGGCCCAGCGGAACGGCGCAGCGGCTGACAAACGTCAACGCCGGCCAGACCATTACGGTGCGCGAAGACAAGGGCATCGTCCAGGCCGAACCGTTTCAGAAACGTGCGCTCTAAGGAACTGGCGCTGTCGTCAGTTGCCCGCCAACGATTCCGATTCCACGGTAGCGACGCCAGGGCTTAGGTCGAGGCCGCGTCGACCCGCAATCCATGAAAAGCACACAATCATGATTGCCAGCGCAACAACGGGAACCAGTAAACCATCCCGCAAGGAGCCGGTGTGCGTGGAAAGCCTGCCGGTCAGCCATGGCAGCAACGAGCCGCCCATCCCGGCCACGGAGAAAAGCCATTTGGTTTGCGGCGATTCGTGGGTAAGCGCCAGAACGCGGGAGGCGCAGAGCGGAAAAATAGGCGCTAAGGCGAGCCCTGCAGCTACGGCAGACAGAAGAATGGCCACCGGGGAGTGATTGAGCAGAATCGAAATGACGCTGCAACAGGCGACAAACATGGCGGCCAGGAGTAGGCGCGACTCCGACACTCGCAGCAGAACGGCTGGCGCAAGAAGGCGGCCGCATAGAAGCGCGAGCCAGAAGGAGGAAGTGATGAGTGCTGCCCAGAAACCTGTTCCGATGGAAAGGCGATGAACGAAGGTCATCATCCAGCCGCTCACAGATACCTCGACGCCGACATAAAGAAATGCGACAAGCGAAAAGCCCGCGATCAGTAGCCACGGGGTTGCGCCCAGACCGCCTTGCAAACGGCGAGCGTTGGTTCCCAGCAGACTGGCGCGATAATGCCGGAGGATCATGGCAATGCCCGCAAGGGCGAGGGCAATGACAAAGTAAATCCGCATGGGGGGCGCATACCGAACCCAGCGGGTAGCGATTTCGGGCGAGAGCGCTGCGCCCACGATCCAGGAGGCGTTCAGTAATGACAGCGCAGCGCCGGGATGTTCAAAGACTGTGCCGCCGAGCATGTTGATGGCCGTCATCGCCCAACCCATACCCAGGCCAAACAAGAAAAAGACGGCAGCAGCAGCGGAAGCGTGCGGAGATCCCAGCGCGACGGCGGCTACCACCATGACAAAATAGCCCCTCTGAATACTGCGGAACAGATCTTCTCGAACCAACAGAGCTCCCAGCGCGGCGCCGGTAAACTGGCATGCAAAGAGGAATCCGGCTTGAGCGTCGGTGAGATTCCATGCAGAGTGCAGGGCGGGAAGCAGGCAGCCGAGCAAAGTGGTGCCAAATCCAGTGGCGGCAAACGCGATGTGCAGCCATACGACGGAGATGAGACTGCGTTCAGTCGGTGGCAACGGGGGATGTCCGATTCCTGGGCGGGGTAAGCCCGCTGTTCGCAGCCTTTCTTACCTTGCCGGAAGTGCTTGCCGCAGGCGCTGCAAGCGAGACAGGGCCTGTGGACTCGCGGACGCTGAGGTCGGGATACATGGCGATCTGCTGGCGGAATGCTTCCGTTCCCTGCAATCGGCCAAGCAAATATTCTGACGCGGTCCAGCCCATTTCGCGCAATGGCTGTCGCACCGTTGTCAGGCTGGGACTGATGAGAGCGGCTGCTCGGATATCGTCGAAGCCGATGACCGAGATGTCATCGGGCACGCGCAGGCCGGCTTTCTGGAGCGCATGGATAGCGCCAATTGCAGTAATGTCATTGAAGCAAAGCAGCGCAGTAAAACGTTTTTGACTGGCGAGTAACTGCTGGACCAGCGGATACGCCACGGCCGGAGTGACCGTGTCGCGATCCAGCTGAACGGCGAGTTCCGGCCTGATTGCCAGGCCAAGGGTGCGCGCCATTTTCACCGTGCCCCGCCAGCGGTCGGCCGAATCGGAGCTAAAGGGGTGCCCGCGTATGAAGGCGATCTGGCGATGCCCGAGCGAATAGAGATGGGTGAGTGCCAGTTCGGCGGCGCGGTCATGATCGAGCACTAAATTGGACACACCTTTAATTCGTCGATGGCCCGCCACCGCCACCACTGGGACCGGAAACGAGTGCTCCAACGCGGTATCGATGGCGATCAGGCCTTCCGCCGCGCGACTCAGCAGCATGTGACTGTACTCTTCCACCAGATCCTTGCGATGACGATGATGCACGGTGAAGTAAAAGTAGCCTTTGCTCATCAGAGAATCGCCGATTCCGCCCATGATTTGCGTGTGGTAATCCTCAGTCAGCTCCGGCACCAGAACGCCAATTGCGTGGGTCTTGCGGTTGCGCAAAGAACGGGCGAGCAGATTGGGTTGATAGCCGAGTTTCTGGGCGGCAGCTTTGATGCGTTCGCGTGTGGGTTGCGGAATGGAACGCCCGGGCACGTCGTTGAGCACAACCGAAACGGTTGCGGGATTCAGGCCAACATACTCCGCCAGCATTTTCAGGCTGACATGTTCGCAGGAAGGGTTGAGCTTCAACTTGGATGCATTGTCACCTTTAGTTGGCATCGGTGTTCACCTTGTGTGACACAGGCAGCCAATCCCCAGTCATCCTTCCGTTTGCGTCTTTCGGAATATGAAGGCCACTCCTGCGAAATTCCAAATAGACCACTCCCGCGGTCGAGGCCTGCCCGACAGGAACGGCGCCGAGAAGTGAATTTCTACCGAATCGCTGGACAACGACAAACTCGCGACACATACGACAGGTGCTCCGCTCGAATCGACGAAAACTGGCCATGACACGACTTCCAATCTCTCGCGAACATGACAATATTGGGCGAAAGACGGATGAACAATGGAATTGTAGGCAATCGATTGACTGCAAGGCTACAACAAACTTTGTCCATTGACAAAAAAATAAGGTCGGCCGCTGAGTGGCAGCCAATATCATTCGGGCTGGGGAACTCAACCGGGAACCGCGACCTTTCAGGTGCTGGCCCGACAACTAAACTGTGGCACGGAAAAGACTTTTCAAGAACCATCGCTCTACAATTCGTATTGCGGCAGGCGGCAATGAAAGGCTCTTATGAAATCGAAATCGATCGTGCATCCATTACTTGCCATAGTGGCTCTTGTACCCTTTGCGGCGTGCACGTCGATGGCGCAAACTGCGAGCGTCTGGTTGACAGCGCCAGACAGGTCTTCGCTGGTGACGAAGCGACCGAACGGATTGCAATTTTCGCACCCGAAGAAAGATGTGCCCACGATTGCAGTCGACGATGCAAAGAAGTTTCAAACCATCGACGGATTCGGCTTTGCCTTGACCGGCGGAAGCGCGCAGCTTCTGATGCACATGTCGGCGCCGGCCAGAGCTTCCCTGCTGAAACAACTTTTCTCGAACGATGGCGATGGGATCGGCGTGAGCTATCTGCGGGTGAGCATCGGCTCGTCGGACATGAATGCCAACGTGTATTCCTACGACGATCTGCCGGCGGGAGAGACAGATCCGACGCTGGCAAAATTCAGCCTCGCTCACGATGAAGTCGATGTGATTCCGGCACTGAAAGAAATTCTGGCGATCAATCCGAAGATAAAAATCCTGGGATCTCCCTGGTCGGCTCCTACATGGATGAAGACGAACGATGATTCCAAGGGAGGCACGCTGAAGCCGGAGTACTACAAAACCTATGCGAAGTATTTTGTGAAATACGTCGAAGGCATGGCAGCTGCGGGCATCACGATTGATGCCGTCACCGTGCAGAACGAGCCGCTGAATCCAAAGAACACGCCCAGCATGGTGATGTTCGCCAAGCAGGAAGATAATTTCATCAAGGATGCGCTGGGGCCGGCCTTCAAAAAGGCACATATCCGAACCAAGATCCTGATCTACGATCACAATCCTGACGTTACATCGTATGCGCTGTCGATATTGAAAGATCCGGATGCAAGCAAGTATGTCGACGGATCGGCCTGGCATTTATACGGCGGAGAAATCAGCGCACTGACAGAAGTGCACGATGCCTTTCCGAACAAGAACATTTATTTCACAGAGCAATCGATCAGCGACGGGCGCCACCATACGAATATCGATGTCTCAGAGCCGGTGAGCGATGTCGTGATTGGGGCCACCCGGAACTGGAGCAAGAACGTTCTTCTGTGGAACCTGGCGGCCAATCCTGAAAACGGGCCGCACACCAAGGGCGGATGCCCCTCCTGTACAGGCGCAATCACCCTGGATGGCGACAAGGCCACGCTGAACGCCGCCTATTATGTGATCGCGCAGGTTTCAAAATTTGTGCCGCCGGGCTCGGTGCGAGTCGACTCCAACGACGTAGAACAATTGGCGAACGTGGCGTTCCGTACGCCAGACGGAAAAATGGTGCTGATCGTTTCCAACACGGGGAATTTTCCGACAACGTTCAACGTCAGCTATCACGGCAAGGCGATGACGGCGACTTTGCCCGATGGAGATGTTGCGACTTACGTCTGGTAGGTGGTGCGGGACAGATTTCCTATCCATGGGAGGAGTTGACCGGCGACTATAGAGCCGGTCAACCTGATCCCTGCCGGCAAGGATGGCAGGACGCTTTTCATCCTGACACGTAGACCGCAGGACTCGATTCAAACCCGCTTCCAGCCGCAACCCAAAGCATCGCCAGCGCCCCTGTTTCGTGACCTGCGTCACAGGCGAATGTGCGCTTTCTCCCTATACTTTTCAGTACCTTCCGCAGAAGAGAACACTCCCAGCGGATTTCCGCGTCGAGCGCTCGGTTTTAGGGCATGAAGCTATTGTGGACTACGTTCGCAGCCGGTTTATTCCTGGCACTGTGCACCTTGCATGGAGCCTCGGAAGCGGCGGCAAGCCCAGTCGCGGGCGTTACACCCAACGGTTCGCCACCGATTCCTGCGATGGTGTTCGTTGAAGCGCCCAGGGTGAGGTTTGGCAATCTGACGCAGCGTTTTCCGGAAGGAAGCCACCTGGTGCGGACCAGTCCTGCCGACCGGACAGCCTCGCTGTTAACGCTCACGCCAGGATTTTTTGCTGCGGCCGATCCGCAGGTTGCCTTTGACGGAGGCCGAATTCTTTTTTCCGCCGAGCGGGCGAAAGGCGATTTCTGGCAGGTTTGGGAAGTAGCAGCGGATGGATCGGGACTGCGACAGATCACGCACGGCGCGGGCGACTGCCTCGAACCGAAATACCTGCCGCAAAACCAGATTGTGTATACATTCGTCAGCGGTGCGGGTGCGCAGCGGCGGTCGGCGGTGTACGTGAGCCAAATTGATGGAACGAACGCTCATCCCATCACGTTTGGACCAGGAAATTTTCGGGTGGAGACGGTGCTGCGTAGCGGACGCATCCTGGTTTCGGCGGAGTCGCCGCTGGGTGCGAGCCAAGGGAAACGCGCACGCACGCTGTTCACGCTGCGGCCGGACGGATCAGGATTGGCGCTGCTCCGCGATGACAATGCTAGAAAAAATCGCGGGGGTGCGATTGAACTAGCGGACGGAACCATCGTGTTTCTTGAAGCGACTGCAGAATCTGCGGACGGACAACTGGCATGGATCCGGCAAGGGGCGTTGCGGGCATCGAGCCTAACGAGATCACCGTCGGACTATGCCTCGGTGGAACAGCTGGATGACGCGAGGTTAATCGTCGCCAAGCAGAATTCCTCGCTCTCGAAGAATCGCGATTTCGATCTCTACGCATTCGATCTCGCCAGCAAGTCGGTGGGAGATTTGTTGTATCACGATGCAAAGGCTTCCAGCGTGCAAGCGGTTCCGCTGGCGCCGCACGCCCTGCCGCTCATCTACTGGAGCATTCTTCATCCAACCGCGCAAACTGGACGCATTCTTTGCCTCGATTCTTACATTTCGCAGGATGTGGCGATCGGTCGCCTGGCCGGGCACGTCGCCAGCGTGCGCGTTCTGACCCTGGAGCAGCCCGGGAACCGCGAGCAAGTCGTGGGCGATGCCCCGGCGGAGGCGGATGGATCGTTTTATGCGACCGTTCCGGCGGATGCACCGATTCGATTTGAGCTGCTGGGCGCGAAGGGAGAGATTCTGCACGCGCAGCGCGGTTGGATCTGGGTGCGCAATGGCGAAGACCGCGGATGCCAGGGATGCCATGACAGTCTGGCTCTGGCGCCAACAAATCATTTTCCGATGGCGCTGCGGCGGTTTGATACGCCCACACCGCTTGGTCGCGTGATGCACGCGCAACGTGTGGGGCAGCGATGAGAACATTTCCACGCCAACTCGTAGTTCGAATCGCATCCATGTCACCTGTGCTGGTGTTGGCAGCGGTTGGAATTTTATCTGGACAAAGCACCGCGCCGAGTTCCAAATCTTCCCCACTGCCGCAATTTGAAGATGTGACGCAGAAGTCCGGAATCGATTTCCGCCAATCGTTCGGCGAGAAGGATTTGAGCTCGATCCTGGAAGGCGCTGGTTCCGGCTGCGCCTGGATCGACTACAACAACGACGGCCTGCTGGATCTGTATGTCGTGAGCGGGCGCTATATGCCGGGAATCACCGATCACTCGGCGCCTGACGGCAAGGATGCGACGAATCATCTGTACCGCAACAACGGTAACGGAACGTTTACCGATGTTACTGCAACCGCGGGAGTGGCTGGAAAAGGTTTTGGCGTGGGCGTGACCGCCGGCGATTTCGACAATGATGGCAACGAAGATCTATACGTCACCAATTACAACTCAGCAATTTTGTACCACAACAACGGCAATGGAACGTTTACCGATGTCACGGCGAAAGCGGGAGTCGAAAATCCGTTCTTTGGGACGGGGGCGGCGTTTGTCGATTACGACCGCGATGGGCGGCTGGATCTTTTTGTCGGGAATTATCTGAACTTCGATCCGAAGTATCGGCAGTACTACACCGCGCAGCATTATCCCGGCCCGCTGGGTTATGCGCCGGAGACGAATCGGCTGTTTCATAACAACGGAGACGGCACGTTCACCGATGTATCGAAGTCCTCCGGGATTGCCAGCCAGCCGGGGCGGGCGATGGGCATCACGGTGGGAGATTACGACAACGACGGATGGCCGGACATTTATGTTGCCAACGACACGATGCCGAGCTTTCTCTATCACAACAACCACAATGGAACCTTCACCGATGTGGCTTCGGATCTGTACGTCGCCTATGGACAAAATGGCGAAGCTTCGACCGCGATGGGTCCCATTTTTGGCGACTATAACAACGATGGATGGCAGGACCTGTTTGTTTCCGACGCGCACTTCCACCGCTTCTATCAAAAC
Organism: Acidobacteriaceae bacterium; assembly: GCA_049796755.1. Taxonomy (GTDB): domain Bacteria; phylum Acidobacteriota; class Terriglobia; order Terriglobales; family Acidobacteriaceae; genus JAKAAZ01. The sequence goes on from JBARFA010000195.1 coordinate 17,995, forward strand.
CCCGGCAAGGCGGGAGGCGCGTTTCAGGATGTGACGAATGCTTCCGGTGTGGGAGCGGTCTCCGGTCAATTTACCGGCTGGGGAGATGGATTTTTCGACTTCGATAACGATGGATGGAAAGACCTGTTCATCGTGAATGGCGGCATGGTCTGGCTGGTGCCGATGCCGAGTTCCCTGCTGCGCAACAATGGCGACGGCACGTTCACCGATGTTTCTCTGCGTGCGGGAGATTTCTTCCAGAAACAGATTGTCGGGCGCGGGGCCTGCTTCGCCGACTACGACAACGACGGATATATCGACGCGTTTGTGACCACGCTAGGTGGCAAGGGCATTTTGCTGCACAACACGCCGCCGCCGGGAAAACGAAACCATTGGCTGACGATCAAGCTGGTGGGCACGCGCAGCAATCGAGACGGCTATGGCGCGAGCCTGGAGGCGATTGCTGGATCGCTGCATCAGTTCGTGCAATCGACGTCGGAAAGCGGCTATCTTTCGCAGAACGATCCGCGACCGCATTTCGGGCTGGGCGCAGCCACGACTGTCGATACGCTGATCATCCACTGGCCCAGCGGAACCGTGCAGACACTGAAGAACGTTCGCGCCGACCAGATTTTGACCGTGACCGAGCCTGCGGGCCCAGCCGTCGCTGCAGTGAAGAAAAGCGGGGCGACGCCATGAGAGCGTGGGTCGCAAATTCGGCGATCAGAGGCACGCGGCAAACAAGGTTCTGTCTCAGCGTCGCGGACCTGTTCGTCGTGAGCGTGCTTGTGCTGATGTGGCAGCCTGGAGTTGCCGCCGCTCTGCAGCGGCGCGATTCGGACGCTGGAAATACATTGCCGCGATCGAAATATCTAAGCCCGGTGGCGATGCAGCTCTCTCCAGATGGGCGTTGGCTGTATATCGCGTGCGAGGACGGTGATCAGGTGCTGGCGGTGGATACGCGCACGCAGCAGGTGATGCGACGTCATCGCGTGGGTCAAATGCCGAGGGGCATCACGCTTTCGCCGGATGGAAAAACGCTCTACGTCTCGAATGAAAACGACGACGACGTGACGGAGATCGACGCACAAACCTTCCAGATTCGGCGAACGTTGCCCGTTGGCTGGGGGCCTGTGGGATTGACCACGGATCGCGCCGGAAAGATTTTGTATGTGGCGAATACCTTAGGCGATGACATCTCGGTGGTGGATGTGCAGACCGGGCGTGAACTGAAGCGGCTGCAAGCGGGACATTATCCGGAATATGTGGCGCTTTCGCGGGACGGAAGCCGCGTCTACGTTGCCAGTTTGCTGGCTCGCATCGAGCCGGTCGATCAACCGCCGGTCTCGGAGCTGACCGTCATCGACACAAAAAGTGAGACGGTAGCCGCGCGGGTCGATGTGCCGGGTGTGATCCAGATGCGGCACATTGCAGAGATGCCGGCGAGCGCCGGCGGATATCTTCTGATTCCATTGATGCGGCCGAAGAACCTGAACCCGCTGGTGCAGATTCAACAGGGATGGTATCTGACGCATGGGATGGCAGTGATTCGGCCGGCGGCGAACGCGTCAGATGGGCCGGGGAAATATCACGTCGCGGAAGTCCTGCTGGATGACATCGATCATTATTATGCGGATGGTTTCGGCGTTGCCGTTACGCCCAATGGACGGTGGGCGCTGGTGACGGCTTCTGGAGCCAATGTCGTGTCAGTGATCGACACGGCGAGACTTCGCCACCTGTTGCTGAGTCAACCTCCTGCTGGGCAACAGAATCTGGCGAATCGACTGGATGCTGCCAGTCACTTCGTCACAGAGCGTTTGCCGGTAGGACGCAATCCGACCGACGTGGTCACCTCTTCAGATGACCGCTTTGCATATATCGCCAATCGCATGGACGACACCGTGAGTGTGGTGGATATGGAGACGAGGCGAGTTGCGTCGACGATCGATCTTGGCGGGCCGAAAGAGATTTCGCGACAACGCAGCGGTGAGCGGCTCTTCTTCGATGCCAGCCATTGCTACCAGGGGCAGATGGCGTGTGCGACCTGCCATCCGCATGAGGGGCTTTCCGATGGGCTGGCGTGGAGCCTGGAGACGCCGCAGCTGGGTCGCGACGTGGTCGAAAATCGCACCTTGTTCAGCATCGATGGAACCTCGCCTTTCAAGTGGAACGGGAAGAACCCGAACCTGCAGACGCAGGATGGTCCGAGAACGGCGATGTACATTTTTCGCTCGCAGGGATTCAGTTCGACCGAGGTAAACGATCTGGTGACCTATCTACTGGCGTTGCGACTGCCGCGCAATCCGCACCTGGCTGCCAACGGGCAGTTGACCGATGCGCAGGCGCGTGGGCGAGCGATTTTTTTTCGAGACAAAACGATGGAGGGCAAGCTGATTCCGCCGCTCGATCGCTGTTACACCTGTCATTCCCCGCTGAGTCATTACACCTCGCGCATTTCGATGGACGTTGGAACGGCGACACACGACGACACAATTCAGTCCTTCGATGTGCCGCAGTTGGAAGGCGTGGCGGTGCGGCCGCCCTACCTGCACAACGGCGAAGCGCTGGAGCTGGAAGACATCTGGACGAAGTTCAATCCAGAGGACAAGCACGGAATTACGTCTGACCTGAACAAGGCGCAGCTGAACGACCTGATTGAGTTTTTGAAGACACTATGACACGGCGATTGGAAATCTCGATGGAGCGGACAAGAGCAACATCCCGGATGCGGAATCTCTTTTGGATCGTCGGGCTCCTGATAGTGACAGCAGGGGTGGCGGCGGCGCAGGACGCTTCCTACTACACGAAGTGGATCAATTACACGCCGGCGAATGGATTTCCTCCGGGCGAAGTTTACTGCGTTACCGTCGATGGCAACCGAGTGTGGGCAGGCACGGGGCATGGATTGGTGCTGATTGAAGACGGCCGCGTCAACAAAATCTTCACCACGAAAGATGGATTGTCCGGCATGGCCGTGATGTCCGTCGCCGTGGACAAACAAACCGGAGCGGTATGGATTGGAACCTTTGGCGGCCTGAGTCGCTACTCCGGCGGCAAGTTCACCAGCTACACCAACCTGAGCAGCGGTCTGGCGAATGACCTGGTGTACGGCGTGGCCATGCAGGGGCGGTATGTTTGGGTGGCCACCACGGTGGGCGTCAATCGCCTGGATACGTATACGGGGACGTGGGAAATATTCAACGAATCGAATGCGCCGTTTGAAGAGCCGTGGGCTTATGGAATTTCTGTGGGAGCGGAGAAGGTGTACTTCGCAGTGTGGGGCGGCGGCGTGCTTTCCTACGACCTGGCCCATCATTATTGGAAGCCGTACACCGATCCTGACGGCGAGATGGAACTGGTTTTGTATCGCAACCAAGGATTAATCCACAACATTGTCAGCAGCGTTTCGTGGAACCGGGATACAAAAACATTCTGGGCGTCCACCTATTTTGGTCTGAGCAGCTATGACGGGCGAAATTGGCACAACTACCTAAAGAAGGATAGCGGCCTGCCTTCAAACTTCATCAATGCCGTCCAGTCACGTGGCGATGAAGTATGGGCGTGCACGCAGAAGGGGCTGAGCGAGCTCAACACCAAGACCCATACCTGGGTGACGTACCGGCCGGACGCAAAAAGAGGGCGCGGAGAAATTCTGCTGACGGATGCGGACGGCAGCAAGCACCGAATGGATTCCGCAACAACACTGGCGCATAACTACATTCTCAATCTCGACTTTCAAGGGGACGATATCTGGGTAGCCACGGCCAATGGGCTGAGTCACGGCATGCGACAGACTGCAAAACAGTCGCTGCAGACGCAGCACGACAAGCCGGCACCCACGGGAGATAGAGAAAAATGATGCCGAGAAAAATAGCCGGGCAAGTGAGGCTGGAGGATCTGGCACGGATTTGCCCGATTCTCAGCCGCAGAAACCATCCTGAGTTTGAAGGTAAGCGACAACTCGAAGTGGAAGTCGCTGGCGTGCGATTCGGCGCTGGGGTTCCAGTGGTGATCGCCGGTCCATGCGCGGTGGAAAGCGAACGGCAGACGATGGAGCTGGCGCGCAGTGTTCGAGCGGCGGGCGCGGACATGTTGCGCGGAGGCGCGTACAAGCCGAGAACCTCGCCGCATGATTTTCAAGGGCTGGGACTGGATGGATTGAAAATTCTGCGTGCAGCGAGCGAGGAAACCGGCCTGCCGCTGGTAACAGAAGTGATGGACGTGCGCCTGGTTGAGCTGGTGTCGGAATATGCGGACATGCTGCAGATCGGCTCGCGCAACATGCAGAATTATCCGCTGCTGGTGGAGGCCGGGCATTCGGGAAAGCCGGTGCTGCTGAAGCGGGGCATGGCGGCCAGTCTATGTGAATGGCTGGGCGCCGCGGAATACATTGCGAACGAGGGAAATCTGAAGATTGTGCTGTGCGAGCGTGGGATCAAGACGCATGCAGGCAGCGAATATTCTCGCTATCTTCTCGACCTGAACGTGATTCAGGCAGCACATGAGGAGACATTTCTGCCGATTATTGTGGATCCAAGTCACGCTACCGGGGTGGCCGCCGCGGTCGAGGCGGCGAGTCGCGCTGCGATCGAATTTGGCAGCGAAGGCCTGATCATCGAAGTGTCCAACTACGGCGTTGAAGCCGGAGTTTCGCGGCCGCTGTGCGATGCCGACCAGGCAATTTCTCCGGCGACGCTGCGCAGAATTGTTGATTTCATCGGGAATCGGGAGGCCACTTTGGAGGCTGCGGCCGGGGCAACGATTGCTGGCGCCTGCGGGTCGAACTGATCTGCGCCGTATGCAGGGATGCGCGCGACCGCGAGGATGGCGCTGAACAAGAGAGGAAGAAAGATCGACATGGCAACGGGAAAGATAGCGACGGTTCTCGTCATTGCGCTGGCCGGCTTGTTGCCGACGTGTGCCGTGTCGCAGTCCAATGCGGCCCAAAGCAGCGCGGCGAAAGCAGCGACGATTATGCCGTACGCCGATATGCCTCCAGCGGCGATGCCGTACGGACGTTATCGCAAGCCGTATAAGGAATGGTTCGTCGATTCGTCCACGCTGGACTATGACGGAGCCGCGCGCGAACGGTCGGACGTCAATCTGACCGCATTGAAGACGGTGAATATTGGATTCCTGGGGCCGCTGGATGCGGACAACATGGACTCCCCGTATGGAGTGGCCATGCTGCATGGGTCGCAGCTGGCGATTGAAGAGGCCAACGCGCGCGGCGGCTATGATGGCAAACCATTCGCACTGAACGTGCATGACGACCTTCCGCTGTGGGGCGCGTCGTCGATGGCGATCGTGGATATGGTCTACAAGGATCACGACGTGGCCATGCTGGGCTCTGTCGATTCCGCGTCGACGCACATTGAATTGCGCGCCACGCTGAAGCTGGAACTCCCCATCATGGATACGGCAACAAATGATCCCACGGTGACGCAAACGCGGGTGCCATGGCTGCTGCACAATTTTCCCGACGATCGTCAGCAGGGCTATGCGCTCGCGGACTACATCTTCAATCAGCAACACCTGAAGCGCGTGGGAATTTTGCAGGTGAACAATCGCTATGGCCGAGCGGGCAAAGATATTTTTTTCGAAACTGCGCGGCGCATCGGCCATCAACCGATCGTGGAAGTCTGGTTCGCGCCGGATGCTACAGATTTTTCCGCTCAACTGGAGACGTTGAAAGCCTCTGGAATTGATGGTCTGGTGATCTGGGGGAACGCGTCGCAGGCAGGTCAAATTTTGAAGCAGATGCGTGCCATGGGGATGCAGCAGCCAGTTTTCGCTTCCAGCCGCGAGTGCTATCCGCAGGTCATAAAAATTGCGGGGCCTGCGGCGGAGGGATTGGTAATGATTAGCGCCATCGATCCGAACCGCAGCGATCCAGCATGGCAGCAGTTTCAGCAACGCTTTCGAGAGCGCTTCCATACTGAACCGGATGCATACGCGGCTTATGCGTATGACGGCATGAATATGCTGATCGCGGCCATTCAAGCGGCGGGACCGAATCGCGGAAAGATCATGGATGCGCTGCGACAGTACGAGATGAAGAGCTACACCGGAGTGAGCGGAAAGGCATTTTTCGATTACACGTTGAACAACATTGCGCCGGTTACATTTGCCCGAGTTCGCAATGGCCAGCTTGAATATTGGCCGGAACAACGGACCGACTGGAAAGGGAAACCTGCGCCGTTCTGGCGCTAATCGGATGCGAAGTTATATGGCGAGAAGCAGTCAAGACCGCGTGGCAAGGTTGCTGACTGCCATGGTCATGCTCGCCATTTTGTCGGTGACAGCGACGACACCACAGGCTGCGGCGCAGAACAAAATCAACGCGGTCCCGTACGATTCCATCGCCAGCGACGGAGAGGATTATGCCGGACCGGCGCGAGGGGCCGACTGGGATGCCACGGGATCGACGGTGACCATCGGATTGCTGGCGCCGATGCACGGGCCGCACAGCGTGGAAGGCGAGGCGATGGCTGCAGCCGCAAACATGGCTTTGCAAGATTCTACGCAGCGCCCATTGCCTGGCGGACGTCACGTCGAACTGGCGATCGGAGATGAGAGCGGTCCAGCGTGGGGACATGTTTCGGACGTGATCCTGCAATTGATTCTGCGACAGAATGTGGTGGCGCTGATCACCTCCACCGACGGGACGGATACGCACGTGAGCGAGCAGGTGGGTAATCGAATCGGCGTTCCGATCCTGACGTTATCAAGCGATGCGACGACCACTCAAATCGATATTCCATGGATCTTTCGGGTTGGTCCCAGCGATGCGGCACAGGCGCGAACGATCGCGGCGAACATTTACCGGGAACGTGGCCTGAAAAAGGTGATGGTGATTTTCGACGGCGATCATGATGGACGAGGTGGCGTTGCCGCGTTCCGGCAAGCGGCCATTTCGCTGGGAGCGGTGACCCCGGAGGAATTGGTTCTGGATCCGCTGCAGCCTGATTTCTCTTCCGTTGTGAGGCGAATTCAAGCCGACTCTCCGCAGGCAATTGTTCTGTGGACGCGTGCCGATGTCGCGCAAAGTCTACTGCCCATGCTTCACGCGGCGGGTGTTTCGGCGCGGGTTTATTTTTCGCAGCAGGCGGCTCAGGCTGGATCAGAATCGACGTTGACGCAGTCAACGATGGCGGCAGAGAGCATTGGCGCGGCATCTGGTGCGTGGACGATTGCCTCGCAAGGACAATCCACCAGCATGCAGAAAAGTTTTGCCGCGCGGTATCTCCAGCAAATTGGAGAACCGCCCAGCGTGGCTGCTGCCGAAGCGTACGATGCTGTTTGCCTGACGGTGCGCGCCCTGCGTGCGGCTGGCCCGAATCGTGCGCGGATGCGCGACCAATTCGCTCAGACACGCGATTATTCCGGTGCATCGGGAACCATCAACTTCGACCGCGAAGGCAACAACACGACCCAGAATCATCTTGTCGCGCTGCGGCCGCAGCTACTGTCCGGAGAAAAAGGGGGCAGCGCGGAATGATGCAACCGATTCTCAGTGGCGATGTGTATGACGCGATCATCGTAGGCTCTGGAGCCGGCGGCGGCATGGCTGCGTACTCGCTGACTCGCGCGGGTGCGAAGTGCCTGATGCTGGAAGCAGGCGAGTGGTACGACACAGCGCAGGATTCGAAATGGCTGCAATGGGGCTACGATGCACCGCACCGTGGCGCGTCGAAAACCCCGTTCGGCCCTGGAGGATTTGAGGCCGTGGCCGGCGGCTACAACGTGGAGGGCGAGCCCTACACCTGCGCGACGGGAACCGATTGGAAGTGGTTTCGCTCTCGCATGCTGGGTGGTCGCACGAATGCGTGGGGAAGAATTTCGCTGCGCAATGGACCGTACGACTTCAAACCCTACAGTCGTGACGGTAGTGGTTTCGACTGGCCAATCACGTATGAGGAACTCGCGCCGTACTATGACAAGACAGAAGAACTGATTGGAGTGTTCGGCTCGGCAGAGGGGTTGGAGAATCTGCCGGACGGAAAATTTCAGCCGCCGCCAACTCCTCGCTGCTACGAACTGCTCATCCAAAAAGCGTGTAAGAACCTGAAGATTCCCTGCATTCCATCGCGGCTCGCAATTCTGACGCGCGCGCTGAACAATCGTCCCGCGTGCCATTATGTGTCGCAGTGCAATCGCGGCTGCCGTATGGGATCGAACTTTTCTTCGCCGGACGTGCTGCTGTATCCAGCGCAGCTTACAGGGAATCTCGAAATCCGATGCGGCGCAATGGTGCGGGAAGTTTTGACGGGCGCGGATGGTCGCGCGACCGGCGTTTCGTACATCGACAAGCAGTCTGGCGAGGAAATCCAGGTGCGCGGCAAAGTTGTTGTGCTGGCGGCGGGCGCATGCGAGACAGCGCGACTGCTGTTGAACTCGCGCAGTCCGCGCTTTCCGAACGGGCTGGCGAACTCCAGCGGCCTGGTTGGACGCTACCTGATGGATACAGTCATGTCGGATGTGACTGGATGGATTCCATCCATGATGAATCTGCCCGCGCATAACGAGGATGGCGTGGGCGGCATGCACCTGTTCATGCCGTGGTGGTATTACCAGGAACAATTGCAGGGCAAGCTTCCGTTTTCGCGCGGGTATCACGTGGAGATTAGCGGCGGCCGGCGCGGCATGCCCGCTCCAGGATTGATGACTGGATCGGAGACGTTGCTGGGAGGCGGCTATGGAAAGGACCTGAAGCAGCGCAGCCACAGCCTGTATGGATCGCTGGTCAGCTTTCATGGACGCGGCGAAATGATCCCGAACGCGCAGAGTTATTGCGAAATCGACAAGAGCACCGTGGATAGGTGGGGCATTCCGGTCCTGAAATTTCATTTTCAGTGGAGCGATCAGGAAATCCAGATGGCGCGCCACATGCAGGAAACGTTCCAGCAAATTGTGGCGACGATGGGCGGCACGGTCATTGAATCGTATGGAGCGGATCAGCAATGGGGAATCTCACCAGGCGGCACGGGCTTCCACGAAGTGGGCGGCGCGCGCATGGGAAACGATCCGAAGACAAGTGTGCTGAACTCCCACTGCCAGGCTTGGGATTGCAAGAATCTTTTCGTCACCGATGGGGCGCCGTTCGTCAGTTTGTCGGATAAAAATCCTACGCTGACGATTCTGGCGCTGGCTTGGCGGACGTCGGATACCATCGCCGCGCAGGTTCGCACAAACAGCTTATGAGTGGGAAACCGATGCAGGGCATGGAAGGTCCGGAAATAGCGCAAACTCGAACGCTTCGCTTTCAGCGCCGTGCCATGCTGAAAATGATGATGGCGCTTCCGATTGCAGGAATGATGCCGCTGTCTGCGCTGGCGGAAGTAGTGGCTCGGGCCTCGCCGGATGCGTCTGTGGTACCGGATGGTACTGCATGGAAGCTGCTCGTGCTCACACCGCATGAGTGGGCAACGGTGGGCGTGCTGAGCGACTGGATTCTTCCCGCGGATGAAGTTTCTGGTAGCGCCACGGATGCGGGCGTGCCGGAGTTCATCGACGACTGGTTGGATTTTCAGCGAGGCGATTTGCTGGTTGCGATTCGCGAGGGGCTGGTGTGGCTCGATGCCGAGTCTGGGCGTATGTTCGGCCATAACTTTGTGGATTGCAGTTCAACGCAACAACAGCAGATGCTCGACAGGATTGCATGGCCCGACAAAGCTGCACCGCAGGACGCGAAGGCGGTGGCATTCTTCAATCAATTTCGCGACCTTACATTAAGTGGGTTCTATACCAGCGAGATGGGCATGCGCGATTTGCCATACGTCGGCAATGAACCACAGGCGGAGTGGCGTGGATGTCCACCGGATGTGCTCGCAAAGCTGGGGATTTAACGCGCGCTGCGAATCGGCAGTAAATTTTTCTGTCCATTATCGCGCTGGGCAGGGCTTGCCGTCGCACATTGCAGCCGTCACGCCCTTGCCTTCCGTGATGGTGTAAATGCGGTCGACGGCGCCCAGCTTCAGCGTTTCCTTGGCGCCGCTGGGCCAGTGAATTTCCACGCTGTCAATCGTGGTCGCGTTTCCAATTCCAAAGTGAACGCGCATGTCGTTGGACGAAAGATAACTGCCGCCGCTGAGGACATCTCCACGCTGTCGTATGCCATCGGCATTCAAGTAGACAGTCGCGCCGACCGCATCGCGCGGGCTTTTCGGACCGCCGATCAACTTCAGCTCAACCCAGTGGTGATGATCGGGATTGACGTTGCGCAACAGCACTGGAACGCCGTCCATATTATTGATGACAACGTCGATTTTGCCGTTATTGAACAGGTCGCCGAAGGCCGCTCCACGGCCGACGCTGACGACGGCCAGGCCAGTTCCCTCCACCGCAGGCACCAGATCGAACTTGCCATTCTTCAGATTGTGAAACAACAGCGGGCGCTCCGCGTAGCTGGTTCCCCAGTCGGGATGCTTGTCAACGCTGGGATAGACATGGCCGTTCACGATCAACAAATCTTTCCAGCCGTCGTTGTCGTAATCGAGAAATCCATCGCCGAAACCGACGAAGGGAATGGTGGGCGCGGCGATGCCCGTCTGGTAACTGACGTCAGTGAAATTGCCGGTGCCGTCGTTGCGGAAGACTACATCATAATCATCGCCGAAGTCGGTGTTGACGATGTCCAGATGTCCATTGTTTTCGTAATCCCCGGCGGCGATGCCCATGTTCGCCACCTCGCGACCGTCGGCATTTAGCGCGTAGCCACTCTCGAGGCTTTCGTCGGAAAATGTTCCATTGCCTTTATTGATGTAGAGATAATTCGGCGTGGTATCGTCGGCGACCAGAAGATCCGGCTTGCCGTCATTGTTTACGTCCGCGAACAACGCTCCCAGGCCGTAGTATCCAGGCGGATCGCTGACTCCGAGTTGCTTGCTGACGTCCGTGAAGGTGCCGTCGCCGTTGTTATGGAATAGATGATCATGCTCGCCAGGAAGCCCGGCGGGACCGCACATGACGGGCGTGCCGCGGAATTCGCAGGTCTTATAGTCGACCGCTTTCGAACCGGAAATCGGCGGATTTTTATAGTCGTAGTGAAGGTATCCGGCGACAAAAAGATCGAGCTTGCCGTCGCCATCATAATCGCCAAACGTGGCGCCGGTGGACCAAGTGCCAAGCGTTACGCCGGCCTTCTCCGCAACATCTGTGAAGGTGCCGTCATGATTGTTGCGATAGAGGCGATTCTTGCCGTAATTGGTGACATACAGATCGGGCCAGCCATCATTGTTAAAGTCACCGACGGCGCAGCCGAAACCCCAGCGTCCATTGCCAACGCCTGCTTTTGCGGTGACGTTGGTGAAGGTTCCGTCGTGGTTGTTATGAAACAGCGCGGCCTGGGGTGCAGCTGCTTTGCCATCGAGCGCGCCGTAGGTGGAACCATTTACCAGATAGATATCGAGCCAGCCGTCGTGGTCGTAATCAAGCAGGCAGACGCCGGGACCCTTTGCCTCAAGAATGAATTTTTTCTCGGGCGTACCGGCAGTGTGATGCCAGCTAGTCAGTCCAGCCTGCTTCGCGACATCCATAAAAACAATCGGGCCGGACTTGACGAAGCCGCCTGCGGTGATCGGGCGATGCTGCGAATCGTAGACGGCATTCGATGGAGGACCGCTGGCCATGCCGCTTTGCGGCTGAGGCACTGCATGCGCCGATCGAGAAATCGCGACCAGGGCCACGAAAGAAATCAGCACAGCCGGAAACAGCCAACGACGCAGCAAGAATACTCCCCACTGCGAAGGATTGTACCCGATTGAGTGGGCTGACGGCAGGCAAAGCGCGAGTGTGCAACACTGCATTTTTTAGGCGGAAACTGCACGGATCGCGTCCTGCAATGCTTCGCACACCTCGCTCACCTGAGCGGGCGAAATTCGATTGAAAAACGGCATCGCAATGGAGCGCCCTCCTACGTGCTCCGTCACCGTGAGTGGATCTGTCGGCCTTGGCAGATCTTGATATGCAGGCTGCAAGTGGATGGGAGCGAAATATCGTCCGCATCCGATCCCCTGCTGGCGAAGAGCGGCAACAATCGCGTCGCGATGGTGGCGTTGCAATCGCGCGCTCAAGCGAACGACGTACACAAACCAGCTGATGCGGCCTTCGGGGATTCGCAACTCGGGGACAATCAGGTCAGGATTGCCGCGCAACTGCCGGTCGTACATGGCGGCCACTTCGGCCCGGCGCGCGAGAATGTTTTCCAGGCGGCGAAGTTGTTCCAGCCCCAGCGCGCATTGCATCTCCGACAATCGATAGTTGTAGCCAATCAGGGAATGCTCGAGCCACTCGCCTGGGTTTCCGCGGCCTTGATTGCGCAGTGTGCGCGCCATCGCGGCCTGAGCGGGGTCGTTGGTGACGATCATGCCGCCTTCCCCGGTGGTGATTTGTTTGTTGGGATAAAAAGCAAACGCTCCGGCATCGCCGATTGCGCCTACCTTCTGTCCATGGTGTTCAGCGCCTATGGCCTCGCAAGCATCCTCAATGATGTGCAAGCGATGGCGTTTCGCGATGGCGAGAAGCGCAGTCATATCGGCCGGACGTCCAAACGTGTGAACGACGAGGATGGCGCGCGTTCTGGGCGTGATGGCGGCTTCTGCCTTGTGTGGGTCCAGATTCAGCGTGACGGGATCGATGTCGACAAAAACCGGAGTGGCGCGCTCCATGCGAACGACATTCGCAGCTGCGATAAATGTGAACGACGGAACGATGACCTCGTCGCCAATGCCGATGCCAAGGCAGCGAATGCAGAGATGAAGCCCGCTAGTACCGGAGTTGACGGCGACAGCGTGCTTCGCTCCCACATACTCAGCCGTGGCGCGCTCAAAGGCTTCCAGCTTGGGACCGAGGCTGAGCTGGGGCGTGCGCAAAACACTCGCCACCGCTTCGATCTCGGCCTCTGTGATGTCTGGAGCGGACAGCGGAATGCGGATTGAAGTCATCAAATCGCCGGCGCTGGCGGTACGGATTGAGAGGCCAGTGGTGCTGTTTGTTTGATGAGGAGTTGCTCGGACAGAGGGACAGTGGTGAGGACGCGAACAATCATTTCGGAAGCATGTCCGTTGCCGAAAGGATTTTCCATGCCAACGAGTGCTGCGCGAAATTCGGGATCGAGAGCCTGTTGGATGCCTCGCAAAATTGCCGACTCATCGGGATCGACGTCGATCACGTTGCGGGCGCGCTCTCGTCCTTGCTGGCGCATACCGACATTGACAGTGGGCAACGCAAACGAAGCCGACTCCATGATGCCGCTGCTGGAATTTCCCAGCAGCAGATCGACCTGGGCCAGCAAGCTCCAATAGGTCCTTGGGTCCAGATTCGTGAAGACGCGTCCATCGGCGCGGCCAGCCAGAAAGGCTTGCGTACACTGCTGCAATTCGCGACTGCCGGCATCTGCGTTGGGAAAACAGAAAAGAAGTTGCGCGTCGGTCTTGCCGAGCGCCGCAAACAGGGCATCGGCCTCGCGTACCGTATTGCGGGCGATGGTGACTGGATGGTAGGCCACCAGAATCGTTGGCCGGCTCAGATCAACCTGAAGTTGCTTTTCTAGGTCGCCGCGAGACAACAACGTTCCCCGGCGCAGATGGTCGAGCGAGGGAGCTCCGGCTCGATGCACGCGCCACGGCTCTTCTCCCATAGCGATGACACGCTGGCGCGCCGTTTCCGTCGATGTGAAGTGAACATGGGCCATCTTCGTCAATGCATTCCTGACAGCGTCGTCGATGGCGCCCTGACTAATTTCGCCGCCTTCAATGTGAGCGATGGGAATGCGCAGCGCCAGCGCAACGGACGCGGGCGCAAGCATCTCATAACGATCGGCGATCAGCAACAGAAGATCAGGGCGCGTTGCTCCCAGATGGTCCGCAAGGCTGAGCGTGGCCAGACCGATGGTCTTCGCCATCCCGACGTCGGTGTCAGAACTCAGCAGGCATTCAATTTTGGCATCGATTTTGAAGCCATCTTTCTCAATCTCCTGGACCGTGCTGCCAAACTCCGGCGATAGATGCGAGCCTAGAACGATCAAACGCAAATCGACGTCGGGGTGCGCCGCAAGGTCGCGCAGCGGCCAATACAGATGGCTGTAGTCCGCGCGCGAGGTGGTGACAACCGCGATCTTTCGTTTTTCAGACATGGCGGGCCACCAACCCGGCAGCGCGTACAGCGCTGAGCGATGCGCTGGGGCGATATTCCGGAACGAGCCGCGCAATCACTTGTACAACGGCTTCAAGATTTCTCGCGCGAACGGCGATATCGAGCTCGGCCATTGCGGAATGCACGAACTCTCGCGACACCTCCGCTCCGTCGATTGCGCGAAGGTTAGGACAGACATAATCCGCGAGGCGTTCGCCGGGACCGATAAATTCCTCATGCAATTTTTCTCCCGGGCGGAGACCTGTAAAGACAATGCGATGTCCGCCCGGAGATTGGCTTTTCTGCTGGATCAAGAAATTGGCGAGATCGACAATCTTTGTCGGCGGGCCGGTCTCGGGAATCAGAATCTGTGCATGACTTTTTGTGTGTGCGGACTCAAGGATCAACGAAATTGCTTCTGGCATGGTGAAAAAAAAACGCTCGGCATCGGGATGGGTCACGGTTATGTTTTCGCCGCGAGCAATCTGATCCAGGAAGACTCCGACGACGCTGCCTTGCGAGCCCAGCACATTGCCGAGTCGAATGCAGCTGACGCGGGTTGAGGAGGTGGCGCACGCCAGCAGGGCCTGTTCCGCCATTCGCTTGGACGCGCCCATGATGCTGCTTGGTCGAACGGCTTTGTCGGTCGAAACCATCAGGACATGACGAATGCGATTCCGCGCGGCCGCCTGCGCCAGGCGATAGGTGCCGAGCGTGTTGTTACGAACCACCGCGAGCGGATTCGATTCCATCAATGGGACATGTTTATGGGCAGCCGCGTGGTACAGCATCTCCGGCTGGTGCTGTGCGCAAAGTTCGTCCAGCAGTTCAACGTCGGCAACGTCGCCAAGCACCGCAATGCAGGGGACAGGAGACGCGAGGCGTCGCAGTTTTGCGTCAAGGTTATACAAGTTTTGCTCGGATGCATCCAACAGCAACAGCATGCGCGGGCGAAGTTGGGCCAATTGCAGCGTCAACGCGGAGCCGATGGAGCCGGCGGCGCCGGTGATCAGGACGCAGTGATCACGATGCAGGCCTGCGGGCGGATTTGCGCTTTCCATTGCCGAGGAGCGCCCCAGCCATCCAGCCCAATCCATATCAGTGATGTCTTCGCTCGACAATGTACCTCCGCGTTCCATGCGTCCGTTGACTTGAGATAAGCCTCTCATCTTTCAGTGTTGGGGTTTCAGCGTCCCTCGGCCGGTTTTCGCCGGGATGCAAAAGCCGTCTCCAGCATTCGCTCCTGTCAACAGCATGCGGAACCAACGCGGCTCCATATCGGATTCCAATTTCTATCTTGTAGACTAAAGGATCGGCGGCTTCCATCGCAGCGAAGTGCAGCAAAGTCAGGTCCGCCGTATTTCCCATGCTTCCGCGTATCCGGATCGCCCAGGTATTCGCCGTTCTTCTTCTCATCACCTCTGTTGCCTGGGGCGACGCCAACGCCGCTGCTTCGCAGAAGGACGCGATTCAGCTGAACAACCTCGGCGTGGCGTACATGAATCAGCAGAACTTCAATCAGGCGGAAAAACTGTTTTCTGCCGCCATCGAAAAAGATCCGACACTGCTGATTGCGCAGTTAAATCAGGGAATCGCGCTGCTGAATTCTCAGCAACTGGCGCAGGCGAGCGCGGTGCTGCGTAAGGTAATCGCACAAGACCCAAAGAATACGGCAGCGTGGTACAACCTGGGCTTGGTTGCGCGCAAAAACGGGAACACTGCGGAAACGATTGTGGACTTCAAGCAAGTCGTGGCACTCGACGCGGACAATCCGGATGCACATTATTTGTTGGGCAGCGGATATCAGCAAAACAAGAATTACAAGGACGCGATTCTGCAATACCAGGCGGCGCTGCAATTGAATCCGCTGCATGCGTCGGCGGAGTTTGGGTTAGCCCGGGCCTACCAGGAAACTGGCTCGTTGGATGAGGCCAAGACGGCATTTCAACGATTCCAGCACATCACCGGCGAAAAGCTTGGCTCTCCGATGACGATTTCTTACGGCGAGATGGGCCGCTACTCCATGGCGCAGACGATCCATGTGGCGGAGCCGGAAGTTGGCGCGATGATTCCTGTGCGCTTTGTTCGCGAGCCGATCGGAAGCGATGCGAAGACCGTGCCGGGCGCGAACGGGCCAGAGCAAGCCGGCGGCGGCGCGTGCATGATCGATCTGTTCGGCGATGGCAAGACCGATCTGATCTCGTTGAGCGACGGCGCCCACGCGATTCATGCGTATCGCAACCTAGGCGGTCGATTTGACGAAGTCCCAGTGAGCCCGATGGGACTGGATGTGAGCGGTGACGCCATCGCCTGCACCGTGGGCGACTTCGACAATGACGGACTCCCCGATATCGCCGTTTCGTTGCGCGATCGCGTTGTACTGTTTAGAAATTTAGGGCATGAAAAATTCTCCGATGTCACCAAGGCTGTCGGAATCACGCCGCAGAACGAGCCTGCGGGATTAACCTTTGTGGACTACGACCATGATGGCGATCTTGACCTGTTTGTAACGGGCAAACCCTTGACGAGCGGTGGGAACGCGAACGTCCTGTGGCGTAACAACGGCAATCAAACATTCACCAACGTGACTGTGCCAACTGGGCTGGGGGGACGTGGAGCGACGCGCAACGCGACCCTTTCCGACCTGAACAATGATCGCGCAGTGGATCTTGTCGTGACCGGCTCGGAATCCGCGCCGACGTTTTATGCCAATCCGCGTGAGGGAAAATTCCGCGCGATTCCTCTGTTTAGCGATGCGAACCTGACGCCGACAAATGGCGTCTACGTTTTCGACTTCAATAAAGATGGATGGATGGATGTTGCGGTGACGCACACCGGCGCGCCCGGCGTGACGCTGTGGCGCAATGTGGACGGTAAGCGCTTTGAGCGTGTGCCGCTGCCGATCGCAGATGCGACGCGGGGATGGGGACTGACTGCGATCGATATCGACAATGATGGTTGGATCGATCTGGCTGTGCTGATCGATACGGCACACGGACCAGAGCTGCGAATCCTGCGCAACTGCGGACCGCGAGGATTTCAAGATGTAACGGCGACCGTGGGGCTTGCAAACTTGAAGCTGGATCATCCGCGCGCGCTGCTGGCTGGAGACATTGACGGCGATGGCGATGCGGACCTGATCGTGACGCAATTGAATGGACCGCCGGTGCTGCTGCGCAACGATGGCGGTAACAAAAATCATTGGGTGCGTCTGTCGTTCAAAGGATTGGCGGACAATAAATCCGCACTCGGCACCAAGGTTGAAATTTTTTCCGGCGATCTTTGGCAGAAGTGGGAAGTTGCCGGCGCCACCGGCTACATGGGACAAGGCGCGCCGGAGATTCTGGCGGGGCTTGGGGATCGAACGCATGTGGACATTGTGCGCATGCTGTGGCCGACGGGCGTGCTGCAGGATGAGCTGAAAGTGCCGGCTGATGCGTACACGCCGCTGGATGAGATCGATCGACGCGGCAGCTCCTGTCCAGTGCTATTCGCGTGGGACGGAAAAAAATATCAGTTCATCACGGATGTGATTGGTGCGGGCGTCGTGGGTCATTGGATTTCACCGACGTCAAGGAACATTCCCGATCCGGAGGAATGGATCAAGGTAGCTGGCGATCAGTTGAAGCCGTATAACGGTTACCTGAGCCTGCGCTTTGGCGAGCCCATGGAAGAGGTCAACTTCATCGATCAGCTGCGGCTGGTCGCGATCGATCATCCTGAGGGCACAGAAGTGTATCCGAATGCGCGCTTCCTCGAAGCGCCGCCGTTTCCAGCGGACAAGGTGATTGTCACCAGCGCAGCACGGCCGCTGGCGGCGGCCTGGAACGATCATGGAGAAGATGTTCGCGGACTGCTACTCGACCGTGATCATCGCTATGTACATGACTTTACCGACCTGCCGTTCGCGGGGTTTGCAAATCCGCATACGCTGACGCTGGATATCGGCCCGTGGACGCAGAAGAATCCACTGCGGTTGCTGCTGCACGGGTACGTGGAATATTTCAGCGCATCGTCGATGTATGCAGCGTGGCAGGCTGGATTGAAACCTGAGCCGCCGGTGTTGCAGGCGCAGATGGCGAACGGAATCTGGAAAACGATTCTGCCGGACATGGGATTTCCAGCGGGACTGCCACGGACAATCACCGTCGACCTGACTGGCAAGCTGCCGTCAGGAACGAGGCGGCTACGCATCGTCACCAATTTGCAAATCTACTGGGATCAAATTCTGGTGGACAACGGACCGGATCGATCCGCAGAAATCCGTCGAACGGAACTGCCGTTGGCGCTGTCGACGCTGAAATATCTCGGCTATCCGGAGCAGATCGAGCAGCAGAGCCCCGGCGACCTGACCTATCGCTACGATCGCATCAGCGCGACGGGCCCATTCGCTCGCGAGCGCGGAGCCTATACACACTACGGCAATGTGACGCCGTTGCTGAAGGCTGTCGACAACCACTTCGTCATCTTTGGCAGTGGAGAAGATATCGACGCGGAATTCAGTGCGGCCGCGCTGCCGCCTCTGCCAGCCGGATGGAAACGCGACTACTTCTTTTATGCGAATGGCTACGTGAAGGACATGGATTTCTACGAGGCGTCGCCGTTCACCGTGAATGAAATTCCGTTTCATGGGATGAAGTCGTATCCGTACGCCAGCCCCACCGCGTATCCCCTGAATCCGTCGACGCTGCGATATCGCCTGCAGTGGAATGATCGATTCAATTCCGGCGATAGTTCGCAGGAGTACTTGTTCCACTATCTGCCGGCGCACTCGACACCGATCGTTCCCGTTCCTGCGGCATCTGTCGCGACGCACACCTCCAATATTCAGGGCGCCAATTGAGCCAAGTCACTTTGCTGTCCGCAACGGAACAGCTGGCGTTGCTCCGCGCGGGAAAAATCTCGCCGCTGGAGTTGGCTGAGGAGCATATCCGGGAAATTCACCGGCTAAACCCACAACTGAACGCCATTGTGCATTTCAGTGATGTGGACGTGGAGCGCATCCGGGCGCAGGCACGTGCGCTGATGACGGCATCCGAGACGCGCGGCCCATTGTATGGACTGCCGATGACCATCAAATCTTCGATTGCAGTCGCTGGACTTCATTGCGAGGTTGGCAGCCTGCTGCGGCATGACGTCCTGGCGGAAAAAGACGCCGTCGTCGTCTCTCGCGTGCGACACGCGGGCGCGAACATTCTGGGCACGACGAATTGTCCGGAATTTCTGATGGCGTATGAAACGGACAATCGTCTGCACGGGCAAACGCGCAATCCATGGAATCTCGAATATTCTTCGGGCGGCTCGAGCGGTGGCGAATCGGCGGCGATTGCGTGCGGCATGTC
>JBARFA010000196.1:0-51060 GCA_049796755.1 Acidobacteriaceae bacterium
AGCATTTGCAAGCCGGGTTAGAGAGGTCACAAGTGAAACGCGAATTGGATAATCTTGTCGTACAGATGTACGCCAGTGGCATCACCTACGAGGAGGCTGTCCGCGAGTTTCGTCGCCGATACATTCAAGAAGTGATGCGCAACAATAAAGGCAACCAGTGCAAGGCTGCGCGAGAGCTGGGCGTGCACCGCAACACGCTAAGCCGCATTATGGCCGAACTGGAGCTGGATCCAGTGCAAATCAAGCTGGGTCTGAAGCGCCCGCCTCGCGGTGAGCACGCTGTTCTTCCGGCGGTGCAACTGGTACGCTCGAAGTAGTGACTCACCTTCGGGTAAGGCAGTGTATTGGCGCGTGGCAAAGACCCCATCAACGCAAAAACGTCTTCTCCATAAACCAATATTGAGCTGCGTCCCGCGTCTGCAACAAGTCTTCCATCCGCGGAACCTAAGGTTCGCAAGCCGCATCGGTCGCGGTCGCAGTTCCGAACGCCAATTCCCTCTGACGGCGTCTTCGTGGCAAAGAAAATTCACGGCTGCCGGACTGATGCTCTCGCTGGGGATTTTCACCTGCGTTCCGCAAGCGATTGCCGACGACACCTCACATCCGGCGACTCCTCCTGTAGCGACTACACCTTTGGCTTCACCCGACGAGCCAGCTTCGGTTCCTATACCCAGCGCGCAAGAGATGGCCAGGGCAAGGGAATTTTTCCGCAAAGGCACACATGCGCTGCGGTCCAAGGATTCATCGCAGGCGCTGACCCTGTTTGCAAAGGCCCACTTGCTTGACCCAACCAACGGCCCTTATCTGGCTGCCTATGAACTTGCCCGCCAGCAGTGGGTGGGCCTTATGCTGCAGACCGCGAAACAAGATCAGCAAACCGGCAAAAATACTGCGGCCAGGCTGCAATTGGAGCAGGCGTTAAACCTCGACCCGAACAACCCTTTTGTCCAGGAACATATTCAGTCGCTGGATGATGAACAAGAGCCAGCAGTCATCGAGTCGAGGCCGATGCCGAAGTTCGCCACCGGCCTGATCGAACTGGCGCCCGCGCAAATTCAATCCACCTTTCACCTTCGCGGCAGCGCACAGGACATTCTGCACCAGGTTCTCTCCGCCTACGGAATCACCGCCCTGATGGATGACTCTGTTCCTACGAAGCAAATCCAGCTGGACCTGGACCATGCCTCATTCACGCAGGCATCTGCCGCAGTGGGACTGGCGACGGGAACATTCTGGGTGGCATTGGATCCGACCCACGTGCTGGTCGCCAAAGATACGCCGCAGAATCGCAAGAAATTCGATCGACTCCTGCTGGAGACCATTTATCTCCCCGGGCAGGATAAGACGGAACTGATTAACACCGTGAACATGATCCGAAATGTATTTGGAGTTCGTCAGATTTCAAATGACTCGGACCACGGCACAGTGACGATTCGATCAACCGAGAGCACGCTGCGCGCGATTAACGCCACGGTGCAGCAGCTCTATCTCGACAAGCCGGAAGTGATGCTGGATGTCCGCATTTACCAGGTGAACGATTCGCGGCAGCAAGACCTGGGGGTATCGTTTCCTCAGCAACTGAATGTATTCAACGTGACGTCGGAGCTGACCGGCATCATCAACAGCAACCAGAGTACGATTACCGAATTGATCGCGGCTGGACTGGTAAATCCCGGAGACCTGGCGGGAATCGCGGCTCTCCTGATTGGGCTGGGGCTTGTGAACGGAACCGTGCTGAATCAGCCGTTCGCTTTGTTTGGCAACGGTCTCACGCTCAGTGGACTGTCGTTCGGGAGCACGACCGTCAACGCTTCGCTGAGTATTTCCGACACGCGCGAAATTGATCACGTCGAGCTGCACGCCGGCGACTTGCAAAAACAAACGGTGAAGATTGGAGAGCGCTACCCGATCGTCACGCAAAGCTATTCCGCCGGGACGCAAACCGCTACGGCCAATTCCACGCTCGCCAGCTTATTAGCGGGTACCAGCACGACGACCACCGCAACCTCGAATCCACTGGCCCTGGCGCCCACGGTGCAGTATCAAGACCTGGGACTCACTGTAAAAGCTCTGCCACGCATTCTGCAGAACAAAGACGTGCAGATGCAGCTGGAGGTGACCATGGCTTCACTCTCCGGGAATACAGTGAATGGTTCGCCCATCATCAACAATCAAGACTTCATCACGACGATCCAGATTCCTGACGGCGGCACAGCGCTGGTCACCAGCGCGGTCAGCAGCACGGAGTCAAAGTCTCTCTCTGGCATTCCCGGATTGAGTGAGCTCCCAGGCTTCAGCTGGACGGCCAGCCCCGTCACTAATGTCACGGCGGGCAGGCTCTTGATCGTGATCACGCCGCACATCATCAGCGCGACCCACACGCGTGTCGCTTCGAAAATGTTGTTTCTTCCCCAGGGAGACACCGGGCAGCAGGAATAGGCTCACCCGCGCAGCCTTCAGTCGCGCATCGCTCGCGGAAGCATATTTTTCTAAGAGTTTTGGTTGGGTGCCGCTAGCGGGCTGTTACATCGAGCTTCACTGGAAGCGTCTGAGGCGGATTGCAGGCTTTGTTGTCGCAGGCCTGATAATGCAGCTGGCCGTGCATCGCATAATGACCGGCATGCGCGTGCAAGCGGACAACCACGGCAAATTCGCCGGTGTACACGCTGAGTGCATCTTTCGGGGAGAACTGGAAGTGGTAATCCACTCCCTGCGGATACTCGATCTTCGCGATTTCAAACCCTGGCGTTTTGTCGAGCGTTAACGTCGTAGGAATCAGGAACTCCGAATGCGGCGTATGAGAATTGATGTGCAGTCCCTGCTGAATTGTGAATCGCAACTCAACATCCTTGGGAGCAGCGGCGGATGAGGTCGCTTTGACGGCTACCTGTGGCGAGGAAACCATCTGCACCCACTGTTTCGACTTGGAAGCGCCAAAGCCGATGCCGCGCGGACCCGGCTGCCATCCCGACTGGCCCATGAAGACGCCGCCACACAGGCTTCCTGCAGCCAATACGACAACGACCGCTAAATTCCTTGTCCGCACGCTCAAGCTCCCGTAGCGAGAATCTTTTGGATATTGGCTTCCATCTCGCTTTCGGAAATCAACCCGCCCGCCTCAATGATCACTTTGCCATTGCGGCCGATGTAGTAGGAGGTCGGCAGATAGTCGATGCCGCCGTAGGCGTCGTTCATCTTATCGTCGTACATCAGAACAGGGTAATCGACGCCCATTTTCGCCATGAAATCGCTGACTTCTTTCCTGGCCGCGGCCTCTGTGGAGCCATCATCTTCAGAAATGCCAAGCACGGTAAATCCCTGGGAGGCGTATTTCTTCTGCATTTCAATCAGCCACGGCATTTCCAGTTTGCAGGGGCCGCACCAGGTCGCCCAGAAATTCAGTAAGACGGCCTTCCCCTTGTAATCCGCTAGCGAAACGGTTTTGCCGTCAACGCTCGTTAACGTGAACGACGGAGCGGGCTTCTCTCGAAAATCCGGCAAACCCTGGGCGGATGGCGAATTTGCATCCGGGGAGGCGGTCGTCGCCGCAGTATCTCCAGAGTCCGGCGAACTCTCGCCGAGAAACTTCTTTAGCTCCGGCGAGGCCGTCTGAGCGGGGGGAGGCGTATTCATCGCCTTTCTCATCCGGTAGGCCATCAATCCAGACCAGATCATTGCGGTCACACCTGCGACCAGAATCAGGATGACGATTGTACTGCGCTTCATTTCTACTCCTCGATCACGCCAGGCAGAAGCCGCGGGATCCAACCCTTTATTGTATCGGGCGAGGACGCCACGAATCCATCCCGGATGACGACAAAGCGCTG
Source organism: Acidobacteriaceae bacterium (assembly GCA_049796755.1). Lineage (GTDB taxonomy): Bacteria > Acidobacteriota > Terriglobia > Terriglobales > Acidobacteriaceae > JAKAAZ01. The sequence goes on from JBARFA010000196.1 coordinate 3,828, forward strand.
GACGCGACACAAGCGCGGATTGTCCGCGCCTGTGTCGATGGACTGAGATCGATTTCGCAGCGTTATTCGCTGCGGTTGGGATGCAGAACCTGCCGCCTCAACTGAAAAGCATTCCCAGCAATCCCATTGCGAATAGCACGAGCATGCCAATCCGCAGCCAGCGATAGGACCTGGCATGAGGACTGATCGGTTCTGATTGAACTCCCACAACCTGGACGTCGGACATGTTTTCTGTTTCCGGGAACCACAAGAGCACTGCCGGAAGCATCGGCAAACCGCCCAGCGGGATTAGCGGGGGCAACTTGGGCACGTTGATTGGACGCGAAAGCGGTTGCGCAGATGCGGACTTCGTTGTCACAGCAACCTTCGCCTGTGGCCGGATCGAGATTGTTGTGGCGCAGGCAGTTCGCGGAGACGATATGAGGATCGCGAGGATGACAATCAGCAGGATGAGGCATCGTTCACGCATAACATCGCAGGAGGAATGATCTCGCAGCGCGAATGAAAGACGTTTCCATAAACGTCGAGGAGCGAATTCAGATGGCTGTCCCAGGGCATGCATTGTTGCCAACTCCAATGGGGATTTGAAGTGCTTCGCATGATGTCCGAGGCTGGAGAAGTGACGCGGGATCGCCGGCCCAGGCAGAAAAAATAAGCAAGTTGTTCAGCGACGCTCGAGCGCGGCCTATCCTACTTCTGTAAAAAAATAGCCGTCTGCGGAGGAGGGTCAAGCAAGAAGTTACAGTCGACGCCGCGCGGTGTCTAGAGATTTCTGCCTCAATTTAGGGAGAGAATTGTGCACGTGTTACGAAGGGCGGACTACTTTCGTAATATGGGGTTTGGTTGGATCTCGCGAAAGCGGCATCTGGATTGCTGCGCACCGTCTTGCGGAATGGCTTCCGCGCCCCCGATGCAGTATCGTCTAACTCAGTTCCCTGCTGCCAATACCGATGAAAGCACAGAAACAATCCGGGCGCACATTGCGCGTAGCCGGCGCACAGACTAGCTCTGGCAGCGTTGACCCGGCACAGTTGGTTCGGATTGAAGCGCAGGCGTTGCTGGCGCTCGCCGATCGTCTTGAAGGGGATGCGAGTTCCCCAAAGAGCATGGCGCGGGAGTTCACTCGCGCCGTCGATCTGATTGTTGCCTGCGGCTCCGCTGGTGGGCGCGTTGTGGTCACCGGCATGGGTAAAAGCGGCATCATTGCGCAGAAAATTGCGGCCACTCTGAGTTCAACCGGTTCTCCGGCGCTGTTTTTGCATCCCGCTGAGGCGCATCATGGCGACCTGGGCATGCTGGCCAAAGGTGACGTCGTGATTGCCCTCTCGGCAAGCGGCGAGACAGAAGAAATTCTTCGCCTGCTGGAAATGTTGAAGCGCATTGGCGATGCGCTGATCAGCTTCTGCTGCGATATGCGCTCCACCCTGGCCCAAGCCAGTGATGTAGCGCTGGATTGCTCTGTGGAGCAGGAGGCCTGCACGCTGGGGCTCGCTCCGACCGCCTCGACCACAACCATGCTGGCGCTCGGCGACGCGCTTGCCATTGCTATCTCCGCGCGCAAGGGTTTTCGCGCCGAAGATTTTGCCAACCTGCATCCCGGTGGAAAGCTGGGCAAGCGGCTGATGCGTGTGGAGCAGTTGATGCACTCCGGCGATGCCGTGCCGCGTGTAGCGCTCAAGACGGCGATGTCCGACGTGATCTACGAAATGTCGAGCAAGGGCCTTGGCATGACCACGGTAGTTGCGGACGGAAAACTCGTGGGCCTGCTGAGTGACGGCGACCTGCGTCGGCTGCTGGAGAAGGAAGGGGCGAGTGCGCTGGCGAAGACCGCTGGCGAAGCCATGCATCCCAATCCGTTGACGATTGCCTCGGACGAGTTTGCCGCTGAAGCCCTGCGCCGCATGGAGGAGCGCAAGATTACGTCGCTGATCGTGGTCAATGGCGATGGTCAGATCGAAGGTGTCATCCACCTGCACGATCTGTGGGGCACGGAATTGTTCTAAGGGGGTGAGTCTTCCTTCTTGCGGTAGACATCGGTATAGCCGTGCCTCAAACTGGCATCAATATTGACATCGAATGGTGCTAGAATTGGTGCAGGAGGATGATCCTAGTGCGAACCACCGTGGCTTTGGATGACGATCTCGTCAGGACCGCGCGGGAGTACACCGGCCTGGTGGAGAAAACCGCTCTGATGCGGGAGGCGCTCAAGGCATTGATTGAACGCGAAGCTGCACGGAGGCTCGCCGAATTGGGGGGCGCGTCCCCGAACATGAAAACCGCTCCGCGCCGGCGGGCGTCGGCGAAATGATTTTGGCAGACACCTCGGTATGGGTCGATCACTTTCGCAGGGGAGATAACGAACTCTATCGGCAGTTGCAGCGGGGCAACATCGCCATCCATCCGTATATCGTTGCCGAACTGGTCCTTGGCAACCTGCCGAGACGGCCAAAAACGATTGCGGATCTCGACCTGCTTCCCATGGTAAAAACCGCCCGAATGAGCGAAGTGCGGAGCATGATCGAAACCCGTTCATTGTTTCAGCGCGGCATCGGCTTTGTGGATGTTCATCTGATTGCCTCTACCTTCATTACGCCGCACACGGTGCTTTGGTCGCGGGACAAACGTCTCCGCGATATGGCGGCGACGCTCGGAGTCGACGCTGATCTTCCATAAAGGCGGCCTGACGCAGCAGTTCATCTGTGCGATCTGTTGGAACGGAATTGTTCTGTGGGGACGGCATCAAGAACCGAGGAAAACACCGTAGCCGAGCTGCAAACGCTTCTGAGCGCCTCATTCGATCAGTCTCAGAAATTAGGACGCAATCTTTCAGCGCCAGAGACTTGAATCGCGGTTACACACTCTGCTCGGCTGCCTCAACACTGGGAAACATGCTCAACACTGTGTCGACACGGGTCATGCGAATGAGGCTCATGACACGATCCGTGACACCCGCGAGGGCGAGTTTGCGGCCATTCTTCTGGGCGGAGACGTAAAACATCAGAACAGTGCCGAGACCGGCGGAGTCCACATAGGGAACTTCCGACATATCCAGGATGGTGAGCTGCTGCGTCACCGCGCCGAGAGTATCTTTCAGAGGAAATAGCGAGCTCAGGGTAATTGGACCCTTGAGTCGCAAAACGATCGCATCGGAACGCGAAGCGGGCAATGTTTCAATGGTCAGTGCTTCATCTCTCATCCCCATAACATTAGACTGGGGCCGGGAGACTTTGATTACAAAACGGTTAAAACAATATTTCCGGATTCCGACAAGGTCAGTCGATCGACCTGCTTTCGGGTGCGGCGATTAGCGAGGCAGGCACATCCGACGTCCAACGCCTAAGCGACCAGAAGTGATCTGCGTAGAAACAAGTAGAATGAATAGATTGAGCTATTGCACACGATAAGGACACTGACCCTACCCATGCATCGCTGGTCACAGCTTTTTCTTCCCACTCTTCGTGAGGCCCCGGCAGACGCCGAAGTCGCCAGCCACAAATTTCTGGTTCGCGCCGGATACATACGCCAGCTTGGCGCCGGGATCTACTCCTACCTGTTCCTCGGGCAGCGTTCGATCAACAAAATTGTCGCCATTGTGCGGGAAGAAATGGACTCGATCGGGCAGGAGTTTCTGCTGCCGGCGTTGCTGCCTCGCGAGCTATGGGAACAGAGTGGCCGATGGACCAGCATGGGCGATAACATGTTCCGCCTGAAAGATCGCAAGGGTGCCGATCTCTGCCTGGGAATGACCCACGAAGAAGTGATGACGGAGGTCGCGCGGAAAGAATTGCGGAGCTACAAGCAATTGCCGCAAATCTGGTATCAAATTGAGACTAAATTTCGCGATGAACCGCGACCGAAAGCAGGATTGCTGCGGGTGCGACAGTTCCTGATGAAGGACTCCTACTCCTTCGATATCGATGCCGCCGGGCTGGACGCCAGCTACCAGAAACATGACGCGGTCTACCGTAAGATTTTCTCCCGCTGTGGCCTGAAGTTTGTCGCGGTTGAGGCGGACTCAGGCGCCATGGGCGGCAGCCAATCGCAGGAATTCATGGTGTATACGGAAGCTGGAGAAGACCTGATCGCCAGCTGCGCAGCGTGTGGATACGCAGCTAATGTTGAAAAGGCGACCTCGCAGCTGCCGCCGGTAGAAGACCTGGCGCCGACCGGCGACGGACTGCCGGAACTGGTCCATACGCCGGGAATGGGCGCGATTGCGGATGTGACCGCTTTCATGAAGGTGCGCGCCAGCCAGGACATCAAATGCGTCGCCTACATGGCGGAAAAGCGCGATGCGGCCGATCAGCCGGTTTGGCTGGCAGTTGCCGTCTTTCTGCGCGGCGATCACAACGTAAACGAAACCAAGTTGATGGGACTGTTGCGCGCGGGACAATTGCGGCCAATGCTACCGGAAGAACTGGCGATTTACTTCAAGGCTCCGGGAGGATTTCTAGGTCCGGTCGGCCTGACGCAGACTGTCGAGCCAAGTCTGCTGCCGGAGTTGCAGCGCTCGACCTTTCAGCCCAACAAGTCCCAGAAATTCTGGGCGGCAGCCAACCGGCTCAAGATGGTAGTGGTGCTGGATGAAGCCCTGGTAGATCGCAGCAACATGATCTGCGGGGCCAATAAGCTGGACTACCACTTCCGCAATGTGACGCCGAAGCGGGATTTCACCTGGACCGTGACAGCCAGCATGCGTGCCGTCAACGAGGGTGAAGGATGCCCGGTGTGTAATGCGCCGCTGCGCGTAGCCAAAGCCGTGGAAGTGGGCCACATCTTCAAACTTGGGGATCGCTATACGGACATCATGGGCGCTCGTGTGCTCGATCCGAACGGCAAAGAGGTCACCCCCATCATGGGCTGTTATGGCATCGGCATTGAGCGCATCTTGACCGCCAATGTGGAGCAGAGCTTCGACGAGAATGGCTTTTCTTTGCCACCATCGATTGCGCCGTTCGATGTGGTGGTGACGATTACCAACGTGAGCGACGCGGGTCTAAAAGCAAGCGGCGAAAAACTGGCGGAAGAGTTAAGCGCTGCCGGCCTGGACGTTTTGCTGGATGATCGCGATGAACGAGCTGGCGTGAAGTTCAAAGACGCCGACCTGGTTGGAATTCCCTTCCGGGTGAACGTAGGGAAAAAAGTTGCGGAGGGAATTGTGGAGCTGGTTACGCGGTCGAGCAGAAGCAGCGAGGATATCCCGCTTGCAACAGCCGCAAAACTGATCCACGAACGTGTGCAGGCAGCCACGCCGGTAGCAATGATATAGGTCAACGAACCGCGGCGAATACGATGATGTGCCCTGAACAAGGGGCCGGCAACAACAGTCGACCGAGCAACGACAGTCGAGAGGAACAATGGCAGGAACCGAGAGACCTCCGCGAACAACATCGCGGCCCAATCCGCCGAATGGCGCAGGCAGAGTTCGAACCGCAAGCGGGGGTGGAAGTCGTCCACGTACGCGATCCGGCGGCGGTGGCGGAGGTAAAAAGTGGCACTCCGATTGGAAAATCAGGGTCTTGCTGAGTCTGGCGGCATGCGTTTTGTTGGTCTGTGCGGTGGGCGGCATCGTTTTTGCCTACTACTATCACGCCTACGAACATGTGGTGGACCAGCGCCTGCGTCAGCCGCTGTTTGCCAATACGGCGAAGATCTATGCGGCTCCGGCGGAGGTGCGGCCGGATCAGAAATACAGCGTGCAGGAAATTGCGCGCGAGTTGAATCAGGCCGGCTACAGTCCGGTCGGCCAATCGCATCCGTCGCAATTGGGTACCTACGCGCTGACAGACAACAGCATCCACATTCAGCCCGGCCCGCAGTCGTACCATGCTCCGGATGGCGCGACCGTTTACACCACAAGGGGTGTGGTGACAGCGATCAAGGCGGATGACGGCGAGCAGCTGAGTGCGTATGAGCTGGAACCGCAACTGATTACAGGGCTCTCCGACAAAGATCGCGGCAAGCGACGCCTGGTCACCTACGACGAACTGCCAAAATATCTTGTCCCTGCGGTCACGTCGATTGAAGATCGACGCTATTTTGAACATGGCGCCGTGGATTATGTGCGCGTGTTCGGAGCTGCCTTTGCTGATCTGCGATCGCACCGATACAGCGAGGGTAGTTCCACGCTGACGATGCAGGTGGCGCGGCTTTTCTTCCTATCGCCGGAAAAGCGATTCAAGAGAAAAATCATTCAAACCGCGATTGCGTTTCAATTGGAGAACCACTACACCAAGAAGCAAATCTTTACGATCTACGCCAATGAAATTCCGCTGGGGCAACGCGGAAGTTTCGCGATTGACGGCTTCGGAGAGGCGGCGCAGGCCTATTTCGGCAAGAATATTCGCGACCTGACGCTGCCGGAATGTGCGCTGCTGGCCGGCATGATTCAAGGGCCTACGCGCCTCTCGCCCTATCGCTATCCCAAACGCGCGATTGCGCGCCGAAACATTGTGTTGGATTCCATGGTGGAAACTCACTCGATTACACGCCAGCAAGCGAACGAGGCCAAAGCAGCGCCTCTGAACCTGACGCCGTTCAGCGTGGACGAGCGCGAGGCGCCCTATTTTGTCGACCTGGTGCGCAAGAAACTGATGGAGCGGTATGGGGATCGCGACATTAACGGCGAGGGGCTGCACATTTACACGTCGCTTGATCCGGACCTGCAGAGCGTCGCCACCGTGGCCGTTGAAGATGGCATGAAGAGGGTGGACGCCATGGTAAAGCGGCGCTACGAGCATCGCACGCGCCAGGGTTTGGTGATGGACCCCAATGTGCACGTCACCTATCCGCAGGTGGCGCTGATTGCTTTGAATCCGCATACGGGCCAGGTGTTGGCGCTGGTGGGCGGACGTAACTACGGCGCCAGCCAATTGAACCATGCCGTGGCGCAGCGGCCGATGGGATCGTCCTTCAAGCCGTTTGTCTACGCAACCGCATTCAACAGCAGCCTCACGGGAGTTCCGCTGCCCGGCCAGCAGGGAGTGTTTACCGCGGTGACCATGCTGAACGACGCCGACACCACCTTCGAATTCGACAATGGCGCCGTGCAATATTCGCTGCACAACTTTAAACACGAACAGATGGGCATGATTACGGCGCGAACCGCGCTCATGCTGTCGCAGAACGTGGCCACCGTCGCGCTGGGGCAAATGGTCGGCTTCGACAATGTGGCGACATTGGCGCATCAGGCCGGCATTACGTCGGTTGAGGCAACGCCATCGATGGCCATTGGCACCTATGACGCTTCCCCGCTTCAGGTGGCGGGCGCGTACACCGTGTTCGCCAATAACGGAGTCAGAATTGAGCCCAACATGATCTCTTCAGTTCGAACCGCCGATGGAGATGTAGTTGACGATTTTGCTCCCATATCGAAGCCGGTGCTGGATCCGCGGGTGGCGTTCCTGACAACCAGTCTGATGGAGGACGTCATCAATCACGGGACTGCCGAAAGCGCGCGCGCCATGGGTTTCAGCGCTCCTGCTGCGGGAAAGACGGGAACCGAACACGATTCCTGGTTTGTCGGCTACACCAGCAATCTGCTGTGCGTGGTCTGGATCGGCAACGACGACTATACCGATTTGAAACTGCAAGGAGCCCAGGCGGCGCTGCCAATCTGGACAGAGTTCATGAAGGAAGCGGTGAAGCTGCCGCAGTATTCCGACACGCAAATCTTTGACCCTCCTGCCGGGGTGACGGAAGTGACGCTCGACAAAGCCACCAACCTGATTGCGGACGCATCCTGCCCCGATGACTATACCGCGGCGTTTCTGGATGGAACGCAGCCCACGGGAACCTGCGACCATCCCAATGGCAACCAGCGAAACATCTTTCAAAAGATGTTCGGTCTGGGAGAAAAAGGAACCAGTCCGCCGCTGATCTCTCCCCCGCCTGCGAACGTGGTACAGCCACAAGCTCCGCCGGGAAACAATCCAGCGAATGCGCAGAATGGGCAACAAAATCAGGTTGAGCCGAAGAAGAAGAAAAAGGGATTTTTTGGCAAGATCTTTGGTGTCTTTAAGGATGACGACAAGAGCAAAAATCAGGACTCGAATCAGAATCAGCAACCACAACCGTAGTTGCTCATCGAATACGTGGCCTCCATTTGATGGGGAGTGACGGCGAAACAGGAGCAGATGGCTGAGCTGACACAATTGGGAATGGTGAAAGACCCTGTCTGCGGGATGCAGGTTTCTCTCGATAAAGCCGCGGCATCGGTGGAACATTCCGGAAAAGCGTACTTCTTCTGCTGCGACGCCTGCGCAGAGAAATTTCGTTCCCAACCCGAGCAATACACGCCAACGGAAACCGATCCTGTCTGTGGAATGAAGGTGGCACCAGCGCGCGCGGCCGGGCAAGTCGAACACAACGGCAAAACATATTTCTTCTGCGGAAAATCGTGTGTGGCAAAGTTTGCCGCCGACTCTGACGCATATTTGAAAGCTGCGCACGCGACCGATCCGGTCTGCCACATGAAGGTCGATCCTGCGAGCGCCAAAGCGACCACCGTCCACAATGGCACGACATATTATTTTTGCTGCCAGGGATGTCAGGATAAGTTTGTGCAGACGCCGGAAAAATATTTGCAGCCGCCTGCGTCGACGCTGGTAACACTGACGGGCGCGCCTAAGTCTGCGGCTTTCACAGCAAAACCTGTTGCCCCAAAAACATCGAGCCAAGCTGTCGAATATATCTGTCCGATGGATCCCGAGATCCATGAGAGTAAGCCCGGCGCATGCCCGATTTGCGGCATGGCGTTAGAGCCCGCGCAGATATCTCTGAGCAATATACGCACCGAGTACACCTGCCCGATGCATCCAGATATTGTGCGGCCCGAGCCGGGTAGTTGCCCCATCTGCGGCATGGCGCTCGAACCGCGCACCGTAACGGTCGAGGAAAAGAATCCGGAACTGGACGATATGCGGAGGCGTTTCTGGATCGCCACGGCATTGACGCTCCCGCTGCTCGCGATCATGGTGGATGGATTCCTCGCCTCCCATCCAATTGCGAGTCTGCTAGGAAAAACGGCGCTCGGTTGGGTGGAATTTGCCCTGGCGACTCCGGTAGTGCTGTGGTGCGGCTGGCCGTTTCTGGTTCGCGGATGGAATTCGCTACGCACTTGGAATCTGAATATGTTCACGCTGATCGGCCTGGGTGTCGGCGTCAGCTACCTCTACAGCCTGGGTGCGCTGATCGCTTCCGTTGCCTGGGCGAATCATATTCCTGCGACGCTGCAAGCTCCCGGCGGCGGAGTGAATCTCTATTTTGAACCAGCCGCCGTGATCACAACGTTGGTTCTGCTGGGCCAGGTGCTGGAGCTGAAGGCGCGCAGCCGCACATCGAGTGCATTAAAAGCCCTGCTGGGGCTGGCTCCCAAGACAGCCCGGATGGTGCTTCCTGACGGGCGTGAAGAAGATCGCCCGCTGGAGACCGTCGCCGTCGGCGACACGCTGCGCGTGCGTCCGGGTGAGAAGGTCCCTGTCGACGGAGTGGTGCTCGACGGGGCCAGCAGCGTGGATGAATCGATGGTGACCGGCGAGCCGTTGCCGGTGGAGAAGACCGCGGGCAGCCAAGTCACCGGCGGAACGGTCAATGCAACCGGCAGTTTCCGTATGCGCGCCGAACGCGTCGGCAGCGAGACCCTGCTCAGCCAGATTGTGCAGATGGTGAGTGCCGCGCAGCGAACGCGTGCGCCTATTCAACGACTGGCGGATCGAGCGGCGGCATGGTTTGTGCCTACTGTGGTTGCGATTGCCGTCATAACGGCGATTCTCTGGGCATTGTGGGGTCCGGAGCCTCACCTGGCGCATGCTCTGGTCAATGGAGTCGCAGTGTTGATCATTGCGTGCCCCTGCGCGCTGGGTCTGGCCACGCCGATGTCGATCATGGTGGGAACGGGACGCGGCGCGCAGTCGGGCGTGTTGGTGCGCAACGCGGAGGCGCTGGAAAGGCTCTCCGAAGTCACCATCCTTGTCGTCGACAAAACTGGGACGCTGACCGAAGGAAAACCGCAGCTGACGCAGATTGAGACGTTGGGCAATCTTACAGGGAACGAGGTTCTCCGACTTGTCGCCAGTCTCGAGCAAGCCAGCGAACATCCGCTGGCGGGGGCGATCCTTCGCGCGGCGAAAGAGCGACAACTGTGGCTGGCGCCCGCGAACGCGTTCCAATCAACTACCGGCAAAGGCGCTCGCGCCGAGGTAGATGGCAAATCCGTGGTGATTGGCAATGCAGCGCAGATGGAAGCCGCAAGCATCCCGCTGGGAGCCGCCAAAGAACGAGCCGAAGCGATGCAGCGCGAAGGCACGACTGTTTTGTTTGCCGCTGTGAATGGCTCGCTTGCGGCGTTGCTGGGGGTTTCCGATCCAATCAAGGCATCTGCGGTGGAAGCGATGCGGCAACTGCACAAGGACGGCCTGCGCGTCGTGATGTTGACTGGCGATACACGCACCACAGCGGAGGCAGTTGCCAGACAACTCGGTATCGATCAGGTGGAAGCCGGTGTGTTGCCGCAGCAAAAGGCTCAGATCGTCCAGCGGCTGCAGGCGCATGGCAAAGTCGCGATGGCCGGCGATGGCGTTAACGACGCACCCGCCCTGGCGCAGGCGGACGTTGGCATTGCCATGGGAACCGGCACGGATGTCGCCATCGAAAGCGCGGGAATTGTGCTGGTGAAAGGCGACCTGCAGGGCATTGTGCGGGCCCGCGAGCTGAGCCACGCAACCATGCGGAATATCCGCCAGAACCTGTGGTTTGCCTTCCTCTACAACTCCCTGGGCGTGCCCATCGCGGCGGGGATTTTGTATCCGTTCTTCGGCCTGCTGCTAAGCCCGATGATTGCCAGCGCCGCCATGACCATGAGTTCGGTGTCGGTCATCTCGAACGCACTGCGCCTGCGGACCGTGAAGCTCGGCTGAGCGCGAATTCTCTGAAAACGCCGCGATTGATAGAATCAAACTATACCGATGAAGTGCCCTTATTGTGGATTCACGCAAGACCGAGTTGTCGATTCGCGAGAAAGCAAGGAAGCCGATTCCATCCGCCGCCGACGCGAGTGTGAGCGTTGCGAGAAGCGCTTTACCACCTATGAGCGCCTGGATGAAATTCCCTACATGGTCATCAAGAAGGATGGCCGCCGCGAGAAATTTGACCGCCAAAAAGTTCTGAGCGGTCTGTTACGCGCCTGCGAAAAACGCCCGGTTCCGGCGGCTCAATTGGAATCCATCGTGAACCAGGTGGAAAGCTACGTGATGGATTCTGCCGAGCGCGAGCGCAGCACCGCGGAGGTGGGCGATCTGATTATGCGCGAACTGAAAGCGCTAGACACCGTCGCGTACATTCGCTATGCCTCCGTGCATCGCGACTTTAAGGATGTGAACGAATTCAAGTCCGAGCTGGAATCGCTGTAGGCGAATCGGACGCGCTCCATCGCTCAAGCCGAAAGAAATGGGAGAGAACACTGAATGACTGCACAATCGACCGCGACCGAGCACAAAATTACGCTGATTCCCGGCGATGGCATTGGACCGGAGATTACTCGTGTCGTGGTTCGAATTCTGGAAGCCACCGGCGTCAAGTTTCAGTGGGACGAGCATCTGGCGGGCGCGGAGGCGTACGAGCGATATCAGGAATACATTCCCAGCGAACTCTACCAATCGATCGAGCGCAATCGCGTCGCATTGAAGGGCCCGGTGACAACGCCGATCGGCGGCGGCTTCTCATCGATCAATGTGATCCTGCGCAAGCATTTTGAACTGTATGCGAATTTTCGGCCGATTCAGAATCTTCCCGGCCTGCCGACCCATTATCCCGGTGTCGACCTGATCATCATTCGCGAAAACACGGAAGGCGAATATGTCGGCATCGAGCACGAAGTGGTGCCGGGCGTGGTCGAGTCGATCAAAATCATTACAGAGAAGGCCTCGACCCGCATCGCGGAGTTTGCCTTCGCCTACGCTCGCAAACAGCATCGCAAGAAAATTCACGCCGTTCACAAGGCCAACATCATGAAGATGTCCGATGGCCTGTTTCTCAAATGCGCGCGCAATGTCGCGAAGGCCTATCCCGATGTGATCTACGGAGAGCACCTAGTCGACAACACTTGCATGCAGCTGGTGACGAATCCATATCAATACGACATGCTGCTGCTGGAAAATTTGTACGGAGACATCATCAGCGACTTGTGCGCTGCTTTTGTCGGTGGCCTGGGCCTGGTTCCGGGAGCGAACCTGGGTAGCGATTGCGCCATCTTTGAAGCCGTTCATGGTTCGGCTCCGGACATCGCTGGAAAGAATATTGCCAACCCGACCGCACTGTTGCAATCGGCGGTGTTGATGCTGCACCACATTGACGAGGCGGATGCTGCTGACAGAGTTCATCGAGCGATCGAGAAGGTCTATGAATCGAAACAATCGCTGACGCGCGATGTGGGTGGCACGGCTGGAACGACTGAATTTGGCGATGCGGTGATTGCGGCGCTGGCCGGCTAAACTTCCGAACCATTCTCCGTTCGGCAAGCGACGATGAGGAAATTAAATATGCTGAGAGAAAACTATGCGCGCGTCGGACCCTGGGCGATTCCGCTGATCGCGCTGGCCCTTGCCGGCTGCAGCAAACACACCGCAGCCAATCCGCCCGCGACTGCGAGCACCACCTCGCCTGCAATCCCCGCGGCGAATGCAAAGATCGATCCGGCGACGGCAGGCTCCGTCTCAGGCACAATCCGCTTCAATGGCAAAGCGCCCACTCCGATTGTGATTGATATGGCGCAGGATCCGGCCTGCAGTGAAGGTTCAAAAACTCCAAACATGACGGAGCAATACGTCGTCCATGACGGCCGACTCGCGAATGTTTTCGTATACGTCAAGGATGGACTTGGCAATCGGATTTATATGCCCACGAAGACGCCCGTAGTGCTGGACCAAAAAGGATGTCGCTATATTCCGCATGTGATCGGCGTGATGGTCGGACAGCCAGTCGAATTCCGCAACAGCGATCACACCATGCACAACATCCACATTGTTCCGCCAGGAAGTGACGACAGCTCCGGATTCGATATTTCTCAGCCGCCGATGGCGGGCACGGAACAACATATTTTTCGCAACACCGGGCTGATGATTCCCATCCGCTGCAACAATCATCCCTGGATGGAGGCATTTCTGAACGTAGTCAAAAACCCTTTTTTCGCGGTTTCAAGCACGGATGGAACGTATGAGATTGAAGGCCTGCCGCCCGGCACCTACACGCTGGTCGCCGTGCACGAGAAGCTTGGAACGCAGTCGCAACAGATCACCATACAAAGCCATGAAGCGTCGATCGCGAATTTTGCCTTCAGCAAGTGACACATCAACGCCCACTTGGCTGCTATAAATGAAATAATTAATTTTCATGCAAACTCCTTACAAAATAGGCATTCTGGGCGCGACCGGGATGGTCGGCCAACGTTTCATCCAGCTGCTGGAGAGTCATCCGTGGTTCCAGGTCACGTGGCTGGCGGCCAGCGATCGTTCCAGCGGCAAACGGTACGATGAGGCCGTGCGCTGGAAGCTGGACACGCCCATCCCATCCTCGGTAGCAAAGCTGCCGGTTTCGCCGGCAACTCCGGAACAGAATTCGGACGGCGTTCCCGAGATTATTTTTGCCGCGCTCGATACCGACATTGCCCGCGAGCTGGAACCAAAATTCGCGGCAGTCGGTTGTGCCGTCATTTCGAATTCCAGCGCATTTCGCATGCAAGTGGATGTGCCGCTGGTGATTCCGGAGGTCAACGCCGGCCATCTGGCGCTGATTCCGAAGCAGAACTGGAATGGCGCGAACAAGAGCGGCCAGAAACGCGGCTATATTGTGACCAATCCGAATTGCTCCGCGATTGGCCTGGTGATGGCGTTGAAGCCATTGGCAGAGAGGTTCGGTCTGCGTTCCGTATTTGTCAGCACCATGCAGGCAGTCAGCGGCGCGGGATATCCGGGCGTACCGTCGCTCGATATTCTGGGCAACGTAGTTCCCTTCATCAAGAATGAGGAAGAGAAGCTGGAAGCTGAGACGCGCCGATTGCTGGGAAAACTGGAAAATTCTCAAGTGACGCCGCTGGATGCAAAAGTGAGTGCGCACTGCAATCGCGTCGCGGTGGAAGATGGCCACACGGAAAGCGTCAGCATCGAGCTGGCCAGCAAACCGAGCCGAGAAGAAATCCTCGCGGCCTGGAAAGAATTTCAACCGCTGAAGGGACAAAATCTTCCCACAGCGCCGGAGCAACCGGTGGAATTCAACCCGGCGGAAGATCGTCCACAGCCTCGGCTGGACCGCATGCGCGGACGAGGCATGGCAGCCACAGTCGGTCGCTTGCGGCCTTGTTCTCTGCTCGACTGGAAGTTCACTGTGCTGTCGCATAACACGATTCGCGGGGCTGCCGGCGCAGCGCTGCTGAATGCGGAATTCCTCGCATCGCAAGGAAAACTGTTGCCGTCCGGATTGAAGCCATGAGCGGTGCGATGAAAATCGTCGTAATGAAGTTCGGCGGCACCTCGGTCGAGAGCGCGGCAGCCATTGCGCGCACCGCTGAAATTGTCGAAAGCCGTCGCGCGCGCGGACTCATGCCAGTGGTCGTAGTCAGCGCCATGGCCAAGGTCACCGATCAATTGCTGGCCGCAGCCGCTGCAGCCGAGCGAGGCGACCGCGCTGGTGCGCTTGCCATTAGTTCCCGCTTGCGGAATCGTCATCTCGATGCAGCCTCGGCATTGTTGACCGGCGAGTCGGTCGCTGCAACGCACAAATGGCTGGAGGAACAATTTCAGTCTCTTGACGATTTGCTTCGTGGCTTGGCAGCCGTGCAGGAGCTAACACCACGCACCACCGACCTGGTCGCCTCCTACGGCGAACGGTTGTCGAGCCATATGATCGGCGCGCTTTATGCGCAATCCAGTCTCAACGGCATCCACGTCGACGCACGCGCCTGCATCATAACCAACGGCGACCATGGCAAGGCGACACCGCTGGAAGAAAGAATTGAGCATCAGCTGCGACAACATGTTCTGCCACTGCTCGAAAAGGGACACGTCCCCGTGCTTGGCGGTTTTATCGGCGCCACGGAGAAAGGCGTTACCACGACGCTTGGCCGCGGAGGATCGGACTTTACCGGAGCATTGATCGGGCGTGGACTGAACGCGCACGCCATCGAGATCTGGACCGACGTCAATGGCATTATGACTACCGACCCGCGAGTGTGCTCCGATGCGCTGCGAGTCAAGACGATCAGTTTTGAAGAGGCTTCCGAGCTGGCCTACTTTGGCGCCAAAGTGCTGCACCCGGCGACGATCCTTCCCGCCGTGCAAAAAAATATCCCGGTGTGGGTGCTGAATTCAAAAGATCCCAGCAACCAGGGCACGCAGATCACCGCCATCGCGCGCCACTCGCGCACACCGTTTAAATCAATTGCGATCAAGCGCAAGCTCACCATTATTGATGTTGTCGCCAGTCGCATGTTGATGACCCACGGCTACCTGAAAGCGATTTTCGATGTGTTTGACAAGCATAAGTGCGCTGTCGATATGGTTTCGACCTCAGAGGTCAGCGTCTCGCTTTCTGTGGATTCGAACGATCGCCTGCCCGCCATCGCAGCTGATTTGAGCGAGTTGGCGGATGTGAAATACGAGGGCCGCAAGGCGCTGATCTGCATGGTGGGTGAGAATATTCGCGGTCAGCGAGGGATCGCCGCGCAGGTGTTTACCGCCATCCGCCACGTGAATGTCCGAATGATTTCGCAGGGCGCGTCGGAGATCAACATGAGCTTTATGATCGAAGAAGACGACGTGGAAGAGGCTGTTCGGTCGCTGCACCGGCATTTTTTTCAGGATCCCGATCCGGAGATTTTCGACGTGGAGGCACGTCAACCATTGACGGACGTTTCCGCCACGACCGCTGTCGCCGCAAAAAGGAGCTAGCAAACATGCGGATGCTGATCATCGGTCAGGGGAAAACCGGGCGAGTGGTAACAGAAGTCGCTCGCGAGCGCGGCCACAGTGTGCAGACACTGGAGCAAAAAGAAAACAAGGAAGCCGGCTCGCTCACGGCGCCCAGCCTTGCCTCGTTCGATGTGGTGATCGATTTCACCACGCCTGACGCGGTCGTCCAAAATCTCCGCGCCTGCCTGGCGAACGGCGCTAAAGTGGTCGTCGGCACCACCGGCTGGTACCAGCACCTGGATGACATGCGTGATCTCGCCGCTCGCAAGAATGCGGGACTACTCTACTCCACAAATTTTTCCTTCGGTGTGCAGCTGCTGTATCAATTGGCAAAACTGCTGGGAAATCAGGCGGGTGGCTATCAATTCAAGATTGATGAGACCCACCACACAGAGAAACTCGATTCTCCCTCCGGCACTGCGCTAACGCTGCAAAAAGTTTTGGTGGCGACGACGTATGGCGCCTCGGCCACGATCGATGCACATCGGATAAAAGATGCGATTGGAACGCACCGACTGGAAGTCAGCTCTGACGACGAGAAGATTATCGTGGAGCATCAAGCGCTGTCGCGGCGCAGCTTCGCCTATGGTGCGGTGCGCGGCGCGGAGTGGCTGGCCACCCGTTCCGGCTGCTACGATTTTCAGGACGTATTTCCGCAAATTCTCGCCTGACTTTTCGTCGCAGCGATTACGCGACAATAGCGTCCCCATTTATTCACAGTGTTTTGCGCGGAACGGTGTATTCGGCCGCGTCTTCGTTGTAGACTGCGAAGATATGGAGCTCTCTGGATGCGGTACCGCACTGGTCACGCCGTTTCTTTCTAACGGCGATGTGGATTGGCATGCACTGCAAAGCCTGGTTCGCTGGCAAATTGAAAGTGGCATCCATTTTCTTGTCCCCACCGGTTCTACGGGGGAAGCCTGCGCGTTGCTGGAGTCGGAATGGCTGCGCCTGGTGAGCGTGGTTGTCGAGGCCGCGGAAGGGCGCGTGCCCATTTTCGTTGGCTGCAGCCACAATACATCGCAGCAGGCGATTGCGCGCGTGAAGAAACTGCAGGCCATCCCCGGTGTTGACGGGGTGCTAACGGCCAACCCATATTACACCAAGCCGACGCAGGAAGGCCAGTACCTCCACTTTCGCGCGATTGCGGAAAATACCCATCTGCAGGTCCTGCTCTACAACATTCCCAGCCGCACCGGAATCAACCTGCTGCCGGAGACGACGGCTCGCCTCGCAGAGATTCCCAACGTGGTCGGCATCAAGGAATCCAGTGGGAATTTGCAGCAGATTACCGAAGTCGTTCACGCTGTACCCGATCACTTTAAAGTGTTCGCGGGCGATGACAATCTTGCGCTGCCTATCCTTTCTGTCGGCGGTGTGGGCGTGATTTCTGTCGCGGCGAACGCTATCCCGGCACAGATGACGCGTATGACGGAGGCGGCGCTCAACCATGACTGGACGCTGGCGCGGAAGCTCTATCGCACATATTATCCGTTAATCATCGGCAACTTCATTGAGCCAAATCCGCAGCCGGTCAAATGCGTTCTGGCGCTGATGGGACGCATTCAGGAGGAGTATCGCCTGCCCATGATGCCGGTGGTGCCAAAGACCAAGGCGCACCTGGAAAAGCTGGTGCACGAACTGGGATTGCTGGAGACGGTTGCGGCAGGAAAGCCCCCTGTTACGGCCGTGGCTGCTGCAGCCAGCCCGAACGCCTAACCCGACGTTTCAAAGTCATCGTCTTGACCAAGTAAAAAAATGAACCAGAGGACGTCGAACTGTGTCTCAAGCCTCACTCGCCTCCCGTATTGATGCGGCCTTCCAGCAGAGCGTGCAGAGCGACGATACAGCCGAGAGCGAATCTGCGTTTTATGAGCTGCGCGATGCGCTCACCTGCGGAACTATTCGCGCTGCCGAACCTGATCCAACCCATCCCAACGGCTGGCGAGTGAATGCGTGGGTGAAGCGCGGCATCCTGCTGGGATTTCGCATCGGCCAGCTGGTTGAATCTGGAACAGATTTATCTTTTGTCGACAAGCACACCTATCCCGCGCAGCGTTTCACGACGCAAGAGCGCGTTCGCGTTGTCCCAGGGGGCTCTGCGGTGCGCAGCGGTGCGTACCTCGCGCCCGGCGTAGTCTGCATGCCACCGATGTATGTCAACGTCGGCGCGTACGTGGATGAAGGAACCATGGTCGACTCGCACGCGCTGGTGGGTTCCTGCGCGCAGATTGGTCGCAATGTTCATCTGAGCGCGGCGGCGCAAATCGGCGGCGTGCTGGAGCCTGTGAACGCCAGCCCTGTGATCCTGGAGGACGGTGTGCTGGTCGGCGGCAATTGCGGGGTGTATGAAGGCACGTTGGTACGGAAGCGGGCCGTGCTGGGCGCAGGCGTCATTTTGACGCGCTCGACCCCTGTGTTTGACATCGTGCGTGGAGAAATTCTGCGGGCCACTCAGGATAGACCTCTGGTCATTCCGGAGGATGCGGTGGTCGTCGCAGGCGCGCGCGCCATCTCTCGCGGCAAGGCTGCGGAGTGGGGATTGAGCCTCTACACCCCAGTGATCGTGAAATATCGCGACGAGAAAACCGAACTGTCGCTGGAGCTGGAAGACCTGCTGCGGTAGCGCCCGGATCCGTTTCTCTAGCTGGATCACTCTAGCGGCGGTGATTTCATTCGGCAAGCGAAACTTCTCGCTCACTCAGTCCAACTGTGCAATCGACGCGGCCCTGATGTACCCTGAAATCCCCTCGCCAGATTCCTGATATTGTCTTGAATGAAATTTGCACGGGACAGGATATGTCGTTTGCGCCATTTCTTGGAGGTGTGCTTCGTGAACGCGATTCAATTTTGTCGAGTGTCTAAAAGAAGTGTGGTCTCTTGCGCGCTTTGCGCTGTGATGTTCAGTGCAGCCGCGTGCTTCGCGTTCCAGGCCAATTCCACAACACTGCCTCCGCCACCGCCAACAAAAAAACAACCCGTCGTCGATACCTATCACGGTGTCAAGGTCACGGATGACTATCGCTGGCTGGAAAATGGGCAAAGCCCCGCAACCAAAACGTGGGTGGCCGCGCAGAATGCCTACACCCACGCGTATCTGGAGCAACTACCGCAGCGTGCATCAATCGTGCAGTATCTGCTGAAAACGCGGAAACAGGCGCAGCCTACGTATCGCCTGCTTGAGTATGTGGCCGGCCGTCTGTTTGCATTGAAGTTCGATCCAGAGAAATCGGCGCCGCTGCTGGTGACCTTTGCCTCGCCTGAGGACAAGGCTTCAGAGCGCACCATAGTCGATCTCAATAGTTTTATTCCAGGTCACATTTTTAATGTGGATTGGTATCTGCCGTCGCCGGACGGAAAATTGGTGGGCCTCGCACTTTCCACCGGCGGCAGCGAAGATGCCTCTTTGTACGTTCTCGACGTCGCCACGGGCAAGCAGATCGGAGCCAGCGTCCCGCGTGTGAATTTTGCCACGGGCGGCGGTAGCATGGCGTGGAAGCAGGATGGCTCCGGCTTCTTTTACACTCGCTATCCGCAGGGCAACGAGCGGCCGGCCGTGGATATGAATTTTTATCAGCAGGTATATTTCCACGCGATTGGCACTGAGCCCTCGACAGATCGCTACGTTGCCGGGAAAGATTTCCCTCGCATTGCCGAGACTACCCTGCTCGCTTCCCCGGATGGCCGCGATTTGCTGATCTCTGTTGCGAACGGCGATGGTGGACAGTTCGAGCATTTTCTTGTGCGGATCGACGATCCTTCCAACGCTGCGCCCGTGCAGATTACCCATTTCGGGGACGGTATTGTGCAGGCTGCCTTCGGTCCGGACGACGCGCTCTACCTGATGTCGCGCAAGCAAAGTGATCGTGGCAACATCCTGCGACTGGCGGCACACGATACCAAGCTGGCCGATGCCAAGGAAATCGCTTCGCCTGGGAAAGCAAGTTTCGAAAGCGCGGGGACCGGCACGGTGAACGGCGGTCGAACCTATTGGGTGGGTCAGGATCGCATCTACGCCACCGTGATTGACGGTGGGCCGGAAGAAATCCGAATCTATGACCTCGATGGCAAAGCGTTGGGAAAGGTGCCCACGCCTCCGGTGGCCTCGGTCAGTTTCCTTATACCCTTGGGTGGAAACGCGATTCTCTACAACGTGCAGACCTACGTGGTGCCTCCCGCATGGTACCGCTACGACGGCACAGGTGACCCCCAGGCCACGCCGTTTCGCACCGACACACCGCTCCATTTCGATGACATTGAGGTTCGCCGCGCCTTCGCAAAATCGAAAGATGGTACGGAAATTCCGCTCACGATCCTGATGCGGAAAGGCACGCCGCTCAATGGCCAGAATCCCACCCTGATCACCGGTTACGGTGGATTTGGCATCAGCATCTCACCATGGTTTTCGACAAGTTTTGAGCGTCTTTGGTTCGACCACGGCGGAATCATGGTCGAGACCAATCTGCGCGGAGGCGGGGAGTACGGCGAGGCGTGGCACAAGGCTGGAATGCTGCTGAAGAAGCAGAATGTGTTCGATGACTTTGCCGCGTGCTCACAATATATGATCGACAACCACTACACGTCGCCGGCGCACTTTGCCGCGGAAGGCGGCAGCAATGGCGGCTTGCTGATGGGCGCCGAAATCACGCAGCATCCGCAAATGTTCCGCGTAGTGCTCTCGATTGTCGGCATCTATGACATGCTGCGCACGGAGCTCGATCCGAACGGATCGTTCAACATTACCGAGTATGGATCAGTGAAAGATCCGCAACAATTCAAAGCGCTGTACGCCTATTCGCCCTATCATCATGTTCACGACGGAACGGCGTATCCGGCGGTGCTTTTCGTCACTGGCGACAACGATCATCGCGTAAACCCGGCCCACTCCCGAAAGATGACAGCGGAATTACAGGCTGCAACCAGTTCTGGCTATCCGATCATGTTGCGCACTTCCGCCAACGCCGGTCACGGCTTTAGCACCAACATTGATGAAGCAACCCAGGAGATCGCAGACATCGATACCTTCTTATTCGCACAGCTGGGGATCACTTTCACGCAGTAATGCTGCGCGCTAGCCAGCGAAGCGAAGCCTCCACACGGGCTCCTGAATGAGCCACGCATCGGAGGCTACGCTTTGTTCGCGTTTTACTTCGCCTGCTGTTGCTTCAGCAACTCAATGGTCGCTTTCGGATCGATCAGATGCATGCGGCCATCCGCACTCGGCGTAGCTCCCTGCTTCATCAGCGCGATGGTTTGCTCCGGAGTCAATTTCGGATCGAGCGCGATCAGCTTCGCCGCCAGATTCACGACGTTGGGCGATGCCATCGATGTCCCGGATTCCTTCAGCTTTCGTCCGCCGGGCACGTAGCTCTCCACACGATAGCCATCGGCATCGAGAATGACCGTCTTTCCATAGCTGGTGAAAGAGGTCTCATCTCCAGCCTGATCCACAGCGCCGACGGTGACCAGGTTCGGAAGCTCGAGTGACGCCGGCACATCTCCCAGGAAGCTGGCGTTGCTGTCGGAGTTGCCGGCGGCACAGACCCAAAGCGTGTTGGGAGCAGCCTGAATCGCCCCTGCAACGGCATCGCGCCATACTGCGTAAATCTTGGCAGCAAGTTCCTTTCGCTGGTTGGGATCTTTATCCGTGCTGGTCTTGTCGAGCCACTGTTCAATCTCCCCCTGGCTGTCAGCCCAGCTCATGTTCACGACGCGGACATTGTTCTTGCGAAGATAGTCGCCGACAAAATGGAAGTCCGCTTTGAATTTTTCAGCCCATGCGACGGTGGGCGGAAATGGCATGTCCGGCAGAGAGTCGTTGAACTGGATGACAACCAAGCGCGCTGCCGGATTGCCGCGCACCGCGATCCCGGCCACGTGCGTGCCGTGCATATATTGGCCGATGAAGCGAACCTGCTTCAGAAACTGCGCCAGCTGATCGGGTGGCATGGTCGATAACGTTTTGCGAGCTTCCGCCGCCGCCGGGGAATCGATGCCATTCTGCAGATCGTCCAGGCCCTGGAACACATTGATCACTTTTGGATACGCGGCCTTCTGTTCGGGGGTCATGGGCTGCAGATTGCCGTTGTACAACTTACCCTGCAGGTCAAACGCGAGGCCATTCGGGCTGTGCCCATCCGGGTGCGGGTCGACGAAAAGGCGCCCCGGATATAGCGAGGTATCCACGCCGGAATCGAAGATGGCAATGCGAACCGGAGTTAACTTGTCGGCAGCGGTCAGAGTGACATCGCGTGCCGCCCAGATGTCCGGCTTTTTCACATCGTGTGCAGCGATGTAAGGAGAAAGGACAGCCAATGCGGGCTTCGCGAGCGGCAAGAAAAGCTTTTCCTCGACGCGCATGCTGAGCAGCGCTTCTGCCCCTGGCAGATCAAGAGCGCCTGTTTTCGCCACCTGCGGATCGAGGTTAGATTTTGCACTGCCTTCTAACAGGTCGGGTGAAAGCAGTTCGAAGCTCGTCCTCATTCCTTTGATGGTGTCCTGAGTAGAGCTCCACGGCAGTGCATCGATCCTGGCCGAGAATTGCTTTTGAAATGCCTGGTCGAAGGCGGGGCCGGAAGTTGCGCCGCTCTCTTCTTGTGCCTTGACCAGTGCGCTCGTCATCAAGCCCGAGGTCAACTTTGCCGCAGGTTTATCCTGCAGGTCGCGAATCTGTGCAGAAGTCGCAAGCGCGTCCTTCATGTCTCCCTGCAGCAATTGCGCACTCAGCCTGGCGCCCAACAGTTCTCTCAACGTTTCTTTATCGGAGATGTTGTAGTCCGCCAATACCGAATTCACATCGGTCTCGACCTTCTTGGCGAGAACATTGAAGGTTGCATCGTCGGCTTTAAGTAACGAGCTGGCAGGCTGGTCGAGCGGAAAGCTGAAGCGAGGCAGATCGGCGGCTGTGTTGACGGTCTTCTTGGCCTGGCCCAACACAACGCCGGCGCTGACGGCGCAGAACAACACGAGAGAGTAGAGTGGCGTGCGATGCATTCTGCTCATAGTTCTCCTGACTTGTTGACTGAAGATAGGATCGTGGCAGCGAATCGTTACTTTGCGGACTTTCTGAATTTGGCCCAACGCGCCCGCTGGGCCGCGGCAATCTTGGCGCGAGCGGCTGCGCTTAACTTGCGACGCTTTGTGGGCTTCGATGTTTTCGCAGCGGCAGCTGGCTTGCCATTTTGCGTGCGAGCGGTGCCAGACAACAACGACTTGACTTGCTGCAGCCGAGAGATTTCTGCATCAATGGCTGCAATCAACGATCGAGTATTCATGGTTTCCCCCTCCGGTCCATCATAGCGTGCCGCTCGCGCCAACCACTGGCTTTGCGGCGAGGAGGGGGGTTCCTCAGCGTCTGGACCTTGCGACAACGTAAGACTACACGGAGTTTCGCGCGACTGGAAATTCCACGCGAAAACAGGTGCTGAAAGGGATCGCCTGGTCCCCCGCCATGACGGTGATAGTGCCGCGATTTTTCTCCACCAGCTCCCTGGTGACCCAAAGGCCAATGCCGGTTCCGACATCGTCCTTGGTGGTGAAAAACGGATCGAAGATTCGCTCAATATTTTCCGTGGGAATTCCGACTCCGGAGTCGCGAATGATGACGGCCGCTGTTTCACCGTCAGAAGACAGGGTGACATCGACCAGGCCCTCACCCCCCACCAGTGCGTCGCACGCATTGGAAAGTAGATTCGTCAGAATCTGTCGCAGTTCGTCGGGAGGCACATCCACTTTCGTGTTGACCGTTGCATCATAGTGAACCCGGCCGCCTCTTGAATTGCATCGAGCCTGAAACATGGCTACGACGCTTTCGATAATCGGCCCAACTTCAGTGGGACCGCCAGTGGGCCTGGTGCGCGCGAACGTCAACGTATGGCGTGCGATATTCGCAAGTCGATGCAGTTCATGCTCTGCGTCAGCCAGATACGCTCGTGCCTCACCACTCATCGCGGTATCGAGAGAGGCAAGATAGATCAGATTCGTCGCCGCTTCCAATGGATTGTTGATCTCATGAGCCACCGTGGCGGAAAGACGTCCGATGGCCGCCAGTTTTTCCGAGCGCAAGACGGCAATTTCCGCGTTCTTACGGGCGGTGATGTCCATGACCACGCCGCGCCAGTGCGAGTCGGCTGGAGAGGGCGTGCCGCGCGCCTCCAGCCAGCGCATTTCTCCGTTTGGAAGTGAAATGCGGAATTGACTTTGAAACGGCATGGCAGTTCGAATTGCGCTTTCAGCCAATCGCTCCACGGCGGCCCGGTCATCGGGAGATACAAGCTGGATTAATCCATCGAGCGTTGTCACCTCTTGAAACGAACGCCCTAGGATTTCCGCACCGCCCTGGGCCCACTCGATACTGCGGTCCTTCACGTTAATCACCCATGCCGCGGAGTTACTGCCCTGCTGTGCCTGGGCCAACGTATCTGCGTGCTCGCTAAGCGAGCTCAACGCGGAACGCAGCCGGATCCCCCGATTGCGAAGGCGGTCAAAGAAGTAAACGATCAGGAATCCAATGCAGAGGATGAGCGCAACTCGAACTAGAACCCCGGGCGCGAAATCCGAGTGGCTTGACGGCAGCAAAAACCAGTCATAGAAAAGAGCTGCCGTGGTTACAACAGAAACGATGCCTGGACCCAGGCCGAAGAAAGAGGTGATGCCCGCGACCATCAGAAAATTGAGCGCAACGGGCGTTCCCTGCAGCGCCGGAAAGTGCAACGTCAGCCGCGCAGCGAGCCACGCGAACAGCACTGCGCAAATGTATCCTAGAGCGCTTCTCAGAGCATTCGCGCCAGAGCTTCGCACTTTGGATGGAAATGGCTCTTTCACGAACCCTCACCGCCGTTCAATATTACCCTCGCAACTCGTCAATTTCAGCGGCTGGAACCTTCCCATCATACAAAAGGATTCGCACCCAAGGAATCAAAGAATGCAGCTTTCCTGCGACGTTGGCATGTGCTTTGTAACGAGGCCACGAGATTACTTTCGCTTCAGCGCTTCCAGTTCGTCGAGAGTGCGCGGCCAGTCTTTTCCGAGCAGGCGAGAGAGGCTTCGGTCCGCCAGAAGCTTGCCGCCCGTCTGGCAGGTGGGACAGTAGTTGGTTTCGTTGTCGGCATAGCGGATGCGCTGAATGGGTAAATCACAGCGTGGGCACGGCAGACCGAAGCGACCATGCACTGCCATCTCTTTTCGAAACGCAGTCACTTTTTCCGGAAAGTTCTTGTCCGCTTCAGCCTTGAGTCGATCCATCCACAGTTGCAGCGTCTCGCGGGTTGCAGCGAATAATCTTTCCCACTCCTCATACGTCAGCTTGTGCGTCAACTGAATCGGAGATAACTGCGCCGCATGCAGAATCTCGTCGGAATAGGCGTTGCCGATGCCGCTCAGAATGCGTGGATCCGTCAGGGCTCGTTTCAGAGTTCGATTCTCGGCGACAAGAGCCGCGCGAAATTGGTCCAGATCGATCGCGAACACTTCAATTCCGCCGGGATCGACGGAGCCTAATTCCTCTTGATTGTGGAACAGGTGCAGCGTCGCGCGCCGTTTGGATCCAGCCTCGGTCAGGAGGAGCGAGCCATGAGCAAAATCGAACGCAGCAAGGTTGTTGCGGCTTCCCAGCTTCGCTCCTACCGGGCGCCAATGAAGACGTCCTGCGATCATCAGGTGAATCACAGCCCAATGGCCATTGTCGATGCCGATGGCGATGCGCTTGCCGATGCGACGCAGTGAAGTGACGGTGCGACCTTCAAAGTCGTCGACGGTCGGGCTCACCGTTCGCAAAAGGAACGGACTGCCGATGCGAATTTTCTCGATTGGTTGACCAAGAATCCGCTTCTCGAGCGCGGTGAGATAAGCCGTGATGTCTGGCAATTCCGGCATGGGTTAAGCTTGCATGGCGCCGCGCCGCTTTGCAATATGGAGAGTTCATCGGATGCTCATGACTTCGCACAGTGTCATGAATGTGCATTCATCGGCGAGGTGCTTTTCGCGGCAGCAGAACTTTATGCTCCTCGAACATTCGCATCACCTTTTTTGCAATCGCAACCGAGGAAGATTTGCCAGCGCTTTCTCGCCATAGATCCGCCACCAAACCAATCACAAGGAAAACCAGTCGCGCTGAAAGCACAACTTTTAGATCATCCTCCGACAGGTGGAGTTTCTCCGCCAAACGCGCGTTCAAATCCCGCTCCGATTGGTGCACAACATCCCATAACCTGGCACGTGGAATTGGGGCTTGATCGATGAGAGAGCGAACCAGCAGCACTTCCTCCGCATTTGAATCTTGCCATTTGGCCCAGTCCAAAATCGCTTCGGCGAGGGCCTCCTCTGCCGGATGGTTCAATGCGTGTCGGGAAAACGCCTCCCAAAAATCGTACGCAGATACCGGACTAAGAAGGATGAGATCCTTACTGGGAAAGTAGCGATATAGGGTTGAGGGACTGACTTCGGCCGCTTCCGCGATCGCTTCCACGCTGGTCTGCTCGTAGCCGTCGCGTTTGAAAAGCAGCAATGCCTCCCTCACAATCCGCGTCCGAGTTTTCTGGGCCTTTGTTTCTCTTAAACCCACGCTGCGTCCTCTTACGCCGCCGAGTGCTTGTATGTCGCGGCATTGATTTGCAAAGTGGAATATACATCCAAACGAGAGTCATTGACAATTGACAGTCGCTGTCATTATTATTCTGGCCGACTGACCGACCCCGCCTTCTTCGTTTCGAAATCAAGAAATGCAAGGTGCGAAATCAAGACTCGTGCCTTTGGGCAGCGTGGTCGACAGGAAGGCCTGGAGGAAGACAAGATGGGAAAAACTTATTCATTGAGGGGCGCGGTCGCGACCGTCGCCTTTGCGGCGTTGGTTGTGATGACAATGGGTGCTCGCAGTTCAGCACAAACCAATCTCAACAACGATTTCGTCAAGCGCGACGGAACCCGCCTGACCCTTGGCGGCGACCCCTTCCGCTACAGCGGGCCCAACATTGAATGGCTCGGTCTGGAAGCCTACGGCCCCCTCGACCCCATGGGTCCTCGCTATCCCAGCCATTTTGAAGTCGACGATGCCATGGACACAGCTAAGATGATGGGCGCCCGGGTCATCCGTTCGCAAACTTTGGGTGACAGCATCGGCTGCAAACTCTGCATCGAACCCAAGCTAGGCGAATTCAATCCCGAGGCTTTCAAGCACATCGACTATGCCATCAAGGCCGCGCATGACCGCGGTCTGCGCCTGATTATTACCCTGGCCGGCGACTGCGCCTACTGTGAGCTCAGCGGCCCCGGTGAGTATTTCAAAGGCATGGGCCCAAACGGCGCCAAAGCCTTCTTCACTGATCCCAAGGTGATCGCCTTATTTGAGGCGCACATTGCGGCGCTGCTCAACCACAAGAACTCGCTGACCGGCATTGCTTACAAGGACGATCCCACCATCATGGCCTGGGAAAACTGCAACGTCTGCGGCCTCTTCGTCGCCTTTACTGATCCAGGCGCTAATATGGCGCCGTACGTGGGCTGGGTGGACACCATCGGCAGCTTCATCAAGTCCATCGACAAAAAACATCTTTATGAGGACAACAGCGGCTTCTTTCTTTTTGACAAGAGCGGCGCCGCTCTCGATTCGAAGACAGCCGACATCATCACCTCCGAGTATTATCCGCACTGGGAAAAGGTTTTCAGCATGGGAGGGCCAGTGACGGCGGAGACCTTCCGGAAGCACGCCGCGATGATCACCGGCCATGGCAAAGTGTATGTCGTCAACGAGTACGGCTGGGACAATACAGATTGGCCTACGCACGCAGACTTGGAAAAAGTGCTGACCACGATGAAGGACGACACGAAGATCTCAGGCGACCTGTTCTGGGCGCTGCAGGCTCACAATAAAGAGTTCGGATGGCAGCCCATTCCTGCCAATGTGCCCAACAAGGCGTATTCGGAGGTTGGCGAAAGCGGGCAGTGGTGGGCGCTCTACTACGGCGGCATCAACACCCTGATTATGACCAAGGAAGACATGGCTGCCCGCGCAGAATTGCTGCGCACTCATGCCTTCGAGATGGCTGGCCTGCCGGTGCCTCCGCACGCCATGCCGCCCGCTCCCGTAATCACTGTCAAGGGACAGGGCCTGGTTGCCTGGCGCGGCTCTGCCGGCGCGGTCACGTACACCATCGAGCGTAAAGACAACTCTGCCGCTCCCTGGCATGTCATCTGCGACAAATGCGCCACGGATGCTGACACGCCGTGGGTCGATCCCAAACCCGCACCCGGCCTCTTCGGCGCCGAATATCGCGTGACCGCCTACAACGCAGACGGCAAGCCAAGCGAACCTTCGGCAGGGCGTTAACTGAAAGACGCTGTAAATTCGAATGTTCTAGTTGATCGTGTCCCAGGATGAGGTGGCAAACGCCGCCTCGTCTCTTCTGAGGCTGCCGTGAACTTTCAGTACAAACTCAAACGCAAGATTCGTTCTCACTCGCTCCGACGCCAACTCCACCGCACATCCTGGCGGGGTTGACAAGAGAATCGATCCATTGGATACCTGAAATCGGGAAGGTGACTCAGGATGAAAAGACTGCTGACAATATCCACCCTCCTGTTTGCCTCGTCAGCGTTCGGTGCGCACAACCTGACAGGCAAGTGGGCCGTCCATAGCAACGTCGCCGGGAACGAAAGCGACCAGGAATGCAAACTCGTCGTGACCGACGGTGAGATCACGGGCGTTTGCAAAGCTCAAGACAAAGATGATCCGGTCACCGGCACCGTCAATGGAAATAAGGCCACCTGGCAATATCAGTCCGAGCTCAATGGCTCTCCACTTACCTTAATTTACACGGCAATCCTGAACGACTCGGGCAAGATTGCGGGAACTGTCGAAGTGCGGCCCTTTGCCATCACAGGCGACTTCACCGCAATTCTGAATGGCCATGCAGCGATGCGCCCCGTCACTCAACAACCTTTCAAAGAGTCGGCCGCGGTGGCGGCGGAGTCGTGGCAGATTGGTCCGTTTACGCGGCCGGCCGAGGGCAATCCTGTGGTGAAGCCGAACCCGGAATCTACATTTATGGATCCGGTTCTCAAGACGCCGGTGCACTGGGAGGCGTTGCATACGTTCAATCCGGCGGCAATTGTGAAGGACGGCGAGGTGGTGTTGCTGTACCGGGCGGAAGACGACTCCGGAAAGATGGGGATTGGCATGCACACCTCGCGGCTGGGAATGGCGGTGAGCAGCGACGGCATCCACTTTACACGACGAGCTGCGCCGGTCTTCTACCCCGCCGATGATGATCAGAAGGCGAACGAGTGGCCTGGGGGCGTGGAGGATCCGCGGCTGGTGGAGAGCGAGGATGGCACCTACGTGCTGACCTATACGCAGTGGAACCGGAAAGTTGCGCGGCTGGCGGTGGCGACGTCGAAGGATTTGATTCATTGGACGAAGTACGGGCCGGCCTTTCAGAACGCGCTGGGCGGCAAGTACGCTTCGCGGTGGTCGAAGTCCGCTGGGATTGTGACCCGGCTGGACGAGAAGAAGGGACGGCTGATCGCGGCAAAAATTGATGGCAAGTACTGGATGTACTGGGGCGAGGGGACGGTGTACCTGGCTGCCTCGACAGACCTGATTCACTGGACGCCGGTTGAAGACCGGAGTGGCGCGCTGAAGGTGCTGCTGGCGCCGCGTCCGGGGCGATTTGACAGCAGCTTCCCCGAGGGTGGACCGCCGCCGGTGCTCACCAAGTACGGGATTGTGCTGATCTACAACGGCCGCAACGCCGAAAAGGATGGCGACCCCAAACTTGGGCCGTTTGCCTACTCGGCGGGCGAAGCGCTGTTTGACGCGCACGCACCGGCGAAGTTGCTGGCGCGGACCGACGAGCCGGTGCTGAAGCCGGAACTGCCCTACGAGAAGACGGGGCAGTATGCGGCGGGGACGACCTTCAGCGAGGGGCTGGTCTACTTTAAGGGTCAGTGGATGCTCTATTACGGCTGCGCCGATTCGCTGGTGAGCGTGGCGATGGCGCCTCATCCGACTGGCCCGTGAACTGGCACCGCGACAAAATCAAACCCAACTACAATGAAGGAATCTGCTGACGAAAACGATGATAGGATTGGTCGCCGCAATTTTCGCCATAACAAGGATCGCCGGTCGGAGGTTATGAAAGACCTCCGAGGCACATGTTCCCAGGAGGATCACCGTGAAGTCACTACGCTGGATTTTTATGTTGCTTTCGGGCCTGTTTGTGGGGCTGATTTTCGCTCCTACCGGGCTTACAGCACAGAACCCATCTCACCCCGCTGCTGCCCCCAAGTACCGCACGCATTTTATGATCTATAACGTCCAGAAGAAAGCCACGTCCACCCTCTTCACCATCGAGGGAGAGTGGCATGCCCCCAACTGGACCCGCGACGGAAAGTACATCGTCTCCGACATGCGTGGCGAGCTCTATCGCATTCCGGTGAGTGGCCCTAACAAAGGGAAACCCGAGAAGATTTATGCGAGCCCAAATCTGTTACTCACGAACGATCATGCGCTCTCATGGGACGGCAAACAGATCGCCATTACTGGTATCCCGCAGCCGATGCCGGCGCACAATCGATCGGTTGAAACTATTCACAATCCGATCTTCATCATGAATATTGACGGGAGCGCCGCGCACCAGATTCATCTGGGCTGGATGCATGGATGGGCGCCTGACGATAAGTACGTGGTGTACGCCCAATACGTCGGAGCCAACGCCGACATCTACCGGGTCGACGCGGACGGAAGCGGCCAGTTGCGGATGACCACAAGCAAAGCACTGGATGATGGTCCCGAGTACTCCCCTGATGGTAATTGGGTGTACTTCTGCTCCAATCGGTCAGGAAAATGGGATGCCTGGCGCATGCCGGCCGACGGCGCCGGGCCGGACGACGAACTGGCCCAAAGGATCACCCACGGTACAGAGACGCAGGACTGGTTTCCGCACATCTCTCCGGATGGCAAGTGGCTCTACACCATCTCCTACCCGATGGATCACCCCGATCACGACTACATCGGGGACGGTATAAAGATCAAGCTTCTGCGCCTCAAAAATGGCGTGGCCGCAGAAGGCGCCGAATTGACGACGGTGAGCACCTTCTTCGGTGGCCAGGGCTCGGGCAACACCGGCGGCTGGGCGCCGGATTCGAAGAAGTTTGCCTGGACCGCGTACGAGACGATTCCAAAATCGACGAAGTGAACCCACCGCCATGGGTTCCTCCGACGTCTTAGGATCAAGCCCCCGGAGGGCATCGACCAGCGCATCTCAACCGGTGCGACACGCGCGAAACTATTGGAGGAGTCGATCAGGCCGCAACGTTGATGCTGCCTGATCGACCGATTCCCAGTTAGTTTTCGATCGTCATTTTTGACTGCAATGGCAAATCGCGCGAGGAGCGGCCCACCAAAACCAGACGCGGCCCCAACGCCTTTACCCATTGATTTTTCGCTGTCGACCAGTATTGCAACGATCGCAGCGGTACATGCAACGTAACCGTTTGCGAATCGCCGGGCGAGAGATGGATGCGATCGAACGCCGCCAGCGCATGAACTGCGAAGCTAGCGCCTTCCGGAGCATTCATGGGCGCGCCGAGATAGACCTGCGGCACCTCGTCGCTGGCCATACTGCCGCTATTTTTCACCACAAAACTGACCGTCAAGCCACCGTCTGTAGCTGGAGACGCCTTCAGGTTTGAATAATCGAAATGGGTATAGGACAACCCATATCCAAATGGAAACAGCGGAGCAATCTTCTGCTTATCAAACCATCGATATCCTTCATAGATCCCCTCGCTGAAAGTTGTCTTCCCATCCACGCCTTTCGCCGTGCGCTCTGGATGGGCCGGATCGGTCGCGGGGTAGTCGGTCAGCTTCTTTGCCCACGTAAACGGCAGTCGACCGGCGGGGCTGGTCTTCCCGAGCAGGATATTTGCGGTCGCCCAGCCGCCTTCATCCCCGGGCCACCACATCTGCACAACGGCCTTCACCTTATTCAGCCAAGGCAGCGCCACTGGCTGGCTGACGTTTAGCACAACAATCGTATTGGGATTGACTGCGGCAATTTCATCAATCAACTTGTCCTGATCGCCCGGCAATCCGAACACTGGCTTGCCGCGAGTCCACACAAAAACCACAGCAACCTTGGCAGCTTTGGCGGCAGCAATCGCCTTCTGGTGATTGATTGTTCTTTCTTCCGGCGTTATCCAGGAAAGGCGAACCTGCTCCGGGTTGTTGGAAGTATCCGGTTTGGCGAAAACCTCCAAACTATGAGCACCGGCAGACAACGGCACTGCGACGCGAACATTGTCCAGGCCGTCCGTCGTTGGCATCAGGCCATCTTTGCCACCCAATACAGTATCGCCATGCACTGCGCCGCGCAAACCGGTCGCTGCAGCAATCTGTTTTCCGTCCACGTTGACGCTGCCCGCGGCTCCGAGCAGCTGAAGATAAATCCAGTAGGAACCAGCTTTCGGAACTGTCAGAGTTCCCTTCCAGGTGTGGCTGGTGTTCGCCGGAAGTGCCTTTCCATTCCCCTTAGTGAAGTCGATCTGTGGGTCCACCTGGCTGCCGCTGCCCTCGGTGGTCCGCAGCAGGCCGGGTTGTCCATCATGCGAAAGATTGGCGGCTGGAATCGGGTTGCCCGTCATGTCGTCTTCGACAGCGTAGGTAATTTTCGCCGAAGGATCGTCCTTCCGCATGGCTTCCACCGGCCCGATCTGTCGCCAGGGAAAACCAATTGAGCGTTCTCCGGCGGTGCCGATCGCTACCACCTGACCCGCGCCAGTGCCGATCATCGCCAACGATCCTAGAGCGGAGGATTTCAACGGCAGAATATTTCCTTCGTTCTTCAACAGCACGGCTGCATCTTCGCCGGTCTTCTCAATGATTTTGGCGTTGGCCTCTGTATCGTGTGGCTGGATCTGATGAGAAGGCGGATGATCGAGATATCCGAATTTATTGATCTCGTACAGCACATATCCGGCGGCACGTGTGATCGTCGCTTCAGTCAGCTGTCCGGATTGCATCAGGTTCCAAAAGTTAATGTGCTTATCTTTGGCCGTTCCAAAGCTGCCCGTAAACGGCTTCAAGGGGGGT
The DNA here is from genome assembly GCA_049796755.1 of Acidobacteriaceae bacterium. Taxonomy (GTDB): domain Bacteria; phylum Acidobacteriota; class Terriglobia; order Terriglobales; family Acidobacteriaceae; genus JAKAAZ01. Next base: position 36,873 of record JBARFA010000196.1, read on the forward strand.
TCTTCTGGAAGCGGCCGGCCAAAAAAGCCTGCCAACACTGCGGTATTAAAAGCGGGCGGTGGCGTGTTTGGCGGCGGATGAGTACCAAAGAACGAAAAGATCATCGCGCCCATCGGATTGTCTTCGGGCATCTTCCCCGGCATTTCAACATCCAGCCCTTCATTGATGAAGTTGGGCGAATGCACCGCGCCCCAGTCCGAAGTCACGAATCCCTTGAAACCCACTTGATCGCGCAGGATTGTCTTGAGAGTATCGGGATTGCCACAGGCGTAAGTGCCGTTGACCTTGTTATACGAACACATGATCGCCGCAACCCCGGCATCGACGGCATCCTGAAACGGCGCAACATAAATCTCATGCAGCGGCTGTTGAGCGACGTACACATTGTCGCCGTCAGTATCGTAGGCCACATAGTGCTTCGCCATGGCCATCACGTCCTGGCCCTGCACGCCGCGAATCTCCGCCGCGCCAATCTCTCCGGTCAGCAACGGATCTTCGCCGAAGGTGTTATAGCCGCGCGCGAAGGTGATGTCGCGATCAATATTGATGAACGGTTGCAAGACCACATCGATACCGAGCGATCGCGCTTCCCGCGCAATGACGATGCCATTCTGCTCTGCATCCTGTTTGCTGAAAGTAGCGGCCACTCCCATAGTCGCCGTTTCCGCCTGTGAGGGCAGCCGCGTCAGCACTCCAGGAGGGCCATCCGCCATGCGAAGGGGAGGAATCCCCAATCTTGGCACGCCCTGCAGATAGCCAGCCTGTCCCTGATTCGTCGCCGCTGGTTCATACGCGCCGCGAATCAGCGCCATCTTCTCGGCAAGCGTCATTTCGCTCAGTAGTTTGTCCACTCTTGCGTTCCCGGTGACGACAGGAACCTTGTTCTGTGCGGTGATACCTTGCGGCGGAAAGGTAACGGTCAACAGCAGAAAAGCGACGCCCAAAGTCAGAGAAAGTACATTTCGGCTCGCCAGCCGACTATGTGAACGCGACTCCGTCATTTTTCCTTCTTTCTGAATCCACTGCGAACCAGAAGACCCATTTCGCTGCGAACGGAAAGTAAATTTTCAAACGCAATCAAAGTAACACGACCATTTCACCCATGAAAAATGCAAGTATGCTGGTTGTGCCTGAGAACGACAGCAAATTCACTCGATGAAGGAGTTCATATCGATGGAGCGGCGGAAATTTTTAGAATTGGCGGGTGTTGGATTATCAAGCGCTTTGGTTTTGCCCAGGCTCGCAGCCGAGTCTGCGATTCATCCTTCGGCAGCGAACGCTGAGCCCACAACACCTGCAAGCAAACCGTTTGGCTCCGGGCATTTTGGAGATTGGTTCGATGACGATTTTGGGCTGCCCGCCTACCGCTATACCTGCGATCAAATCACCGATCCAAAAGCCGTCACGCCGGTGCATCCGGAATGGCGTGCGCCGACAGATCACACCCACCAGGTGGGAAATAACCGGCTGGTGGCGGCGGTTTCCAACTATGGATATGTGCAGGTGCGTCAGGATGAGGGGTCTCCAAAATTCTTGAACGATTATTCGCCGGAAGATTCGCATTACGGAGCAGGCGTCGGATTTCTTGCGGATGGCGACAACATTCTCAGCACGTATTATTCCGGCAACAACAACTCGTTTGAGCGAGTCATGGGCGTGGGCTATCTGCGGAAGCGCGTGACTGGTCCGAGGCATTCTGTCGACCAGGTCATCTTCGCGCCCTTTGGTGACGATCCCGTTCTGATTTCACAGGTGACAATTACGAACCACTCAGGCAGTGCTTCCAGCCCGCGCTGGGTGGAATATTGGGGCGCGCACAATTATCAGTTTTCTTACCGATCACTGATGGAGGGCGTCGTTCAGGGCGGCATGACGAAGGCGGCAAAGCTGCGCCGCGATTTTGGCGGACGATTTACGCACCACTTTCAAACCATCCCCAACAAAGCCGGATTAATGGAGACGCAGACCTTTCTCGGCCGCACGCCGGAAGAGGAACAAACGTGGCAGAAAGTCCAGGTCTATTTAAAGGACCACCCCACCGGATTCTACGGGCCTCCGGTTCCACCGCTGCCTCCGCATGCAACCATGGAGGATTTAAATCCGCCGGCGACGTTTCTCGTCTCGCTTGACGCGCTAGCAGATGGATTTGCGACCAACAGCGCGGAATTTTTCAAGGGTGGGATTGAAAAGCCCCAGGGAATGGCAGCGCGACTGAACAACGAACTAAATTCCACAGGCCCTGAAAGCGCACTATTGCTCGAGCGGCAGCTCGCGCTGAACGCAGGAGAGAGCCATACGATCTATTTTCTTTACGGGTATCTGCCGCAAGGTTTTGAAGTCGACGACCTTATCGCGAAGTACAGCGAAAATCCAGGATCACAGTGGAAGGATTCGAGCTCCAAATGGAAACAGGATGGTCTGCGATTTCGCACGAAGAGCGCGCCCTGGGTGGAACGAGAAGTCACCTGGCACCACTATTATTTGCGCAGCGATCTAACCTACGACAGCTTTTTCAATGAGCACATATTGTCGCAGGGACACGTTTACCAATACATCATGGGATTTCAGGGTGCCGCGCGCGATCCGTTGCAACACGCGCTGCCGTTTATTTTTTCCGACCCGGGACTCGTACGTGAAATTGTCCGGTACACCCTCAAAGAGATTCAGCCGGATGGCTCGATTCCCTACGGCATTGTAGGAAGCAGTGTTCCCATGCCCTGCATCTACCGGCCGAGCGACCTGGAAATGTGGGTGCTGTGGCTGGCAAGCGAGTATGTGCTGGCGACGCGAGACAAGGAGTTTCTCGATGAAAAGATTCCGCTGTATCCGCACCGCCAGGTGGAAGCCGATGATCCTACAGTTCGAGAGCTTCTGGCCCGCTCGTACCAACACTTGACCGTCGGGATTGGTGTAGGTAGACATGGTTTGATGCGGCTTTCGAACGGCGACTGGAATGACAACGTGGTGGTCGGCAATGTACCTCCCGCGCAGTTTGCGGAAGTACGCAAGGTCGGAGAGAGCGTGCTGAACGCCGCCATGGCTTGCTACGTTCTGGACTACTATGCACGCATGCTGAAATCAGTCGGCGATACAACCTTGCCGGAAGATGCACACGGTAAGGCCGAGGCGCAACGGCGTGCGGTTCGCGAACAGTGGGCGGGGCGATGGTTTCGCCGTGCATGGCTCGATGAAAAACTCGGCTGGATCGGAGAAGACCAGATCTGGCTGGAGACACAGCCGTGGGCGATCATCGGCGGTGCTGCTACCTCAAACCAGACCGACACATTAGTGGCAGCGCTCAACCAGTTGGTTCGAAAACCGTCTCCCATCGGCGCTCTGCTGCAAAACAAGGGTGTGGCTGCGATGGACAGCCCTGTGGGACAGGGGACAAATGGGGGCATCTGGCCGGCGATCAACGGAACCTTGATTTGGGCGCTGGCCATGGTCGATGGATCGATGGCATGGAATGAGTGGAAGAAGAATTCTCTCGCCCACCATGCCGACGCCTATCCCGACATCTGGTACGGCATCTGGAGCGGCCCGGATACCTACAATTCGGTTCTATCGAAATATCCCGGACAAACCATGTTCTCCGAACCGAATTCTAGCGACCCGAAGGCCCGAGCCGACTTCGGATTGTACTGGACCGATTATCCGGTGATGAATATGCACCCGCATGCGTGGCCTTTGTACAGTTCGGCGAAGCTGCTGGGACTTGAATTCAATGAAAGCGGCGTCGTGTTTCAGTCGAATCTTCCGCTGGCGGAATACGAATTCACCTCTCCACTGCTGGGATTCAAGAAATCCGCCGAGGGCTATTCCGGCTGGTATGCGCCGGCGAAAACGGGAAGCTGGGAGATTGAAATGAAGCTTTCGGACTCGGAATTAAAACGGAAGCTGCAACTGCAAGTGAACGGAGTTGCGCAGCAGCCGACACGTCTGGGACACAGTATTCGCTTCCGTGGCGAGAGCAAGCCCGGCGAGCCGTTGCGCTGGGAAATTCTATAGTCGGCAATCGCCGGCTCATCGCCACTTCGATTTTTCGCGGCGCTCCCTAAGCCTCACTCGTAGGAGACCGCCTCGGTGACATCCTGACGGATGGCTTTATGTGCCGGGGCCACCGCCGAGAATTACGGCTGCGCATTGTGAGATACCTGAGCGGATAAGATGTTTTCGGTGCGCTTCATGCGACTTTTCCTCCACATCACTTGGTCTTTTGCATTTGAACGGTCCGCCCGTGATGGGAAACCCGACTGGGTCCGTAATTGCGAGATGAAGATTGTGCGCCAACGCGATGGGCTCTTCTCCGCTGGAGGCCATACCCTGCTGCATCACGGTTAAGGCAGAGCAGCCCCCATCAGGTGAACGCCATCCAACGTAGTTGGACGGGTGCCCTCCCCTACGGTTGAGGTTGTTCAACAATTCGGTCATTCGACGATTGCTGACTTCGATTGGCCGCATTCGAAGCCCCGGGGGTTATTTCTCCCCGAAAATACTTTAAATTTGGAGAACTTTTTTGCCGCTCAATCATCCAAACACCAACGGGGTTAGGCATGAATGTCCAGTTTTCGGCATCGTTCTCCAGCAATTCTCTGAGTCTTAGCCACAACCGGCCTTTTTACAGCGCGGAGCCTGGCTCCCACGCGGCACGCCTAACAGTCAGATATCGCACCACTCCGTTGAATTTTTCACTTACCCTTGGCCAGCTTCGCCGATACGACGATGGCGATACGACGATGAAGACCAACCCTCCGGAAGGTTTCTATGGCAGATGACCCTATCCAATCCGATCGAGATCTGAAATTAGCAGACCCGAGCGACGAGCCCGGCAGTTCTGACAAAGAAAATGAACCGCTTTTTGGCCGGATCAGCCGACGGTCTTTTCTTTCCCACCTGGGAGCCGCGGGTATCGCCGCCACAGCTCCGCCGCTATTTGCGGCCACACAAACTCCTCCAGCCCCTGCTGCCGAAGAAACAGCGTCGGCTCCCGGCGCGATGCCCATCACGCTGCATGTGAATGGCAAAACGTATCGCCTGCAAATCGATCCACGGGTTACGTTGCTGGATTGCCTGCGCGAGAACCTGAAGCTTCCCGGCACCAAGAAAGGCTGCGATCATGGCCAATGCGGCGCGTGCACGGTTCACGTCAATGGTCGCCGAGTGAACTCCTGCCTCTCTTTTGCCGTCATGCACGCCAACGATCAGATCACCACAATTGAAGGCTTGGGTCAGCCCGATCATCTCCATCCCATGCAGGCTGCGTTCGTTGAGCATGACGGCTTTCAGTGCGGCTACTGCACCTCCGGACAGATTATGTCGGCGGTCGCTCTTCTGAAGGAACCATGCGGACCCAGCGATGAAGACGTCAAGCAGGGCATGTATGGAAACATCTGCCGCTGCGGCGCCTATCCGAACATCGTTGCGGCCATTCAACAGGTGCGCAAACAGTCGTAGACCCAGCAACATTTCGGAGCGAATTATATGGAAGCATTTCAGTTCGTAAACGCCGGCACTCCATCCCAGGCCATCGAAAGAGCGGCAAAGTCTCCCACGGCACAGCTCGGAGCCACCGTACGATTTGTCGCTGGTGGAACAAATCTGCTCGATCTGATGAAGCTGCATGTGGAACGTCCACAAGTGGTCATCGACATTAACGGACTTCCGCTGGATCGCGTCGAACGGTTGCCGAACGGCGGCCTTCGTATCGGCGCTCTGGTGCGCAACTCCGATCTGGCGCACGATCCGACAGTGATGCGGGACTATACCGTGCTGTCGCAGGCACTGCTCTCCGGTGCGTCGCCGCAACTGCGGAATATGGCAACCACAGGAGGAAATCTGCTGCAGAGAACTCGCTGCGTCTATTTTCGAAACACTGCTCACGCGTGTAACAAACGCGATCCCGGGAGTGGCTGCTCCGCGCTCGACGGCGATAATCGTTCTCTGGCAATCCTGGGAACCAGCGATGATTGCATCGCCAACAATCCGTCCGACATGAATGTCGCGCTGGCCGCTCTGGAAGCGACCATCCATGTCCGCGGCACAAAAGGCGAACGCACCATCGCTATCCAGGATTTCTATCTTCTTCCGGGGAACACTCCGAATCGAGAGACCGTTCTGGAGCCGGGAGATTTAATCACCTACGTGACTCTGGGGCCTCCGGTTGCGGAAACGCGCTCGCTCTACCTGAAATTGCGCGACCGCGCAGCGTATGAGTTTGCGTTGGCGTCGGCCGCCATTGTGATGAACGCCGAAGGTGGCAGAGTCCGTCACGTGCGGGTGGCTTTGGGAGGCGTTGGAGCCAGGCCGTGGCGCAGCTTCGAAGCCGAACACGAGCTGACAGGGAAAGAAGCGAATGCCGTCAATTTTCGGCGGGCAGCCGAGGCCGCATTGAAAGGGGCGAAGCCACGCAGCCAGAACGCCTTCAAAGTGGAGCTCGCAAAGCGCTGCCTGGTTCGCGCCCTGACAATGGCCAGCCGCAACGCGGCGGCATAACTTACTCGCGCCCGACGTTGTCATTCGTACAACCATCGGGAGATAGAAACAATGCCCACTCAGTCCAGTGAGTTCAACAACCCGGAAATTGTTCCTTCGAAGATTATCGGCGCGTCGCTTCCGCGCATCGACGGTCCGCTCAAGACCACCGGCTCGGCACGCTACGCGTCCGACTACAATTTTCCCAACTTGGTCTATGCCGTTCCCGTCTGCAGCACAATTGCGAATGGCACAATCCGTTCTCTCGATGCTACGGCTGCGCAGAAAATGCCGGGCGTTTTGCTGGTGCTGCATCACGGCAACATTGGCCCGATCTTCCGCTTTTTCGGTCATGGGCGCGACAGTGAAGGCCGCCCACCGTTAGAAGACAATGTCATCTCCTATTGGGGCCAGTACGTCGCTCTCGCCGTCGCAGAAACCCTGCAGCAGGCCGAGGCCGCGGCTGCGGCCGTGCAGCTACAGTACGACGCGGAGCAGCCAAACGTCTCCACCGACCTCGAAAACGAGACCGAAACATCGCACACTGAGAGCAAGCGCGGCGATCCTGATTCCGCCTTCGCTGCCGCGCCGGTGCAGGTGGATGAGCTGTATGGCACTCCAGTCGAAACCCACAATCCCATGGAGATGCACGCCACCGTCGCCGTTTGGGACGGTAAAGGATTCACTCTGTATGAGTCCTCGCAGGGTGTCGTCAATCATCAACATGTCATGGCGCAAGTGATGGGCGTCGAGAAACACAATGTTCAGGTGATCTCTCGATTCATCGGTTCCGGTTTCGGCGGCAAACTGTTTCCCTGGCCGCACTCCGCGCTCGCGGCAGCGGCATCGCGACAACTCAACCGCCCGGTCAAACTCACCGTGTCCCGAAGGATGATGTTCACCGATGTCGGGCATCGGCCGGAAACGCGACAGCGCATGCGTCTCGGCGCAACGCACGATGGCAAGCTGCTTTCCCTCCGACAGGACTATCGCAATCACACTTCGATGCTGGACAACATCAAAGAAAATTGCGGCGAGGCGACTCCATTCCTGTACAGCGTGGCAAATCTGCAGGTCACCTCGGCACTCGTCAAAAGAAACGTCGGTACTCCCACGCCCATGCGCGGCCCCGGAGCCGTGCCCGGACTTTTCGCAGTCGAGTCCGCCATGGATGAGTTAGCGATCAAGCTCCAGATGGATCCAGTGGAGTTGCGCATGCGCAACGATACGCTGATCGACGAGGAGAACAACAAGCCATTTTCTTCCCGCCACCTCAAGGAGTGTTATCAGGTGGGCGCGCAGAAGTTTGGCTGGTCGCAGCGCACGCCGGCGGTGGGATCGATGCGCAAGGGCGACCTCATCCTGGGTTGGGGCATGGCCGCCGCATCATGGGGCGCAGGCCGCGGAGATTGTCAGGCCAGCGTGACTCTGAAAGACGACGGGTCCGCGTACGCCAGTTGCGCCACTCAGGATATAGGCACCGGCACCTACACCGTCTTCGCTCAGGTTGTTCGCGAACGCACCGGTATTGCGCTCTCAAAAATTGACGTTGTTCTGGGCGACACGTCCCTGGTCCCTGGTCCCACCTCCGGCGGCTCGACCGCAACCGCAACGGTTCTGCCGGCGATTGCAGCGGCGACGGATGCGGCGATTCAATCTCTCATCAAACTGGCGGTCAGTGCTCCCGGATCTCCGTATCTAAATCAAGATCCCGCGACGCTCACCTTGACCAACGGCCGCCTGCATAGCAAAGATCAGGCCTCGAGCGCGGGCATGCCGTTTCAGAATCTGCTGAAAATGGCCACCGTCGGATACGTCAACGGCGACAGCCGCACCGGAGGTCTGGGCTCCGACACCAATGCCCACAACTACTCCACTCATTCTTTTGGCGCGCAGTTTATTGAGGTCGAGTGGGATCCCGGCATTGCACGGCTCCGCGTCAGCCGTTCCGTATGCGTGATCGACGGCGGGCGCATTATCAATATGAAAACCGCCACCAACCAGGTTGCCGGCGCAATCGTGATGGGCGTTGGCATGGGCCTGCTGGAGCAGACAGTCTACGATCCGCGCAACGGCGATCCGATGAATGATAGCTTTGCAGACTATCTTGTTGCGACCAGCGCCGATGTGCCCGATATCGACGTAACCTTTCTAAATATTCCGGATCCCATGATGGGATCTTTTGGAGCGCGCGGCATCGGCGAAATTGGCCTCGCCGGCGTGGCTCCCGCGATTACAGCAGCGGTGTACCATGCCACCGGAGTTCGCGTCCGCAAGCTGCCCGTTCGTATCGAAGACCTTCTGACATCCAAGGTTTCGTAAGCAAGCGGATAGGAGGTATGCATGGCGAAAAAAATACTGATGCTGGCTGGGGATTTTGTCGAAGACTACGAGCTGATGGTTCCCTTCCAGGCGCTGCAAATCGCCGGCCATCAAGTCGACGTGATTTGCCCGGGAAAGAAAGCTGGACAGACGATCAAAACAGCTATTCATGATTTCGAAGGAGATCAGACGTACACAGAGAAACGCGGCCACAACTTCACGCTGAATGCAACTTTCTCCGAAATCAAAGCACAAGATTATGACGCGTTGGTCATTCCCGGCGGCCGCGCACCGGAATATCTGCGCCTGAACCAGGAGTTGCTGGCAATCGTCAGGCACTTCGATGAGGCGAAGAAGCCCATCGCATCGATCTGCCATGGCGCCCAGATTCTTGTCGCTGCGGGTGTGGTGAAAGGTCGGAAGATCAGCGCCTATCCGGCCTGCGGACCGGAAATCACAATCGCCGGTGGCGAGTTCTGCAGCTTGCCGTTCGAAGGCGCCATCACCGACCGCAACTACGTTACCGGCCCCGCGTGGACCGCCCACGTGGAATGGCTGCGACAGTTTCTCCAGTTTCTAGCGATATCTGGGAATTAACTCAATCTCTTCTTCTGCATTGTCCTGCACCCGATGGCGCCACATTCCGGAACAAAGTATCAGCAAAAATGGCGAGGAGATGGTGCGGCCATTCGCTTGTAGAGCTTCAGATGAGACCGACCGTACAAGAACCGTCCGGTGCACACTGGAGCGACCAAAACAATACATCGCGACGCTCCGCGAACCAAGGAAGTCTCCTGGCCGCGGAGCATAAGCATCCTTTCGGGGACACAAGTTGATGAAGCTTCTCCTGCATCCCTCAAGTTATTTAATAGTTGAATCGATAGCGGAACTCCCCGTAGATTTGTCGTGGATCGTTCCAGTGAAATCCGCCGAAGGTCAAGCTATTATCCAGTTGCACCCGGCGGTTTGCCACATTGATCGCGTTTGCAGAAACCGTGTACTTCTCTGCGAAGGTCTTCCCCAGTGAGAGATCGACGGTTGTGTGGCTCGGCAAATACGGTCCGGGATATTGAGCTTGCGGCGTCCCGTACAACCCGTTCGTAAAACCAGAACCATAGTAAACATTGGCGGCGGCGTGGGAGCTCCAAGGAAGAGTGGCATTGAATCCCACATTCAAGGTGTTGCGCTGATCGTGGTCGACGGGTGCAAGTCCTGGTGGAATATCGAGTGGACATGCTGAGGTAACTGGGACGGGGCAGATCAGGCCTCCCGTGATCGGCGAGGTCGCCTGTGCAATTTGGTTGGCATAGGCAAGATGAAACTGGCCATGGTGCAGGACTTCAGGCGAACGGAGAGTGAGTTGCCATCCTTGAATCAGCGCGTAAGACCAGGTGATCGGCCAAAAGATGTTCGATTCGCCGATATTGTTATGATCCAGCCAGTTCTCCGCCCGGGTTTCATAATTGTTGGCGCTTAGAGTCCAGTTGCGGTAAGGAATCGTGACACCATATTGCCATTGAATATCCCGCTCGCCATGGAGAGGGGAAAAGGTGAAGTTCTGGCCGTTTGCCAAGTCGAGCAGAGGGCCAGTGGCAGTGACGAGTGGCGGCGCCTGGTAGTAATAGCCGTAGAAACCGCTGAAGACCCAGTTCAGCCGTGGAATCCTCAAAGCGCCTCCGAAGCGGGGATCGGCTGCCGTCTCCGAGATTGTGGCGTCGAACTGGGTCAGGCGAAGTCCGGTGATCAACGTAAACCATGGGGTCACCTTGAATTTGTCGTTGATGAACTCGGCGGCCACTCCACCATTCACTCCTATGGAAGAGGCCGGCACATTTGGAGTACCGTCGTTGAAATAGTTATTGAAGTAGTTGTATTGGTGCTGAAAAAATCCATAGACGCCGGCTTGAAGATCGTTCTTCCAGAAGTTGTAGTTCAGATCCGTCTGCATGCCTAGATAGTTCGCATTCTGATCGACAGTGGACGAAACAGGATAGTCGTTAGCGCCGCCTTTATAGTCCGCTCCGTTGTAGTGGTAGAAGGGAGAAACACTAAGTAGCTTGTCGGGGTTGAAGGTGTGGACCCAGGAGAGAGTGGCATAGCCATCGGGTTCGACTTCGGCGTCATGCAGGCCGTACGACGGATAAACCTGGTTCCCGATTGAGTTGGGGTTGGGGTCGATGGGGATTTGGAAATAGTCCCGGCGAAGTGAGGTCACCACGCGATATTGGTTCTTCGGGTCAGAATTGTAGATAAACGTGGCGAATCCGCCAAAGCCGTTGGCAGCATCGTTCACCACTTGGGGAACAGGTGTCTGGAGTCCGTAATTGCTCCGGTTTCCGTTCAAACTCGCATAGTAGGCGAACCGCTCGGTGTGGGATCCGCAACTGATTTGGTCATCGGTTTGATAGAAATTGCCTGCGGTGAGAACGAGATCGCATTCCCGATCGCGCTCAAAGCCGGTCTTCGGCACTACATCGAAGATTCCATACGCACGATCTCCATAATCGGCGTCGTAGCTGCCGCTATACACCTCCAGGTAGTCGATGTCCCGCGGCAAGATCTGCGGGCCAAGGTTAGTGGCAATATTGGTGTTGGGAATTGGAACGCCGTCGATCAGCCAGTTCACCTGATGGCCGCCCATCATGTGCAGCATATCGTGGGTCACATACGAGGCGGGAACATAATCAGTGATCATCTCCATGCCGTAGGAGCGATCTGCTCCCGGAGTTTGCTGAATATCGGTTCGGCTCATCATCTCCGTCGGCGTAGCAGTGTCCGTCGTCGCCGACCCAATTGTTTCCGGCACAACGATGTTTGCTTTTGCGCCTAGAATGGACAACTGAAAATGGAGCACCGGACTGGTGTCGGACTGAACGATGACTTCTTGACTGAGTTGCTGAAAACCATTCGACGTTACGGTAGCGGTGTAATTGCCGAACGGCACTGAAGTGAATAGAAATTCTCCGTCGGCATTAGAGTCTTCCGATCGCGTCCAGTCCGAGTTTTGAGCTTTCAATGTAAGGTGAGCGCCCTGGATGGGGCGGTGCTGAGGATCGTGAACGACGCCGCGAACCGAACCGAAAATCGTGGCAAATGCGACGGACCCCAGAAGAGAGAAGACCGCAAACAAGCTAACAACATACCTCATAAAATGCTTCCTCACCGTGGATTTCATGCGGTTCTCCCGCCTGCGCGCGCGATGCGCCTACAGACCGGTCCAACCGGCTTCGAAGGAGCTTGGAGATGACAATTGAATGCGTTGTGAGAGGCGAATTAGCTGGCTATTACAGGCGAGGGTGGTCCGCGTTTTTGGCGGGATCGGTCAAACGAAATACGCCGCTGCACTTCCGACTGCGCGTGACATGCAGGATGACTTTGTAAGGCCGCGTAAAATATCAACGCGGAGCTTGGGGTAGTGGCGTGGTTTTGGCACTGAGTGAAACTCCACGGGTGCGGGAAACATGGACATTTCGGGGGGTACACGGACACCTGTGTGCCCGATTCGCGCTCCATCATCATCCACATCATGCAGTGATGCTTCCCGTCACGTCGGCAGCAGGCAGGCAGGTTGCTTTGCGAGTTCGAAGATAAGCCGAGTAGCGGCGCGGCTAGAAATGAGCCGAAGGTCAGAATCATCAAGACCGCTATCGCGCGCCGCATATGACCAAGAGTCTACGCGACAACTCACAGAATCAACAACCCGCCGACAATCATATGCGGGTTGTAATCGACCTCAATGAGTGACTCGGCCTTTATGGCTAACCGAGACGCGCGCTTCTCATAAGAAGTAATTTGTCGCTCTTGCGTCCGCCCTTCTAGCCCTTGAGTTTTCCCGCCATGCAGTTCCGGTCCACCAGACCCGCGTCCAGGCTTTTTTTTGGCGCCTGTGGCCTTCAGTGTCGATTGCGAGGCATACCCTCGCACCCCGGAAGGTTGTGAAGAGTGCTTAGAGACAGGGAGTTTCTGGGTTCACCTTCGCTTATGCCTGGAGTGCGGCCATGTCGGCTGTTGCGACCAGTCCCGCGGCAAACACGCCACCAAGCATTTCCATCGCACCAGCCATCCGATCATGCGTTCCTTCGAGCCCGGTGAGGATTGGGGCTGGTGCTATGTTGACAAGGTCATACTGGAGGACGTGGATCAATGGATCCCGCGGCGCAGCGCCCGCGCAAGTCTATAAGTCGAGGTGCAGGGCGAGATGCCCGCATCAACAAGTCGGAAAACTTTGTTCGGTAGCTTCATAGGTACCTATGGGATGACGACGATTTCATTGAGCACGCGCGAGAACAGCATCGAAGGCAGCGGTCAATAGGTTGTTCTTGTTGGCAATGTGCCAGTAAATAGCCCTGCGCCAACGCGAGTCGATCGGACAACGCGCGAAGTGTGAGACCGTCTTCCCGGTCCGCCACCTAATTATGCTCGCGGTGACGTTTAGGCTGTCGTCCGCCAGACTCACGCCGCTGAAAATCTAACCATAGCGACCGTGCGGCAAATTGAAACGTCAAGGAGCAGGTTGCAGTGCCGAAGAGCAGGTAGAAATAGCCCGGGGAGCCTTCGCGATTAGGTCCAGAGAAACGAGGTAGTATCCCAAAATAGCACTGGCTCTCAAAGATTCTGTTCTCGATGGATTTCTAGCGATATTGGAGCGCATGCGGGGTTGGCCAGGTTGGCCAGGAAGCGATTCATCTTAAGCGGTCTACTTAGAGTTCCGGCGAGGTGACTTGCATCGTTAGGTCTTTGGCCACGGGTGCGTTCGCTGTTCCGCCACCACCCAAACCCAGCAAGCGAGACGGTCCGACCCTACGCTCTTCATGTGAGCTTGCTCCGCTGGCGACGACTACTCGCGCGCTAAGACTTCGACTCCGATTACCGGATCGATATGGAGCTCCACGTCCGCCACTACAACCTTTACGTCTGCACCCCCATCAAGCCACGAGCCCACCGCTCATATTCCCGAGCGGCGATTGCATCCGAGCCACCCGCGGCCAACCTATCGCACCCAGGCTCGCAGCCGACTCTTCCCTTACCCCGCATTCAGCGGAGGGACGCGGTCCTCCCGCACAGCCCAGCTTAGCGTGTGCTCAGTTGTCAGTTGGGACTTGACCTCGCGCCCGCTTAATCAGTCAAGGCAAGCGCGTTTCCTCAGTACTTCTTTTAAGTGTTGCCGGAAGGCGCGGATTTATCGCGTGATATCGCACAAGAATTATGGGGATGCGCTTGCCCGGTACCAAGGCGACATGCGCGTCCGGCGAATAAAGCAGGGAACAGGGAAGAGGGCTGGGGCTAGAATTAAGCCGCGGCAAATTCATTCGAGGATGGACCTATGCGGATTGCGGCACCGCTCACTATTGCTTTTGCTTTCACACTGAGTGCCGGCCTGGGCGTTGCGCAGACG